>JAVXQD010000033.1:0-22487 GCA_036644375.1 Oscillospiraceae bacterium
CCCCCTATACTTTTTTGTATCTCGACCCGAGATACGCTTTGATTACATTTGCATCGTCCTGAATTTCACTCGGAGTGCCCTCGGCGATTTTTACTCCGAAGGACAGTACTGTTATGCAGTGGCACAGATTCATTACAACATCCATATTGTGTTCCACCAAAAACAGCTTAACACCGCCTGCAAAAATTTTTTCAAGCATGTGCATGAGCACCATACGCTCGGTTGGATTTAATCCGGCAGCGGGTTCATCCAGTAAGAGCAGCTTTGGACTGCACATCATTGCGCGTGCAAGCTCTAACATTTTCTGCTGACCATATGGTAAATTACTGACATTTTCTTTTCTCACGTTGTACAGACCAACATAATTCAGCGCTTCATCAGCGCGTTCCTCAAGCAGCTGTTCCTCGTGTCTTCGGCCGTTGAGCAAACTTTTAATCATACTCATATTTGTAAATGAATGCCCGCCAACCATTGTGTTTTCCAACACTGAAAGTGAGTTAAACAGCTTGATGTTTTGGAAGGTGCGAACAATCCCCATACGAGCAATCTCGTCAGTCGTTTTGCCATTAATATCTTCGCCGTTGTAAATTAGTTTACCGCTATCAGATGTAAGTACACCGCTAATCATATTAATAGTTGTAGTTTTGCCGGAGCCATTAGGACCGATAAGAGCGTGTATCTTATTATCGGTTATGCCCATATCAAAATTATTAACAGCGGTAAGACCGCCGAATTTTTTGGTGAGTCCTTCAATTTTAAGTATATCAGCCATTAATGCTCACCTCCCTTTTTAATTGCTGAAGCGAGCTTTTTCCAGCCGGACTTCGCCAATGATATTAGCCCATTTGGCAAAACAACAGAGAATATTAAAATGATAATACTGAAAATAATCCAGTAATAGCTATCCAAAAATCGCAGCATTTCAGGTAACATATTTACAATAATCGCGCCAAGTATATTTCCGCCGGTTGAACCGATGCCGCCGATCATTAGCATCATAAGATAACGAATAGTGGTATCGATGCTAAAATCAGTGGGTGAAATATAGCCGATAAGATGACCGTACATAGCACCGCCGATACAACCGTAAATGCAGCATAGTGTAAAAGCAAATACCTTAATGTTGGCAAGCTTTACGCCGCAAGCTTCCATCGCAAGATCATTATCCTTTATTGCTTTTATTGCTCTGCCCCATTTTGAGTTGATAATGCGCAATGCGATAGCAAGCAATAAAGCAGTCATACCTAACAATAAGTAATAAAATGGACGCGGCCCTTTGATGGCAAACCCAAACAAATTGAAGCCCGGAATGCTACGAACACCGGTAGGCCCACCGGTAAGATTTACTAAATTATTAATGACAATTCTTATAATTTCACTAAACCCTAAAGTAGTAAGTGCTAAATATATACCTTTAATTCGAAGGCTGGGATATCCGAGTCCCACACCCAACAGGCAACCCATCAAAATAACGAACACAAGAGCTATCCACGGTGACATATTTGCCTTTGTACACAGTAATGCCGATGTATACGCCCCCATTGCCATTATGCCTGCGGTGCCCAGATTCATTTGACCCATTAAGCCAGTGATAAAGTTCAGTCCAATAAGCACAATAATGCTTATTAAGGTTTGATCAAATAAAATGACATGATATGAATTTGTAAAAACAAGGGGTAACGCTATAAGCGCAGCAGCACATATAGCAAAAAGAACAACGCGAGATTTTTTTTTCATTTGTATCTCCCTCTTTTCCTGCGTCATTTGACTGCCCTCTTGTTCATAATTCCCGTTGGTTTTACCAATAAAAATCCTATGAGCAATACAAAGGCCACTACATCTCGGTAAACCGTGGGACCAACTCCCGAATACAGGCTTTCTACAATTCCGATTAACAAACCGCCAACAATTGCGCCCGGTATGGAACCAAATCCGCCGACGACACCTGCGGAAAATCCTTTTAATCCTATCATTGTTGCCATACTCAGGCTTACATTGAATACCGGAATGATAAGGATTCCGACAATGCAGCAAATAATTGAGCTAAGGGCAATGGTAAGCATTATATTAAGATTTACGTTTATACCCATAAGCGAAGCTGCAGTCTTATCTTGCGCCACACAACGCATTGCTTTGCCTATGTTTGTGCGCTTAAACATTAATTCAATAAGCACAAGAATTACTACGGTGGTAATAATTGTAATAATTGATACGCGGGAAATAGCCACTTCACCTATATGATACGAGCCTTTAATGAAACTCGGAAGGCTAAAAGGCGCCGGACCCCATACAATGCGTCCGGTTTCACCCAGGATTTTTGCTAACATAATAGTTCCCATAACTGCATAAATATTTGAGTTTAATCGGCTCAGCGGATTGAAGATGCCCACCGCAGCGAAACTACCAAACAGTGCCATTGCCGCAAGTGCCATTACGATGGCGAGCACAATGGGCAGATTTAATTTTAAAACCATAGTTCCCGCAAATATATATGCTCCAAGCATAATGAACTTGTCGTGTCCGAAGTTCACAAGTCCGCTTGCGTTCCAAATTAAAGTGTATTCTATCGCAACCAGACAATAGATACAGCCCATACCAACACCGCCGACTAACAACTGTAGAAAAGACGTCATAATGGTTTATTCCTTTCAAGAAAATATGCGGAAAAGCATTGCAATCCATAAAAATGCTTTTTTATGGAAGATATTGCGTGTTTATCTAAATGAAGAAAAGCTTGCGGTGGGCAGCCGTCCAGTTACCCACCGCATAGTTCTGCACTTGCTTTTTTAAGTAGCTGATTACTAAATCTTTTACTCGTAGACTGTGGTGGAATATACGGGCTTATTGTCTACGATTTCGGCAACAACAGCACTGTGCACAAGCTCACCATTCTCATTTGAGTATAGATTACCGTAAATACTCGGCAAATCTTTGGTTTCGAGCAGTGCCTGCTGAACTTTTTCTCGATCGACAGCACCGGCACGTTCGATTGCATCTGCCAAAATGTAAACTCCGGTATAATATGCGGCTGCAAACAAGTCAGGGTCAACAGAATATTTGGTATTGAAGTTTTTTTGGAATGTTGAAGCGGCAGGGTCCGGGTTTCCGGAAACAAAATCAGCCACGCTGTAAAAGCCCTTAGTTTCCTCTGCGGTTACCAGGCTTAGGAAAGTAGGAAGTGTGAACGTTACAGGCCCGACAACGGGGACATCCAGCCCAAGCTCATTCATCTGGCGGGCAAGTATTGCGGCTTCAGGATCATGAGTGTAAACAATCAAACAGTCTACGCCGGCATCTTTGCATTTGGTAATGGCGCCGGACATGTCTTTGTCATCGGTGTTGTGTCCCTCTACAATTACAGGAGTAACGCCTTTATCAGCAAGATATTTGACAACGACATCTCTGCCGCCTGTGCCATAGTCATCATTATTGAAGATGACGCCTACTTTTGCAGCTTTCAATTCTTCGAGCGCGAATTTCGCTATGATTTGACCAACGAACGAATCGGAGCCGCGGATGCGAAAGAAATAAGAATTATCTACCTTTGTAACAAGGTTAGGAGACGATGCACCTGTTAAAAATGGAATTTTTGCGGTTGCCATTATCTGCTCAGTTGCCATGGCATTTGCACTGCGGTGGGGGCCGAGAATTGCTACAATATCCTCGTTACTCACCAGTTTATTTACTACGTTTACCGCGATATTAGCAGTGTTTTGATCATCCTCTGCAATAATCTTCAAGGATTTGCCAAGTACGCCTCCGGCGGCATTGATTTCCTCAACAGCCATATTGATGCCTTGCATGGATCGTTCACCATCCAGTGGAGCGGAACCGGTAATAGCAGCAGAGACGCCTATTAGAATTTCTTCGTTTGCAGGCGGAGTGGAGTCCGAGTCATTGCCAGGAGCAGAGCAACCCACACATAAGTTGCTAACCATGACAAGTGTAAGGAGCAATGCGAGAAACTTGGTTGCTTTCTTCATAAACTTACCTCTTTTCTTTTTGTGGACAGACATAGATCTGCCTTTTTTCCACGATGAATTATTTTAAGTGCAGGGTATTTATACAGTGCACATCGCGGCCGGTTACAAAACATCAAGCTGTTTTAAGCGCGTCTTAATGGCAGCTTTTTCATCATCTGTTGCAGGTAAAAACGGAGAACGGGGATAGGCTTTAAGGATTCCTCTGATTTCAAGCATCGCATAGATTGCCATTTGAGTTGATTTTGCAAGATACATAATATCACGAATTTCATTCACTTTGAATTGTGTCTCACGCAACTTATCATACTCTCTGTTCATTCCTTCTTTGTACATTTGACGGCAAATTTCAGGAAGTGCATTGCCAAGCCCCGGTATAAATGCCTCACATCCAAGTACACAGGCAGAAAGCCACATTGCTTCGGTGCCCAGCGCAATATCAAAATTATCATCTTTAAGCGTGCGCATGTAGTTAGCATGTGCCATAATGTCAAACGTAGCATCCTTAATTCCATGTACGCCTAATTTTTTGAGCCGCTGCAACAATTTCAAATCCATTAAATAACCTTGAAATCCGGGATTGTTGTATACATAAACGGGAAAATCGCCTCCGGTTGCCTTTAATATTTGGTCGTAAAAAGCACAGATACTGTCAGGGTTGTGCTTATAATAGTATGGACCAACAGCTGAAACGGCCGCTGCACCACTTTCCATGGCATGTCGTGCGAGCTCTGCAGCACTTTTACTATCAGCGGTACCGACATGAACGACTATCGGTATTTTAAGCCCCGCTTCTTTAATAGTAACTTCGGTGATCTTTTTGCGCTCCTCCATTGAAAGCAATGCGCCGCTGCCATAAGATCCTGTTATAAACATACCATCAACTTCGTTTTTGAGGTATGCAGTCAGCTTTTTCACACCGTCGTAATCTACTTCTCCATTCTCGAAAAACGGAGTAATTACCGGTGGAATAACACCCTTCATCATAAACATATCCAAATCCTCCATATATAATAAATTTTTAAAACACTGATAAGTATTAATGCAGATTTTTTTGCAATTCGCGATGACGGTTCACGATTGAAACAGCCCCGTGTACAGTTAGCTCACTAAGTTTTTCTTTATCTGAAACGCTTATTACTTTAATTTCAGAACCATACTTTTGTTTCAACAAATAGGAGTAGAGCTTGCAGCGGGATTCATGTCCAAATAAAACAAAGGTTTTTGCAGTATGTCCCTGCCGTTCGAATTCCGATATAATTTTCATATCATCGACAGCTATACCGGTATTTAGAAATAGATTTCGCTCGTTATAATCGGTGTTTAAAAGCACTTGCATAAAGCGCGGAATCATCATACATCTATCAAGCCCAACTTCGTTTACGACCTCGGTAGCAATAGCGACGACTTCTTCAAAGCTATAACCGCCACTTTGCTCGACGTTGTTCTCAATAAGGCTTTTGCCTATCATGGTTTCCTTAAGAATAGCTTCATATAACTGTCCACTGATGGTGGTGAGGCTTGCCACAATTTTACCGTTGTTGTCAGCGTGAATTATTTTGGTGTGACTGCTTAATACGATAATATTAACGGACTCGGTAATTGCAAGATCTTCAAGTATACCAATTACCTGCGTCTCCTCACCTCTCATGAAATCAACATTGCGAATGTCACGCAACGTTGCATTATCTCCATAATTGTTGCGGATACCACGAATAAATAGAATGGGGAGATCAATAGGAAGTATCTTGCCGCCCGGAACTGATTCAATGCCTTTAGCAAGCTCGTCCAGCCCAACAGGTGCTACTAAATGAGGTATTTCTATCAGTCCGATTTCAGAAGTTATCATGCCGGAAGCAATAGCAAACTCTAAGTCTTTCAGAGAGATTTTTGCATTTTCGACTGCTTCCACAATTGCTTCACAAACACCTGCGCGCAGAGCATCTTTAGATCCTGTCATTGAAGTGTTGCGCACCCCAACTTTTCTTGATCCCTGGGCAATAATTTTATTATTTCCATCCAATATGTATACACGAGTATTAGTAGTTCCACAGTCAATAATTGCAAACATTATATCCCACCCACTACAGCTTTATTTACGAGATTAACAGGAGACTCTCCACGAATGACACGCAGAATTTCTTCTGCCAACTTGGTTTTAAGTGTATCGATAGATTCCTCGGTATACCACGCTAAATGAGGAGTGATAATTACATTATCGAGATTCAGAAGGGGACTATCACAGGAAATCGGTTCTTTTTCCGTAACGTCCACTGCAGCTGCACTTATTTTTCCGGTAGCACAAGCTTCGGCGAGATCTGCTTCATTTACCACGGCGCCCCGGGCAGTATTTACCAAAATAGCAGTAGGTTTCATCTTGTTGAATACATTTTTATTGAACATTCCATGAGTTTCATTGGTTAGAGGGCAATGGATAGAGATATAATCACTGGTGCGGATGAGATAATCAAAGTCTACCAATTTTACACCTGCGGCATCAGCGGCCAACTTGTTTGCATAAGGGTCATAGGCTATAATGTTCAAATCAAATCCGCCCATTTTTTTTGCAACTGCGCAGGGTATGCGACCTAAACCAATCAACCCAAGGGTGGTACCTTTTGTTCGATGCAAAGGCTTTACCAAAGAATAGTCCCATTTGCTATTATGAACATCATGTATTGTTTGAGGTAATTTACGGATAGCAGCAAGTAACAGAGCTACGGCATGTGTAGAAACCTCATCTATTCCATAATCCGGTACATTTGCCACATAAATTCCTTTTTCAGTCGCCGCTTCGAGGTCAATGTTGTCAACACCTATGGCATAGCGTATAATCATTTTGCAATTCGTAAGACTGTTAATTACTTTACGAGTAATAGAAGAATACTGTACCACTAAAATGTCACAATCAGAAGCAACAGAAATAACGTCATCTTCCGAGCGAAATTGATAATCAAAAAGCTGTATATCGGGATGATTCAAAATTTCTCTCTCGATATCAAGATTTTGGTAGGTGTAGTCGGTAAAAACTACTTTAAATTTTTTCATAGCACAATTCCTTTTATTTATAATTTTTTTTGGCAATGGATTTTTAGCTGTAAGTTTCGATAGTCGAAACTCGGTTTCATTCACTAAGCAAAAATACAATCTTGCGCATCTACGCAAGATTTGTGTTTTTTAAGTATAGTATCCCAACTCCAAAGAAATATCCAATGCAGCGCGTTGCGTTCTTTCTTTAAGCAAATCGAAGTCACAGCGAGAAACAACTTCTCGAATTCCGCCAACGCTAATACCTGCAACCATGTGCTGAGTATGATCATAAATTGGATAGCAAATACTTACTACGCTCTCATCATGTTCTCCATTATTAATGGTAAAATCTTTCTCACGAATGGCATCAATACGTTTTATTATCTTATCAATATCAGTTTCAGTAGTACTTGTATAGCTTATTAGGTTGCATTTTGAAAGATAATCATGAACAAATTCAGGCGATTCATGCGCAAGAAATAATAATCCTATGCCGGTACAATAGGTTGGCAAAATGCCACCGATTTTAGATGCGAGACGTATGCTGCAGGCTTTATCTACCGGAAATACCTTTGCTAAAACGATGACATTTCCACTTTCAAATATTCCCAGATGTACAGCAAATCCTGTTTTATCTGCAAGTTCGCGGAGAATAGGCTCAGAAACTTTTGGTAGACTCAGTGAATCGAGGGATGAAAGACCCACTTGCATGGCAGCGACACCCAAACGATATTTTTTGCTTTCGGGTGATTGCTTTAGGAAGCCGGCATCTTTTAATGTAGAAACCATTCGCAATGCAGTGCTTTTATGTACACCTGATTGGTTGCTGATGTCCATAAGAGTTAAACCATCATTGGATGGGACGAACAGCTTTAATATTTTCAGCGCACGTTGGACGCTGCTGATGGTGTAATCGTTAGTACTGTCAGACAACTTACCACCTCCAAAATAAAACTCGGTTTTATTAATATACCAAGAGCATAGCTAAAAATTATTGTATTGTCAACTGAAATTATGATAATTATGACTAATAATGTTAAATTTGTAAGAATATTGCAATGCTATGTATTTCTTTGGACATAATAAACAATGATGTGTTTCATTTTATTGAGGTTGTATTTCGAAGAGTAAAATATTTATAAATTCAACCTAATGAAGATTGAGCGCAATGTGTCCATTTAAATTAGAGGTACTGCTAAGTATTGAGCCAACGGCACCATTAAATACTATTTTTTGGTAAACAGAAATGTGCAAAAATTACTTTTTGCGCAATTGACGGTTGAAAATCAATCAATTAAATTGTTCTTGCGCCTTTTAGGATGCCATATAATGAAAGAAAAGAATATTGCCGTTCTTTTGATTTATACATCATCAGTTTTTTTTTGCAAGGCATATTTATTCTTAGTTGCCATTCCTCCTCGCAGGTGACGCTCCTGCTTGTTTATCTGCAATATCTTTGCGCATTCGCGCCAGAGTATTGGATTAAGTCTGCGCAGGCGCTTTGATACGTCACTGTGCACGGTCGATTTGCTGACCCCAAATTCCTTTGCCGCACCGCGGACGGTATCTCCTGTCTCAACGATGTATCGCGCAAGTACAACTGCACGCTCGCAAGTGCTGTCCATATGGCTTATCCCCTCACACATATTAGTTGATATATGTTTATGAGTGAACAGCACGGCTTATACGCAATATTAAACAGAAAAAAGCCGAAAGCAGAATGATAGCTGCTTTCGGCTGAAAATTATGTATGCTGCAGCTGCAACCTTGCAGCTTTTAAGCATTGGGCTTGATGCGATTTTTAAAATTGAATTAATGTGAAAATAAACCTATGAAGACACCGTGAGAACCCGCAAACAGATGTTTTGTCAATAGCCGTACTGATCACGAAGCGCCTGCACCTGCTTGGTCCCATAGGTCGGCACAAGCAGCAAATTCACGCCGTCATCAGTTACCTTATACATATTGGCGGTTCCGTCATAAAAGCCAATCATGTTGTCGCTGAACATGCTCGAAAATTCCTCGGTAAAGTAGTCGTCAACTTTTTGGATAAAGACATAATCTATCTCTTTTTCGCGAAGAAATTCGGTGAATCTTTTTGCATCCACCTCGGTGTCATAGCGCCCGACATGACGCGCTCCGATAGGAATAAAATTCCCGCCGTCCAGAGTTTTTTCTGTAAAGGCCGGCTGAAATTCATAGTTGAAATAAAACCACTCGCCGCCATCCGAGTTTTGGCAGACATAATAAATTTTGTCGTTTTCCGTAAATGCCCCGTTGAATTTTGCCGCGCTGTTCGCCATCAGCTCACGCAATGGCAGCAGGCTTTGATATACCTTGTCACTGGTGAAGACATACTGGTCAAAATTGACAGGTGAATAGTGAAAAAGCGCAAAGATCAATAACCCGCATACGCATACACCCGGCAGCATTGAACTTGGCTTTTTAAATCGCCACAGACTTATTGCAAAAACGCTCAGTCCGATAATGGTAAGCATCCATCCGATAGGATAGGACGAAACATATCGCTCATATGAAGTCAATGAATATTCATTGGAATGCGAAAAAATTGCGGTATAGGCGTAGGTCTGGAATAGATAATACATAAAGAATCCGCCGCATAGCATGAGAGAAACCGCGCTTATGCGAAGCGTGTTTTTGCGTTCCTTGCAGAACAGAGAAAATATTATGGGTATGACGGTAAATACAATTATCATCTCCCAAACTGTGCCGAAAGTCAAAAGCTGGCGCTGACCCAGCGCTTCCCACATTCTTTTGAATATCTCGTTGAAATATGGGTCCTGTCCGCTCAGCATTTGAATTATCCCGAATTCATACGGAACCGAAACGCGTGAAATTGAGGTTGCAGCCGCAAAATGAAGGGTCCAGATTTGATAGCTTAAAATCAGACCGACAAATAGAATGAGAGGGTAAATTGCCTTAAAAATTCCCCTATTTGATTTGAATACTGTTTTTGTCGGGTAGTTTTTGCTCACAATCATATCAAAGGACATAATTACAGCAGCTACAAGCCCGAATGCAAGACCTATATCCTTTATCATCGGAAGCAGCATAAGCCCGAGAAGAGTCGCGAGATAGTTCCAGAGATTTCGCTCCTCGCTTGTTGCAAAATACGCAAGAAGTGCGCCGCCGAATACTACACCGACAGGCACATCGGAATAAGAGGTGACATAAAGCTTAAGTCCTTCAAAGGAATACCAAAACAGATAGAGGCAGCTGATTGCCGTGAAGCTGAGCACGGGAATAGTGATGTAATTTCTCCATTTTACACGCGCAAACAGCATGGACATTACCGACATAATCAAAATATCATACGCAAGATACACACGCCATTCGCGGAACACAGTGCTTGTGCACTGCATAAAAAAGCTGAATATCGGAAGTCCGGGCGGGTATGAAATATTTATCATACTACTGGTAAACAGCGTGTAAACCTGCTGGTGCTCAAACAGAGTTTTCGCCGCAATTCCCCAAAATGAAAATTCGTCCCAAAAGGTAAAGTACGGATTTTTTATTCCGACTGCAATCAGAAAACCGAGTGAGGCAACAATAAAGAAGGTCATTCCGGGTGTAAAAATTGCTTTGACTGATGAGCAAAGCTCCTTTCGCTTGACCCAAAATATGTATACAAGCGAAAAAACAGCAAAAGCAAATATGATGTAAACTGCGGGCATAAGCAGGTTGAGCGTCCCCATATAGCACAGGAACAGCGTTATGAGCGCTATCGACGCAAATGGGGCAACCGACGCATTCAGCTTAAAGCGGACGATAAAGAACGCCGCAATTGCCAAAATCGCCAGAAATGAAACAGCAAAATCCATATTGAAACTCCTTTTTTAAGTGAAAAAATATAACAGTGCAAGCTCAAATGCGGCAACGAGTCCAAGACAGGTGCATATATAAATGCCGAGCGAGTCGCGGTCGGAATCGGTTTTTGAGGAATCAGACGAGACGAACCTGAGCTGTCTGCCGAATAACGAGGAAAGAACCCCGACGATGCAGGGAAGAACAGGAATGAAATAGCGCGCTTGAACGCCGAGAATCGAAGTGCTTCCGAGAGTGGACCAGGTGCAGTAAAAGCCCGTGACGACAAGTGCATAAATAAATAGAATAATACCCGCGAAAATCCATTTGTCGGATTTTTTTCGCTTTGCGGTTGTTTCGGAATACAGCAGTGATACGACCACAACCGCAATCGGGCAAAGAAGACTTGTGAGTACGGCATTTGCATCGAGCCATCCGAACAAGCCAAGCTCATCGAGATAAAAACAGTTCATATATCCGTCGACCGCCGCCGTCAATCCATAGCGAATCGGATTTCCGAGTATATAGTTTATCTGAGAGGCGACGTTGACGCCGTCGGGGCTGCCCACAGGGGGAATGCCGCGCGCAAACGCACCCGCATAGGCAAGAGTTGCGAAATAAAACAGTGCCCCGCCAAGAGCAAGAGCGCCAAGCGCAGTAATGCGCGGATATTTTCCGAGCTTAAAGCTATCCCTCGGCACAGCAAAAATGAGAAGTGCAAGCGGAAAGTAGAGCGGCTTTACTGATACAATCATGCCGAAGGTAACACACAGTATCACTAAATCCGACAAGTGAATGTCCTTTTTAAACAGGATACCGAACATAAGAATGACACACGCGATAAACATCGCATCATAGGAATATGACGCGCACAAAAACAGTGTTAGAGGAAACAGAGCAGTCACAATAATCGCGCCTCGGTAACGCTCTGCCCATTTTAACGCAAAATAAGCACATACTGCAAGTGTTAAGACATTCATGAGCCGCCCCAGATAAAAGGCGGCAAGCTCACTGCCGAACAGGTGTCCGGCAGCTATTCCCATAGCAGACGGAATGTATGGCACAATTACCTGAATAGGAGATGAATAGGTCTTTCCGATATAAGGCTCGTCCTTGGTTTCCGCAAACTCAGTCATGCTCTGCAAAACGCTTCCGCTGCCCTTTTGCTGAACCTCCTTGTAGAAGTTTCCGGGAAAGCTGTCGACAAGCCGCAGTACCTCGTCGGGATATTCAACGCTGTTGTCAAAGGTGAAGTCTCCGCTCGAGATTGTATAAGCGCGAAGATAGTGCCAGTATTCATCGGGTGCCTGCATCGGCGCGCTTGCAAAGCTGAATATTGTTCCACACAGCAGTACACATGCGGCGAGCTTGAGTGGGGCATTGTGAATTCTGAAAACAATAAAATATATTGAGATATACAAAAGAGAAAAAAGCACAAACGAGGCGAAAATCAATATATTGCCAAGACCTGCGACCGCCGTGAACATGCGCGGAGCCTGAAAGGCCGCAAGCATAACAAGTGTTTGCAGAAATACGTAGGTGCAAATGATTAGATTGGGCTTGCGTCCTTTTTTTGTGAGCCTATGTCGAACAAAGATATACAAAAGTGACAAGCAAAGCAGAATATATACCCAAAGTATAACCCGAGCGGGACTGAATTCCTCTCGCTGTATAGTGTAGTTAAGAGTCGCTCCGTCAAATGAAACAGTTGTACGAACCTTTTCTGTCGGATAAATTCGAATGGCAAAAAGCTCATCTGCATTGAGATTTGCGGTATAAAGACCGTCCTCTGCACGCACAAGCGGAGCTATGTATTCTCCTTTTGCGCCATCCACCACCGCAGTATAGTATATTACGGTTTCGGTGTCGTCGGAGTTATCCCGTGACATAGCGACGGAGATATTCTGCGCCCACTTTCCGCCGAGATTTTCATAATAGAAATAGCTGTTATAGGCGAGCGCGTAATATCGGTCTGCACCGACTTTATCGAACTCCCAGGTGGAAACCTCATCGCCGCTAAGCTTGCACATGACATCGGTGTCTCCGCCAGAAGAAAGCGCAGAGTCAATATTGCGGTTACAGAACCCGACAAAGCCCAGCTCCGCTGCCGCACCCAAAATCAGCAGTACGAGCACAATCATTGCAATGACAAGAGGACTTTTTTTCTTTTGATAAGTAGGCATCGGCATGGTGTTCACCTCCGGGTCATATTGAAAAGCAGGCTGTGCTGACAATCGCTGTAACAATCAAGAATCCGATGTCAATTGGCAAGCGGTTTTGATAATATTCAAAGCCGGATGCAGCTTTTGGCAGAGAAAACTGTTTTAGAATTTTCTCTCTCGCATCACTCGAATTTTCGGTGACTGACAGAAAAGATTTCAAACAGTGAAAACTTTTCCGCAGATTGGATATCGTCACCCTGTTTTAGCAATTGACACAAATAATATTGGCAGAGATTCAAAATTCAATCATTTCATCAGGCGAAAAATCACGGACGGCTGTTTTTCCTATGACCTCAAACCAGTGTATCGGGGAAATACCGTCTCCGGGACGCTTGACGTCGAGCATATCTGCGCTCAATATTTCTCCCGACATTATTTTTCGCGCTGCAACAATACTCTTTCGCGCAATACTCTTGTTTTTGGATTCGGATTCGGACGGCAGTTTTTCACCGTTTCCCAGTGCAAGCTCCACATTGCGAATTGAGCTTACCATGGCTTTGAGTTCGCATGGCTCGAGTGAACAGGAGTGGTCGGGGCCCTCCATGTGTCGGTCAAGCGTAAAGTGCTTTTCAATTATTTCGGCTCCGAGTGCGACAGCGGCAATGGGAGCCTCAATGCCGAGAGTGTGATCACTGTATCCGACCGCACCGCCAAATTGAGCCCGGATTGCGTTCATGGCTCGCAGATTGGCGTCTGCGAACGGTGTGGGGTATTCTGTGTTGCAATGAAGAAGACTGACACTCGGAGTGCCGTTTTTCAGCAGTGTATCGCGCGCAAATGCAATCTCGCATAGCTCGCTCATTCCGGTTGAGACAATAACCGGTTTTTCGGTTTTGGCAACAGCCAAAAGAAGAGGCAGGTTGGTGATTTCTCCCGATGGAACCTTGATAAGCGGCATATTGAGAGACATAAGAAATTCAAGGCTCGGTATGTCAAATGGCGTTGATAAAAATTGTATTTTCTTTTGCTTACAGTACTCCGCAAGCTCGGCAAAGCTGTCGTAGGAAAGCCACAGCTTGCGCACCATGTCCAACTGACTCTCGCCGCCGCCTGTGCTGGCGAGCTGGTACTCGGCTTTTTTTGCAAAAACCGAAATCACCTTTTCCGGAATAAAGGTCTGAAATTTGACTGCGTCCGCGTTTGAGTTCGCCGCCGCATCAATCAGCTTTTTTGCAAGAGCAATGTCACCGTTGTGATTGACTCCTGCCTCTGCGATAATATAAACAGACATTGTTTTTCCTCCTTTAGCCTCAGCTCGGAACGCGTGAGCGAAACATGCCCGGATGTGCGGCATATTGCTCAAGCTCGGGCTGATTGAGCTGTTTTACAACATAGACATTCATTTTGTGTTTTCCGAAGAGCGCACTCTCCGTATAGGTCTCGAAAAACAGGTCAATGTCAACATATCCCGCCATCATTGCCTCGCCTACATCTGCGGCAATCGCCCAGCCATATGTGAATTTGCCGGTCGGGCTTGTGATATAGAGAAGCGAACCATACGGGATGACATTGGTGTTGACCGCTACAAAGCCCTGAAACATATGCATCCCGCTTGCCCCGAAGGTGCCGGGCTTAAAGCTGTAGGCAGTGCATACGGCATTTTGCAGTACGCGCTCGTAAGATGCAGGGGCATTGTCAACAATTTGGATATCGGTGAATTCCGACCCGTCAATAGGACTCATATGAGCGTCATTTTTGCCCTCAAGCGTCACGACATTCCAAGGGAAATCCTCATAATCCTCTTCTATTACGGTGCTTTGCGTGAGCACACCGTCAATGAATTTATCTTGATAGGTGCGATAGGCAAGACCGTCTCGACCACCGCCCTCATTCATAATCTGAGTTTTGCCCTCGCGAATGAGAGGGGAGGGCTTCACGACCTTCTGCCACGCAACGGCTTCGGTGACCTCCCGCTGCTCATATCGAACTCGCTTGACCGTAATGGTCTCGTTTTCGTCAAGAACCTTGTCCGGTTCAGGCTCGACAATATCGTCCTCACCGACTGTTATTCCGAGCTGAGCCAACGTTTCGGCTGTTGTACTGCCGTAAACCTTGTGAGTCAGAGTTCTGCCGTCTGCAATCACAGTAACGTCGTATGCGCGGCTGACGGTGAGATATCGGGTTGTGCCGAGCTGACTTTCGCTTATCGAATCGGCTTGATTAAACTCGAGTCCTGCTTCGTTAAAAATATCGGAGTATTCATCGGCGTTTGAAAATAAAATCGAGATGGTTTTTCCGCCCTCGCTGATATAATACAGATTTCCGAATGCGTAGTTTATGAGATAAATCGGAACCATCAGCAGCAGAACCAATACTATAAAAGCGACATTGGACGGAGCAAAAAAGCGGCGAATAAAGCTGCGCGGCGAATCGTCAGTCTCGGTATGCACCTCGGAAATGGCAGATAATGCTGTACTTGAGACAGAGGTGTTTGTCGTGGCAGGCTGAGCGGACTCATGTGAATTGAAAATATTCAAAGCATTTTCGGATTCGGAAGCGCTCTCGGATTTGCCGGATGGCTGCAATTGATTGATGTCCGCCGCTTCGTTTTGCATTTCTTCTTTCACAATGCAATCGGGCTTGTCTGCATCGGACAAAATTTCCACGAGCTTGTCGGTTGTTATCGAAGGTGAAGCTTCCGACATGCTGTCGGGTTCTGTGCTATGCAAAGAAGCTTTCGGCACCGTGTCGGAGATGACGACCGACGGCTGAGCGCAGGACTCGGGCGAACACTTGTCGGCCGGAATCCGTTCACTGCTTGAAACAGGATTCCCTGCACCTTGTGAAGCGGACAGAGCCCTGTCGATTTCCGCACGGCTCAGCTCAACTGTTTTCAGCATCCAATCCGCTTTCTCGGCGGTAATTTCAATTGAGGAACCGCTTTTTCCGAGAAGCTCAGGTGCAATGTCTGCGGGATAGGTCGGTACATTGGCGAAAGCTTCTCCGGTTTTATATTTTTCTGGTGCGCTGAATTTGTATTTGTTCTTTTTGAGTTTCATAGATTACCAAATTTTCATCCGTTATTTTCCTAATTAGCACCGAGACCGCTTACGTTTCCGCTTTGCATCGCGGTAAAGGTGCGATTTAAAAAACCGGGATATTCTCTTTCTTTTTGCGATACAAATTCCTTTGTGCGCTGACGCTCCGAGACTCCGTCCATAGGACAGTTACTTTTTAAAACAGGAAGCCCGCTTCGCGATACGGCGTTTGCAATTTCGGATTCCTCACAGAGAATCAGTGGGCGTATCATATATAATTCCTTGCGCGAAAGATATGATATCGGAGAAAAAGCAGCTATTCGCCCCTCTTGAAAGAGATTCATGTAAAAGGTCTCAACGGCGTCGTTCATGTGATGACCGAGAGCAATTTTATTGCACAAATGCTCCTTGCACAAGTCATGCAGTGCTCCGCGCCTCATTCTGGCACACAGTGAACAGGGATTTTTTTCTTTTCGCAAATCAAATATAATTTCGGCAAGATTGGTTCGTTTTATTACATGCTCGATGCCGTAATTTTCACAGAGCGCAGTTATTTTCGAATAATCTGCCTGCTTATTGTTAAAGCATGGGTCAAGGGAAATTGCGGTGAGATCAAAATGGGTGTCTGCGTATCGGCGGTATTCGCACAGCCCGACCAGCAGTGCAAGCGAATCCTTACCGCCGGAAACACCGCATGCAATCCGGTCGCCGCTCGCTATCAGGTTATACATTTCACAGGCTTTTCTTATTTTACTTTGAAGTCGTTTCATCTGTTATTTCACCGAAAATTTATTCAGTTGCCGAGCGCTGTGCAACAGCGGAAGGCTTTTATTTTGCAGTCAAGACAATAGTAGTTGCGCGATTATTATATCATATATAAATCAATTGGGAAACTATAAACAGAAATTGAGGGAAGCATTGTCGACCTACAAAATAAATCGGTTGACAATGCTTCGGAGGAGCGATATACTGTCAAATGTAAAATATTAAGGAGTGGCAATAATGAAAACTAAGAACATGGTGTTTACAGCTCTTTTTGCGGCTTTGATTTGTGTGATGTCGCCCTTTTCAATTCCGGTCGGACCTATTCCGATATCACTTGCGACGCTTGCGATATACATGACGGCAGCTGTTCTGAAACCGAAGCAGGCGGTAATGGCTGTATTTGTATATATATTGCTGGGAGCGTTCGGTATCCCCGTATTTGCCGGATGGACAGGTGGATTTGCAAAGGTAGCAGGTGTGACCGGAGGATATATAATCGGATATCTGCCCTGCGCATTGGCAATCGGATTTTTGATTGATAAAAACAGCAATAAAAAATGGATATATCCGCTTAGCATGGCAGTGGGGACCGTTTTGCTTTATGCCGTGGGAACAGTTTGGTTTATGATGCAGACAAATAATTCGCTGACAGCCTCGCTTGCAATCTGCGTGGTGCCATTTCTTACGGGAGATGTGATTAAAATTGTCACTGCGTCAATTATCGCACCGACAGTTCGCCGTGCGGTAGAGCGCTACAGTCTCGCAGCCGCTGCGCAATAATTACTTGCCGAAATTTTTTAAAAGAGGAACCACAGGGGAAAAAGCCCTGTGGTTCCTCTTTTTGTATTTTATATCGACAATTTTGAAATACAGGACAGCACTTGGCTAAAGAAGCTCGCCGTATTTGCGGATATACAATTTTTTTACCGCAGTAGACAGAAGCATATAACATGCAATGATGCCGGCAAGCCAGACAAAATATATTGAGGGCAGCGGTGAAAGCCCGATTGCGGCACCGAGCGGCGTGAAAGGAATGAGTGTCAGCACTGCAATGCCCGAAAAAGTTAAAGCAGTGACCGGCAGAGAAGCGCGGCTTTCGATGAAGGGGATTTTGGGCGTGCGAATCATGTGTATAACAAGGGTTTGGCTCCACATGGATTCTACAAACCAACCGGCTTGGAAAGTTGAAATATAGAGGGCTTGCATGGCGGGGTCGCTCAGCTGCTTATACAGCATACCCCCGCATAGTGCGGGACAAATAACGAAATACATAATCAGATATGTTGCAATGTCGAAGATAGAGCTTGTGGGGCCGATATGTGTCATGAATTTGCTCACCGAGGACGCATCCCATTTTCGCGGCTTGTCGATTAATTCGCGATCGACATTGTCCCAAGGAATCGCCACACAGGAGATATCATAAATGAGATTGAGCAAAACAAGATGAATTGATGACATTGGCAGAAATGGCAGAAATGCGCTTGCCGCAAGAACGGAAAGCATATTTCCGAAGTTTGAGGATGCCGTCATCTTTATGTATTTAATCATATTAGCATACGTTTTTCTGCCCTCAATGATACCTTGCTCCAAAACCATTAAGTTTTTTTCCAGCAGAATGACAGATGCGCTTTCCTTAGCGATGTCCACAGCGGTATCAACTGAAATCCCGACATCCGAGACTTTCATAGCAGGCGCATCGTTTATGCCGTCGCCCATGTATCCCACCGAATGCCCATTTTCACGAAGAATGCGTACGACCCTTGCCTTTTGCGTTGGCGAAAGCTTTGCAAAAACAGTAGTTTGCTCAGCTCGTCTTGCAAGCTCGGTATCGCTCATTGTTTCCAAGACATCTCCCAGCAAAAGGTCTTTAACAGGCAATCCGACCCGGCGGCAGATGCAGCTCGCCACCTTGTCGTTATCCCCGGTCAGAACCTTAACTGCGACCCCGTGTAGATTAAGGGCATGAATAGCTGCGGCCGTAGTATCTTTTGGGGGATCAAGAAACGCAAGATATCCGATAAGAACCATATCGGACTCATCAGCAACGGAGAATGCGCCTACGGGAGATGGGTTGTTCTTTTGTGCAACGGCAATAACACGCATACCTTCGGCGTTGAGCTCTTCCGCTTTGGACAGTACTGAGGCTTTCAAATTATCGGTCAGCAGCTCTATTTTGCCGTCATATTCGACAAATGAGGATATTTTCAGCATTTCCTCCACGGCGCCTTTAGTTATCATCTGTGTTTTGCCGAGATGATCCGAGACTACCACACTCATTCTGCGGCGATTAAAATCAAATGGAATTTCATCGATTTTTTTGTATTCGTTTTCAATTTCGCGCATAGAGGGGCCATCGCCCCGGGCATTTTTCATATGTTCAATAATGGCTACATCCATTAGGTTTTTAAGTCCGGTTTGGTAGAAGCTGTTGAGAAAAGCGTGTCTGAGAACCCGCACATCCTCATGCCCATGCAGATCCAAGTGATATTCCAGAACAACTTTATCCTGAGTTAATGTGCCTGTTTTATCGGTACAAAGAATGTCAATAGAACCGAGACCTTGTATTGCATTGAGATTTTTGATAATGACTTTTTTGCGTGACATAGCAACGGCGCCTTTGGCGAGGCAGGTGGTGACGAGCATGGGCAGCATTTCGGGCGTAAGACCGACCGCAACAGAAATGGCAAACAGCGCGGCGTTCATCCAGTCGCCCTTGGTGAAACCGTTGATAAAAAGAACAATCGGAACCATCACGAGCATAAATCTGATAAGAACCCAAGAAACCGAATTCACACCCTTTTCAAATCCCGTTTTGGGCGCTTTTCCGGAAATCTCTTTGGATACACTGCCAAGCACTGTATCCATTCCGACAGAGATTACAACGGCTGTGGCGCTTCCGCTGATAACATTGCTGCCCATAAAGGCAAGTCGCGGACACTCGGTGAGTGTTTTTCCGGCTACAGCCGGAGCGGCATGTTTTTCTACAGGCTTGCTTTCTCCTGTCAGCGCCGCCTGGCTGACAAATAAGTCTTTAGCGGCTATTATGCACATATCCGCCGGTATCATGTCTCCCGCAGAAAGGTGCACAATGTCTCCGACGACAACCTCGGATAAGGGAATCTCCTGTTTTCCTGTTTCCTGGCGTTCAACACATGAGGTAGTGCAAATCATTTCACTGAGCTTTGCCGCGGCATTTCCGCTGCGTGTTTCCTGCACAAAGCGCAAAATTCCCGAAGTAAGCACCATAGTTGTAATGATAATTACCGTAATTGGATTCTTTTCTCCGGGAGCTGCCATCACGATATCGGTTACAGCGGATACCGCCGCCAGCACAAATAAAATTGCGGTAAATGGGTTGAGAAAAGCAGCGCAGATGCGCTTAAGCAGTGTGTCTTTTTTGCCATGTGACACCGTGTTGCTTCCGTAGGTGTCTCTTGAATAGATTATTAAAGACTCAGAAAGTCCATTTTCGGTTGTTCCAAGCAGATTGTACAGTTGTTCCGAAGCATATGAGGCAGAAAGCTTCATTCTTTCGAGCACCTGCTCTTTGTGAATGCGATCTTTGGAAACTGCATTTGTAATACCTACTGTCCTGTTGTTTTTTTTCATTAGTTTATACCTCCGTAAATTGCTGTGTGCTTAAATGCTTGTTTAAGAATTTGTTTTGGAAGTACGGCGCAATGATTAAACAATAAATATTTATTTGCAGAAAACGGACATAAGAAACAGCCTATGTCGTTTTCCGTATTTATTTCGTTCTCTCGGATATGCGCCGCCGCTACTTCCTGCGTCCATTTTTACTCACCTCACATTGATTTTTAAGTATCTATATAAACTCTCGGCTGAGAGGGACTTTCCTAAAAAGGGCAAAAAAATACCACCGCTTGAAAAAGCGATGGATTCATCACAATACAGCCCCAACTATGCATTAGGCGGATATAACCCGTCATACATTTTTGCAGGCATGCTGAACAAATCCAACGCGTGGAATATGTTACTTCGTATATAATCGCCGCTCATTATGTTCACCTCACTTGTTTTAAATTTCAAAAAAAGCTCCCATATATCCGCAAAACGAATAGATGGGAGCAACAACGCACTCACAGCATCCGTTCGAGCTTTAGCTATACAGGGCGATGTAACTGCATTATGCTATACCTTGATGTCGATATAACCTGTTCAAACCTTCTCATGATGTCTCCATCACTCCGCGGCAGCAGTCCGTATCCCTGTAGGAGCCTCACCTACCGGAAAATATTAAATGTAATATTACATCAACAATAGCAAAATGTCAATATTTATGCAAATCAATCATCGGGAAAATGCGAAGTTAAGTCATTATGCATGACGGACACACAGACCGAAGACAGCACATATCTGTAATGGAATGCAAATACAGGCAGTCCGAAAAGTGTCATTTTTGCTTGTCATCAAACCGTTTTACAAAGGTAATAATTTTGTTTTTAAACAGCATAACGGCAATGCCTGCAACAACAAGGACTATAAATGCAATTACGGCACTCAATCGATTACCGCTGATAAACAAATCACCGATTCCGGTTGTGAGCAATATCGAGGGAATGCTTGCAACCCCGACTAAAAGGAGAAACTTGCGGGTCGTCAGATTTGTTGAGGCACCGATATATGGCACTATGCCGTTTGGAAAACCGGGAATCATCACCATTAAAGCAATCATCAAGTTGGGGTTTTTAATGCCGGATAGAAATTTCATATATCCTTTTGAAAATTTATCGTCACGGCGTATTTTAAATTTGCGGGCAAGCTCAAAAACAATAAAATTCCCGAGTAAAATACCGGTTACACATATCAATACGCCCCAAAATGTGCCATAGACTACACCCACTGAAATCCAAATTACCGGAGCGGGAACAACAACTGAAAAAATTTGAAGCATTTGTATGGCGACTGCCAAAAAAGCGCCCCACACTCCAAAGGACTGCAAATATGCCTCAAGCTGCGCATAGTTTTCATTTTTAATAAAGCGGTAAATTTCAGGCACGATTTTAATAAGCAGCGGCAGCAGTAATAAAAAAATTATAACACTGCCTATTATTGTGATAACTTTTGTTGTGACTTTGTTTTTTTTCATTAACTGTCCTTTGATTAAAAATCAATAATTAAAAGAGCAAAAATCTTTGAAAGCTGTAATGTGCACGAAGGAAACCCAAAAAATCAGTTATCCTCGCTTCCGATGATGCAATCTTTTCCGCGCTTTTGGCAGCGTACAATCTTGTATCTGCTGTGCGGATAAAATCGTTTAACGACATTCCTTTTTTCCTTGGATTCTTTATATAGTATACACAATTTTAAAAAATGAGCAATGACAAGCTTCCGAGCATTTTTCACAATAGCTGGAGGGCCGCTTTTTCATGTTCACAAAAGAATGGCTTCCGATACGAAAGCCATTAGACTTATCTTGCTTATATTTTAGGCGTGGCTCATCATAAAATGGCAGACTGTTTTACTATCTCCTCTAACATGTGTGGGGAGATTGGCTTTAAAAGATAGTCGTCAGCCCCGGCGTGGATTGCGTCCACTCTGTTTAGGTCACTATCCGACAGCATGACAATCGCCAGCCTCGGGACATTTTTTCTTAGCACCTGCATGAGCCGAAAGCCGCTGACAGGCCGCATAACATCAGCCAAAAACACCATGTCCACCGGATT
>JAVXQD010000034.1:0-12716 GCA_036644375.1 Oscillospiraceae bacterium
AAAGCATAGAAGATGCAAAGCATAAAATCCGTGCGCCGCAGCGCACATGCGAAGCATAAAGGTGCAAAGCATAAAGAGCATAAAAGACGCGCCGCATAAAAAGCCACAGCACCAAAACAACACGACTGAGGGGATAAGCAATGCCTGCTTTTAAAAGATGGAGAATAAAAAACGCGGATGAAGCCGCCATAAAAGAGCTTTCAAAGCAGCTGGGCATTTCCTCGCTGACAGCCCGCGCGCTGACAGCCCGCGGATTTTTGTCGGCAGACATGGCAAAGAGCTTTTTGGACGTAGAGACCGAAATGGAAAACCCGCTGCATATCGCGGATATAGATAAAGCCGCCGCAAGAATAAACGATGCAATCGAAAACGATGAGCACATTGCGATTTTCGGCGATTATGATGTGGACGGAATCACATCAACCACGATAATGTGCATGTATCTGCAAAGCAGAGGAGCAGATGTCGTGTGCTCGCTTCCGACAAGGGAATCAACAGGCTACGGTCTGTCAAAGACAGCCATCGAAAACCTTGAAAAATACAAAGTATCGCTGATTATTACCGTAGATAATGGAATATCGGCTTACGAGGAGATAGATTTTGCAAATTCGCTCGGAATGGACGTGATTATCTGTGACCACCATCTTCCGGCGGACAAGCTCCCGAACGCATTTGCCGCGGTAGACCCGCTGCGCGCGGACGACAGCTGTTCATTCAAGGAGCTGGCGGGCGTGGGGGTCGCATTCAAGCTTGTGTGTGCGGTTGAGGGCTGTGAGCCTGACGAGCTTTTTGAAGAATTCGGATATCTCGTCGCCATCGGTACGATTGCGGACATCATGCCGCTGAAAGGCGAGAACAGAACGATTGTAAAAAGAGGACTTGCCCTTCTTCCGGATTGTGACAACTTAGGTCTCTGCGCTCTGTGTGAGGTTTCCGGAACAGACATGGCTTCGCTTGACGCGCAGGGCGTCGCCTTCAGCATTTCGCCCCGCATAAATGCGGCGGGCAGAATGGGCAACGCGGAGCTTGCGCTTCGGCTGATGCTCACGGACGACATCGAGGAGGCAGCCGAGCTTGCAAAGCAACTTGAAGCGCTGAACAAGGAGCGCCAGTCAATAGAGCAGAGCGTCGCGAAAGCAATTGCGGAAAATATCGACAGCGACCCCGAGCTGACTAAAAAGCCGGTGCTCATCGTGTCGGGCGAACAGCTGCATTCGGGAGTTATCGGCATAGTGTGCTCGCGTCTCGTCGAGCGGTACGGAAAGCCTGTCATCGTGATATCCTACGAGGGCAATAACGCCAAGGGCAGCGGCCGGTCGGTGAGGGGCTTTTCGCTTTATGACGCGATAAGCTCGTGCTCGGATATCCTGCAAAAATTCGGCGGTCACGAGCTTGCGGCGGGCTTTACGCTCGACACGGGCGAGGTGGAGAGCTTCAAGGAGAGAATATTCGAATATTGCAGACAGCACACATATACAATACAATGCCCGGAGCTTAAAATAGACGGCATTATCGAGCTCGGCGAAATAAGCGAGCGCGCGGTGAGCGAGCTCGGCTCACTGGCTCCGTTCGGCAGGTCAAACGAAGAGCCTGTATTTGCGATTAAGGATGCTGTATTGAGCGCCGTAGCTCCTATGGGCGACAGACATTCGCGCATTACAATAAAACAGGGAGACAGAACAATTGCGGGCGCGCTTTTTTCGACTCCTCCGTCCGCGCTTCCTTTTAAGGTCGGCGACAAACTGAACGCGGCGTTTACCCTGTCGATATTCAGCACTCCGAACCGAGACTGCGTGTCGGTGAAATTCCGCGATATCGCGCCGTGCAGCGTGTGCGATGACACCTATGATTCAATAAGTGCATATCGCTGTTTTTGCGCGGGAAGAGAGCTGAACCGCGCCGAAAGGGCTCTGCTTGTCCCGAACCGCGAGGATGTGGCATATGTCTACCGCAAAATCAAGTCGGAGCCTTTTGACCGCAGGGACATTGCGCAGACATGCATCCGATTCGGCGAGCTGACACCCGGCAAAACCGAAGTTATCATGGACATACTGCTCGAATTGGGCCATATCGAGCAGATGGCTGACGGCGCGGGCATACCCATGCTGTCGGCATCAAAAAATCCGGAAAAGAGAGAGCTTGCAAGCTCGGAGATTTTCCGAATTCTCAGTGAGGAAAGACAATGACTTTCGATGATCTGAAGCAACAGATGAAAAACAGCGGCCGCCAGTACGACATGGATATGATCGAGCGCGCGTACAGTCTCGCGGAGAGCAGTCACGCAGGTCAGAACCGCCGTTCGGGCGAGCCGTATATAACCCACCCTATTTATGTCGCATCGCTGCTTGTCGAGATGGGTCTTGATACCGAGAGCCTGTGCGCGGCGCTTTTGCACGATGTCGTCGAGGACACCGGAGTGCCTCTCTCGGAGATAAAATCCAAATTCGGTGAGGATATAGCTCTGCTTGTGGACGGGGTGACAAAGCTCGGTCAGATACCCTTTTCCTCGGTTGAGGAGCAGCAGGCGGAGAATATCCGCAAAATGCTTTTGGCGATGAGCAAGGACATACGCGTGATGATTATCAAGCTGTGTGACCGCCTGCACAATATGCGCACGCTCGACGCCATGTCGGAGGAGAAGCAGAGGACAAAATCGCTCGAGACAATGGAGGTCTACGCCCCGATTGCGCATCGGCTCGGAATGAGCGCAATAAAAGAGGAGCTTGAGGATCTCGCACTGAAATATCTCGATCCGGTCGGATATGCGGAGATATCCGAGCTGCTTCGAAAAAACGACGCGGACGGAAGCTTCATTGAAAAAATAACACAGAATATCAGAGACAGGCTGATTCAAAACGGTATAATGGACGCGCTGATAGAGAGCCGAGTCAAGTCGGTGTACAGCACATACCGCAAGCTTTTTGTACAGAACAAGTCGATTGAGGAGATATACGATATATACGCGGTACGCGTGATTCTGCAAACTGTCAACGAGTGCTATAACGCGCTCGGAATTCTGCACGACATGTACCGCCCGATACCGAATCGGTTTAAGGACTATATCTCAACTCCCAAGCCGAACATGTATCAGTCGCTGCACACCACCGTAATCGGCAAGGACGCAATTCCTTTTGAGATTCAGATAAGAACCGTCGATATGCACTACACCGCCGAATATGGCATTGCCGCTCACTGGAAATACAAGGTAGGCATAAACGGCAAGGACAAGTTAGAGGAGCGGCTCGCGTGGGTTCGTCAGCTGCTCGAGAGCCAGAAGGAGTCGGAGGACGCGGTCGATATCCTGCGAAATATCAAAAGCGACCTGCTGCCCGAGGAGGTTTTTGTGTTCACGCCTAAGGGCGATGTCATCAATTTGCCCGTCGGGGCAACCGTTATTGATTTTGCATACGCAATACACTCGGCGGTCGGCAACCGCATGACAGGCGCCAAGGTGAATGGCAGAATTGTCCCGCTGAGCTATGTCGTCAAGACGGGCGAGATAGTCGAGGTTCTGACAGGAGCAAAGGACAAGGGACCGAGCCGCGACTGGCTTAATATCGTAAAAACAGGCGAGGCGAAGAGCAAAATACGCTCGTGGTTCAAGCGGGAGAGAAAGGATGAGAATATCATCGAGGGCAGGCAGGCCTTTGAGCGTGAGCTGCGTCGGTATATGATAAATATCCCAATCGAAAAATCAAGAGAATTCATCGAGGAGCTGGCGCGCAGGCAGAAGCTGAACAGCGCCGAGGAGATGTTTGCATCTATCGGATACGGCGGTCTGCTCATGTCGCGTCTGATGCCGAAAATCAAGGAGGACTACGCAAAGCTCATCAAGCTGAACGACCCTGTCGATGTGTTTGATGTGCCTAAGACCACCCACAAGAACAAGTCAATCGACGGCGTAATAGTCGAGGGTCTCGACAACTGTCTCGTGAAATTCGCGAGATGCTGCAACCCGCTTCCGGGCGACGATATCGTCGGCTTTATCACGCGCGGGCACGGAGTCTCGATTCACAAAAGAGACTGTGTCAACGTGACGGCGGCGCACTATCTCGACGAGAACTCGCTCAGGTGGGTGAATGTCGAGTGGGCGGATAATGTCAAGGAGGACTTCAAGTCCACACTTGAGCTTATCTGTTCGGACAGGCAGGGACTTATCGCCGATGTCAGCACGCAGCTGTCGCTGATGCATATCGTTATTTTCGCATTTAACACAAAGGTCACGGGCGACGGTCGCGCCATAATCACGGTGACTATCGGAATAAACAGCATCGAGCATCTCAATTCGGTGATTTCCAAGCTGAAAAAGATAAAGGATGTCGAATCAATAGCGCGCGCGGCTCAGTAGACGGTTTTTTTGAATATGAATGAAGCTGTGCGGCGCATAAAACAAACAGGGGGCTTTCGGATTTATGAAAATCGATATTTTGACAGTGGGACCTATCGGAACGAACTGCTATATTGTCAGCGATGCCAATAAAAAATGCGCCGTTATAGACCCGGGCGACGAGGCGGACAGAATTGTGGATTTTCTCGACGACAAGGGGCTTACGTGCGAGTATATCCTTTTGACACATGGGCATTTTGACCATATCGGCGCGCTGGAGCAGGTCAAAAGAGCAACGGGCGCAAGTCTTGTCATGAACGCCGCAGACCGCGGGAGAATAAAGCTCAGCCCGGAAATACTGTGTGCCGACGGCGACGAAATAGCAGTCGGTGACAATCTGTTTTCGGTCATTGCGACGCCGGGACACACGGAGGGCGGAGTGTGCTATAAATGCGGAGATTCGCTGTTTTCGGGCGACACGCTGTTTTGCGACAGTGTCGGAAGAACGGATTTGCCGGGCGGTGATTTCGAGACCCTGCGCCGCTCTCTTTTAAAGCTTCGGGATCTGCCCGACGCTGATTTGAAAGTATATCCGGGTCATATGGAATCGACGACGCTCGCACACGAGCGCGAGTTCAACCCGTTCATCGAAAAGCGGGGATAGGCGGCCTTTGACAGGTTCGCGGCAGGCGTGAGCAGAGTTTTTTCACCCGTCACGAAGGCTCAAGGACAGCTTTTCAATTCGTCCGCGGCAGGCGGAATTTTATGCGGAAGGGCAAAAAATGATTGTCTATATAACAGGGCACGGATTCGTGTATGAGCTTGAAAATATCGCGCGCCTCTTTGCCCGTGAGGTGTCGGTGGAGCAGAGTGCGCCGCCCGAGAATATGAGCGGGGACTGCGCCTATCTTTGGAGAACGGTCAACTGCGAGGCGGCAGAGCTCGGCTGCTCGGTCATATATGGCGGCTCACGGTGCGAAAAGCGCGAGGCGGTCAGCGGAAAAGCAACAGACAGGGAATGTGAGCTTATGCTCTCGACAATGCTCTTTGACACAATGCGGGATATGACCGGCTTTTGCCCGCCGTGGGGGATAATCACGGGAATCCGACCGGCAAAATTCGCGGGCGCGATGCTGTGCGAACAGAGCGCGCAGGAGGTCGAAAGCAAGCTTGAATCCACCTACCGCGTGAGCGAAAAAAAAGCGGAGCTGTGCGTTCAAACCGCGATAAACGGCGAGAAAATCGCATGTCTGAACACGGAAAAATCCTATTCACTGTATGTCTCGATACCGTTTTGCCCCTCAAAATGCAGCTATTGCACCTTTGTGAGCAAATCGGTCGAGCGCGAAAAACACCTTGTACAGCCCTATCTTGACAAGCTCTGCATCGAGCTTGAACAGAGCGCCGATATCGCAAAAGCGCTCGGACTCAAGCTCGAATCGGTCTATATCGGGGGCGGAACACCGACTGTTTTGTCCGCTCGGCAGCTGAAAACGCTCACCGACACAATTTCGAGATGCTTTCCGCTCGAGCAGGCGAGGGAATATTCGGTTGAGGCGGGACGTCCCGACACGATTACCGAGCAAAAGCTGTCGGTGCTCAAGGCGGCGGGCGTCACACGAATCTCGATAAATCCCCAGACCTCCAACGAGAGAGTGCTTGAGGCAATAGGCAGAAAGCACACCGATTCCGAGATAGAGACGAGCTTTGAGCTGGCGAGAAGGACAGGCTTTGACAATATAAACGCAGACCTTATCGCGGGGCTGCCCTGCGACGATATCGAGAGCTTTAAGCGGAGTATGCAGTGGCTGCTCGGTCTGCATCCGGAGAATATCACTGTTCATGCGCTCACCCTCAAGCGCGCATCAAAAATGACAAAAAATCACGACGGCGCAAGCGGTGACGCGTCGGAAATGGTCGATTACGCATATGACAAGCTCACCGAAAACGGATATTCACCGTATTATATGTATAAGCAAAAGGGAACGGTGGACGCGCTTGAAAATACCGGCTATGCAAGACCCGGATTCGAGTGTCTGTATAACGTATATATTATGGATGAGCTGCATACGATAATCGCATGCGGTGCGGGTGCGGTGACCAAGCTGTACAATCAGAAAAAAGGGCTTATCAACCGCATTTTCAATTACAAGTACCCAAAGGAATATATCGACGGATTCGATGTGATCCTCGAGCGCAGAAAGGGAATTACTGACTTTTATGAAATATAAATTCGAACCGAAAACCGACATAGAAATAGGCGAAATAGATAAAAAGCTCTCATGCGGCAGAAAATTCATCGATGAATGCGAGGCGCAGTATGAGGCGCGTGTCGACAATGTCGCCGATATGATTGTGAAAAGCGCGTGCAGGGCTGTTATGGTTTCGGGCCCCTCTGCAAGCGGAAAGACCACATCGGCAAACAAGCTGGCTTGCGCGCTGCGCAGGAGGGGCTTTCAGGCGGCGGTGGTGTCTCTGGACGACTTTTTTAAAAATCTCGAGGATTATCCGCTTGACGAAAAGGGAAATCCCGACCTTGAAAATGTCGATGCGGTGGATATTCAGTGTGTCAACGACACCCTGAAGCAGCTGTTTTCCGCAGGGCGGTGCACTCTGCCTCAATTTGATTTTCACACCCAGCACCGCAAGAGCGAGGGCGTCGAGCTTGTGCTTGACAGGAGCGGGTATGTCATTATCGAGGGAATTCACGCGCTGAACCCGCGCCTGTCCGAGAGTCTGCCCAACGAGAGCGTGTTCAGGCTGTATGTCGGTCTCAGAACCGAATATTCGCAGAACGGTGTGCGCGTCCTGAAAACACGGGACCTGCGCATCACAAGGCGAATGGTTCGCGACTACAAGTTCAGAGGCCGTGACGTCGCTGCAACATTAGAGGCGTGGGAGAATATCTCGCGTGGTGAGGACAGGTGGATAAAGCCGTTCAAACCGATTGTCGACATGCTTTTGGACACATCGTTCCCATATGAGCCGAGCGTTTTTCTGCCGATTTTGCGCGACCTTGAGGCGGATCTCGGTCAGGGCAGGGAGCACCGAGACACGCTGATTCGTCTGTGCGGGCTGTTTGCGCTTTTTGAGCCGACAGACCCCGATTGTGTGCCGAGCGACTCAATGCTCCGTGAGTTTTTGGGTGATTCGGAGTCAAATTGACGGCGTCGAATTTTGCCCGCAATGCAAAAGATATCGGCATAATTCAAATTCGCGGTGAAATAACGAAAAAAAGGCGGCATTTTACTCAGAAATGTCAAAGTAAGCTGTAATAGTTCTTGAAAAACGGCGAATATATTATATAATGAAGAAGGATTTATCTCACAGAGAGATATCTGCAAAAACGAAGGGAGAACAATATGGACTTTTTAGAAAAAGTTGCGAGCGTGGGCAAAGAGGTAGCTCAGTCGGTTGTTAAGACAACGGGTGAGATGGCTCAGTCGGTGGTGAAAACCACGGGCGAGTTATATGATAAAAGCAAGACAAAGATTAATATTGTTCAGGCTCAGAGTGAGCTGAAAGATATTTTTCTCGAATTCGGAGAATATATTTATAAAGCCGAGAAATCAGGATGCGTCGACGCCGAGGCAAAGGCCGATTTCATGTCAAAGGCAGATGCAATAACAGAGAAAATCGAGGAACTTGAGGCTATAGAGGAGAATGCCAGGGCTCAGGGCGAAAGAGAAGCCGCGGAGAAATCCGCCTCTAAGCAGCCCCAGACCTGCACCGCCTGCGGCGCCGTAAGAGTTGACGGAGCGGCTTATTGCGGAAGCTGCGGAGCAAAGTTTTAAAAAATAATATTTCCCGAAAATCAGCGGGCGAACCTCGTTCGTCCGCTGATTTTCGCAAGTCGGCAGTTCATATTCCTTTTAATAATATCTCAAGGCGGGCGTCAAATTGGCAAAAAAGAAACAGAGTATAATCGAGGGTGCATTGGTTCTGACCCTTGCGATGGTGATCGTCAAGATTATCGGTGCTTTCTACAAGCTCCCGATGATTGCGATTATCGGCGTGGACGGAAACGGCTTTTATCTGACGGCTTACAATATTTACACGGCGATTTACTCAATAGCGGTTACCGGCTTTCCGGTTGCTGTGTCGAAAATCGTGTCCGGCTATGTCGCTGAGGGCAGATACAAGGATGTTCGGCGCGTAGTCCGCGTTTCGACGGTGTCATTTTTTGCACTGGGCGTTGTCTCCTCACTTGGCCTTGCGCTGCTTGCGCGTCCATATGTCGAGTCAATCGGCAACCCTCTTGCGATTTACTGCGTGCTTGCGGTTTCCCCGTCGCTGCTTTTCAGCTGTCTCATGTCCACACACAGAGGCTTTAATCAGGGCATGAAAAACATGACGCCGACTGCCGTATCGCAGGTTGTCGAGGTCTTGTTCAAGGCGGCGTTCGGTTTGGGCGGCGCATATTTGGTAAAAATGCAGTTCGTCGGCGAATACGCAGCTCTCGGCACGGTTCTGGGCGAGGTTATGCCCGACGCTGCCGCCGCCGAGGTTATGATTGCCTCTCTCGCCGCAGCAGGCTCGATTTTTGGGGTCAGCATGTCCACCTTCGCGGGCTGGCTGTTCCTTGTGGTGCGCAGCTGGTTTACAGGCGACGGAATCCGCCGCACACAGCTTGTCGAAAGCCCCAAACCCCATTCGGACAAATATCTGTTTAAGCAGATCTGCCGCGTCGTATTTCCAATCTCACTCAGCGCAGCCGCGGTGTCAATAACCGGACTCATCGACGGAGTGTCGATTTTGGGCAGACTCGACCTTGTCATAAGAACCGACCTTCCCGCGCTTTACGCGTCTCATGCGGGTATACTTGAGCTTGCGAAAAAATCGGCGGAGGCGCTGCCAAACTATCTGTACGGTGTGTACGGGCTCGGCACGACGCTTTTCAGCCTTGTTCCCAGCCTTACAGGCTCGTTCGGAATGAGCGCGCTGCCGCACGTGTCCGCTGCGTGGGCGGCGGGTGATATCAACGCCACAAAGACGAATATGCAGTCGGTGCTCAGGCTTACCATGCTCGTCGCCGCTCCGGCGGGAATGGGTCTGTCGTTTTTGGCGGGACCCATAGCCAATCTGCTGTACGGCGGAAAAAACCCCGTGGGCGCTCGGCTTGTTGTGCCGATGCTCGCACTGCTCGGTGTCGCGGCGATTTTTGTCGCGATTGTGAACCCGATAAACGCGCTTTTGCAGGCTATCGGAAAATACAGCGTGCCGGTCATTCTCATGGTAATCGGCGGAATAATCAAGCTTGCGTCAAACTACTTTTTAGTCGCGGTTCCGCAGCTGAACATAAAGGCGGCTCCGATGGGAAATCTGCTCTGCTTTTTGTTCATCACGATAGTGAGCATTATCGTGCTCTCGCATATAACCAAGATAAAATTTGATATTGTCGGGATTTTCGTAAAGCCGATGCTCGCGGGTGCGCTCACGGGCGCAGCGGCGATGCTGACCTACAATATCATGTCAAAATATCTGCCGATTTCGGGCAAGGTCGTGACAGTGGCGGCGATTGCCGTGGCGGGAATTGTATATATTATCTCGCTTGGAATTTTAAACGCGCTTGAGCGCGAGGATGTACTCGGACTGCCCGGGGGAAATAAAATTTGCAGAATACTTGAAAAGCTCAGGATATTACGGTAGAATAGTGCCTATGGAAAAATTTAAGATTAAAGAAAAATACGATATCAACGACCTTATCCGTCTGGTTAGGGTTCTGCGCGACCCCGCTGACGGGTGTCCGTGGGATAAGGTGCAGACACACGAGAGCATCCGCAAAAACCTTATTGAGGAGACCTATGAGGCCGCGGACGCCATTGACAAAAAGGACAAGACCCTGCTCTGCGAGGAGCTCGGAGATGTGATGCTGCAAGTTGCGCTGCACTCCGAAATCGAGCGTCAGAGCGGCGGATTTGATATAGATGATGTGGCAACCGGAATTTGCGAAAAGCTGGTTCTCCGCCACCCGCATATTTTTTCCGATGTCGTCGCAAACGACAGCGATACGGTGCTGACCAATTGGGAGGCTATCAAGCGCACGGAAAAAAGTCAGAAAACGGGCACGGATTCCGTGCGCGACGTGCCGCTGGCTCTTCCCGCACTGGCAAGGAGTCAAAAGGTACAAAAGCGCGCCGGATATGTCGGATTTGATTATCCGAACGTGCAGATGGCTGTCGACAGCATGCATTCGGAGACGGACGAGCTTTCCGAAGCACTGAGGGACGGCACTAATGTCGAGGAGGAGCTTGGCGATTTGCTGTTTTCGGCAGTGAACGTCGCGCGTCTTTCGGGTCTCGACGCGGAACAATCGCTCGATCGCGCCTGCAATAAATTTGTAAAGCGCTTTGAGATAGTAGAACAGCTTGCGGATGCAAGACAGATTGACATGAAGACCGCAGATATCCACACGTTGAATGCGCTGTGGGACGAAGCAAAACAAACATTCGGTGCGGACGCATCGGAAAAAATGAAATGAGGATTATAAAATGACAAAATCAGAACTTATCGCAGCAGTTGCAGAAAAAACCGGTCTCACAAAAAAGGATTCCGAAACAGCGGTAAACGCAACTTTTGATGCAATCACCGAGACACTCGTTAAGGGCGACAAGATTCAGCTTGTTGGGTTCGGCACTTTTTCGACAAAGGATCGTCCGGCACGCACCTGCATCAATCCCGCAACAAAGGCAAAGATCGATGTTGCAGCAACAACGGTACCGGTTTTCAAAATAGGCAAGGCTCTTAAAGAGGCTGTTGCAAAATAAGATTTCCGCAAACGCAATCCCCGAAGCCTTGCAAAAGAGCTTCGGGGATTCTTTGTTATTTCTCAATGCGCGCGCGCACCGCAACCCGAAAATTTCCACGCAGATGTCCTGCGATATTCTCTCGGCGGTCAACCCGCGAGAGCTGCGGTGCTCGGCGCATTTTTAAAATAAAACCGCTCTACTTGAAAGGCAGAAAACAATATGAGACTTGATAAATATCTGAAGGTGAGCCGCATAATCAAAAGGCGCACCGTTGCGAACGAGGTCTGTGACGCGGCGCGGGTGGTTGTCAACGGGCGTCCCGTCAAGGCGTCATACACCGTGTCGCCCGGCGATATAATCGAGCTGAGCATGGGCAGCAGAACAGTAAAGGCGCGCGTGCTTTTGGTCGATGAAAAGGCGGGCAAGGACACCGCGCGCGAAATGTATGAGATGATTGAAGAATAGCGGGCGCTGCTTTGACATATCAATTAGAGAGAAGATATGTCGGGGGAGGCGCGCAAGCTATGGCAGAGATTATGAACACTCAGCCCAAAAAGCACACTGTCAGTATAGAGGACAGAAAATCGGCGAAAATCAGCGGAATCAGCGAGGTGAGCAGCTATGACGTCAACGCAGTGGTCGTTGAGAGTGACTGCGGAGAGCTGATTATACAAGGGAGCAGTCTGCACATAAACAGCTTTGATCAGAGCTCGGGAAATCTTTTGCTTGAGGGCATCATCGAGTCGATGCAATATGTAAATATAAAGCCGAAGGGCGAGTCGTTTTTTGCGAGAATACTTAAATGACGGCTGTCAATGTAGATGCGGCGGCACAGATTTACGACGCGCTGCTCTCGATGGGCTTATCTGTGATAATCTGTTTTTTTTATCATTTGATGATATTGATTTTCAAGCTCAAAAGCAGGATTGTCTCCTATGCCGCGCACATTGCGTTTTTTTCGGCGGCAGGACTTTTTGTCTTTTGCTTTATTGTGGGCAAAACCTCGGTCGGCGACGTCAGGTGGTATATAATAGCAGGCTTCGGATGCGGGGCGGCGGCATATTTTGTGTGCTTTGCGGCATGGGTGAAAAAATCGGTAAATCTGTTGTGCCATGTTTTAGCCTTTATTTTCGCCCCTGTGTCATTCATTTGGCGCAAGCTGATAGTGCAGCCGCTGAGCACATTGAGCGCTCTATTGCAAAAACGCCGTGAATTGAGGTATAATCAACGTATGGCAAAACGGACCGAACGTGAAAAATCGCTCGAGAGGGATAAAAATGACAGACAGGATGACGGCGGAAAAAAGGCGCCACTCAAAGCTTATACGCAGACGTAAAATAATTTTGTTTGTATGCACGCTCATCTGTGTGTACTTTTTATTTTCCATTGCCGGCATTCAGATAGAGATATACAAGGAAAATCAAAAGCTCAATGAAATCGTTCGGAAAATCAACACGGCACAGCTTGAAAACGACGAGCTGTCCCGCATTGTGCTCAATGGCGGCGAGGCGGATTACATCGAGCGGATAGCCCGCGAAAAGCTCGGCTATGCCGCCGCAGATGAGCGCGTGTTTGAGGATATGGCGGGCAGCTGACAGGCTGCATGCCGGTTGCGTGAGTGTATAAAATTCCATTCGCGT
>JAVXQD010000034.1:12726-21906 GCA_036644375.1 Oscillospiraceae bacterium
TCCGATATCGTTCGGCGCACGGGAACAAAGCTGTGCTTCGCGGGTGCGATAATGCTCTTAAAAACACGCGAAAACCCAAGAGCTTTCAGGGTCGGTCGCGCATTGATTGAATTAAAAAAACGGCGGGGAGCTTTTTTAAAAAAAGCGCTTCGCCGTTTTTGCCGCAGCTGTGATAGAGCGTCATTTTATCAAGAGCAGAAGCGTGCCGCAGACAATCAAAAGCAGACCCGCCAAGCCGCGCTTAGACAGCTTTTCCTTAAATACAAGACAGGAGAAGCCGACCGTGATTAAAATGCTGAGCTTGTCGATGGGAAGCACCACGCTCGCGGGACCGTCCTGCAATGCGCGGTAAAAAAACAGCCACGACAGCCCGGTTGCAAGACCGGACAGGGCTATGAACAGCCAACTCTTTTTGTCGATGTCCTTTATTTCTTTTTGCTTTCCCGTGACAAAAACCATCAGCCACGCCATCACCAGGACTACACAGGTGCGGATGGCGGTTCCGAGATTTGATTCGACGTTTTGGATGCCGACCTTTGCGAGAATCGAAGTAAGGCTTGCAAATATGGCGGACAGGACGGCGTAGACGATATAGCTCTTTTGAGAGCTGCTTTTACCGCCTGCTTTTGAGTCCGTGCCCGATTTCAGCTCGACCATAAGCAGAGTGCCGGACAGTATAAGAACCATTGCGGCGCCCTTGAGCACACTGAAGCTCTCGCCGAGAAATATTATCGCGAGCAGCATTGTGAGCACAACGCTTGATTTGTCGATTGGCACGACCTTGTTTATATCCCCTGTCGCAAGTGCCCTGAAATAGCAAAGCCAGGACGCGCCCGTAGCAAAGCCCGACAGAATGAGAAAAAGCAGGGATTTTCCGCTTATGGATCCGAGCGTTGACTGAGAGCCGACCACAAATACCATCAGCCACGCGAACACCAGCACGACAACCGTTCGCAGAGCGGTTGCAAGATGCGAATCGGTGTTTTTGATTCCCACCTTTGCCAGCACGGCGGTCAGACCCGAAAAAAGAGCGGATAAAAGAGCAAAAACTATCCACATAGTAATATAACCTCGAATTATACAATATTTGCACACTTTATTGAAAGTATACTCCGATTTTTTAAAATGTGCAAAAAAAAGTGCCGCACAAGGCGGCAAAAAAGAAGTAAGATTACAGAGGGAATGCATATATATAATAGGCGCTTGCATTTAAATGATTTGTCGAAAACGGGAGCACAGTTTCGTTATTTTTGCCCTATAATTTTCTCGGAATAAATGGTATAATCAAGTGGGATAGGATATCCCAAATATTCCGCAAGGAGGCAGCAAAGATGAAGGTTAAAATGTTGGGACGCAAGGTCAATCTCAAAACGAATTTTATTGACATGGCCGAAAAACGCATGCAAAAGCTTGACAAATTCTTTGACGAGGGAGCGGAAGGTCAGGTAACGGTTACGGTCGGAAAGGACAGACAGACAGCGGAGGTGACCGTAAAGAGCAAAGGATTTTATTTCAGAGCCGAAAAATCGGCATTTGATATGGAGACGGCTTTTAATGACGCCGTCGACCTGATTGTGAAACAGATTGTAAAAAATAAAGATAAGCTCGGCTCACATGTAAAGCGCAGTGAGGTGGAGATCGAGGAGCAGACAATTGACGCGGTCGTTGACACAACCGATTACAGCATTGCGCGCGAGAAGCGCTTTTTGGTCGAGCCGCTCAAAACCGACGAGGCAATTCTTCAAATGGAGATGCTCGGACACAGCTTCTTTATATTTCAGGACATTGATTCGGGTGAGCTCAATGTCATATACAAGCGCCGTGACGGCCAATACGGCTTGTTAATTCCGGAGGTTTAGGGTATACTGGCATATGTAAATTATCGAAAGTACAGTGCCGCGGTAATAAAACCGCGGCACTTTTGAAGCTCAATCCGGGGAGGAATAAAATTTGACTACATTTAAGGCGGTTGCCACCTGCGGCTTCGGGCTGGAATCGGTGCTTGCATTTGAAATCAGAAGGCTCGGTATGCAGAGCGTAGAGGTGAGCGACGGACGCATTACCTTTGACGCGACAGGTGAACAGATAGCGAAGGCGAACATTTGGCTTCGCACGGCGGAGCGTGTGCTTATCATTTTGGCTCAATACACGGCGGAGACCTTTGACGAGCTTTTTGATGGCGCACAGCAGGTGCGCTGGGGCGATGTGCTCTCTAAAACCGACGCGTTCCCCGTTAAGGGCTACACTATGCAAAGTGTGCTCACGAGCGTGCCCGCATGTCAGTCAATCATAAAAAAATCCGTCGTCGAGCGGATGAAAAAGGATTACGGCACTCAGTTCCTGCCCGAAAACGGGCGGGTGAGCAAGAGAATACAGTTCTCGATAGTCAAGGATATGTGCACGATAATGCTCGACACGTCGGGCGACGGACTGCACAAGCGAGGCTATCGGCCGCTTATGAACGAGGCTCCGATTAAGGAGACGCTCGGGGCGGGTATCTGTGATTTTGCACATGTGTTTCCCGAGAGCTGTGTTGTCGATCCGTTTTGCGGCTCGGGTACACTTGTGATTGAGGCGGCGCTCAGAGCGAAAAATATCGCGCCGGGTCTGAACCGCATTTTTGCAGGTGAGGGATACTCTTTTCTCGGTGACGGAGTGTTCAAAAACGCAAAAGCAGAGGCGAGATCAATGATTCGCAAGGACGCCGAATTTATCGGATTCGGCAGCGATATCGACCCCGAGGCAATAGCAATTGCCAACGCCAACGCGAAGCGGGCGGGTGTCTCGGACTGTGTCAGCTTTGATATCGGAAATGCCACAGAGCTTGTGAGTCGGCCGAATGATATAATAATTGCGAATCCGCCATACGGCGAGCGGCTGATGAGCGAGCAGGAGGTCGAGCGGCTGTACACGCTGTTCGGCAGGAACATGTCAAAGCAGAAATTCAAGGGGCTTTATCTTATAAGCAGCCACCCCGAATTTGAAAAATGCTATGGAAAACGGGCGACGAAGCGCAGAAAGCTCTACAATGGAATGCTGCCCTGTCAGCTGTTTATGTACTATTGAGCAAATGCCGAGCGAATCAAAGCCGAGCGGATGCGGGTCAAAGAGGGAAGAGACGTCTTTGACGGATTTGTCAAATTGCGGGCATGAGGCTGTCCCGAATACGCTGCATAAAATCTTGATTTCGGAGGATATATGATACTATGAGCTATGCTCGCGAGAACTTTGAAGTGACAAAAACAGATGGCGGCTATAAGCTGAAAGCGGCTCGGACAGGAAGCTATCACGCGTATTGGTCGTCTTATCCGAGCGGCTTTTGCGACGACAACGATGTCGGCGAATTCAGCGACAGTATCGAGGTGAATGACCCGATAAAGGGCAGAAGATGCTATTTTCATATAATGGGCGCGGACAGCTATTCGGTGGCCGCGACACGGCTGTGGCTCATCAAAAGTCTGCCGAACCTGCGCGAGCTCGGCGGATACAATACCGCCGACGGTGAGAGCTTTGTCAAATACGGACAGCTCTATCGCTCGGACAGGCTGTGCCAGCTCGAGGGTGCGGATACCGAGAGGTTTTTACAGTTAGGCATCAGGCAGATTGTGGATTTTCGTGTCGACAGCGAGATAAAGGGCAAGGAGGATCCCGAGTTTCGGGGGATAGATTACCTGAACACACCGCCTATTGCCCAGGACAACCACTGCTTTAACTACTCGTTTGAGGACGTTTTGCGCGAGAGCAGCGAAAATGTCAAAAAAACGCGCGAGGCATTGTATGAGCAGTATCGAGAGATGGCTTTCGGCTCACGGGCGTACAGGGATTTGTTTCGCTTTATCGCACGGGACAAGACCCCGATATTGTTTCACTGCACCGCAGGAAAGGACAGAACAGGGGTTGCGGCGGCGCTGATACTGCTGCTGCTCGGCGTTCCGCGCGACACGATAGTCTATGACTATATGCTGACCTGCACCGCTCGCAAAGAGCATATAGATGAGGCGTATAAGGTGCTTGAAAAAAGAGTCAGGGACGCGTCCGTGCTCGAGTTTGTCGAGTCGCTGCTGTCGGTTCAGCAGAGCTCGATCGAGAGCACACTCGATGCGGTGCTCGGCAGATATCCGAATACCGACGATTATTTCGTTAAGGAGCTCGGTCTTACAGCAGACGAGCTTTCAAATATAAGAAAAAAATACCTGACAAAACATGTCGAACAGAAAGTGTGATAACATGAAAATTCTTTCACTCGGATCTCTCAATCTTGACCATGTATACTCGGTGGAGCATTTTGTAAAGGCGGGAGAGACTATTGCCTCAAGCGGCATGAACGAGTTTTGCGGCGGCAAGGGTCTCAACCAGTCCATCGCGCTGAGCAAGGCGGGCGCAGAGGTTTACCATGCAGGAAAAATCGGAGCCGACGGCGAGATTCTGCGCGCAAAGCTCGAGGAGAACGGAGTCAATGTCAAGCTGCTCGTCACCGAGCCGGGAGTGCCCACAGGACACGCGATAATTCAGCTCGATCCCAAGGGACAGAACTGCATCATAATTCACAGCGGCGCAAACGGCGCTATTACCGAGGAATTTATCGAGGACGCGGTGTCGCACTTTGACAAGGGTGATATAGCTCTTTTTCAAAATGAGATAAGCAATCTCGATTTCGCAATTGAGTGTGCGGCAAAGCATGGCATGAATGTGGCGCTGAACCCATCTCCGATGACGGACAGCCTCAAAAATTCACCGTCGCTCAAATACGTCAAGTGGTTTATTCTGAACGAGATTGAGGGCTTTGATATATCCGGAGAAAAAGAGCCGGAAAAAATATGCAGGGCGATGAGAGAGAAATTCAGCGACTGTGTTGTGGTTCTCACACTCGGCAAGGAGGGTGTGGTATATTATGACGGTATAACCACTGCCTCCCACGGAATTTACAGCGTGCCTGTCGTCGATACCACTGCTGCGGGAGACACTTTTGCGGGATATTTTCTCGCGTGTACGGCGATGGGATTCGGAATTGACAAAATCCTCGAGACGGCAAGCAAGGCATCCTCGCTTGCGGTCAGCAAAAAAGGCGCCGCAGATTCGATTCCCACCTTTGAGCAGGTCGATAAAAGCGAGATAAAACGCGCTTAGCAATAATTGGTTTGAACGCAGCAACGGCTTCTGTCCCGCCCGCGAGAGCGAGGGACAGAAGCCGTTGCTGCATAGAGGAACCCGCGTGGTGCGCAATCATGCCGAATCCGTGTGCTTTGCGGCTTTGAACGGGATTCGGAACGGTATTTTTGCAAATAACGCCGAATCCGTGTGCTTTGCAGCTTTGAACGGGATTCGGAACGATATTTTTGCAAATAATGCCGACCCGCTGCCGAGCGGATAAGCGGCGCACCGAGCGGAAATCCGCGCTGCACTGTCGGCTTTGCAAAAAACGAATGGCATCAGCCGTTTATTATCCGAAGCAGCTCGGATTTATTGCAGATAAGAACACTGCGCAGTGCCTCGGCGAGATTCAGAGTTTCGGGCTTGGCGGCGCTGCTCAGCTTAATCATGGCGTCGTCAAGCTCGGCTATTCCGCGCTCGGTGCCCTTAAGCACCATGTCCGCATAATGACAGGTACTTTTGTCGCGCAGAGAAGCCATGTCAATCATCATATCTCCCATGACCTTAGAACCGGCAGGCACGCCGCTGTCATCACCCTCACATGCCTTGAGCAGGGTGTCTGCGGACATGAAAAATCGCTTGTATTCCTCATATTGCCGATCAATTACGGCGAGAAAGGAATTATCCTCGCATTTTTCCTTCAATTTGTCCAGGGTGTTTTTGCCCATTTCGGAGGTTTTGTGTATTGCGGTCAAAAGCTGTTCATCGGGTGTCATTCTGTAATCCTTTCTTTTTGTACGATTTTATAGATATTATCGTACAATTTTCCTTTAAAAATGCGTCTCGTTATGATATACTGAAAACAAATTTGGATTTTTGCGAGATTTGATTTAAATAGCTTGCAATATCCTTCATCTCAGAGCGACAGGCTTTTTTAAAAGCCGTAGAAACCGAATATAAAACAAAACCGATTATTGAAAATCAAAGGAGAAAAAATGGATAAGAATGTCATAGTAGGTCAGTCGGGCGGCCCTACCTCCGTGATCAATGCGAGTCTCGCAGGCGTTTTTAAAACGGCAAAGGATCTCGGTGCTCCGCACATTTACGGTATGCGCAATGGAATAGAGGGCTTTTTGCTCGAGCGCTATGTCGATATGAGCGAATATATCAGTGACGATGTGGACATTGAGCTTTTAAAGCGCACCCCATCCGCATTTCTCGGCTCCTGCCGCTATAAGCTTCCCAAGGTGGAAAAGGATGAGGCGATTTTCGAAAAGCTGTTCGCAATCCTCAAAAAGCTGGAAATAGGCTATTTCTTCTATATTGGCGGCAATGACTCAATGGACACCATTGCTCAGCTGACAATTTACGGAGAGCGCATCGGCAGCGATATAAAGTTTATGGGCGTACCCAAGACCATCGACAACGATTTGGTTGTAACCGACCACACCCCCGGCTTCGGCTCGGCTGCCAAATATGTTGCGACCTCGGTGAAAGAGCTTATCCGCGACAACAAGGTCAACGATATGGATGTCGTCACCATCATTGAGATAATGGGACGCGATGCGGGCTGGCTTACCGGCTCCTCCGCGCTTGCGGCGGGCCCCGACTGCGACGGACCCGACCTTATATATCTTCCCGAGCTGACCTTTGATATGGAGAAATTCATCAAGCGCGTCGGCGAAATTCAAAAGGAGCGCCGCTCGGTTATCGTGTGCGTGTCCGAGGGAATCATGACGGCGGACGGCAAATACGTCTGCGAATATACCGACGCCGCAGGGCGCACCACCGACTCATTCGGACACAAGCAGCTCACAGGCACCGCCCGCGTACTCGCCGAGGTAATAAACGATCGGCTCGGATGCAAGGTTCGCGCTATCGAGTTCAGCTCGCTCCAGAGATGCGCCGCACATCTTCAGTCCGAGACCGATGTCAACGAGGCATTCCATGTCGGAGTCGCGGCTGTTCGCGCGGCGGCGGCGGGAGAGACGGGCAAGGTCGTTATCATTGAGCGTGTCGATGAGGAGCCGTACCAGAGCACAATGGGAATCTGTGACGTACACCTTGTCGCAAACTACAAAAAGGACGTTCCCCGCGGCTGGATAAACGAGGACGGCGACTATGTGACAAGACAGTTTATTGAATATGTTCAGCCGCTGATACTCGGCGAGCTGACCGATATCTATGTCAACGGAGTGCCGCGCCATATAAACAATATAAAGTAATACCAAAAGCGCTGAGAGTCACGGGATATCCGCGCGCTTGAGCACACTGCCTGCCGCAAAATCAAGAGCTATAAGCAGTTTCACGGCCAATCGGCTCAGGTGATGCAGGATGATAAAAAATCAGATGCGGCAGGGCGGAAATATACCGCCCTGCCGCGTTAAGGGCTTGCCGTGCCGATTTTCGGCGCAGATGGCAATCAAATCAAGCTTCGAAACATGAACGATGAGGCAGCAGACCGATACTGCCGATTTTAAATCGGATATAACGAGAGACATAAAAAATGCAGTGCCTCTCTGCTAATCAGGGTAACAAGGGAGTGAGTGCAGTATATGCGTCAACTCAAACGCACATGGGCTGAAATAAATCTCGATAATCTGGAATACAACTACAAGCTGATAAGAGCGCTGCTGTCTCCGGGCACAAAGTTTATGGCTGTAGTAAAGGCGGACGCCTACGGTCACGGCTCGGCGCCGATTGCACAGACGCTCGAGAGGTGCGGAGCAGATTGGTTCGGGGTTTCCAATATCAATGAGGCAATCGCGCTGCGCAAGGCGGGAATAACAAAGAAAATACTGATTCTGGGGCACACTCCGGTCGAAAATGTGCGCCAGCTTTTTGATTTTGACATAACGCAGACCCTGTTGGATTTTGATTACGGACAGAGGCTTGCGCAGGCAGCCGAACAGGCGGGCGTGGTTGTTGACGCGCACATCAAGCTCGACACGGGCATGACGCGCATAGGCTTTCAGGTCGGAACGGCCGAGGATATCATAACCGATATTGCGAGACTGTATTATCTGCCGTCGTTAAAAATCACAGGAATCTTCACCCACTTTGCGGCCGCGGACGAGCCGGGCAGCATCGGCAGGGAATTTACAAAGGCGCAGCACCGCAGATTCATGTCGGTGTGTGACGAGCTGCGCGAAAACGCATACAATCTCGATATCCACTGCTGTAACAGCGCCGCGACTCTTATCTATCCCGAATATCACCATGATATGGTTCGTCCCGGAATAATTTTATACGGCCAGTCGCCGAACGGCAGACCGATAAAGAATTTCCCGATTCGTCCCGTTATGACACTGAAAACAGTTGTGTCGCTCGTGAAAACCGTGCGCGAGGGTGAAAAAATCAGCTATGGCTGCACCTATGAGACTAAGGGCGAAATGCGTGTCGCCACCGTGCCGGTGGGTTATGCGGACGGATATCCGCGCGCGCTGAGCAACAGGGGAAAGGCATCCGTCAACGGGAAGCTCGTGCCGATTGTGGGCAGGGTGTGCATGGATCAGATGATGCTTGATGTGAGCGGCGTAGATGTCAGCGAGGGAGACACCGTCACGCTTTTCGAGGGCGAAAGCTCTATCGGAGTCGATGATATCGCATCGCTCGCCAACACGATAAACTATGAGATATTGTGCGGGATTTCGCGCCGTGTGCAGAGGGTGTACATCAAAAACAACCGAATTTCCGAAGTGGTCGATTACACAATGTGATTTTGCAAAAGCAGTTGACATTTGTGCGTAATTTTGCTAAAATGATGCTTGCTGTTACAGCATTGAGCGATTGCGCTCATATTTGGAAAGGTGGTCGAGCTGGTCTAAGGCACCGGTCTTGAAAACCGGCGAATGGCAACATTCCGTGGGTTCGAATCCCACCCTTTCCGCCAAAAAAAGCCATGTATGAGGAATAAAACTCATACATGGCTTTTTGTTTTGTTTGTGATATAAAATAGGTTAAAGATTATTTATATTTTGCAAGGTAAAACAAATATCGATATGTAATTTAGATAATTTTAAAAGGCAAGTGAAAGGTGGTATTCCATTTACTCTCATGACAGCAGGATTTATCTTTATTTTTGCTCTA
>JAVXQD010000035.1:0-4236 GCA_036644375.1 Oscillospiraceae bacterium
TCATAATTGCCTGCAAGATAGTCTTGGATGTTGGTGGTGTCGACCGCCATGACCGATGTCAGCGTATAGGTATCCCCACCTGTCCAGGTTCCCTCTGCCAGCATAACCGCAATATCAATCATATAATCGTTGTCGGTAATCGAGGCGCCAACGTCCAGGTCCTGCTTTCCATCGGCAATCAGCTCGGGACCGGTGTCAAGGTCGATGCCGGTCAGGATGACCTTATCCTTGATGCCGGCGGCAACCAGCGCGTTGGATGCACCCTTGGCCATAATGTCGTTCGCCGCGCAGATAAAGTTGATTTCCGGATGCGCCTGAATCCAGTCCTCGGAGATGCTCATCGCCTTCTGGGTGTCCCAGTCACCATAAGCTTCGGCGACAATCTGCACGCGGTCGGGCATTTCGGCTGCGAGATCCTTCATCAAATCGCAGCGTTTAAGCTGCAGAGTTTGGGCCGCGTTGCCGTAAATCAGACCGCATTGAATCACTTCATCCGGGTTGGCTTCAAGATAAGCCTTGATCCAGGAGGTGGTCGCCTTAGCGTAGGTATCCTCGTCCGAACCAAAGAAGGTGACGTCGACACGGTCATCCTGAATGTCGCGAATGTCAAGAATGTACGCACCTGCATCCTTCATGGTCTGCAGACAGGGCTTACTTCCTTCGCTGTCCACACAGCTGAACAGGAATACGTCGGGTTTAGTCAAACAAGCGGTCTCCACATCCGAAATCTGCTGGTCAACCGAGCCGCGCGCCTCGTAATAATTGAGCACGACTTCAATGTCATCTCGCTCTGCATTAATTTCAGCAACACGCGCCTTGCATGCCTCAAGAATTATCGAACGGGTCGAATCCAGCGTATCGTCGCTCCACGCAATCGTGATGGTACGCTTTTCGGTGCCGTCGCCGTTTTCATTTTCTGCAGGCTTTGCACATGCGGCAAGCCCAAGAACCATGACCGCAGCAAGCAGCAGTACAACGATCTTTTTCATTTCCTTTCCCTTTCCTTTCAACTTTTGTCCTTAGAATTTCCCGTTTGCAAATTTTCAATAAACCAAACGAGATTTTCTGAAAATAGAATAGCATTTTGCATCATCACGGTCAATATGTTTTCGACAAATGATAAAATATTGTATAAACCCCCAATTATCCTTTAGGTCTTTTGTTTAAAAAAGCTTAATTCAGCACCTTATTTTCATAAAATTTTCAGAATCCTAAGGCGTTTCAAAGCCCCATATAACCTGGTTTAACCCTATCTGTTTGTTGAATTGATGAAATATTTTTAGAAAAATCATCTGTACACTTTGAAAATTATGTGATAAACTCTATTAAATAGCAAAAAGGAAGGTATACCATTGGACGAATTGAAGGAAAAAACAACTATAAATTCTGTTGCACATAGGGCCGGCGTCTCTGTGGCAACCGTATCCAGAGTTTTTAACCATAAAGGGATCGTCAGCGACGATACCCTTGCAAGGGTAATGCAGGCCGCCATCGCGCTCAACTACAAGCCGGATGCGGTCCGTGCGCTGTCGCAAACCGACGCACGCAAGCAGGATCATGAACTACTCATTCTAAATGTGCCTTCCTTAAACAACCCTTTTTACAGCGAAATCATCAAAGGTGCAAAATCCTCCGCTGAGCTGCACCATTGTGATGTACTGATCAACCAGAGTCATATTCGGGAAAACAGCGTCGAAGAATATATACAGATGCTTAAACGGGTGGACGCAAGGGGTGTCATCGTTTTAAATCATCTGACCAAACCGGTTTTGGACCGTCTCGCCGCGGTGATACCGGTGGTGCAGTGCGGCGAATACATCGAGGGTGCGGACGTGCCCTCTGTCAGCGTGGACGACCTCGCCGCCGCCAAGCGGGTGATGGAATATATTCTTTCCACCGGCCGGCGCAAAATCGCCTTTATCAACGGTCCGGCGGAATATAAATATGCCCGCCACCGCAGACAGGGATACTACGAGGCGCTCGAAAACGCCGGCGTGCCCATCCGGCCTAACTGGGTCATTCAGCTTTCGGATATCAGCGCAGACATGGCGTTTTCATCGGTCGCCAAGCTTCTTTCTCAGCCGAATCCGCCGAATGCGTTTTTCACAGTCTCGGACGTCATTGCCGCCGCAGTCATCCGCGCGGCGCAGTATAACCGTTACCGTGTGCCGGAGGATATAATCGTCGTCGGTTTTGACAATGTCGACATTTCCAGCGCAACTACGCCCTCCATCACGACCGTCAACCAGCCAAAATTCCAGCTCGGCTTTATTTCCGGTGAAATGGTGTACGAAAAGCTGATGAATCCCGATGCGGAAACACAGCATATGCTTTTGGATACAGAGCTCATCATCCGCGAATCGACTTCGGTTCCTGCCGTGCAGCTTATTTAAACCGTTCAAACCGCATGAGCGAAAAAGTATGAAGAACACCAAATTAAAAGGGGCAGCATGGTTGCCCATTTTTGTTAGCTATAAACAAACAGAAACCACCGGTGCTGTAACCGCTTTCGCGCGCAGATGCGGCAAAGGTGCAGCGAGTCTTTTGTGTCAATCAGTCCCAGCATACACCGCGCATCCGATGGTAATTGTGTGCGCTGCGGGACACGCTGTCAAACTCGTCCGGCATTCGGGTATAGTCCTGTTTTAACAAAACATATTCGACCGTTCCGAGCTCGGCCACCGCGTCGACCGTGCGCTGGAGCGGCAGTACTCCGTCCCCGATCTCACAAAACAGCTCGCACTGCACCGGATGGATATTCTCGATTTCGCTTCCCTGCAAAACGCTTTCGTATTGTATATTCTTAGCAATCGGATGATAGCGGTCAAAATGCCACATGTTAAACTTGTCGATTTCACTCAGCGGATAATCCTGCTGGACAATCGAGCCAAGCCGGTTGCCAAATTGCTTGAAAACCTCACCGGGATCGACAAGGCCGCGCATCAGCCAATACGTGTTGAGGGAAACTGTAAAAAGCGTCGGATCGGTTGCCGTCATCAACCGCTCAAGAATTGTTTGTCCGTCGATCATCTGCCACTCGTGATAGTGGTTCTCATAAAACAATCTCAAGCCCCGTGCGGCGCAAAGTTTCCCAAGCCGGTTGTAAAATTCGCACTTCTCATCCAAAGCTTTTCTGGTCGGGAAATAATCGATCGGGATGACGACCCGCTGCGCGCCGAGCGCGGCATAGAAATCCACCGCAGCCTCTGCGGTTGCTGGGTCCGGCTTCGCATAACCCCCTATGAGCACAGCATGCGCGGTTTTCGCGGCCTCGACCCACTGCGCGGGCGATTTACCAAATAAAAGCCCCGGCTTATCGTTTTTTAGCGACGCAGGCAATTCCAGATATCGAAATCCCGCTTGAGCACAGCGCTCTACGGCACCAAGCGGATCAAGATGCATCGCTTCGCGGACAGAATGCATTTGCAACCCTACTTTGATCGGCATTCGCTCTCTCCTTTACAGCTCGAAAAATATGTCAGGGTTCGGTCCGATGCGCATTTGCTGCTTCGCCAGCGCGTCTATAAGGCTCATCTGATCCTCGCTCAGCGCAAAATCGAATATTTGAACATTTTCCTCAATACGCTTCGGCGTAGTTGACTTCGGGAACACTCGATGCCCCTTTTGATGATGCCAGCGCAAAATTACCTGCGCCGGAGATTTTCCGCACGCCGCCGCAACAGCCGCCACGGCCGGATCTTTGAGCACGAGACCGCCACACATCAGCGGACTCCATGCCTCGGTCAAAATCCCGCGAGATTTACAAAACGCAGTCAGGTCGTTTTGCGGAAAATACGGATGAGATTCAAACTGGTCGACCATCGGAAGAACACCGGTCTCCGCTTTCAGCTTCTCGAGATGATGCGGATTAAAATTGCAAACACCGATTACCCGCACCCGCTTTTCCTCATACAGCCGCAGAAACGCGCGCCAAGTTTCTACATAAAGGTACTTGCCTGGCCAATGGACCATGAAGCAGTCAATGTAGTCCAGCCCAAGCCGTGCAAGGCTTTGATCAAATGCATGCAGGGTAGGCTCATAGCCTTGATCCGCTGCGGTCAGTTTTGTTGTAATGTACAGCTCTTCCCTTCTCAGCCCGCAATCGCGCACAGCACGCCCAACCGCTTCCTCATTCGCATAGGAGGAGGCGGTATCTACGCTGCGATAGCCGACGGAAAACGCGTGCAGCAAAGACTGATAGGCAAGCTCCAAATCCCGCACCTGGTCTAACCCGAT
>JAVXQD010000035.1:4246-5047 GCA_036644375.1 Oscillospiraceae bacterium
CACCGTTGGGACATTGAAAAATCGGAATCATTTCCTTTACCCCTTTCGATTGGTCTCTTAGGTTACTTTTCCGGCGTCCAGGTTTTGTCCGGCCCCCAAACCGCGCCGAGCTCCATGAGTGGAGTTGGGACGAAGTGGCTCTCCACCGTCCGGGACTGGCGGTTTTGTGCCGACATGTCGAGCTGCTCAAGCACATCCAGGGTGTGGTAGACAAAATCGTCGCCAAGACGGGGTTGGCGCGACTTAAGCAGCGCGTCGGCCATGTCGGCAACCCCAATGCCGCGGCAGTCGCTGCGATAGGCAAACAGCGGTGGAATTACGCTCCATTTATCGTCGAGTTTCCCGCGATAAAGGATTTCTCCCGAGAAGTCACAAGGTGTGGGCACGACAAGAGTGCCCTCGGTACCATAGATTTCCACTCGATTATCCAGCTTGGTCTGGGCTACGTCAAAGGAATGGTGGATCGAACAGATCACACCGTTCTCCATACTTAGGATGCCGGCAAGATAGGTCGGCACTTCTACATCAATCATGGTTCCGTAAAGCGGCTGACTACCGATTATCCGCTGTTCGTAGGTCTTTTTTGCGGCACACATAACCATTTCAACCGGGCCAAACAAATAGCTTAGCCCAGCAACATAATAGGGAGCGACATCGTAAAGCGGACCGGCTCCTTTGTGATACAGAAACGCGGGATTGGGATGCCAGGATTCGGGGCCACCTGTCAATATGTGACTAATGGCCGCTGTCGGACGTCCGATCCATCCGTCCTCAATCAGCTTGCGCGTCGTCTGCAGCCCC
>JAVXQD010000035.1:5057-20562 GCA_036644375.1 Oscillospiraceae bacterium
AGAATCGTATCTGGCGCACCGGACAAAAGCAAGCCCTTTTCTTTCGCAAGCGCTGTCAGCCTTCTGCCCTCCTGCGTACTGAGCGACAGCGGTTTTTCAACATAGGTATGCTTGCCTGCGCACAGACACTGCTCCACAACCGCGAAGTGCTGTGTCGGATTGGTCAACACAACGACCAGATCGATTTCTTTATCTGCAAGCAACTCCTCGCTCGTGCGGCAGACGCGCGGCACATCGAACTGCTCAGCACGCAGCCGCGCATTCGATTCATTAATATCGACGAGCGCCCGCACCTGCGTGTGCTCAAAAATCTCCGTCAGCGAATGGAGGTACTTGGCACTGATATTTCCACAGCCGATAATACCAACTTTAATTCTTTCGCCGCCCATTTTCGCCTCCTGTATTTTCAGTAAATTTATTGTGATTTTCTGAAATCATTTTAACCTTGGCAATCGCTTTCGTCAATCGTTTTATATAAAATGTAGAAATAATAGCGTTTTGACAAAAGCATTGCACAATTTTTATATCATAATAACTATCGAATTACCTTTTTTACAGAAAATTATTGCGCTTCGGCATATTTTAATTCCCCACTGCAGCTCCACACGCCAGGTCGCAACTCGTCCGATGAAGACGGCGTCGTGCTCGACAAACAGAGGGATTGTGGCGCCCAGCTCGAGCAGCTGCTCGAGCTGGGTGCGGGAGGGCAGGTCGATATAATTGAGAGATTCGTCCCAGATGTACAGGTGCGCGCGATCAGAACCTTTTTCTTTTGTCCGGCGCCGATGTCCTTTTCAAACTGCACCCGCTCGAAGCCGAGCTTGCGCAGGATAGTCAGGAACAGTGTCTCGTCGATACCGCAGTCGCCGCGCTTCTAAAGCGCCCATGCGGCGTGCATAGGACGCAAAAAAGCCGCTCAAGCGTCGGTTCAGCAGCCCCGCCGAATACATCAGCAGAAAGGTCTATGCACATTCTTTCAGCTCCCGTCTCGATCTTATTGACCCTATCCTACCATATTCCGGCGCGTTTGCCGACCCGGCCGCTTGACGGGCACCCGCAAAGGAGAACTGGAATAAACACATGCTTACAAACAGCCGTCGGGCCGGCGCATCTCGCTTGTAAGCCGCGGCACCGGGCATTCAAGCTCCACGCAAGGCCGAAAGCGCCGCTGTATGCGTTAAAATGATATGACCCAATAAGAAGAGAAGCTCAACCCAGATATGATATAATGGAATCACCGCAACACCATTTACCACCAGAGGAGAGCTTCTCATGAACAGAATAACGCAAGAAGCAAAGAAACATCAATCGGCAGTGAATCTATCAAATAGAAAAGGAAAGAGCTTTGCCAGCCGTATGTATGGAGTCAGTCTGTCGAGCGTAAAGTGTTGGAGTAAACGATACGATGGGACATGGCAATCGCGCTGACAGACCTGTCACATCGACCTCAAGCCACCCGAAATGCTATAAAGTTTCTAAAAATGCTCCAAAAAGTGTTTCCGTTCAAAATACTGATGATTCAAACGGATAATGGTACAGAATTCACCTACAAATAAATCAGCGAGAAAACGTTATGCACACTTGATATAACCTTAGAAAAGGCGGGTATTGCACATAAGTTGATACCTCCCCTAACTCCGTGGCATAACGAACAGGTTGAACGCAGCCATCGTAACGACCAGCGGTATTTTTATGACTGGGAGAGACTCAGCAATGTAGACGATTTGAACGCAAAGCTGTGTGAGCATCTCGATTGGAGCAATCAGAAAACTTTCGGACGTTGGGCAGAATAATCCTCCCATCAGCTTCTGCACGAAATGCTGATGCCAGCCTAATGGGTCCAAACGTTGCCGGTGTTATCGGTTCGGCTGTTGCTGCCGGTGTTTTTATCGCAATATATTGCAAAATGCAATTGCTTTGGTGTATAATATACTATATATGTTTACGAAATTTGACTGTATTCCGTTCTTTTCTTTTATGAGGAAGATAAATAATGAAAATGCGTTCGCAAGATAAACCGACTCGGGCAAACGATAACAATTCCGAATCAAATACTTTGCTTGAGGCAGCGATGAATTCAGCCGACTCTGAAAGCTCAAAAAAAGCGGCTCACCGCTTTTCGTTGGGCGAATTCAGTTTTAAGGCACTGGCGGTGCTGATTTCAGTTGTGACGCTGTGCACCTTGACTACCTCCGCATGGTATTTTAACGACTATATGCGCACAACGACAACCAAACGCACACTCCCCACTGTGACGCGCAGTCTTTCACAAAATTTGCAAAAAGTGTCATATGCTCCGGCTGTCAGCTATGCTCTGCGTATAGTTCCGACTTCGGCTGAGCTTGATTTGGGAGTTACAGTCATCGACGAATATGACGCCATCGTATCCGGTTATCCTTTCGAAATTACAATTACTCCTCCGGACGGCGGAGACCCCGTAACCCAAACCGATGAGGATATGGACGGTCAGATTTATTTTGATGGCCTTAAAGAAGGAAATTATACTGTAGCCCTGACAAAGGCAGATGGATATATAATACCGAAGCCCATTGAAGCGGCTGTTCAGCCGAAGGTGACCTATGAGAGAATTGATGTCAGCGATAAGATTGTTGACAGCAGCGACGTGAATGCGTCTGAAGAGGATAAGCAATTTGGCGGAAATACAGGTGCCGACAGTGGCAGCGGCACCCCTAAGCCCCCTCCTGCAAGTTCAATTGAATTTGTCGAGTCCTCATCTAAAACAGAAACAAAAACCACAACCATTGACAAAATCGTCAACGGTGTTCAGGTTTATGCATACAAGCCTACTCTGTCAGCGGGCGGAAAGCTTTTGTACAGTGACAAAACCGAGTCGGATATGCTTGCGGTGCTTGATTCCAACGGTTATTTGATTAAGGGACAGCGTGTCATTGACGATACGCCTCCTGTTACTCCCCCAACCCCCGTTGACCCCGTTAAGCCACCTGATCCTGTCAAGCCGCCTGATCCCGTCAAACCACCCGTTGACCCGGCCAAGCCTGTTGACCCGCCCGCCGAAGTTCCCGGCACAACTCCGCCGGCACAAAGCGGAGACAATGGAAATCCAAACGGAGTCGGTGGTCCGACAACTGTTGATGTTCAGCTCATTGATGCAAATTATCAACTCGTTGCAGACTCGGTTTCCGGAAAAACAATATTGGCGGAAAAAATCAAGATCACCGAAACCAAGACCTCTAATGTCACCACCTATTACGGGTGGCAGACACTTAACGGAAAAACATATTATTACGATAAAAACGGCGTTGCCGTGACAGGCTGGCAGATTATTCAGGGAATTACATATTTCTTTGCATCTGACGGCGCCCGCGGCGGCAGCATAGGAATTGATGTTTCTACGTGGCAGGGCAGTATCAATTGGTCAAAGGTCAAAGCCTCAGGCGTTGACTATGTATTTGTCAGACTCGGATTCCGCGGATATGGCAGCGGCGCTCTCGTCCTTGACAACATGTATCATCAGCATATGCAGGGAGCTCTGGCGGCAGGCTTGAAAGTCGGAGTATACTTCTTCACTCAGGCCATAAACACCCAGGAGGCAGTCGAGGAGGCAAGCATGTGCTTACAGCTTGTGAGCGGATACAAAATTTCATATCCTATTGCGATAGATATCGAATGGGCCGCTCCTAACGCTCGCACGAACAGTCTGACCAACGCCCAGCGAACAGAAATTTGCCGCGCATTTTGCGAAACTATCAGAAATAGCGGCGGAGGATATACACCGGCGGTATATGCAAACAAGTATTACTTTACAAGTTTGCTCAACACGCCTCAGCTTGAGAACTATATTATCTGGCTTGCGCATTATACAGAGCAGACAAGCTATGCCAGAAGATATGACATCTGGCAATATTCTTCCACCGGCTCGGTTCCCGGAATATCCGGCGGTGTAGACATGAATATCAGCTATCTCGGATATTAATCGAAAAGTCAAAAAGCATTCTCTTCCGTTTGAAGAGGATGCTTTTTTGTTTTCTTCTTGTTGCGGTCATAATTTGTTAAAAAATATGCGCTATAATAATGACATGGCAATAGTAACTGCACTATGTCTTAAGTGAGGGTCTGCACTTAAGAGACACGGAACTATAGGAGCTTTGCAGCCTGCGCGCTTTGATTGCCTCAGACATTCTAACTACTTTTATTTTTTACTTAATACAAACGAGGAATGCGTTTTATGCCCGATTTTTTAACCCATGCACTTTTTGCACAAAAGCTTTTGGATAACGGTAATTTTTCACTTAAACCCTACTGCGAGAGACACGCAAATTTGTTCAGACTCGGTTCTCAGGGACCGGATCTGCTTTTTTATCTTGCACATGTTTCTCACGGACACAAATTTTCTGAGCTCGGTGAGCGTCTGCACAGCATGAAAACCACAGATGTATTGCAGTTTTTGCACTCACTGGATTTTAAGAATACCGATTATTCATTTGCATGTGCCTATTTGGGAGGCTATGCGGCGCATCTGTGTCTTGATGAAACTATTCATCCCTTTATTGAGAGAAAAGCTGCCGAGCTTGCGGAAAAGTACGGATACAGTGTCGGCTGCGGTCATGTCAAATATGAAAATCGCATCGAATCGCGGCATTTTGTCGAAACAACAGGGCATCAGCCCTGTGAATATATTTTGCGCTGCGATTTGCCTGCTACAGCAAGAGAGACTGCCGTGGTCGCTGATTTAAATTGTATGATAATTAAGCAAATATTAAATGTTGATATCGATCAAAAACTGATTGCCAACGCAATAGGCCGTCTTCCAAAACTTTTCAATGTGATTTTCGATCGAAAACAGCATTATCAAAAAGCACTTGACTGTTTGTGCGGAATATCTAAAAGAGATTTGCCTGTTCGATGGCGTTTTAAGCGGGACTATGTTGAAGATGAGCAGCTCCTTCCCGCTTCCGAGTATTCCGAATTCACATCTCTTTACAATTCCGCCGCTGACAAATATCTATATATTGTATGCTGATAAATTTTTTACACTATATATTGACTTTAATCCTCTGTCAGTGCTATAATAACACCATACAAATCAGACAGTTATACTGACCTTATAAAAGGAGTGTATTTATAATGACCATCAATGTAAATAACGGCACAATGTCCAAAAAAGAGCAGGATGCTTATGTGGACTATGTGCTTCGCAAGCATCCTAACCAAAAGCTCGATTCAATGTCGATTGATCTCGACGGGGACTTTGTTAATCTTGAATATAAATTTCAGCAGCAGCCGTTTGACCGAATTCGCCGCATTACCGGATATTTGGTCGGAACGATGGATCGCTGGAATGATGCAAAAGTAGCCGAGGAGCATGACCGAGTTAAGCATTCACTTTAATATTTTGTGACTGCTTTCGTGCGTTGGTAAACGCTGTATTTTCCCCTTACATTCTGCTCTCTTTGATAAAGAAAACCCCGACATTCGCTCTAAACGCGAATGTCGGGGTTTTCTTTGGTTCGGCAAGAATGCCCAAGCATTTCGGCCACAAGCTTTTCTTACTCGGCGTTGAATACGCTTTTAGGCTGTCCGCAAATCGGACAGACATAGTCATCGGGCAACTCCTCAAAGGGAATTTCTCCGTCATAGACATATCCGCAGATAGAGCAAACGTATTTTGTATCATTTTTTGATTCCGGCATAGTTTTTTCCTCCTTAATATATGTGGGTGCATTTTTATGGCTCGTGCCCTTGATAACTCTGTGATAATAAGCATAGGTCATCGGATCCTTTTGAGCTAACACATCCGCGTCAATTACCTCACCGAGAAACACTGTATGTGTTGCTGTTTCCATTTTATTGATGACCTTACAGACGATATATGCGCAGCAATCTGTGATTACAGGCACCCCATCCTTAAATTCGTGTGACACTTTTTCGAATTTGTCGGTATCCTTACTTGATTTAAATCCGAAGCCACCAATCAATGTGGAATCGCTTTTTTCACCGATTATTGAAATCGCGAATTTCCCCGACTTAGCAATGCAGCCGTTTGTATAGTTGTCATGATTGATGCTGAGAGCGATTGTAGCCGGATCTGATGTTATCTGCATAGCGCTGTTTGCCGTACAGCCGACAGGTCTGTCACCATCCATAGCTGTAACTATGTACAATCCATATGAAAGAGCTCGAAAAGCGTTTGTGTTCATGTAAATGCCTCCGTATAATCTTTTTTGCTTACTGCGACTATAAATTCAGAATAACCGTTATCTTTTAATTATTATATCATATTTATCTTTTTTTTATAGTCATTTTCGTTATAAACTCTTGTTTTTTTCATCTGTATTTGAACAAAATATTACTAAACGGTTACGTCATTAAGAATTCTATTGCTTTAATGCACTAAATTGTTAAAGCTGTATTACCCTATTTTTATGAGTTTTTATGAAATTGCCCAATAGCGTTGACATTGCAGTTTCACTGTGCAATAATTGTGACAACCTAAAAAGGGAGCCAAATAAAATGACAATCAGCTTTGTAAACATCGTAATAGTCGCTATTATTAGCATTATCGTTGTCCTCGGACTACTTATTAACGATAGTGTTTCTTTTGTGGCGAAAGTTGCTGATGTATAAGGTAAGCTGAATTTATTATTTAGTAAATCAGAAAACCTTCGGCAATCGCCGAGGGTTTTCTTTTTTTATAAAAAGCAAACCACAGAAAAACTTATTTATTTTGGAGGAAAAGAAAGTGAACACAAAAAAATTCTTATCAGCAATCTTGGCAATGGTTTTGTGCGTGACCTTGTTCGCATCCTGCTCGTCAAAGCCGGAGGCAGACGTGCCGGAAGCAGGAGCTTCCGAAACAGTTAAGCTCGGCTTTATCGGACCGCTTTCCGGTCCTGCCTCACAGTATGGCGAGGGCTGCAAAAATGGCGTTGATATGTATATCAATGAGCTTAACGCAAAAGGCGGCATCAATGGCAAGCAGGTTGAGCTTATCGCCTATGATGACAAGAGCGAAGCTACGGAATCAACAAGCGCATACAGCCGCTTGGTTGACGAGGACGGCGTTGTCGCAATCTTCGGACCGGTAACAACAAACCCGGCAGAAGCCGTTGCAGCACTTGCCGCAGAGGATGGTTTTCCGCTTATCACAGCGTCGGCTACAGGCGACACCCTGACCGATATCGGTGACACATTTTTCCGCTCCTGCTTCAAGGATTCCTTCCAGGGCGTAAAAATGGGAAAATATGCATCAGAGGTTCTCGGACTTAAAAAAGTAGCTGTTTTAATCAACAATTCCGATGCGTACAGCGTTGGTCTTGCCGGAGCTTTTGTTGATTCCTGCAAGGAAACCGGCGTTGAGGTTGTCGCAAACGAGAGCTATTCCGGCGATGATGCCGACTTTAAATCACAGCTCACAAATATCGCTGCGGCAAAGCCCGAAGCACTTTACATCCCCTATTACTATGAAAATGTATATGCGATTGCTCAGCAGGCTAAAGAGGTCGGATTAAATGTTCCTTTCCTCGGCGGAGATGGCTTTGACGGACTTCTCGGTATTGAAAATGTCGATGCAACTCTGCTTGAGGGCTTCATCTTTACAAACCACTATTCACAGGAAGCAAGCCCGAAATCCGGCGAATTTGCCGCTCAATATGAAACCAAATACGGTGTTGCCCCAATGTCATTTTCATTCACTTCGTATGATTCAGCTCAGATTCTCACCGATGCCATCGCCAAAGCAGCTTCAATGAGCTCTGAGGACATTGTAAAGGCGCTTAAAGCCACAGACCTTGACTGTCTGACCTCGCACTATACCTTTGATGCGGATAACAACCCCTCAAAGGATTGTGCAATGATCAAAATTGAAGGCGGAAAATACGTCTTTGACCAGATGTTCTAATATTAAAAGCACTGTTCCAAAGGGGCGGCTCATCCGCCCCTTTGGGTACTGAATAATGGACAACAGCTTTTTGTGTTGTTATCTGTTATTCAGTTCATTTGTGTCTTAAGGGAAAACTAAAAAAATAAAAGGATGTGGTTTTGTGACCTTCATATACCATTTATTAAACGGTATACACGTCGGCAGCATCTATGCACTGGTTGCCCTCGGCTACAGCATGGTGTACGGCATCGTTAAGCTAATCAACTTTGCACACGGCGACATCATCATGGTCGGCGCATATGTTGCCTGGTTTGTAATCTCGTCTATGGGACTTCCGATTTGGGCGGGAATTATCGCCGCAATCGTCTTTTGTGTCATTCTCGGAATGGCGATTGAAAAAGTGGCGTACAAGCCGCTCCGCAACAGTGCGAAAATTTCATTGCTCATAACGGCAATCGGCATCAGCCTTTTGCTTGAAAATGTCGCACAGTTGATTTTTTCAACCTCAGCCAAAACCTTCCCTAATTTTTTGACCGGCGGAATTATGCTTGGTGATAAAAAAATCGGAATGACTACCATTATCACAATCGTTGTTTCGATTATAATGATGATTTCACTCACCTTTCTTGTCAACAAAACAAAAATGGGCAAGGCGATGAGGGCGGTTTCCGAGGATTCGGATGCTGCTCGCTTGATGGGAATAAATGTCGATAATACCATTTCCTTTACCTTTGCCATTGGTTCGGCTTTGGCTGCAGTCGCCGCTATTCTCTACTGCTGCTCATATCCGCAGGTCTATCCCACCATGGGCTCTCTGCTCGGACTGAAGGCGTTTGTCGCAGCTGTTCTCGGAGGAATAGGATCAATACCGGGCGCAGTTATCGGAGGGTTTGCAATAGGAATAGCCGAAAGCCTGACAAAGGGATATATCAGCTCAAGCCTTGCTGATGCAATCGTTTTTGGTATCCTTATAGTGACCCTGCTTATCAAACCGACCGGAATTCTCGGCAAAAACATTGCCGAGAAAGTTTAAGGGAGGAATTGGAAAATGAAAAGCAAAAAATTTAAGACCAATACCCCCACACGCTATATTATTAACATTGTGTTGATAATCGCAGTGTATTTTATTATCAATACACTGATTGAAAGCGGAACTCTTTCGCGATACTACGCGCGTAATATATATCAGGTCGGTATATTTATAATCGCTGCCGTAAGCCTCAATCTGACCTGCGGTTTCTTAGGTCAGCTCCCTCTCGGACATGCCGGCTTTATGGCGGTAGGTGCATACACATCGGCACTTATTACAAAAAATATCTCTATTGTAAACGAGCCTGTCACCTTCTTTGTTGCAATTTTAATCGGCGGTCTTGTCGCCGCAATGTTCGGGATAATTATAGGGCTGCCTGCCCTGCGCCTGCGCGGCGACTATCTCGCCATAATAACCCTTGCGTTCGGTGAAATGATTCGCGTCATCATTCTCAATCTTGATATTACCGGCGGCGCGCTCGGCCTTAAGGGAATTCCCAGAATGACGAACTTCACATGGATATACTGGATATGTGTCATCACCATTTTTGTGACCTATACCCTTATTCACTCTAAAGCGGGACGTGCAATTATTTCCATTCGCGAAAATGAAATTGCCGCTGAAAGTGTCGGAGTCAACACCACCTACTTTAAGACAATGACATTCACCGTGGCCGCATTCTTTGCAGGAGTATCCGGAGCACTTTTTGCACATTATATCGCTGCAATTGTCCCGAACGATTTCGGATTTATGAAATCAATTGAAATTCTTGTTATGGTCGTTCTCGGTGGAATGGGTTCAATTGTCGGTTCGGTAATCTCCGCATCGGCGCTGACCCTATTACCTGAGATTCTCCGCGCATTTGAAAGCTATCGCATGGTCGCCTATTCGCTGCTTCTTGTTGTGGTTATGATTTTCAAGCCGTCCGGTTTAATGGGAAGCTACGAGCTTTCAATCGGCAACCTGATTGACAAAGTTGTGAATAAATTCAAGAATCTCGGCAAAAGCAAGGCGACAAAGGAGGATCACAAATAATGTCAGAATTTAAAAGACTTGAACCTGCTTCTCCTCTTGTCCCTGTTCCCAGTGATTCGTATATCCCGGAGAGTGACCTCGGAAAACGTCCTATTCTTGATATCCGCCATCTCGGCATTGATTTCGGAGGCCTGACTGCGGTTAACGACTTTAATCTTATGATTGGGCGCACTGAAATTGCCGGACTTATCGGGCCTAACGGCGCAGGAAAAACAACGGTATTCAATCTTCTCACCAATGTGTATTCACCCACGCGCGGAAGTATCATGATTGACGGTGTTGACACAAAGGAAAAAAGCACCTATCAGCTCAACAAAATGGGTGTCGCGCGAACATTTCAAAATATCAGGCTCTTTAAAAATATTTCGGTTTTGGATAATGTAAAAATCGGTCTTCATAACGAAATTGCATACAATCTCGCTTCGGGAATATTCAGATTTCCTAAATACTGGAAAAGTGAAAAGGCGGCTAATGAGCGCGCCTTGGAGCTGTTGTCTGTGTTTGATATGCAGGAGCTTGCCGGGCATGAAGCAGGCAGTCTGCCCTATGGTGCACAGCGTCGGCTTGAGATAGTGCGCGCACTTGCTACGAACCCCAGTTTGCTGCTGCTTGACGAGCCGGCCGCCGGCATGAATCCGAGTGAAACTGCGGAATTGATGGTGAATATTCGCAATATCCGAGATCGCTTTAAAATCGCGATTGTTTTGATTGAACACGACATGAATCTTGTTATGGGAGTTTGCGATGGAATCTGTGTCTTGAACTACGGTGAGGTTCTCGCAAAGGGAAATCCCGACCAGATAAAAAACAATCCGAAGGTTATTGAAGCCTATCTCGGAAAGAAGGGGGAATGAAACCATGCTGAAGGTAGACAACATCAATGTTTATTACGGTCAGATACACGCACTGTATGATGTTTCATTCGAGGTAAAACCCGGAGAAATTGTCACCCTAATCGGTGCTAACGGGGCCGGAAAAAGTACGGTTCTGAAAACCATTTCGGGACTTCTTCGCTCAAAGACAGGTGACGTTTTGTTTGAAGATCAGTCTGTGAGCAAAACCATGTCACATATAATAGTTCAGAAGGGTCTCGCCCATGTGCCTGAGGGCAGACGTATTTTTCTGAATATGACCGTCAAGGAAAATCTTGAGATGGGCGGCTTCACGCAGAAAATCGTTACGAAGGATGATTTGCAGGCAGTATATGAAAAATTCCCACGTCTGCACGAGCGAAGAAAGCAAATTGCAGGCACTCTCAGCGGCGGCGAACAGCAGATGCTGGCAATGGGACGCGCACTGATGATAAAACCAAAGCTCATCATGCTTGACGAGCCGTCTATGGGATTAGCACCGCTGCTTGTGGAACAAATATTTAATATAATTAAGGAGCTTCACGACGCGGGAACAACAATATTACTTGTTGAACAAAACGCGCAGATGGCTCTTTCGCTTGCTTCACGCGGCTACGTGCTTGAATCGGGGCATATCGTACTCGCCGACACATCCGAAAATTTGCTGAAGAACGACGCAGTACAAAAAGCATATCTTGGAGGCTGATAACTTCCAAACGCTAAAAGGCATCAGAACTCGGAATTATCCGATTCTGATGCCTTTTAGCTTGGTGCGGATATAATTTGCTGTGAAACAGGTATAGCACAAGAGTACCCGGTTTTACAGCTCAAGGAATGTCTGTGCGCCCTTCATTTGAAGTGATTTTACAATTAATGCCGTTAATGCCGCAAGTAATACGATTGCTGTTAAAGCGAAAATCTCGAAGGAGATAAAGCTCGAGAGCAAAAAACCATATAATAGACTTCCTGCAATAACAATTAACATGCCGCCAAAAATTCCGATCATGCTTGAAGCGGATTGTTTAATAACAATAGTCTCATTATCGCAGTCCAGCTTAGGAAATCTGAGGTTGACCACGATTCCGAAGCAGGCGACAAATGCGCTGAATACACAGGGAAGCAAAATTGCAATTGCAATTTCCGCTGCCGAAAAAGAAAATGCAAATGCCAGCATAGCAACCGAAACAATAATGGATGGGACCGTGAGAGAGAGATTAAACAGTGCCTTTGCAAAAAATATAGTATCTGCCTTAAGCGGGGCTTCCTTGAGAATCCACAGCCTGTCTCCCTCAAGACTGATTGATACGCAGGTAGTACAGACAGTGCCGACCGCAAACATCAGTCCGGCACAAATCAATGGAAATATCGGCATATCGCCAATCTGACTCAGCATGATTGAAATGGCGCTTTTTTTCACAAGTGCAAGAATGCTTGCACCAAGCATCATGACAATGCCAAAGCCCGTGTTCATCAAATACATTGGAGTACCGAAATATTTGTTGCTCTCTTTGATGTACAGTGCCTTTAACTGCGACGATGCTGCTACGGTTTGCATTTTATAGTCATTGCGCGAGAACTGAGTATTGATTCGTGTAATTATCGATTTGTACTTTTTACTGAAAAGCCATACAACAAGCAAAAAAGGAATGACGGAGATTGCAATGAGTGATATAAGTGACAAAATGTCACCACGACACGCTTTTCCGAATAAGCCGAATGGCAAGAGGTAGCTGTTCATTGCAAATGCAATTCCATCCGCATTCTGCATAATTCCGCCCAACAAGGATTGAATCTGAAAGGATATAGCCATTATTCCGATTATAAAAGCAAGGTACAGCACATTTGTGATAAGTGCTTTTTTCTTCACGTGACCCGAAAACCATGTTATTAAAAATCCGACAACTACACATAGCAATGTAGGTATGAATGAGATAAAAGCAGTGCCGATTATGAGCATTATCATGAATCCAAGATTGAAAAATCCGTCAAAAAACATAAAGACAGCTCCGCAGGGAACCATCATAAACAATACAATCAAAAGGTTTTCGAGGTAAAGAGCCATGATTTTGCTGAGCATTATCTCAAATGCACTTACAGGTAATGCGAGAATAAAGTCACTGTCTTTTCCTCCGAATACAATTCCGCCGGCCGCGAAAACCGTCAGTACAAGAGACATAAAGCATGAGACGACTATCATCAAAAGAGGCATTAGGTCAAGCATTCCTGCCGGCTTGAGCGCACTCGCAAACATGAAGCTGTAGATTCCCGACATGTACACGCAGAGAGCGCCCATAAAGGCAAGTGCACCTATTCCGGAAACTTTTTTCTTTGTAAAGGAAAATGATTTCAGCAGAGCTAAAAAACTCACACGTATAAGGGCAAAAAATCTAATCATGCTTTTTGCCCTCCTCGGCAAGCTCAAGAAACACGCTTTCGAGGTCTGATTTTCCGACAACCTCGGCTGTGGTTCCCTCTTCAACAAGTTTACCGTCCTTTATGATTGCTATTTTTGTACATAGTTTTTCGGCTACATCAAGAACATGTGTGGAAAAAAACACAGCGCCTCCGCTTTCGCAGAGCTCATGCAAATAACCTTTTAATATAAACGCCGCTTTTGGGTCAAGCCCGACGAATGGTTCGTCGAGTATAAGCAGACGAGGCTGACGAATTAGCGCGGATATGATTGCGAGCTTTTGTTTCATACCGTGGCTGTAGCTTGAGATAACGCTTCCGAGACTTCCGGTCAATTCAAAGGCATCGGCATATTTTTCTATAAGCTGCTTGCGTGATTCTTTGGGTATTTGATAAATATCTGCAATGAAGGTCAGATATTTTATACCTGTCAAAAAATCATACAAATCGGGATTGTCCGGCAAAAATGCAGTTATGCTTTTTGCCGCCACAGGCTCGGATTTTATCGAGTGTCCGTCGATAAAAATATCCCCCTCGTCAAAGTCGAGAACACCTGCCGCTGAGCGGAGTGTGGTCGTTTTTCCCGCACCGTTGTGACCTATAAAGCCATATATATCCCCCGCCTCCACTGTCAGGCTGAGATTGTCTACGGCTTTTTTTGTTCCGTATTTTTTCGTAAGATTTTCTATTTTCAGCATTTTCTTCTCCTTTTGAAGGGCACTCACCCTCGCGTATAAAGCAAACAGACTGCGCTAATCTTCTGTGTGGATGTAAATTGAAAATCAAAGAATCCCCGTTCGCACTAAAATTCAATTTCAAGTCCAAAGTATTCAGCGTAATTTTAATACTAAACCATACACATAGGGTAAGGTCAAGTGTTTTATCAAATATTTATTGAAAAAACAGACCGCGCATTTCAATTGCACTGCTCCCCGGTTAACGGACTCGAAACAAAAGACTCTATCATAGGATATCATTAAATTACGCAGTTCGGCATCGTTTTTCGTCCGGTGTCAGTTTTATTTTGAGTTGAATGCGGGTGTAATCGAAAAGTAGATGTATTCACTTATGAGAAGGCGCACCTCGTAATAAGTGCGATTTTACGGCGTGTGAATGTAACTGATATCAGTTACCAATTTCCCGTTCGGATAAGGTACACTAAGTTGTGCAGATTATTGTACCTTATCCCCATAATCCGAAGCATTTTGTTGTTTCGTACTTGGTTTTTATTGCCTCTCGCATTTTTTGTATTTCCGGCGCCAGCTCTGTTAAATCCCGATTACTTCTTGGCATAGCAAAACCTCCTATCGTAGTTTCTATTCTACGACAGGAGGTCTTTTTCTCAATGTCCGTTTTTTCCAGGAGTGTGAGCAAAACCATCAGCCTTTTTTCACATAGCATTTCTGCTTTTTTGTAAAATGTTTTGATCTATACAAAATCAACAATGTAAAATCATTTGCTTTTTTGATCAATATAGAATCTAATTTTTTGTGTGTTATAACTTGTATTGAAAGTTTCAACAACAAAAGTTTTATTGTTCTGATTTGCTTTTGTTATCCCATGAAAATGCATCAATGGAAAACCTTCGGGTACTTCAAGCCATTTTGCAACGTCCTCATAAGCGGCAACAGCCTCAATATATCTTGTAGAATCCTCGATATGCATGCCATAATGGTTCTCAATTAAATCATATATTGAATAATTGTTTAAATCATATTCCTCAATTCCTTCAAAATATTTATAAACTAAATAGTTGTTACAATAATTCACCGGTACGCCATCAGCATAATACAAACGCTCAATATGCAGAACTTTTTCCCCATGCTCAATTCCCATTATTCTTGCTTGTTTTTTGCTGCTGTTTTCGATATTAATCGAAATAATTTTTCTACTGGGAGTAAATCCCTGTTGCGCTATCTCTTTTGTGCAGCTGGTCACATAGGACAAACCTGTTGTGCGGGTGTTACCTTTTACAAAAGTTCCCTTACCTTGAATCTTGTACAAATATCCCTCGGAGGATAGTTCATCAACAGCACGCCTGACTGTGATTCTGCTAACGTTGTAAATTTCCATCAATTCTCGTTCTGAAGGAATGGCCTCATCTGTTGTTAACTCTTCACCATCAATCTTTGTAATAAGATCTTTTTTTATAATATAATATTTAGGCAACAAGTTATCCACGCTGAACCCTCTTTCACAGTCTTAATTAGATAATTATACCATTTTTTAGAATTTTTATCAAGATTATATGCTCAACACTCTTTTAGGACTAACTCCCTTTAGATACTCATTGCCAACAGCTTGAAGCGAGTTTTT
>JAVXQD010000036.1:0-20028 GCA_036644375.1 Oscillospiraceae bacterium
AACAGACGCTGACGATTATGTTGCGGATTGGCTGGTGGTCGCAAGTAATGGAACAAATTACGGTACGGTTAACTACTGGGATTTTAAGGTTGCCCAACATACCAGCAATTACAACCGATGGGCAAGTGCAAAAGATTTAATGAACGGCTGGGATGTGCTCTACTTTACGAATCCAAGCTGTAAATACGTTGTTTGCAATCCGTAACATTAAAGCGTTATATTATAGCTTAACCATCGTAGCGAGGGGGACACTGCATCCCCCTCGCTTATGGGAACATTAATATAGAAAGGGTCGTGCAATTAATGTATCAAATGGGAGCGGTCGAGAGAAGGTTTGCCGATTTAATATGGTACAATGAGCCTATTCCCTCGCCGCAGTTAGTTATTTTAGCTGCCAAAGAGTTAAATTGGCAGAAGGCAACAACTTACACTATACTGAAAAAGCTCTGTGATAAAGGCATCTTTGTAAACATTAAAGCAATCGTAACCTCGCTGATAAGCAGAGATAAATACTATGCTCAAGAGGGCGCAACGTGGCTTGACGATACGTTCAAGGGCTCATTGCCGGTTTTTTTGACAGCGCTTTGCAATGAACGCCCTCTCAAAGAAGAAGACATCGCCTTTTTGCGGAGTTTGATTGATGAATACGAGGACTGTACACCATGTTGACGCAGACGGTAATAACGGCAGTATTGCAGGCGAGCCTTCGCGCTTCTGTTTTGATTATACCCATAATAGCTATTCGCTTGGCGCTGCGCACAATACCCAAAAAGCATTTTGTTTTTTTATGGTTTGTTCCGTTTTATGCACTTTTAAATCTGTTTGACTATCGGCTGCCAATCCGACTGAACATACCTCATCAAAGCTATGAAGCACCAGTAGACTATTTATTAAATAATACAAGCGCTATTAACGGCCTGTTGTCCGAAGCGACAGAGCCGAATGATTCTGTATCAATCGTGTTTGTGGTCTGGTTGTCAGGCGCGTTTGCATTCTTCATTTGCTTCGCTGCGAGGTATTTCTCGCTCAAGCGAGCTGTATCGGCTTCGGTTAATCTGCGTGATAATGTTTGGATTACCGATGCTGTATCAACGCCCATCGTAGTCGGTGTGTTTACCCCAAATATATACCTACCGTCAAGTCTATTGCCTGAAACTGAAGGTGTGTGCATATTTCACGAACAAACGCACATTAAACGCAAGGATCATATTTTCAAAATGCTCTTTTATTCCATACTCTGCATCCATTGGTTTAACCCGCTCGCATGGGTGGCCTATTACTTTTATGGTCTGGATGTGGAGATGGCGTGTGACGAGTGTGTTATCTCTAACTCGGCTAAAAGCATGAGGGTACAGTACTCCGAGCTGCTGCTTTCTCTTAATAGCAGATCGAAATATGTGAGAACACCGTTTTTGATTGGGTTTAGCAATGGGGCAAAATGGCGAATAGTCAATATCCTTAGGCGTAACAAGAGAACGCGCTCTACCACAGTAATCTTTGCCTGCCTTTGCCTTATCACGTCGTTTACCGCGGTCTTTAGGGTGTCGGCATACGCGAGCAATACATCAACGGTTGGCTCATCGCGTAAGGGCGATGTATCCGCAGCGATTTATGTGCAGCCCTTAAGCGGGACTTGGTATATTTCGAGCGGCTACTCCGATGCTAAAAAACGGCTGTTATTGTCTGCCGCGCAGTACTCGTCCGTCTGCTCGGTTGCTGATGGAACGGTTTCTAAAGCGTCGACAGACGGCGTGAGGACAATGCTTGCTATAGAACACTTCGACGAACTGAAATCAACCTATGTGTTTTCCGGCAGCATGACCGTTGCCGTTGGTGTCGCCGTGAGCAGGGGGCAGATTATTGGAAGTGTTGATGGGGGCGGAAGCGTAACATTTGAATTGATTGCAGACGGCAGCTCTGTCAACCCCGAAGAGTACATATCATTTTCACAGTAAATTTAAAGGAGCATATTATGAAATTCAGAATACTATTAGCGATATTGGCGATCATTCTTTTATTTTCGGCATGCTCGGTCAATATGCCGTCGACAGAAACTAATGAGACGCCGATTACCGACGCGCCGACGAAAGTGGCTGTCACAGATGACGTCAAAGCAGCGTTTCAATCCGCACTGCAGGATTACTGTGACGGCCTCGGGTTGTTCGGCGGCAAAGACGACATCTCCTTTTATCTTATGGTCAGCGACGCTGTATACACCGATATATCATCCGACAGGATAAAGATTTACGGCTGGCTCAGATTCGCTGATTACACATACGACAAGAAATCAAAAACCATTGCGGCCAATGGCGGAGGTCTCGAACCCTGTGCGGTTTTGTTCGATTATAACGACAAGGCAATCGGCGATGCACGTGAAGTATATAGGTTGGAGGAGGGAGAATACAAAGATGGTCTGCAAAAGCTAAGCGCGGATATTGATGGAAACACTATTGATAATGTCTATGATTTGTTTTTGTCTGGAAAGACCGATGTTGACACTCTACTTGATAAAGCAATTCAATCATACATTACGGAAGAATACGGGAATTACTCTGTTAGTAATTCTAATGGTTTTCAGGTATATATCATAAACAACTAAAGGAGCTCGCATTAGTTTACAACCGGTTACCTGTCAGCTTAGATAACGATATTCATGATATATTTTATTGTATTCACTGTAATTGTGTATATTGAAACGCAAAAAGGCGGCGGTAATACATATGCATTTGACGAATATGTCCCCCGACTTCAAGCAATAACAAAAGTCCCATACTGACTGAGGTCAACAAACTATCTTGAATTTACAGATTTGGTTTATTCTATTCTGCCGTAGATGGTGCGATAATTGGACAATCTTATTGAGCATACTGACGGAGTGAAAACAGCGCGCGACATCTATTTCGGATGACAGAATACAGCTGATGAAATAGTCAAATTAAAACTGGACTTTGATAGTCAAAAGCTCTGCGTTACTGGCTTCGCATGATATGCTGCGAAGTCTCTTGCAAAAATCGAACAAAGAAAAAGGCGCAGAAAGAGCAAATACAACAAAACAATATAACCGCACCGCCCCCACTTTTTTTGAATTGCGGGGGCGGCGCTGTCAAAGTCTCCGGCACCGTGCAAGGCCGAAAATTACAGCTGATAATCCAAAAGAAACGAGGATCACTCTATGACTAATTCCCAAATAATCCTCCTCTTGTTCTGCGCCTTGGCCTTCACAGCCATAGGCGCAGTAGTGCTTTTCGGGACCAATTACAACCTCAACCGAATCAAAAACAAAACTGTGGGCGACGGTCAGCACGGCACGGCAAGGTTTGCGGATAGGCGCGAGATAAAACGCGCATATCGCTTCGTTCCCTACCGCGCGAGACAATGGCGCGAGGGAAATGCTTTACCTACCGAGCAGGGCCTCATCGTCGGTTCGGTGAGGAAAGCGGGCAGACTCGCCGCGCTCGTGGACAGCGCAGACGTTCACGCCCTGATGATAGGCGCTTCGGGCATAGGCAAAACGGCGTACTTCCTCTACCCGAATATCGAGTACGCCTGCGCCTGCGGCATGAGCTTCATCTCGACCGACACCAAAGGCGACGTGTACCGAAACACCGCATCCGTGGCGAGGGGCAAATACGGATACAACATATCCGTCATTGATTTACGCAACCCCACCCGCAGCGACGAATTCAATATGCTCTACCTCGTCAACAAATATATGGACTTGTACAAGAAAAGCGGAAGCCTCGCGCACAAGGCAAAGGCCGAGAAGTACGCCAAGATACTTGCCAAGACAGTTGTGGACGCCGGGGCGGATATCGCGAGCTATGGACAAAACGCATACTTCTATGAGGCGGCCGAGGGATTACTCACCTCGGCTGTTTTGCTTATCGCGGAGTTTTGCGATCCGAGTAAGCGGCATATCGTAAGCGTGTTCAAGCTCATTCAAGACCTAATGGCTCCCTCGCAGGTAAAGGGTAAGAACAGCTTTCAGCGAATAGTAGAATTACTGCCGCCCGAACACAAGGCGAGATGGTTTACGGGCGCGGCACTCAACACGAGCGATCAAGGCATGGCGTCGGTGCTCTCCACCGCCCTCTCCCGTCTCAATGCCTTTTTGGATTCGGAGCTTGAGCAGGTGCTCTGCTTCGGTACGAGTATAGACATAGAAGAATTCTGCCACGAAAAAAACGCCATCTATCTCGTGCTGCCCGAGGAAGATAACACAAAGTATTTTCTCGTCTCGCTTATGCTTCAGCAGTTTTACCGCGAGATGATGACGGTGGCCGACGAGAACGGCGGCAAGCTCAAAAAACGTGTGATGATGTTCTGCGACGAGCTCGGCACGCTGCCGAAGATTGAGAGCCTCGATATGATGTTCTCGGCTTCCCGTTCCCGCCGCATATCAATCGTCGCCGTAATCCAAAGCCTCGCGCAGTTTGAAAAGACATACGGCAGAGAGGGCGCGGAGATAATCGCGGATAACTGCCAGCTAACCATATTTAGCGGTTTCGCCCCAAACAGCAAGACCGCCGAAACTCTCTCAAAAAACCTTGGCAGCTATACCGTGATGAGCGGCTCAGTATCAAAGGGACGCGGCGAGCCATCTGAGCAGCTTCAGATGATGAAGCGCGAGCTTATGACGCCGGACGAACTCAAGGCGATGGATAAGGGCTCTTTTATCGTTATGAAAACGGGCTTCAACCCAATGCGCACCAAGTTGCCGCTGTTTACAAAATGGGGGCTTTGTTACGACGAGCAATATTCCATGTCTGAAAAGGCCGGACGCACGGTGGAATACGCCGACAAAAATGAGCTTTTGAAAGCCATACTGACGAAATACCCGCAGCGCACAGCGCCTATTGAAAGAGGGACCCCGCATGGCTCAGGCAAATACATAACGGCCGCCGCGCGCGGCAGAAAAGAGCCCGATCCGACGCTTCAGCAGTAGCATAGAAAATGTCCGCGCGGTGACGCTAAAAACGCGCCGCACACAAAAGGGCCGCGGCCCGACATAACGCGCCTCACAAAGACAGGACATCCCCAAGGGATTTCCCTGTCCTTTTTTGTTGCCCGAAAGAATAAGCGTTTCACGCTGTACTATGCGCGCTATCCATAGAGCCTCTGAATCCGATTTTCACCCGAATCGAATTTGGAGGTTTTTGTTATGACTAAGGAAAACGACAAGCGTTCCGAGCGGTATCTGTTCGTGGACAAGGTCAAGGTCGAAGTTGAGATAGAAATGTACCGCAAGATAGACCGTTTCGATAAACGGCAAAAGTATCGCGACCTCATATACTCTGAGCTTAAGGGACAGGCCTTTGATGAGGCGCTGCACGGCAAAAGTGACTGTGCTGAGGATGAGGCCATAAACCGCATTCTTTACGAGGCACTTTATGCCGCGCTGGACAGGCTGTCGGCGGAAGATCGAAGTCTTATTCGTGAACTGTTCTATCTGGGCACAAGCGAGAGGTCGTTGGCCGAAAAGCTCAATATGCCGCAGAGTTCGCTTCATTATCACAAGGATAGAATCCTGCGCGCGTTAAGAAAAACGATAAAATTTTGAAAAATACTTAATCACTACCCCCAAAAAGACTCTGTAAGTAATAGGGGGCAATATTCAGAGCCTCATTCGCACCTTGAAAACAGAATGTCGGCGTGCAGAACACTTAATGAAACGCCTGCCCTGAACGCATCACCGCATTGGGCAGCCCGCTCGGATGAGGGGGAGGTTGGAATCCTGTGTCGGTTAAAAACCGAGCTGTGCGACGAATAAGAAACCGCGATTTTAGCAAAGGGCGGCGGCCTCGTACCGCCGCCCATCCAGAAGGAGCAAAAAGGAGAGAAAGGATCGTGCGAAAACCTAACAAACGGAATTTGCAGTACGAAAAGAGAGAGCCCACAGTTTTGAGGCTTCCGCGCTGTCACCCATGCTATGGCTGCGTGGCATACGACCGAAACAACAGCGTATTGTTCTGCCCATTTCCCCACTGCATGAGAAAAGAATTCGAACAGGTGCACATGAAAAAGCCCTCCGATTTTGAACAACCTCGAGCATAATTCTACGCTCGGCTCGCTCTTTGACGGAATAGGAGGATTCCCCCTTGCTGCGCAGCGATTCGGGATCAAGACGCTTTGGGCGAGCGAGATAGAGAAATTCCCCATTGAGGTCACAAGGCTTCGATTCCCCGAAATGGTACACGTCGGCGACATAACAAAGCTTAAAGGCGAAAAACTGCCGCCAGTGGACATTGTCGCGGGCGGCTCTCCGTGCCAAGACCTGAGCGTCGCAGGAGCGCGCGCGGGGCTCGCGGGAGAGCGGTCAGGATTGTTCATGGAACAGATACGAATTATTAAGGAGATGAGAGATGCGGACAGACGGCGAGGCCAATCAGATGAGCTTGTTCGGCCCCGATTTGAAATCTGGGAAAATGTCCCCGGCGCGTTCAGTTCGCAGGGCGGCGAAGACTTCCGAGTCGTTCTCGAGGAAACTGCAAAGATTGCGGACGGATCCGTTACAATTCCTCGACCTGCGGGAGGGATATGGAAATCTGCTGGGCTCATATTGGGAGACGGATTTTCCGTCGCTTACAGGGTTATCGACGCGCAATTTTGGGGAGTGCCCCAACGACGACGTCGAATCTTCCTTGTCGCAGATTTTGCAGGACACTGCGCAGGACAAATATTATTTGAGTGAAGCCGCCTGTAAAGGCATACTGCGTCGGTCAAATGCGAGGGGCAAGGAGCTACCACCAATATTGAAAAGGGCATTGGAGATTCAGGCGGGTATAAAGAGCGAAACGCTGCCCAATGCCGAAACAAGAGCATATCACATCAACCAGCGCAGCGAGGGCATCGACCTTGATGGCATATCCGGTGCATTGATGGCTACTGCCAATATTCAGATGCAGACCTTTGTCACGCAGGAGCCCACGGCGTTCGCGGCAAACCAGCGAGACGAGGTCAGGGAACTGCACGACATAGCGGGTGCGCTCACCACGAGGACGGGTGCCAAGCAACAAACATACATTTGTCTCAACGATCAAGGTGGGCGGCGTATGGATGTTTCGGAAAACTCGGTGGGAACTTTGCGGGCAGACATGGGCGGTCACCCACCACTCGTACTCGGATCACAGCAGGGAAACGCCGCAGTGGAGCAGGATGTTTGCCCGACGCTGACCGAGGCTGCGGGCACAAGCGGAAATAACCTACCCGTGCTGTTCGAGAACCACGGGATATCTTCTCGGTATTCGGGACCGCTCGACGTCTCGCCTACCATTAGCGCGAGAGGGGGAACGGGCGGAAACAATCTGCCGCTTGTAAAGGCCGAGAGCTATTGCATTGTCGGAAACATTATCGACAGGCAGGACAAGAACGGCGGGAATGGCATTGGGTGTCAAGAGAACATCGCATATACCCTGACGGGCTTTGACCGTCACGCTGTGTTCAATCGTCTGTTCCATGACAGCTTCATAAAAAGCGATACCGCAGGGTGCGAGTGCGCGAGGCAGTATAAGGACGCGACCGACCTCGTGCTCTTTGCGCAGAATTCCTACTCGGAGTTCGGCGGGGGCTGCGGCACGCTCCGGGCGTCGGGCGGCTCGATAGGCGGTGGGAGTGAGAACCTCGTGGTGGGAAAGACCACGAAAGCTCAGCTCATCCGCCGCTTGACGCCACTCGAATGCGAGAGGCTTCAGGGTTTCCCCGACCACTGGACGGATATTCCCGCCGCCTCCGACTCCAAAAGGTACAAGGCACTCGGAAATTCGGTGGCGATACCCTGCGTGGAATACATCATGCGGCAGTTCTGCCGGGTTACAAAAAATGATACGACGGAAAGGAAATAATCAGAATGGCAAAAACGTGGATCTATTGTCGGCTGGATAAGCCGAGTACAAACACCCAGGAGATGGAGAAACAGAAGCTTCTTCTTTTGGATTATGCAAAGGAAAAAGGATACGAGGTCGTGGGCTTGACTGAGGAATTCGGTTCGGGCCGCATAGTTGACCGCAGGGACTTGAAATCGCTACTGGAGCACGCCAAGAACAGAGATTTCGACGTGCTTCTCACCGAACGAGGCGACCGCATATCTAAAAATCTCGAGGAGTATTTCAAATTCACCTCACAGTTGAAAGAATACGGCGTCGGCATGGATCAAATAGTTGGTCTTGACATATTCGGCAAGGATATCGAGTTGTTCGATGAGCCCGCGTGTGCGCCCGAAAAGGTTAAGCCCGACTGCGAGCTGATCGGACAGGACGGCAATATATTCAATCTCATCGGCATTGCCCAGCGCACCCTGCGCGAGAACGGTATGGCGGATGAGGCAAAGGAGCTGTTCACGCGGATCAACGCCGAAGCGCATGATTATGATCACGCGCTTCGCATTATCGGAGAATATGTCACCATTACGGGTCCGGCGGAAGAAACCGTGATGGAGGATATGCGACTGTGAGTCAGGAACGAAGCCTGCGCAATTGCGGGATCATTTTTACCAGCGGACAGTTTTTCGATCTGTCTGAACCGGACGGCATGGTCTATTCGGCGGCCTTCCCTATGGACGGGAAGCAACTGAAGGAGATCATGGACGGCTTTGACAAACATGGGCTGTGCATCAAAGAGCCCTGCGGATATCTGCAGGACGGAGATCTTCGCGTTCCGTTCACAAGCCTCACCGTGCTTGACGACTTTCTAAACCATATCGACACAATCACAGAAAACGGCAGCGGAGAGGTCAGCATCGAGAAGATACGTGCCTCACTGGAGCTTGAGCGCTGCGGTTCTGTCGACGAGGCAAGGCACGTTGTAGATTGTATCGACGACTTTGATTTTATCGTCGGCGTGAGCGATTGCAGGGAGCTCGGCGAGTATACTCTGCGTCAGCTTGTTCCGGGCCCTGTTTATGCGCAGATATCCGGCGTGTTGGATGCGGAGCAATACGGGAGAGACTATATCGACTTCAACGATTATCGCTGCGGCTTCGTGTCCACGGGCTTTGTCGAGCGGTCAGAAACCTACAGGCCGCTCTATGAATTGCAGCAGGAACAGACGATGTGAGGAAAGGAAGTGTGTGAATCGACAGCTTTATCTCATGGATCGGCGGCAAAAAGGCACTGAGGGACGTCATCCTCGAGCGATTCCCCGTGAATTACGAGCGCTACATCGAGGTGTTCGGCGGGGGCGGCTGGGTGCTGTTTCACAAACCGCCGCGCGGGGATTTCGAGGTATTCAACGATTTTGACGGCAACCTCGTGAATCTCTATCGCTGTGTACGGGACAAGCCGCAAGTGCTCATTGACAAGCTGCACTTTACACTCAACTCGCGCGAGGATTTCGCGGAAATTAAGACTGCGCTGAAACACGACGCGGATATGGACGAGATGACAAGAGCGGCACTGTTCTACCAGCTTGTCGTCTACAGCTATGGGCACGACCGCGACAGCTTCGCCTGCCGTCCCAACGACATGTGGACGCGATTTCCGCTCATCCATCAGGCACACCGTCGATTGCGACGTGTAATCATAGAGAACCGAGATTTTGAGAAGCTCATTGGGCAGTACGACCGTCCGGTGAGCTTTTTCTATTGCGACCCTCCCTATTACATGACCGAGGACTACTACGCTGGTGGGTTCACGCGCACAGATCACAAACGGCTGCACGACGCGTTGATGGGTATTGGTGGAAAGTTCCTTTTGTCGTATAACGATTGCCCGGAAATCCGAGAACTATATAACGACACGGGCCTGTTCGTTCAGCCCGTCGTTCGCCCGAACAATCTTAAGCTGCGGTACGAGGCGGGTGCGCAGTTTGCGGAGCTGCTGATCGCAAACTACGATATGGCCGAGAGAAAGCGGACTGCACCGCAGCAGCTTTGTCTGCCGTATTTTGAACAACCGTATTTTGGAAAAGGAGATTTGAATGGAACAGACATTAAACTGTGAAATTCCATGCTTGGACAGGCTGAAAAAGACCGAAACCGACCGGCTTGAGTCGCTCGCCTGCGACTGCTTTGAGGTGCTGCGTGAGCGCGGCGAGATGAAACCGTTTCTCGACACCGACGACCTCGGCGTTATCAACGCAACGGCGTTTATCCTTGAGACCGCCGACGATTCCGACCTTGAGGATGTCTATTATCTCATTGAGGACGAGCTGCTCGCCCGCAATGTGTTCACGGAAGATGACGATGATGCGTGAGAGAAAAGAACAGAACGTGACGCAGAATTGCCGATACATAGACCCGAAAAGAAGAACGGTAATACCCGCCTCCGTGATAGAACAAGCGGGCGTGCCGCTGTGCTCCATGCTTGACTGGCAGTGCGTGAACGGCTGTATTGTGGGTTCGCCCGTTGTCGGCATCGCGGTCAAAAGCTACATGGCAATCAATAAAATCGTGAAGAGGGGGCAGTGCTGATGGATAGGGATCGCTATTTCGGATATATCTACGGCAAGGGTGGCAAGCACGCCGGGGCAAAGCAGTTAAACGGAACCCGAGCAATGGAAGCCTTTGTGCGACAGAATCTCGACGATGCGCCACGAATGATTGTAACCGATGTTCTCGACCGCTGCGTGCTCGAGAGCAAAGACGGAGAAGTGATCTTTCCCCGCCCCGATCAGGAGACGCGGCTCAAGCCGATGCTGCGCGTTCTCAGCGTTGAGCCGCACGAATCGCCGCAAGAGATGACGATCCCAAATACGCTCGAAGCAATGCAGACTCTTGTCGGTGGTCTTATCGAATTTGTTCCGTTGGACGACGATCCCGATATCCTGCTCGTGTGTAATGAGGAGGGAAAGGTCACGGGACTCGAGGGCAATCGGCGTGTTGGGGACGACATCATCGCGGGTAGCTTCTTTGTTTGCGCGGACGGCGGCGAGAATTTCAAGTCGCTTTCGGACGAACAGCTTGCAGAATATTCGGATCGGTTCGCAGCCGATGAAACTTTCACGCCGCAGGATATGGAAGAAGCGTTTAAATTTGAGTTTTATCCCCTGTGAAAATTGTCTGGACTTGCGGTCGGGATTCTAGTATGGTGTAGGTACGAAGGGAATTATCGCTATGAATAGAATATGTAAACTCATAGCGGCATACTTAGCTCTTATACCTGCTCTCGCCGCGACAGGATGCAACGCCGAGGATTTGACGGCAGCCTCAGTCCAGACCCCGCCCACGGAGGAAATACAGGCCGAAGAAAAGATCGATTCCCCCGCATTGCCTACAGAAACGGAAATAGCGGAAGCGATTGAAGCCGACGCGCCACAGCTTGAGGAATCGGAGGACGATGAACAGCAGACCCCCACATCGACACCGAGCGCAGGCACACCGGCACAGCAGCCAACCTACACGCCACCAGCACAAACGACGCCGTCCGACCCAACACCAAGCACGCCACCCAACCTTGTCCATGAGGGCGAGCTCAACGGAATAGTAGACTACGGCACCTACTGCGGCACCTGTGGCAGCCTGTGTGATACCGCACACAACACCTGCCCCGTGTGCTTTCCTTACGAGGGATAACAAAGCAATAGGATAGGATAAACCGAGCAAAAGACGAAGTTGACCACTTCGTCTTTTTTTGTTTTCACAATTTGAGAAGGAACGAGGTACAAGATATCGAATGACAACTATAAAAAGAATACCGAGAAAGGCTGTGGCTATGACCGCTGTGCTCGCCGTGGTTTTGTGTCTGTTCATGGCCGCGCTGTCGCCCTCGGCAAGCGCGGCGACCATCGGCTGCTACGACACGGGCTACAGATACCACCCGTCGTCGGCTGGACTACCGTATGAGTTTGCGGCGCACTGGGGTTTAGCCTACGCATATTCCTCGAACGGTATGCCCGCCTACTGCATAGAGATGCTCAACCACGAGTTCTACGGCGGCACCGAGTATTATGCTACCACCGATCCCATCGGAAATTTAAGCGGCGAGCAGCGCGCCATGCTCGCGCAGGTCCTCGCGCACGGCTACGACGGCGCGACCAAATACGGCGGCTCTGCCATAGAGGAACAGCTCGCCACGCAGATGGCGGTGTGGATGGTTGCGACCAACAACTGTTGGGGCGGCAGCGGATTCGACGCGATCCTGAACGGTTTCGCGCCGAACACCACCATCGGCTACATCGCGCGGCGCATTATAGATAGCTGCAACATCTATGTTACCGTACCGAGCTTTTCAAGCAGCACCGCGGCCGGAGCGCCGACCTATGAAATGACATGGGATGAAACGCTGCAAGCTTACACTGTTTCGCTGAATGATACAAACGGTGTGTTGTCAGAATACAACTATTCGTGTTCCGACAGCGGCCTCTCGACACAGCGAAATGGAAACACGCTGACCGTTATTGGTAGCATATCCAATCCCGCGAGCACGCTCACATTCACCGCAACCAAGCCCGCCGCATACAACCGCGCTATTATCGTCTATCTCTACTACGGCAGCGCGCAGATAATAACCTATAACGGCGGCACGGTCGGCGACCCCGTGCAGAGCGCGTTTAAGCTCAAAATAAAGGGCGGAAATCTTGACCTCGAAAAGGCGAGCGAGGACGGCGTCGCCGAGGGACTAAAGTTCCACGTCTCCTGCGAGGCCAACAGCTACGACACGACCGTATCCACCGACCGTGCGGGTTCGTGGCGACTGACAGACCTTTTGCGCGGAATCTATACGGTCGAGGAAATAGACACGCCAAGTCGGTATTACCAGCCGGAGCCGCAGATCATCGAGGTACTCGACGGCGGGCGCACCGTTTCGGTGTCTTTCTATAACGACTGCAAAGAGAATATGAAGATTATCAAAACGAGCGAGGATGGTGAGGTTGCGGGCTTCAAGTTTCATGTCACCTGTGCAGCGCTCGGATTTGACGAAACCGTTGAAACCAATGAGAACGGCGAGCTCCTAATCAAGTATCTCGACCCGGGCGTATACACTGTGCAGGAAATTGAGATTCCCAACCGCTACCAGAGCCAGCCACCCGTCGAGGTTATTGTGGAGCGTGGCGTCAAGCTTATTGAAGTGCCGTTCGAGAACAAGCTCAAGACCGCGCAGGTCGAGCTTCAGAAGCTCTCGAATCACCCCGAGGATTTGATAGCGCAGGGGCTCTACAACAAGCCGCTCGCCGACGCTGTGTATGGCATCTACAGATCCGATACAGACGAGCTCGTAACGCAGATGACCACCTCCGGCGTTATGGGCAAGGCCACAAGCGAGGTTTTCACCTACTGCGGCAACGGCGAGTTCTATATTCAAGAGATAGCCCCACCCAAATACTACGCGCCGGACACGAACAAATACTATTTCAACATGATCAAAGACCATGAGGTGTTCGTGCGGGAGATGAAAAACGACACCCTCATCGGCAAGCTCGCCGTGTGGTACAAGGAAGTGCCCACCGAGAGCGGCACTCCCAATACGGGCGACACGACCGAACTGACGCCGTGGCTGCTGCTGTGCGGCTGTTCGCTTGCAGCGATAGCGGCAATGCTCGTCGGGCTGTCGGTCAGAAAAAAAGAAAACTAAGGATACGGAGGAAAACGATGAGACTTAAACATATCATGGCAGGGCTTACGCTCTGCCTTTTTCTTTTCTCTCTGACCGCCTGCGGAAACACCCCGCAAGCAGAAATTACAGAGGGTGAAGCAACCAAGAACAATACGGTGCGCTACGAAAAGCTCGTAACGGTCGAGGGGCTGTATACAAAGAACGAGCTTCAAGCGGATGAAACGCTTGAGACCCTCACACAAACGGGACTGTTCAGCACCGAGAATCTTGAATATGCGCTGTGTGACATTATCTGGGAGCCGATGCCCATAACGGACAGATATATCGACCTCGTGAGCTTCACAGACTACGGTTTTGTGACGATCAAACCCACCAACTCTCCGGCAGAGAAAGCGGTGCGCTATACCGACGAAAGAAGTGGCGAGACGCTGTCCGCGCGGCTGCCGCTTGTTTCACTCAATTTCAAGGGTGAGCACAACGGCGAAGATAGAACTGACATCGACAGCAGCATGCTCGAGAGTGCTATCACCGACGATAAGGAAACCTCATTCGGCTGGGCGTGGCGCAGCAATTTGAAGATACCGCTCAAAGCAACCCTCACAGGTGAATATCTGAAATTCGGTAGCCTTTATATTCCCTACGAGACCAAAGCGCCTGTTTACCTCGCTTTCGAGGAAGCTCTGCTCAATTCACTCGGTCTGAATTTGGAGAAATACAGAATCACCGGCTCTTACTGGAGTGGCGATGTAAAAATCGAGGACGGCGGCGAGGTGCGGTACGGGTATTTCACGGGTGAGCGGTATAGCGCCAATTTCGTGGCAGCCTACGAGGGACGCTTGGAGCTTCCCGATGTGCAGGGCTTTAAGGCCACGCTCGTCTATGAGGCGTTCGCTGAAAAGGATACCGCCCCGACTGTTCTCGGCGTGGGCTGCGTGCTCGTGCTCGCCATCCCCGCGCTGACGTGGTTTTTCATAGCGCGGCGAAAGAAAGACGGAAAAGAGGAAAAGCAGAATGACAAAGCATAAGAAGCTCATATCGCTGATTCTGATAACGGTTATGATTGTGGGAGCGGCGGCTCCTATGGCGTTCGCCGCCTCGGGCGACGTGGCAGGGGCTATCGAGGGGACGTGGAGCGACGCGAGAGGACAAATTAGACAGGTGGTGGACAACGTCGTGTTTCCCGTCATTGACCTCATCCTCGCGGTGTTCTTTTTTGTGAAGATCGGCATGAGTTATTTCGACTATCGAAAGACAGGACAGTTCGAGTGGGCTGCCCCTGCCATACTATTCGCCTGCCTCGTGTTCACGCTCACCGCTCCGCTCTATGTTTGGGGGATTCTGGGGATGTAACCTTTGAATGCGGAGGTGATGAAGAATCAAAAGCCAGAAATTCGGCATTGAGATCGAAATGACAGGACTCACGCGCCGCCACGCCGCAGAAATCATCGCCAAGCATTTCGATACGGCATATAACTACGACGGCGGCAGTTATGACGCATATTCGGTGCATGATGAACAGGGCCGCAGATGGAAGGTCATGAGCGACGCAAGTATTCGCACAGAATGTCGCAGCGGAACGCCCAATTCCGAATACAAGGTGGAACTTGTAAGCCCCATCTGTGTCTGGGAGGACATTGAGACGATCCAGCAGCTCGTCCGTGAGCTTCGCGCGGCGGGCGCGGTCTCCAACAAAAGCTGCGGCATCCATGTTCACGTTGATGCTTCGCGATTCGACGCCCGCTCGCTTCGCAACATAACCAATATCATGGCGAGCAAGGAGGACTTAATATACAAGGCCCTGCAGGTGGACGTCGCCAGAGAGCATCAATACTGTAAAAAGGTAGACGAGTGCTTTTGGGAAGATTTAAATCGCAAAAAGCCCAAAACACTTGATAAGGTTAGGGATATCTGGTACGACGGCGACGACGGAAGCCGGGAGCATTATCATCATTCAAGATATCACTGCCTCAATCTGCACAGCGTCTTCTCAAAAGGCACGATCGAGTTTCGGCTGTTCAACTCGGATATCCGGCACGCCGGAAAGATAAAGGCATATATTCAGCTATCGCTCGCCATCACCCATCAGGCGCTCTCCCAGACCTGTGCGAGCAGAAGAAAGACGGTAAGCTCCAACGAGAAGTACATATTCCGCACATGGCTGCTGCGGTTGGGTTTCAACGGCGACGAATTCAAAACGGCGAGGACACACCTGCTTGAGCACCTCGAGGGCAACATCGCGTGGAAAAGACCTGAACAGGCACTTGAGCAGCGGGAGCGGCTGCAGCAGAAAGCAGCGCTCGTGACAAGAGAGCGTGATGAAATACAAAACCAACAAGCAGAGCCTGAGGCAGAACAAAACCTCGGGCTTTCGCTTTGACAAGGAGGAATTGAGATAGACAGGATAAAACCTATAAACGGGCGTGGCTTCTATGCCGCCTATGGCAGCAACCTCAATCTCCGTCAGATGCAGGTGCGCTGTCCTACAGCCGAGCCGCTGTTTGCCGGATATATCGAGGGCTATGCGCTCGCCTTCAAGGGCGACGCGTGCAGCGCTGTGGCGACGATAGAGCCGCGAGATGGCTCGCGCGTCCCTGTTCTCGTGTGGGAACCGCAGGCAGAGGACTGGCGCGCACTGGATCGGTATGAGGGCTATCCGCACCTGTACGGACTTGAACGCATGGCTGTTCGGCACGACGGTGTGGAGAGCAGCGTCAATGCTTACATTATGGACGAGCGATTTCGATATGGTCTACCCTCTGAATACTACTTCGACACCATCGCGCAGGGCTACGAGGACAACGGCTTGGATGTGAAGCATCTCTACGATGCCCTCGCCGTAACACAGCTGCGCATGGGCGAGCAGTTGGGGCGGGACGAGCAGATGAGCTTGGAGTGGAGATGAATATGAAGAGGAAAGCATTAATGGTGGTATCGGCTGTTCTTCTTATGTTGTTTGTCACCTGTCTTATCTTTGGAATATGCAAGCTGCTCGCGGCCAAGCGCGAGTACGACGAGGGCAGGAGCGAATACGAAAAGCTCGAGGAAACGGCTGTTCGTCCGACAGAGAAAGAAGAATGGCCCCGCCTCGACATAGACTTAGCCTCGCTTCAGGAAATAAACCCCGACCTCGTCTGCTGGCTCGACATACCATGCACGGAGATATCCTATCCCGTTGTGCAAGGCGACACCAACGAGCAGTATCTGCGCACGACCTTCGAGGGCAAAAGCAACGTGGCAGGAGCGGTGTTCATCGACTGTCGCAACTCTGCTTCTCTCGGCGACAGGAACATAATAATCTACGGCCACCGCATGAATGACGGCACGATGTTCACGCAACTCAAGAATTACACAAATGAGCAGTTCTTGTCGGAGCATGGGGAGATACACATATACACTGAGAGCGGCGTGGCGATATATACCGTCTTCTCGGTACAGAGAACGGACACGGACGGCGACTGCTACAAGCTGCTGTTCGAGAGCGATAAGGAATACTGCATCTGGCTGCGGCTGATGTCGGACGCTTCGATCGCGCCGTGCAGGAGGTCAATTGGTGCAGGCGTCATAACGCTTTCGACCTGCGTCAACACCGACAGCTACGAGCGGTTGGTAGTACAGGCGGTTAGAACAAAATTCATAGAGAACAGAGGTGGTGACGCATATTCAGTTGGATAACCTCCCGCGCATGGGAGGAAACACAGGAATGGCTGTACGGCAAGCTCATTGAGTTCCTCGGAACCTTCTTTGACAACATGAACAACATGGGTGCGGAGCTGTTCGAGCTGCCGTGGATGCAGGCCATCGTTTTCTTCTTCTCGTACTTCGGCTGGGCGCTGTTCGTCACAGGCCTTGTCGTCGCTGTGTTCGATGTGGCGGTGGAATGGCAGAGCGGCCGGGCCGACATCAAAGGCACTGCGCTCAATGTGCTAAAGGCGTTCTTTGCAGTAAATCTGTTCACTGTTATACCCGTGCGGCTCTACTCTTTTTGCATATCCCTTCAAAGCGGCTTGACGCAGGAGCTTGCGGGGCTGTTCACCGATACCCAGGTTGACATGACGACGCTTGGCAGCATCGGGCAGATGTCCAAGCTTGCGCTGTTGGGTGACGCGATGACGAGCTTCAATATCTTCAATTTCTTTTTAGCCATCGCGCTCGGCTACTGCGTTATCAAGGTGTTTTTCGCCAACATCAAGCGCGGCGGGATACTGCTCATCCAAATAGCCGTGGGCAGCCTGTATATGTTTAGCGTTCCGAGAGGTTACGGCGACGGATTCACCGGTTGGAGCAAACAAATCATCGCGCTGTGTTTAACGGCATTTTTGCAGACAACCGTCCTCATCGCGGGACTGCTGACGTGGAACACGAGCTATCTTTTAGGAATCGGGCTTATGCTCGCGGCAAGCGAGGTCGAGCGCATTGCCGGCAACTTCGGCTTGGACACCTCGGTCAAGGGCAACTTTATGAGTGCGGTTTACGCCACAAGCTCGGTCGTGAACATCGTAAAGACGATAGCAAAATAAGGAGTGAGAATGAAAACATATATCTACCCAGAAAACCTCAAGGCGAAAGCGAGCCTGTGGCTGTGGGAGTTGAAAGACGTCGTGATTATCGGCTGCGGCATAATCCTGGCTGTGTTTCTCTTTGCGCAGTTCAGGCTGCTCATGCCATTTTGCCTCGCCGCTCTCTACGCATTTTTAAGCATGAGGTTCGACGACACAAGTCTTTTGGACTACATCACCTATGCGACGCGGTATTTCATAACGTCGCAGCAATACTTTGAATGGAGGCTCGAAGCCCATGGGCATATTTATGAAACCTGAGATAAAGCCCTACAAGCCAAAGCCGCGCGGCAAACGGAGCACGCGGCAGCTCATTGGCATAAAGACGTTCGGTGCATTCGGGCTTGAACTATACGACAAGAGCGAGCTCGTTTTATGGAGTATCGCTCCGAGCAACCTGTCGGTGCTCTCTCCCGTTAACGTTGAGAACAAGATACGGGCGCTGACAGTGGTGCTGTCCACGGTTATGGAGATAGAGTTCTGCTGCCTCGACAGCTCGGAGCGCTTTGACGCAAATAAACAGTATCTCAAAACGAGGATGGAGCAAGAAAAGAACCCGAAGGTGCGCGAGCTTTTAGCCGCAGACTTCGGGTTTCTTGATGAAATTCAGATAGAAAGCTCGACCGCCCGTGAGTTCCTCGTTCTCACACGGTTTCGGAATATGACGCCGCAGCAGATAGTAGGCTGTATAGGCCGTATAGAAAAAGCGATAAAGGATCAGAGCTTCGAGGTGCGGCGGGCAGATAGAGATGAAATGAAAAGAATCCTTGCGATTCATTTTGAGGGAAAGTATTAGTATCTATTCACTATCATCAAACAGCGCGCTCTTTTCCTATATCCTCTCCAAGAAGCTTGCAAACAACGATAGATATTTTTCTCGCAAGCTTACCACCATACTCGTTGTTTGGTACTTTTTTAATCCCGGAGGTATAGATCCCATACGAAGGAGGATGTGAACAATCGCTTCTGACTTTTGAATAAACAATACTAAAGAAACATTTCAATGCAAAATCCCACTTGTGCTTATCAACAGACACTTTCAACTTAATGGTTGCTGTGAAAATACCAGCTAACAAATCTGCGATTTACAGACCACAACAATGATCAGAGTAATCAGTAAAAATACTTAGTTTCAGATGTGGAAACTTGCTGTAAGCATCACCCTCGAGTAAAAGTGTATTTTGTCAATTGCACCGATGCTATTGTTACTTGTAAATGTAAAGTACACTTTTGCGCTTATTAGCATCACGAAGATCCTAAGCGCTTCCATAATATATTCCTAAATGTTCTCAGATGTTAAGTGAGACAGATACGGTTTTTTTCGCTTGTCATTTCTTTTTATAGATATACCGTAGTCTTGCCATTTTAGCTCTCGTCCTAGAGGAATGTCATATTCGCGTTTAAGAGTGTTAATGCGGTCAGTTAAAACAATAAAATCATCCATCGAAACAAGCACATTTGATCGCACATAGAAAGGATGTGCTATGCAAAATTTATCATCTCGACGCTTCTCATATGCACCGCATTCATCGGAAAAAATAAAGTATGGCTTCAATTTATCACCTCTTTGCTACATAATTATACATTATATTAATTTAGAAATAAAGAAAGGAACACTTCATTGTTGAAGATGCCATTTGCACGAAAGCTGCCCACCGTGGAAGAAAAAATCGAATCTTCAGCTCAGGACTTCTTTGACCGCATTGCGCCCTCTACGGTGAGGTTCTTTACCGACCACTACATACGCGGCAACCTGTTCTGCTCAGTGTGGGCGCTGCGGGAGTATCCGACCGCCACTGAGGAACAGGCTATCCTCCGTTCGCTCGGAGACAAGGACGGCGTGACGCTTCGTATCTACTGCCGACCCGTGACCTTCCTTGAACAGCGCAAAATAATTGGCAACGCCACACGCAAAAACACGATGGGAATTTCGGCAGATAATGTTCAAGATTCAATAGAAGCGAAAAACAATCTCGAGGATGTGG
>JAVXQD010000037.1:0-19773 GCA_036644375.1 Oscillospiraceae bacterium
GATTGTGTGGAAATGAAACGAACTGAAATTACAAAGCTTTACGCCGAAGAACAGCTTACCGAAGGCATGTCGGTGACCGTATGCGGGTGGGTAAAAACATCACGTGAAAGCAAGAATCTCGGCTTTATTGAAATAAATGACGGGAGCTGCTTTAAGAATCTTCAGGTTATAGTTGAAGCGGATAAGCTCGTTAATTTTAAGGAGATTGCAAATACCGGTGTCGGCAGCGCAATTGCGGTAAATGGAAAAATTAAGCTCACACCGGGTGCGAAGCAGTCGTTTGAAGTGAACGCGGACAGCGTTTCAATTGAGGGTGTATGCCCGAGTGATTATCCACTTCAAAAGAAGCGCCATTCGCTTGAGTTTTTGCGCACACTTCCGCATCTGCGTGCTCGCACCAACACATACAGCGCAGTGTTCAGAGTGCGCAGTGAGGCGGCGTTTGCTCTGCATAAGTTCTTTAATGAGAACGGATTTGTTTATGTTCATACGCCTCTGATTACAGGCAGTGACTGCGAGGGCGCGGGGGAGATGTTTAGGGTGACGACACTCGATCCTATTAATCCTCCGCTTACAGAGAGCGGAAAGGTCGATTTCTCTCAGGACTTTTTCGGACGAGAGACAAACCTCACGGTTTCCGGTCAGCTTGAGGGAGAGACAATGGCGCAGACCTTCGGCAAGATATACACCTTTGGGCCTACCTTCCGAGCGGAAAAGTCAAATACAACCCGCCACGCTGCCGAATTCTGGATGATTGAGCCGGAAATTGCTTTTGCAGACCTTTCGGATGCCATGGACCTTGCCGAGGCTATGCTGAAATACACCATAGGCTATCTTCTCGAAAAGTGCCCTGATGAGCTGAGATTTTTCAATGACTTTTATGACAAGGGGCTTATTGACAGACTGACAAAGCTTGTTGAATCGGAATTTGTACGGTTGTCATATACTGATGCAGTTACAATCCTTGAAAAGCAAAATGACAGATTTGAATATAAAGTATCATGGGGTTGCGATTTGCAGACCGAACATGAGAGATATCTTACCGAACAGGTCTACAACAAGCCGGTTTTTGTAACGGATTATCCCAAAGCCATCAAATCCTTCTACATGCGCGTAAACGATGACGGAAAAACGGTTGCGGCGTCCGATATGCTCGTTCCCGGGGTCGGGGAGCTTATAGGCGGCTCACAGCGTGAAGAGAGACTTGATGTACTCCTTAAGCGAATAGATGAAATGGGCTTAAAACGCGAGGATTATGAGTATTACCTTGATTTGCGGCGCTTCGGTTCCACAAAGCACAGTGGCTACGGCCTGGGATTTGATCGGCTTGTCATGTATGCGACGGGCATTACAAACATTCGAGACGTACAGATTTATCCCAGAAACGCCGGCGGATTCTAATAAATATAAAATCGCCATGATTTCATTATGAAATGGCGATTTTTCTCTTTAAAAATATGGAGGTATCTATCATGTCACAGTGCGCATTTTCAAAGCTAAGCCATGAACAGGCACAAAATCTTTATGCAGAGCTGCAGCAGGACTACAACAAATACGGAGATATGAAGCTGAATCTTGATATGTCGCGCGGAAAGCCGTGCCCGCAGCAGCTTGACCTTTCCAATGACATGGTGAACCGAAATATCACCGACTTTCACGACAGCTCGGGTATGGACGTGCGAAATTACGGCGAACTGACCGGAATTATGGATATGAAAATAATATTTGCACAGATGCTGAATGTTGACCCGTCAAGTATTGTAGTAGCGGGAAATTCAAGTCTGAATCTCATGTATGACATAATTTCGCTTGCGATGTTCAGCGGAATAGCTCAGTCTGCTCAGCCGTGGAGCCGCTGCGGAAAGCTGAAATTTCTATGTCCATCACCGGGATATGACAGGCATTTCGGAGTGACCGAGCATTTCGGATTCGAGCTTATCGGGGTACCGCTTCTCTCGACAGGACCTGACATGGACGTTGTAGAAGCCCTTGTGCGAGACGATGAGAGCATAAAAGGGATGTGGTGTGTCCCCGTGTTTTCAAACCCGAATGGAGCTGTGTATTCAGACGAAACAGTTAAAAGGCTCGCGTCAATGCAGACGAAGGCAAAGGATTTTCTCATCATGTGCGACAATGCGTACTGTGTGCATTTTTTGTATGATAAAGTGCCGGAAACTCTGAGCATATATAATGAGTCTGTGAAGGCAGGGAATCCCGACCGTGTAATTCAGTTTGCCTCGACGAGCAAAATAACCTTTGCAGGAGCCGGAGTTTCTTGTCTTTCCGCAAGCAAGGGAAACCTTGCTGTATATCAAAAAGCACTCGCGATGCAGACCATAGGTTTCAACAAGGTCAATCAACTCATGCACGCAAGATTTTTGAAAAATTACGATAATTTAATAAATCACATGAAAAAACACGCCGACATTCTCCGACCGAAATTCATGCTTGTCGATAAAATCCTGACCGAAAAATTAGAAGGTCTTGAGATTGCGTCATGGACAAAACCGCTCGGTGGGTATTTTATAAACTTTACGGCTCCTAAAGGCACAGCAAAGCGCATTGTTGAGCTGTGCTCTAAAGTAAATGTCAAGCTGACGCCTGCCGGTGCTGCGTTCCCATACGGGATAGACCACGAGGATTCTCAGATTCGCATCGCGCCGAGCTACCCGTCAATCAATGAGCTTCAGACTGCGTCAGAGCTGCTCTGCCTGTGCACGAAAATGGCATCGCTTGAGCAGGTACTGTAATTTACACAGATTTTTTTGCTCCTGAATGTTGCATAAGAACGTTTTTAATTTAAGCTCTTGTGCACTGTTCAACACCGGTTACAGATAGGAAAAAACTCTATAAGCCTGCAAATGTTACGTATTTGGCCCGAGATGTGCATTTCAGACATTTAAAAACGCCAAATACACATCATATAGTATATTAGTGTTGACTTAACGGGCAAATAACCATATAATTAAAAAATTACAAAAAGCATAATCTCTTGGAGGAAACCAATGAAAATATTCAGCAAAACGGTGGTTTGGATAATAGCCGCGGTTTCGGTAGTTTTGTTTTTTTTCGGATTTTTCGGAGCAAAAACACATTACGGAGACGTTGCAACAATTGTTGTAAACGGCGTTGAGCAACTGAACACGGGTGTCGGTCTCGGCAAAACCGTATCAGTAAAGTTGTCTGCATCAGAAGACACCATTCTGACCGACCAGCAGCTTGCGGAAAGCAAGCGTGTTGTTGAGCAGAGACTTTCAGCATTTAACATCGCTGACTACGAAGTTTACTGCGATTATGACGGTCGGTCGATCGTTGTTGATTTGCCCTACACCGCAAGCATCAACAGTGTTCTCTCTCTTGTGGGTTCAAAGGGTGAGTTTGTTGTGAGAAAGGGAATGGAAGAGACGGATTCCTCGGTGGTATTCAATCTTTCAAACATAAACTCCGCAACGCTGACAGGTAACGGAAACGAGATGATGTCAATTTTTTCTATTGACATTGCTGTGGACAGCGCGGCAAAGGCTGCTTTAAAAGAGACCACTCAGGCGATGGCAGACGAATATGCCGCAAGTGAAAGCGAGCAGCTTTTGAGTGTGTGGTATAATGGTCAGTTTATTGCAAAGAAGGTAATTACTGACCCTATAAAGGACGGTATGCTCAAACTGGACGCTGTTTTCGGACTTGACAATAACACGGCTTCCGAAATGTCAATTCTATTGAACAGCGACGACATTCCTTTTGCTCTGACCGCTAAAAATATCGTTGAAAGTGATTTGGCACTATCGCATTCAATCAAAGCGATAATGATCGCGTCGGCTACTGCGGCTGCGGCCATTGCCATATATCTTCTGGTTCGCTACAGACTCAGCGGTCTTACTGCTGTGTTTGCGCTTTTAGGGACGGCAGGAAGTCTTATTGCGGTTCAAACCGGATTTATGGGAACCGGTGCCGGAGGATTTACTTTTGCCTCTCTCGCCGCATTTACAGGTATAATGATGCTTGCCGTGGATTGTGTGATGCGCGACTGTGTCCAAATTAAAGCGACGATGAACGGAAATGCCGTGCAGCGCTCTGTTTCCGATGCCATGAAATCGAATCTCGGCTTGACGCTCCGCTCTTACTTTGCAGTGATAATGCTTGGTGTTATCCTTGCCTTGTTCAGTAAAGGGGGACTGTTCTACAGTATATTTGCATCAAAGCTGATTTCGATGGGAATCAGCACAGTGATTTTCACTACAGTCGGATATGCAGGCGCGGTTTTGATTTGGGGCGGAGTATTGTCGCTTATATTCTGTGTCCTCGGCAACAGACTTATGCTGTATTCTGTCTGCAACTACGACATACTGAGAAAGTCTGTTCTTTTCGGAGGTTCTGCTAATGAAAAAGCTTAAAACGACTAAAAATATATGCTTGGCGGTTACGGCTCTCGTTATAGTCGCCGGTATTGTGGTTTTCCTTATGTTCGGCTTGGCACCGAGCAAGCAGTTTGACGGTGAAAAAAGATACACGTCGGCTATAGCATCCGCAGAGTTTAATCCAGAGACCTTTGACATGAAAAAGCTCTCAGAGGATATTGGCGCGACTCTTGACAAAGAGGCAGCGGTTACTTTCTCAATGAATTATTCTACAGGGGCGTACGAGCTTGCCATCTCTGTTTCACCAATGTCCTATGAGCTGAAAACCGAACCTGTACTGGCCATGCTCGGCGAAAAATATGCCGATTTAGGCATCAAGGAGTTCACGGTTCAGACGCTTAACCCAAGCAGCACGATGTCGTCAATTGTTGTTTTTGCAATAGTGCTGCTGCTGGCATGGATTACAGCGCTTGCCGTAACGTCTGTTACTCTCGGATTTAAGACAGGGCTCAGCGCGTTTGCTTCGGCGGTACTATGTTCGCTTGCTGTATTTTCGGTTTTTGTTCTCGGAAGATTGCAGAATTTCACGATTCTTGCAGGCGCTGTTGTGACGGCCGTTGCCGTGTCGCTGTACTTTGGCATTCAGAAGATTACCGAGCTTGAGCGTCAATACCAAAAGCAAAATTCCAAAGATGCCTCCGTTGCTGTTAAGAATGCTTTCAGCGCTGAAAAATTATTGGGTTCACTTGTGATATCGGTCGTGACCGCGGCTGCATTTATCGCGGCATCGTTAAGTATCGGTATTTCGTCACTGATATCGCTCGGCATTATAATTCCCGTAGCTGTATTAACAGCACTCTTTCTAACCAACTGTGTTGTTGCCGGAATGTGGGCGTCAAGTCAGAAATAATCGGGGGATTGACAGATGAAATGTCCTTTTTGCAGCTATTTTGATACAAAGGTCAACGATTCGCGCCCAACTGATGATGACAGCAAAATCAGACGCAGACGTGAATGCTTGAGATGCGGAAAAAGATTTACGACCTATGAAATTGTCGAAACCGCACCTATTATGGTAGTGAAAAAGGATGGCTCACGCGAGCTTTTTGAAAGGTCAAAGCTACTGAATGGCATGCTTCGAGCATGTGAAAAGCGGGCTATTTCAATCGGGACACTTGATGCATCCGTTGAAAATATTGAGCAGACTATTCTCAATTCAATGGAGCGTGAGGTTACATCAACGATGATCGGCACGCTTGCAATGGATGAACTCAAAAAAATCGACGATGTTGCTTATGTCAGATTTGCCTCGGTATATCGTGAATTTAAGGATATATCTACCTTTATGGATGAGCTTAAAACTATGCAGACCGATAAGGCTTAAATCAGTCTGAACTGAGATTCCCGAATTACCTCAAGCTGTGCAAGCGCGCGTTTTGTCTCTGTGAAGAAATCATATTTGGTTTCCTCCGAGGCATATTCGCTCAAAGTGTGAGTGACGGTTTTTAGCTCGTTCAACAGATTGCGCCGCACAAATAAAATCAGTATTGATTCATCGCGCTCGAAGACTTTGTGAAAGTCTTCGAGCGCTTTTTTCGTTTCGGCAAAATCTCCGACTTCGCATTTGTCATATGCTGTATTTAAAATTTCACTCAGCTCATCAATTTTTATATCGATATATATCGAGCCGGATACCACAGTCAAAATCACAAATAATAATAGAAGTATTGATGGAACAATTCTTTTCATTTGATTTCGCCTTTCTTAATTGTGATGAACTTACCCTCGCAATCAATCTGCATCAGGTATATATCCTCAATTGCACTGCTTTGCTTTGCCACTGCATTTATTACATCATTTTCTGATAGCTGTACGTTATTAAGCTCGCAGGTCTGGATAACCCCATCCATAATCACCGAAATCGGAGGTCGGTCGCAGGCTCTGTTTTTCAGCTCAAATACGTCATTTGTGAGATTTTGCCTGTCGAACTTTTTATATATATTTAAGGTTCCGTTAGTTTCAATAATCCCGTAGGCAACCTCTCTGAAATCAAAAACATCCTTGTTCCTGAGCGCTTCAAGCAAATCATCAATTCCGTAGCGCAGTTCACGCAATGCGCTTTGGTCTATTGTGCCGTCACGAATCACAACCTTAGGATTTCCGGAAATAACGCTGGAAACCTTTTGTGATTTTATTTCAATGATTGATAAAATAATCTCCAGTGAAACGATTATCAATATAGGAAGCATTGCCGTCACAATCGGCAAATCGGCATCCTCAATCGGAAGCGAGGCAAGATTTGAAACAAGTATCGTTGTCACAAGCTCGCTCGGTTGAAGCTCTCCGAGCTGCCTTTTTCCCATTAGTCGCAGCACGGCAATGATAAGGCAATAGGCGATGATGGTCCTTACTGAAACAATAACCACAGATGAATCTCCTTTTTCACATAATATCTGCTGATTATTGTTTCGAACAAAAATATTTATATTCAATGCAGGCAATAATACTTTCGGGTGATTATATGAAGCTTTCAGAAAATCTAATGGAAAATGAGCGGAAAATAAAAGAGTATTGCTCTTCCTCCGCCGATGTTGTGATAAATAAACTCAAAGTAGGAAGACACAACTGTCTTGTTATGTGGTGTGATGGAATGACCAATCATCTACAGTGCTATGAGATACTTTACAAGCAGCTGTATGCGGTTGAGCCGCTCAGATATCTCACGCCCAAAAGCCTGTACGAGCATTTTACAAACAGTTCAAACAAACTTTATGATTCTAAAACAACAGATAATTATGAGGATTTAATAAACAAGTTAATGTCCGGATGTGTTCTGCTGCTTATAGACGGAATTGATAAGGGAATTTCGGTTTCCGCACAGGGTTATAATTTCAGAGCGGTTTCCGAAAGCTACACCGAAGAAAACGTTCGCTCTTCGCGCGAGGGCTTTGTGGAACCAATCAAGGTTAACATTACGCTTGTAAGAAGAAGAATAAAAAGCAATCTGCTGGTTTTTGAATCTATGCAGGTGGGAACAATCAGCAACACGGAAATTTCTATTGCATATCTAAAAGACCGCGTATCACAGAAGCTGATAAAATCCATTAAGCAGAAATTGGCAAAGGTGGATGTGGAGTTGACGCTTGAAAGCGGATTTGTTCAGCCCTTTTTGGAGCCGCGTAAATTCTCGCTTTTTTCGAGCACAGGTCATACCGAACGGCCTGACACACTGTGTGCAAAGCTGTTAGAGGGCAGGGTGGGGATAATTGTTGATGGAACACCATTTGCGCTTATACTTCCGTATCTATTCTCGGAAAACTTTCAGAGCTTTGATGATTATACCAATAAGCCGTACTACGCAAGCCTGATACGAATTCTTAAATACATTGCATTTGCGGTTTCATTTCTTTTGCCGGGACTATATGTTGCAATAGTCTATTTCAATCCCGAGCTTTTGCCGTCGGGAATGCTGCTGAACATCGCAAGAGCACAGCAAAACACGAGTCTTCCCCTGCTTGGCGAAGCGCTGTTCATACACTTCATATACGAGGTGGTTCGCGAGGCAGGACTAAGACTTCCACGCCCAATAGGACATGCCGTGAGTCTAATCGGTGCACTTGTAATCGGTGATGCGGCTGTAAGCGCCGGAATAATTGCATCACCGATGGTCATGACAATTGCACTGACATCACTCTGTTCATTCACAATTCCGATGCTATATGAACCGGTAACAATGCTTAGACTTGCGTTTATAATAATCGGCGGATTATTCGGACTGGTGGGTATCACATTTGCGCTCACAGCAGTTTTGATGAATATCTGCGCGCTTAATTCATATGGGATTCCATATATGTCTCCGATTACCCCATTTTCCAAGCCTCTTTTTACAGATGGATTTGTCCGAAAAGGATGGACTGTTCACGGGGGCAACAGCAGACAGCTGACACAGATGAACGGAGCGCATAAATTAGATGAATGAACAACTACGCTCCAAAATAAGCGCGTCACAGCTATGTGTTCTTTTGACGGTTTCGCGGCTGAGTACGATATTTTATTACCCGTCAGTTACCGGAGTAATTGGCGCACGCGAATATTTGTTGTCTTCTCTTATATCATTTTTGATTTTTCTGTTTATAGCAAAGTGCATTTCAGTAGGGCAGAGAACGCCGCACAATAGAAATGCATGGCTGCTAAACATGTCAATGTCACTTTATCTGCTGTTTGTTTCGGCCGTATCACTGACAAGGCTGTATATATATCTGCTGACAATGGCGCAGACTCCTATATCTGTTATTGTATTTACGGCTATTGCAATTGCAACAATTGTATATGCGGTATATTGCGGCACTGAATCCGTTGCGAGAATCGCATTAATAGCGGCAGTGCTTATCTCAGTGTTCTTTATCTGGAAAACCGCCTTGGGCTGGCAGATGTTCGATATAAAAAACCTTGACACATCTGCCGAAGTTTGGAGCAATGAAATAAGCTTTATTACCATGCTCAATACTTTTGCACATCCGGAGCTGTTCGCGATAATTTTGCTCGAGCATAACATCAGCGACCGAAAAAGAATCGGCAGGGCATCTGTATGGTACAGCTTCATTTCTCTTGGGTTCCTGACTTCTTGTTATGTCATTCTTGAGCTGTACTATAAAAATGCCGTCGCATTTAAAATATATCCTGTAACTCTTTTGTTGGGAGAGGCGGCAAGCACCATCATTTTTATTTCAGTGACGACGATAAGAATTTCGGCGTTTACATTAGCGGCCTTAATCGGCATGAGGAAAGCCGTTGACAGAAAAGGTGCGACAATTTTAATAGCCTGTGCAGCTGCTGTGTTTTTAATTATCTCGTATTTTCTCAGTGACAGAAGTAATTATATTCTGTCCATCAGTTTGATATTTGGATCTGCGCTCACGGTTTTTATGATAATTAGTTTAACTTTGAGGTCAAAAAATGAAAAAGTTGATTTGTGGTGCGATATTGATATTGATTAGCATGTCTTTCACAGCATGTTCAAAACAATCGGTTGAGCTGTCACAAAGAGAAATCGTAGATGCGGTTTCTATTGATTGTGACGATTCGGGTTATACCGTCTGTGCGGTAGCTTTCAGAATATCCGCTGACGATAAAAAAAATGAAAGCTATAAGTTTTACAAATCTAAAGGGGAAACCCTTTCGGAGTCATTTAACCAGTTAGAACAAAATACGCTGTCTTCGCTTATGTTTGAAAATAACTCGGTGATACTTCTCGGAAAAAGTGTGTGCGAGAAAAAATACTCGGATACCATTAACTATCTTTTCGGAAACTATAAAGGAGCAGTGCAAACAGAAATCCTTGGCACAGCCTCAAGTGCCGAGGAATTTATCAGCTCGATAGCCTCAAGCGGAAATTCATTTACGCAAATTATTGAAAATTTCACAAGCGCTGTTTTGAAAAATGCCGCTATAAGCAATCCAATGTATAAATGCGCACCGAAAAAAAACGGAGTAGTGAGCATGGCGTTTTTGCCGATTGTTGAAGCTGTTGAGTTTGAGCAACCCGATGCTCAAAAGACAAAGATAATTGAAGTAAGACTTAAAGGTCTGTCTATATTTTCAAATGACAGGTATTTAAATACGGTTAATGATGAGCTTATGACAGGCATTATGCTTGTTCAGAATCGAATTGAAAAGATACCTATAGAAATTGCTTCGGGTAAAAGAGTATTCAGTGCAGAGCTTCAAAAGCCTCGGCTAACGGTTTTCAAGGACACAAATAAAACAAATGAATATACCGTAAGATGCAGCTTGTGCATTACTACTGCCGATTCGGTTTCATCGTTAAGCGAGGTTGAGCGAGCAGCGGTTAAAAATGAAGCCGCAAAATATATCAGATATCTTTTGACGAATGCAATACAGCAGACGTCATCGGTTTACAAAATTGATATTCTCAATCTGCAATGGTATAGATTCCTTGAGTCGGACAATGCTTTTAAAAATATTTCGACAAAATGTCCGTCAAAATTACAATATGAGATAAATATAAATTTTTGATTTGCCATTATCATTGAAGCGAGGACTTTTTTATTGTATAATTTAATACAAATTATGATAAAGAGGTGTGCGCTGTGCAAACTTACTCTGTTCCGCTTGACGTATTGATAAAAGAATTGAATCTCACTGAGCTTTATCTTCCGGATAAGGCGGAAAACCTCAAGATATACGCCGCAGACCTCAATCGACCGGCGCTGATTCTGACGGGCTTCACAGAATTTTTTGATAACAGGCGAATCCAGGTATGCGGAAAAGTTGAGATGTCATATCTCGACCACCTCAGCGAGCAGGAACGAAATAAAGCGATAGACCTTTTGTTTTCTTATGAACCCAACTGTATTGTAATCACACGCGGTATTACGGTTTTTGATTTTATGATCGAGTGTGCTGAAAAATACAAGGTGCCGGTTCTCAGCTCAAATGAAGCTACATCTAATTTTATGTCCGCTGCAATTTCATATTTAAATGTTGCGCTCGCACCGCGAATCACACGGCACGGAGTTTTAGTTGAGGTTTACGGCGAGGGAATACTGATTTTCGGCGAAAGCGGAGTAGGCAAAAGTGAAACCGCAATCGAACTTGTTAAAAGAGGTCATCGGCTGATTGCTGACGATGCAGTTGAGCTTCGTCGAGTTTCCAATCGCTCGATAATCGGGCAGTCTCCCGAGAATATACGCCATTTTATCGAGCTTCGCGGGGTCGGCATAATCAATGTACGCCGAATATTCGGAATGGGTGCGGTTAAAATGTCCGAAAAGGTCAACATGGTAATCAATCTCGAACAGTGGCAAGCAGGAAAGGCGTACAGTGTTGTCGATATTGAAAGCGAGACCACCACAATTCTTGATGTGGAAATTCCGGTCATTACCATTCCGGTAAAGCCGGGCAGAAATCTTGCAATTATCATAGAGGTAGCCGCAATGAACAACCGTCAAAAGATGATGGGGTACAACGCATCACAGGAGCTGTTAAAGCAGCTTGGTATGCTTGATGACATTGAATAAAATCCACGCATACGAGGTTAATCGAATGAATAATATCAACGCAATTTTGAACATTCCATATAAAAAAGACGAACCTCTCAGCTTGCATACGGGATTTCGCACCGGAGGAAATGCTGATTACATGCTTTTTCCCGAAAGCAAAGAGCAGCTTATCAATACGATAAAAATTCTCAGGACAGAGGAACTTCCTTTTTTTGTGCTCGGAAACGGTTCGAATATACTCGCGACCGATGTTGGCTATCGCGGATTTGTTATAAAGACTGCGATGGCGTTGGATTACCTGGAATTCAGTGACGGCAAGGTTCGCTGCGGGGCGGGAAAGCAGCTCTCTTTTTTGTGCAGCGAGTGTGCACGGCAGGGTTTGTCCGGGCTGGAGTTTGCTTTCGGTATTCCGGGAACTGTCGGTGGTGCCGTTTTTATGAATGCAGGTGCATATGGCGGAGAAATGAAGGATGTCGTTCATTCGGTCACGGTACTTGATAAAAGCGGTGACATTTTTGAGCTGTCAAATGATCAGATGAATTTTAAATACCGCTCAAGCATTGCACAGAGCGGTGAATATGTAATTTTAGATGCCGAATTTTCACTGTCACATAAAGACAGGGAAACAATCCAATCAAACATGAATGAGCTTATGCAGCGGCGCAGAGATAAACAACCTCTTGATATGCCGAGCTGCGGAAGCACATTTAAGCGCCCGCCCGGTGCTTTCGCTTCAAAGCTCATTGACGAGTGCGGCTTGCGTGGCTTTTCGGTGGGCGGTGCTCAGGTCAGCGAAAAGCATTGCGGCTTTGTTGTTAACAAGGGAGGCGCATCTTCAGATGATATTCTGTCTCTTGTGGAGCAGATTCAAACAACAGTAAAGCAAAAAACAGGATTCGAACTTGAATGTGAAATCAGAATCCTTAAATAGTTTCAATAGCAGCTTTTTCCGAATATAACATCATATAAGATGGGGTGATTGAATGGAAATTATAATAATAACAGGGCTTTCAGGCGCCGGAAAGTCACAAGCGGCAAACGCACTTGAAGATATCGGCTTTTTTTGTATAGACAATATGCCCCCGTCGCTTATTCCGAGGTTTGCCGAAATGTCCCTGCAGCTGAACAAATACAATAACGTCGCAATTGTTACAGATGTTCGTACCGGCGAGTTTTTTAAGGGATTTTTTGACGCAATGGACGAATTGAAGCGAATCGACGTTACATACAAAATACTTTTCTTAGACGCTACAAACGACTGCATTGAGAAGAGATATCGCGCCACAAGGCGCAAACATCCGTTGGCATCGGGAAGAAGTGCGTCACTTGCCGAATCAATAAATGATGAAAGAGAGATGCTTAAGCCCGTTCTTGAACTTGCAAATTACCGAATCGACACGACATATCTGTCTATGGCAGAATTAAAAGATCAGATTGTTTCTCTGTTCATGAAAAACAGCAATTTTTCAATGATTGTGAGATGCCTGTCGTTCGGATTTAAATACGGTGTTCCGAATGAAGCGGATCTTATGCTTGACGTTCGCTGTCTGCCGAATCCTTTTTATGTGGATGAGCTTAAAGATAAAACCGGTCTTGACAGCGACGTCCGCAACTATGTTTTCGACTGTGAAAACACAAGAGAGCTTGTCAAACGCTTCTATTCGCTTATTGACTATCTGTTGCCTCTTTATAAAAAAGAGGGTAAAAGTCAATTGATAATAGGGATAGGCTGCACGGGAGGCAAACATCGCTCGGTTTCAATCGCCGAGGATTTGTGCAAACATATACTTAAGCAAAATTTCAGCTGCGGAACGATTCACAGAGACATCAATAAACTATTATAAGGATATAACATGACTTTTTGCGCGCAATGTAAGCAGGATATAACTGAAACAAAATTGGAAAACAGCTGCTGTGTCAGTGCTCAGCTTTATGGTATGCTTTTGTTTTGCAAGTCGTTTTCGCGCACACAAATTCTATTGACCAGTGAACATGAATTTGTCACAGCCCGATTTGTGAATCTGCTTACTGAGTTCGGAATTCAGCAAACCTCGATTCTTCAAAGCAAAACAGTAAGGGACAATATAATCGAAATTGACGATGAAAAGGTAATAGATAAGCTGTTCGCTGATTTCGGATATTCGGGTGATGAGTTCAGCTTGCGCATTAAGGACTCTAATTTCATATGCGAGAATTGCGTCGGATCTTTTCTCGCCGGATGCTTTTTGTCGGGAGGGACAATTACCGACCCGAAAAGCGGATATCATCTTGAATTCACTACATATAAATCAAATCTGCTGAATGATCTCTTTACTTTGCTGAATGATGAGGGCTTTGAACCGAGAACTGCGTCACGCGGTTTCGGAAGAATCATTTATTATAAAAACAGCACTCAAATTGAGGATTTGCTGACATATATGGGTGCTGTAAATTCCTCGCTTGAGCTTATGGCCGCAAAGGTCTACAAGGACGTAAAAAATCGCATAAATAGGCGCGTAAACTGTGAGAGCGCAAATATAGACAAAACTGTAGAGGCATCGGCAAAGGATCTTGCGGCAATACAATATATCACCGACCTGAAGGGCGACAGTTATCTATCGGACGAGCTTTTGGAAATAGCCAAGCTGCGAATTGAAAATCCGGAGCTTTCAATGACGGATTTAGGTCTGTTGCTGAGAAAACAACTTACGAAATCAGGCGTTAGTCACAGACTGCGCAAAATCAGAGAAGAGGCTGCCAAGCTGAAACAGGAGCATGAAAATGGAAATAAAAAGCAGTGATTTCGTCCACCTTCATCTCCATACGGAATACAGCCTGCTTGATGGCGCTTGCAGAATAAATCGCCTTATGGACAAGATTAAGGAAAACGGACAGAACTCAGTCGCAATAACCGACCATGGTGTTATGTACGGCTGTGTCGAATTTTTCAAAGCAGCAAAAAAAGCAGGCATCAAGCCGATTATAGGATGCGAATGTTATGTTGCCGCAAGAACCAGATTTGATAAAGTTCACCGCTTAGACGCGTCCTCATATCATCTGATTTTGCTTTGCAAGAATGAAATCGGGTATAAAAATCTCATAAAAATGGTCAGTCTCGCCAATACCGAAGGGTTTTATGTAAAGCCACGCATCGACCATGAGCTGCTTGAAAAATACCACGAGGGATTGGTTTGTCTCTCGGCATGTCTCGCCGGAGAAATTCCTCAAAACCTGCTCAATGACAGCTATGACAAAGCGCGTGAAATTGCACTGTATTACAAGGATTTATTCGGTGAGGACTATTATATCGAAATTCAGGATCACGGCATTGAAGAGCAGCTTCAGGTGCTGCCGGATCTCATCAGGATCGCACGTGAACTGAATATTGAGCTTGTGGCCACAAATGATTGCCATTATGTCAACCGGGATGACAGCGCCATGCAGCATGCGCTGATATGCGTGCAGACCAACCATACCTTTGACGACACGGACGTGTTGGAATTTAAAACAGACAATTTCTATGTTAAGTCCACCGAAGAGATGTCCGAAATTTTTGCCGCAGTGCCTGATGCAATAACAAATACTGCCAAGGTTGCAGAAAAATGCAACTATGAATTTGAGTTCGGCGCGACTAAGCTTCCTCATTTCACTACCCCCGATGGCAGTGACAATACAATATTTTTTAAAAAATTATGTACAGACGGCTTAAAGAAACGATATAGGGAAAACATATCCGATTCGATTGTCAATCGACTCAGCTATGAAATGCGCATAATCGAGCAAATGGGGTACGTTGACTATTTTCTGATTGTGTGGGATTTCATTAATTTTGCACGAAACAACGACATACCTGTAGGGCCGGGACGCGGCTCCGGGGCAGGAAGTCTGTGTGCCTACTGCATGCGAATAACTGACATTGATCCTATCAGATACAACCTGCTGTTCGAGCGCTTTCTGAATCCCGAACGCGTCAGTATGCCGGATTTTGATATTGATTTTTGCTATGAAAAACGCCCGCTGGTAATAAACTATGTCACGGAAAAATACACCACAAGCCATGTCGCTCAAATAGTAACATTCGGGACAATGGCGGCGCGTGCGGCGGTGCGCGATATCGGACGTGTGCTCGGAATGAGCTACCAGCTGGTGGATACAGTGGCAAAGTCCATTCCGCAAGAGCTTGGAATGACAATTGACAAGGCTCTGGTGCGAAGTAAGGAACTGAGTGATTTATATAATTCGGATGAGAACATAAAGCGTTTGATTGATTTGTCGCTCAAAGTCGAGGGAATGCCGCGTCATGCCTCCACACATGCCGCGGGTGTCGTAATCACTCGCGATGAGGTCAGCGATTATGTTCCTCTTTCAAAAAATGACGAACAGACCGTGACACAGTATACAATGACGGTGCTCGAGGAGCTGGGTCTTCTTAAGATGGATTTTCTCGGCTTGAGAACTCTCACGGTTATAAGTGACTGCGAAAAAAGCATACGTCTTTCCGAATCGAGCTTTGCTGTTGAGGATATTTCGCTTGATGATGAAGAAACCTTTAAAATGCTCTCAAACGGAAATACCGTCGGGGTATTTCAGTTTGAGTCCGGCGGAATGAAGCAGGTGCTTATGGGTCTGCGCCCAATCAACGTTGAGGATCTGATTGCCGTTATATCGCTGTATCGTCCCGGCCCTATGGACTCAATACCGACATATATCGAAAACAGGCATCATCCCGAAAAAATCAAATACAAGCATCCACTTTTAAAACCGATTCTTGATGTAACCAATGGCTGCATTGTATATCAAGAACAGGTTATGCAGATATTCCGTGAGCTTGCAGGTTTCAGCTACGGACAGGCAGATCTCGTGCGCCGTGCCATGTCCAAGAAGAAGCATGACGTTATGGAGCAGGAGGGCGAGAAGTTCATTTACGGAAGCACCGAAAAGGGCAAGGAGTGCGAGGGCTGCTTAAAGAAGGGCGTACCTGAATCCGTAGCCAAGGACATCTATGCCGAAATGGCAAACTTCGCCTCATATGCATTTAATAAATCGCACGCCGCTGCATATGCGATTGTAGCATATCAAACTGCATATCTGAAATGCCACTATCCAACAGAATTTATGGCGGCACTGCTAACAAGCGTACTTGATAATACGGATAAAGTAATCGAGTACATCTCAGAATGCCGCAATGAGGGCATTGAGGTTTTGCCGCCAGACATCAATGTTAGCCTACATGGGTTTACTGTTGACAAAAAGTCAATTCGCTTCGGATTGCTCGCAGTTAAAAGCGTAGGAAAAAATCTCATAACCTCAATTATTCGCGAGAGAACCGATAGCGGAAGCTTTAATTCTTTTCTTGATTTCTGCGAGAGAATGCACTCCACAGAGCTCAATAAGCGCGCACTTGAAAATCTCATTAAGTGCGGTGCATTTGATAACTTCGGAAATTCGCGAAGAAGCATGGTTATGGGCATTGACAGCGTGCTTAAGGATATTGATGATGTTGATAAAAATAATGTCTCGGGGCAATATGATCTGTTTTCACGACCCGAAGACGATAAAAAGCGCGAGGCCATTCTCCCCAAGGTTGAGGAATACGACAGCAGGGAGCTTCTTCGCTACGAAAAAGAACTTACCGGAATGTATCTGTCAAGCCATCCGCTGCTCGAATATGAGAAAAACCGCCCGAACATTACGGCTTCTCTGATACGTGAGTTTTTGCAGGAGGATGCGCTGAAATATGACAATAAATTTGTGAAGCTTTTGGTCACTATCTCGTCTGTGAGAGTCAAAATCACCAAAAACAATCAAACAATGGCTTTTGTCAATATTGAGGACATGACTGGAGCGATGGAAATGATGGTGTTTCCGAAGATTCTTGAGGAATACGCAAAAGTCCTGAAGGAAAACAGCATTGTTGTGGTAAGCGGGCGAATTTCCGTGAAAGAAGACGATGCAATTAAACTCATTTGTGACAACGTAATAACTATTGATGATTATCTGAAAGACAGTGGCAGATACGAAAATAGGGATTCACAGCAGCAAAACGCATGCAAAGCTAAAAGGCTTTACATTAAGTTTTCAGACGAACGTGACCCAAAAATCGAAAGAGCGTTTGCTCTTTTGCGAATATTTGAGGGTGCGACGCAGGTGCGCATATTTTATGCCGATACAAAAACAACCCTGCTTGCTCCGAGACATTTGTGGTCTGATGCAGGAGCAACGGTTATAAGCGAACTGAAAGCACTGCTCGGAGATGAAAATGTGATGCTGAAATAGATGTAAAGATTAAGTTGATTTTAGCAGTGCAATATAGTATATTGGTCTTTGAATTCGGAGGTAAAAGATATGTCTTTAAATAAGCAAAAAACAATAGGTATTCTCACCAGCGGCGGTGATGCGCCAGGAATGAATGCGGCAATCCGTGCAGTTGCACGTTCTGCAATAAACAAGGGCATGAGAGTGTTTGGTGTGAGGCGAGGCTATAATGGCTTGATAGACGGCGATATGTTCGAGATGAATATACGAAGCGTTTCCGAGATTATTCACCGCGGTGGCACTGTGCTTTATACAGCCCGGAGCACTGAATTCAACACGCCCGAGGGTGTGTTGAAGGCAAAGGAAACATGTGTCAGAAAAGGCATTGAGGGGCTTGTAACCATAGGCGGAGATGGTACATTCCGCGGTGCACGTGATCTTTGCAATGTAGGAATTTCGTGCATAGGAATACCCGGAACCATAGACAATGATATTTCATGCAGTGAATATACAATCGGATTTGACACCGCACTCAACACTGCAATGCAGATGGTGGATAAGCTTCGCGACACCGCGATGTCCCATGACCGCTGCAGCCTTGTGGAGGTGATGGGCAGAAATTCAGGGTATATGGCACTTAACACAGGTGTTGCCTGCGGAGCGCTTGCAATTGTTGTCCCTGAAATCGAATATGATCTCGAGAAGGACATTATTGAAAAAATGCTCCACACTCAGAGCACAGGCAAGCGCCATTTCATTATTGTAATTGCAGAGGGATGCGGAAGTGCATACAAACTTGCATCAAAAATTGAAAGCAGAACCGGAATTGAAACGCGGGCAACTATTCTCGGGCATGTTCAACGAGGCGGTTCACCTACAATTCAGGACCGAGTTGTCGCGAGTCATATGGGATTTCATGCGGTAAATCTTCTCGAGCAGGGAGCCGGCAACAGGGTTGTTGTGATGAGACATGGTGCAATAACCGATCTTGACATTACAGAAGGTCTAAACATGAAAAAGACGATTGATTTTGAGCTCCTTAAGATGTCACAGATGATTTCGATTTAAATTTAAGCTCAAGCATATTAAAGCCGAATAAAATGCTTGCCGAATAATACCGTTTGCGGACGTAATTATTCAGCAAGCATTATTTATGTTATTTCCGAACGTTTTTATTATTGTGCGAATATAGATGATAAAGGCGGTGAAAGCATGAGAAAAGGTGTTGATTTAAAGAATTTTAAAATTAAACTTAAATTTTTCATTGTAATATCGCTTTTAATTTACGGTGGATTTTTGATTTCAAACAATCTTGAACCGGTTATTCAGACCATATGTGCCAATCAGGCGAAAATACTTTGTACTTCAGCCGTCAATAAAGCGGTTGTGGCAGAGTTAGAGAGACTGTATGTGGATTATGACGGTCTTGTTACAGTGGTTAAGGACCCGGTCAGCGGTCAGATAATTGCAATTGAGACAAATGCTGTAGAGGTCAATAAGCTGAAAGCTATATTGACCGATGCCGTAAATGACAAGCTTGCGGGAATTACCGAGCAGTCAGTCAGAATACCTATCGGAACACTTACCGGAATCGAGATATTATCAGGCCGCGGCCCGAAAATAAGATTGAAGATGCTCCCGTCCTCATATGTTGAGACAAACCTTGTTAACAAATTTGATACAGCAGGCATAAATCAGACGCATCATCAGATAATGATTGAATTCAAGGTCAAGATGACGGCAATTCTCGCGCCGTATTCGACCTCGGTAGATGTGTCAACAAATGTGTGCATAGCCGAAACTGTAATAATAGGCGCCGTGCCAAACACCTATGCGACATTTTAATGAATTCGATGCTGTTCTTTCTATTCATATAAATCCGTTTGCAATAACAATGTGACAAATTAAAGATGATTTGTGGTACAATAAATAAAGGTGATTAAAATGACAGGATCAAAAAACAACAAAATAATAGAGTGCGTTTATGAATGGGCAGAATCAATCTTGTTTTCGTTAGCCGTTGTGCTGCTGATATTCACATTTGCGTTGAAGACATACATGGTTAGCGGGCCATCTATGTATCCCACGCTCGATTCGGGGGAGCGCGTTTTTGTTTACGGATTGTTCTATCAGCCGAAACAGGGTGATATAGTCGTAATCGA
>JAVXQD010000038.1:0-7960 GCA_036644375.1 Oscillospiraceae bacterium
AAGCAGCAAAGCCCAAAGCCGCAAAACCCCAAAGCCCCAAAGCCCAAATCCCGGCAACAGAGTAATCGAAAAAATGCATCGCAGGTCGCGCGGCGGCTGCATTTTTCGACAGTCGGACAGACATTAATATAGACATTAAGTCGATTTTGTGGTAGAATTAAGGAACAACAGATATTGTGCTGATTTCAGATATGTTTAATTTATTCATTGATAAAATTGACATTTTTCACTTATAAACGGGCATCAGTCTGCTTTGGCTGATGCCTTTACTTCTATCGGACCTGCTGTTTGCTCAGACGAATACGCAAAAATTCAAAGAAATGGAATATGATAATGCAACTAAAAGACGAGTTCATCAAGCTGAGAAAAGAATACATTGCCGGGCGCTTTTCAAAACTCAATGAGGTACAGCGCGAGGCGGTGCTGCATACCGGCGGCCCTGTCCTTATTTTGGCGGGAGCGGGCAGCGGCAAGACCACGGTTGTTGTCAACCGCATTAAAAATCTGCTGGAATTCGGCGACGCTTACGAGTCGGATTATGTCGCGCGTGAAATAGCGGAAAAGGATATTGAGCTTCTGAAACAGAGTGTGTCAAAATCCGCTCCGGTTTCACCCGAGATTCAGCCGCTTTTAAAAACAGGCTTTATTGAGCCGTGGAATATACTTGCAATCACCTTTACAAACAAGGCGGCGGCAGAGCTTAAAAGCCGCATCTGCGAGTCGGTCGGCAACAGCGGAAATGATGTTTTTGCCGCGACCTTTCACTCGTCCTGCGTGCGCTTTTTACGCCGCAATGCGGATTTGCTCGGGTTTCCGAAAAACTTCACAATCTATGATACCGACGACAGCCAGCGCGCGCTGAAAGAAATATATAAGGACAAGAATATCGACGAAAAGCTGTTTCCCGTGCGCGCGGTACATGGCAGAATAGGGCGCATCAAGGACGAGATGATATCTCCGACCGATTTTGCGGAGCAGGCTGCGAACTACAACGACAAAATTATTGCGCAGATTTATGCCGCCTACCAGACAAAGCTCAAAAGGGCAGGCGCATTTGATTTTGACGATTTGATTTATTACACGGTCATTCTTCTGACTCAGTTCCCTGAAATACGCGAATACTATAATCATAAATTCAAATATATCATGGTAGACGAATATCAGGACACCAGCTACGCGCAGTACCGACTGATAGAGCTGCTGACCGACAGAAGCTGCAACCTGTGTGTTGTCGGCGACGATGACCAGAGCATCTATCGTTTCCGCGGCGCGACCATAGAGAACATTCTCAACTTTGAGGAGCGCTTTAAGGGTACGAAGGTTGTTCGTCTCGAGCAGAATTACCGCTCGACCGAGTGCATTCTCGAGGCGGCCAATCAAGTGATATCCAAAAACAAGGGACGAAAGGGCAAGACCCTTTGGACGGACAGCGGCATGGGCGATTTGGTCAGCGTTTACTGCGCCGACGATGAGCGCGAGGAAGCCGTATATGTCTCGCTGAAAATCGCAAAGAACAAGGGCGACGGAATTCCGCTGAAACAGCAGGCTGTGCTCTATCGCATGAATGCGCAGAGCAATGCTATTGAGAGCTATTTTGCCCGCGCCGGAATCCCGTACAGGGTTATCGGCGGACTGCGGTTCTATGACCGCGCCGAAATCAAGGATATAATGGCATATCTCAACATCATCGACAATCCGGGCGACGATTTGCGCCTGACACGCATCATAAACAGACCTGCGCGCAAAATCGGAGACGCTACCGTGTCTCAGATTTTGCAGATTTCATCGGGACTCGGCATATCCATGCTCGAGGTAATCAGGGACGTCGAGACCTATCCGTCCCTCTCCCGCGCGAAGAATTCATTGAAGGAATTCTACAGCATGTACGAAAAGCTCGTCGAGACATATCATGAGCGGAATCTGCACGATTTTGTTGATGAGCTTTTGAATATAACCGGCTACAGAAAAATGCTTGTCGACATGAAGGACGAGGGAATCACAAAGCTCGAAAACGTCGAGGAGTTCATCTCGAGCATCCGCGCGTTTGAAAGTGAAAACCCCGAGGGCGATCTGACCCTGTTTCTTGAGGAAATCGCGCTTGTTGCGAATATCGACACCTATGATGAAAACACCGATGCGGTCGTGCTCATGACATTGCACAGCGCAAAGGGGCTTGAATTTGACTGCGTTTACATAATAGGCATGGAGGAGGGCATCTTCCCGGGAGACCAATCGCGGTTCAATACCGAGGATTTGGAGGAGGAGCGACGCCTTGCCTATGTGGGAATAACCCGCGCGCGCAAACGCCTTTATATGACCCGCACATCGATGCGCATGCTTTTCGGCCAGACCCGCAGAAATGCCGAATCTCGGTTTATGCTCGAATTCAGCGACGACCTCAAAAATGACGACGCGCCTAACAAAACCGCGCTGAATTCACGTGATAAGAGCGGCCTTGAGTCCCGCGGACAGTACGAGTACCGCCAGTCCAACGAGGCTGCAAATTACAAGATTGACAGAGTTCCGAAGCCCAAGCCCAAATTCGGTGATACCATCTCGGTCGGCGGCACGGCAACCGCGGCGAGAAAAGCGGGTAAAACGGGTGCGCGGTTCGGCTCGGGAGATGTCGTTGATCACAAAATCTTCGGAAAAGGCAAGGTGCTTTCGGCGACTCCGCTCGGAGGTGACCTGCTTTTGGAAATAGATTTTGAAAAGGGCGGAAAGAAAAAGGCGATGGCGAACTACGCGCCCCTTGTCAAGCTGTAACCGAGGTCACTGAATGTTCACCGCCTAAAATGATACTATTACCGAAAAGCTCGGAAATTTCAAGGCGCGGCCGCAGCCTGTCAAAGCATTTTCAGGCCGATAGGGTGTCGGGATTTCGGCGCTGTGAGCTGCATTGAGATTAAACGGGTATTATTTGCACGAAATTGATTCAGAATATAATATGGCGCAAGGTGCCCGAAATTGCGGAAAATAAGACTCGGACCGATACCGCCCTGCATCAGAGCTGTTTTTTTCGGCGCGAAGCCGGGAAACCTCCGCGAGCGCGTCACAGGACAAATCGGGCGCAGTCACCGCGCTACATAAAGGAGAAAAATATATGAACGTGTATCTTCTTGCACATACCGTGATGCCGGAAAAGCTGGTTGCAAACGCGGCGCGGCTCTGCTATTCAAACTCGGGCATAGAGGATTTACTCTGTGAGATTTCCGACGAAAAGGCAAAGGATTTTGTCGAGATGCTGTCGGGAATGGGTCACGAAAGCCCCATTGAGCACGCGAGCTTCACATTCGGCATCGAGGGCGTGTCCCGCTCGCTGTTAGCTCAGATTACGCGGCATCGCATAGCGTCATTCAGTGTCCAGAGTCAGCGCTATGTGCGGCTCGACGATTTTAAATATGTCACCCCGCACGCGATTGCCGATGACCCGCAGGCGGCTGAGATTTATCAAAATTCCATGAAACGCGACGCCGAGGATTATTGCAGGCTGACCGAAATACTGAAACAAAAATATGTTGCCGAAAATCTCGCCGCCGGAATGAGCGAGAAAAAAGCCGCAAGCGCCGCCGAAAAAAAGGCGATTGAGGACGCGCGCTATGTTCTGCCGAATTCCTGCGAGACCAAGATGGTTGTCACCATGAACGCTCGCTCGCTGCTCAACTTTTTTCGCCACCGCTGCTGCAATCGCGCACAGTGGGAAATCCGTGAGCTTGCCGAGGCGATGTTCAAGCTTGTGTATGACGTCGCGCCCGCGCTGTTCGAGAGCAGCGGCCCGCCGTGTGCGTGCGGAAGCTGTCCGGAGGGAAAAATGACCTGCGGGCAAGCGGCTGAAATGCGCGAGAAGTACAATAAGCTGAAAGAGGGATAAACCCTGATGTGCGGAAAACTTATTGTTATCGAGGGACTTGACGGAAGCGGAAAAGCGACACAGACAAACAAACTCAAGGAGACCCTGACTGCCGAGGGCAAAAGCGTCGAGGCGCTCTCGTTTCCCTGCTATGACTCCGATTCGTCGGCACTTGTGCGCATGTATCTGAGCGGTCAGCTCGGACAGAGACCGGAGGATGTGAACTGCTATGCCGCATCAACCTTTTACGCCGCAGACCGCTACGCGAGCTACAGGGCGGTGTGGGGGCAGAGATATCTGGCGGGCGGCATGTTTGTTGCGGACAGGTACACGACCTCAAACGCGGTACATCAGATGTGTAAGCTCGAGAGAGCACGCTGGGACGAATATCTTGACTGGCTGTTCGATTTTGAATACAGCAAGCTCGGCATTCCAAAACCCGACGCGGTGATTTATCTTGACATGCAGCCCGAGACAAGCGACAGGCTGATGCAAAAACGCTATTCGGGAGATGAGAGCAAAAAGGACATACACGAAAAAGATATACACTTTCAGCAAATAAGCCGTGAGGCGGCGAATTATTGCGCAAAAAAATACAGCTGGACAATTATTCCGTGCGATGAGGGCGGCGAGCTTCGAACCGTCGACAGCATTGCAGGAGACGTATTGGCGTCAATTAAGGAGACTCTATAATGCTCGAATTCAGAAAAGTTGAGCTTTCCGACAAGGAGAGAATCACCTCACTTTTGCACAGTGCACCCGACAGAGGGTGCGAATATACCTTTGGAAACATCTTTATATGGCGTGATGTGTACGGGACAAAGGTCGCGTTTACCGACGACGGTCTTTGCGTGATACGCTTTGAGCGCGAGGTAGACGCATTTCTTTTCCCATTCGGAGAGGGCGACGTCAAAAAAGCCGTAAGCGATATGATGGCGGATGCGGAGCTGCGCGGAATCCATTTTCGAATTATCGCCGCGACGACCGAGGACACGCGTGTGCTTGACGGTCTGTTCCCCGATATGTTCAAGCACCACACATCGCGCGATTTTGCGGAATACGTTTACAATACCGAGGATTTGATTGAGCTCAAGGGCAAAAAATTCCACGGGAAACGCAACCATATCTTCCGCTTTATACAGGACTATCCCGAATACGGGTTCATAGAAATAACCCCCGATAATATCGGAGAGGTTCGTGAGATGAACGACCGCTGGTACGAGGAGATGCTCGAGGAATACGGAGACGACGGGCTAATTGCCGAGCGGGTTGCCGCAAACAGCGCGTTCGACAACTTTTTCGAGCTTGGGTTCAAGGGCGGATATATAAAAATAAGCAGCGGAATAATCGGGTTTTCTATGGGAGAACCGATTAATTCCGAAACTTTTTGTGTGCATATCGAAAAGGCTTGCTATAATATAAACGGCGCGTATACTATTATTAACCGCGATTTCGCAAAATGCTTTTGTGAGAAATACCGCTATATCAACCGAGAGGACGATGTCGGAGACGAGGGGCTGCGCAGAGCAAAGCTCTCATATAATCCCGAAATTCTGACCGACAAATATGTGGTGAGCAAGCAATGATAAGACGAGCGACAGACTCAGACATCTCAGCGCTAAAAGCGATATGGGAGGACAGCTTTGACGACCCTCTCAATTACGTCGACTTTATGTACAACGAGATTGTGAAAACAAGCGACACGATTGTTTTCGAGGCCGCGAACAAGCCGGTTTCGATGCTGACTGTAATTCCCGCCGAGTTCACCTACAAGGATAAGGCGGTCAAGGCGATATATATTTTTGCGGCAGCCACACTGAAAAAGTATCGGGCAAAGGGCATTATGACCTCGCTTCTCAAATACGCCGAGGATATCGCAAAATTGTCGGGCTGTGCGCTGAGCGTGCTTGTTCCGGCGGAAAAGTATCTTTTTAAATTTTATCAGAACTGCGGCTACAGCGCGGACTTTAATGCCACACTGGTCGGCATAAAGCATGGTATGCTTGACGGAAATATCACATCTGAGCAGGACATTGAGCTTGACAAAATAACCCCCGAGCAGATATACGGTCTGCGCGAATCCGTTTTGGCGGAGATTCCGCATATCAGGTGGTATCCCAATCAGCTGAAGTTTATCATGAAGGACGCGAGAATATACGACGAGCACATCGCAAGCTATAGCGGGTCACTCGGAATCGGCTATGCGATTTTCGGTATGCAGGGAAAGCATATGTTCATTAAGGAATGTATGGGTACCACGATTGATGTTCAGCATTTTATTATTTCGAAAATAATAGCGGCAAACAACCCGAAAAACGTCTCGGTTCAGCTTCCGCTCCACTCTGAGCTGTTTAAATTCGAGGGGGAGACAACCATGTATGGAATGGCAAAGCCCTTGGCGGGGAATACCTTTATAAAGGATATGGACCCCTACATGAATCTCATGCTCGACTGAAAAGGGCTGACATACGAAAGGAACTTTCATTATGGTATATGTATTCTTGGCTGACGGCTTTGAGGAGATGGAGGCGTTTACCCCCGTGGATTTGCTCAAGCGCGCAGGAATAAACGTGACCACGGTCGGAATCGGAAGCTCAACCCCCACAGGCTCGCACGGAGTTACGGTAATGGCGGATATTTCCGAGGAGCTGTTTTTTCCCGATAATGACATCGAGGCAATCGTGCTGCCGGGCGGAATGCCGGGCACAGATAATCTCGAGTTAAGTCCGGCTGTAAAGCGCGCCATCCGACTCGCGAGCGAGGAGGAGATAACGGTCGCCGCAATCTGCGCCGCGCCCCGAATTCTCGCGCACGAAAATCTGCTTCATGGCAGAAAAGCCACGGTATTTCCGAGCTTTCGCGAGGAATTGACCGACAGCTATGTCGATGAGAGCGTCGTGTATGACTCACCGTTCCTGACTGCAAGGGCAGCCGGCTCGGCGGTTGATTTTTCACTCAAGCTCATTGAGATAATCAAGGACAGACAAACCGCAAAAAAAGTCGCCGACTCAATTTTTTACGGCGAATACCGATAAAATATGATATAATACATCATAGTATCTGCCTCATTAAAATCATGATGCGGCGAGTCGTCGTCAGCGGTATGGAATAACGAGTCACATCAAGCATTTAACAAATTTTCAAAGTCCCTAATGTCAGAAAGGGTTGGACAATTTATGGGTTTTAAAGTAAAGAAAAAGAAAAAAACAAAATTCAGATCTCCCTCATCATTTGCAAACGGTGTTGTGGGCACTGCGGGCGGCGGTGCCGGTGAGGTACCCTCAAATAGCTCGGGTACACACCGCAATCGCAATAAAAGGGGCGGCGGCAAGGGGCTTGTGATAATCCTTGCGTTGCTCTCCGTTGTTCTCGTTATCGTCGCGGTAACGGCTTTTTTCGGATATCGCGAAATCAGCGGAAAACGGGGCATGAATACGGCGGACATTGTCGTCACGGTGCCTGAGGGCTCATCCACATCCGCGGTTGCCGATGTGCTTGTGCAAAATGGAATCATCAAGAACGTGACGGCGTTCAAGGCGTACAGCCGATTTAAAAAAGCGGACGGAACCTATCAGTTCGGAGACCACACGCTTAACAGCAGCCTGTCCTACGATGAGATAATAGAGGTCTTGCAGCAGATGACCGTCAAGGATATCGAGATGTATCCCCCGATGACCTTCCCCGAGGGGAGAACCACGCTCGGAATGGCATATGATTTCGAGGAGGCGGGAATCTGCACCGCGAATGAATTTGTCGATATATGCAACAACGACACCTTTACAAATGATTTTCTCAAGGAAATAACCTATACGGGACTTGAATTTATCAAGCTTGAGGGCTTTCTTTTCCCCGACACCTATACGTTTGAAAAGGGAATTTCCGTTCACGATATGATTCAGCAGATGCTCGATAACTACGAAAAGAACATTTACACCGACGCTTTTAAGGCGCAGGTGGCGTCGAGCGGATACACACTCAAGGAGGTAATGACCCTTGCGTCGATAGTCGAAAAGGAATCGTTCGGCGGTGAGCAGTACAATGTCGCGGCGGCATTCCACAATCGCATGCAGGACAAGGAGCGGTTCCCGCGCCTGCAATCAGACACCTCGG
>JAVXQD010000038.1:7970-19489 GCA_036644375.1 Oscillospiraceae bacterium
CGGCGGAGAAGATTCCGGGCAACTTTATCTGGGGCGTAATCGGGCTGTATTACAACGGATCGATTGAGCCGGTCACGGGAAAAGCCCCTCAGGAGATGATTGACGCGTACGACACCTACAAGGTGGACGGCATAATTGTGGCGCCTATCTGCAATCCGGGCTTTGCCTCGATTGATGCGGTGCTGAATCCGGCGGATACGCCATATTTCTTCTTTATAACCGACCAAAACAAAAAATTCTACTGGGCTGAGACAGATGCGCAGCACAGCAAAAACATCAAAACGGTCGAGGCTGTAAACAAAGCGCTGGCGGACGGAACCTTTGACGCCAACAAAGATTATTCGGCATAAAAAGCTATGAGTGATGAAAAGCCGAAAAACAGCTTTCAAAAAATATATGAGACAGTGAAAAAAATTCCGCGCGGACATGTCGCCACCTATGGACAGGTGGCGGCACTGTCGGGCAATGTGCGCTGGTCGCGTGTTGTCGGCTTTGCACTTCACGTCAATCCCGATCCCGCCAATATACCATGCTTTCGGGTAGTCAATCGTTTCGGAGAGTGCAGCGGCTCGTTTGCTTTCGGCGGCGAGTCCGCGCAAAGACACCTGCTCGAAGCGGACGGTGTCGGCTTTTTACCCGACGGGCGTGTGGATATTAAAAAGCATCTGTGGAGACCATGAAAAAGCGGCGGGACACCAACCCCTTGGTGCCCGCCGCTTTTTGGAACATATTTTGAAGTGCGCAACCTCTATTTTATGCGGCATATTCGAGTGCAAGCTCGGCTGCTGCCTCCTGCCTGCTGTCCGCCGAAAACAAAAAAGCTCCGTTTGCGTCGTAAACCTCATAGTGCTCCATCACGCGTACGATTTCCGGTTTCATGATTTACCCTCCGATTCGGTGCTGCGGTTGTTAAACCGATTATTTATCTGTTTGACTGTAATCAGTTTAACAAATTTCATGTCCCATTAGACGGACAGTAAATCGCAGCTGCAAAAAAATTCAACAATATAAACGGGCGTGGATATTACCGCCCATACAAATGAAAGGTTTGGATAAAATAATGGATAAATATATAATTTACGGGGTATTCTTTTTTTCAATGCTCTGCTTTCCGGCTTATTTTCTGCTTCTGTTTTTAAAAAAGCGCAAGGAGAAAAATCAAGCAGAGGATGAGAAAGGCAATAAAGACGAAAGAGACCTTTTCGACAATTGATTGCGCATTTATGCCATATAAGCAATATTTTACTTGAATTTTACATGACTGCCATCTCGGCTTTACCGCAGGGTGTTATCATGCTGTAAATACCCGATAGCGGCGTTGCCAGATTGCGCGGCAGCACGAGGCGAATCGGCGCGCAAGGGCAGTCCGAGAGCGACAAGACAAACCGACGGCTCAGGTGAGGCCGTATTACAAATTCGATTTGCGGCAAAGGGATATAAGATATGATTTATATTGTTGAGGATGACGTGAATATCAGGCAGATGGAGAGCTATGCGCTTAAAAACAGCGGATTTGAAACAGAGGAATTCGGTGACGCGACAGGCTTTTTTGAGCGCTGTGAACAGCTGATTCCGAGGCTCGTGATTTTGGATGTTATGCTGCCTCGCGATGACGGTCTGCTGATATTGAAAGAGATACGCGGCAACCCAAAGCTGCGCGCGCTGCCGGTGATAATGGTCACAGCCAAGGCGAGCGAGCTTGACGCGGTAAAGGGACTTGATTTCGGCGCGGACGATTATATCACGAAGCCGTTCGGAATAATGGAGTTCATATCCCGCGTCAAAGCAGTGCTGCGCCGCACAGCACCTCAGACAGCGGTTCCCTGCATGTCACTGGGCGGTATCGAGCTGGATGACGGCAAGCACACGGTCAGCGCGAACGGAGTGCCCTGCGACCTGACCTACAAGGAATTCGAGCTGCTCAAGCTCCTGCTTTTAAATGAGGATATCGTGCTCACGCGCGAAAAAATCATGGACAGGGTGTGGGGCTCCGATTATGAGGGCGAGACGAGGACGGTTGATGTCCACGTGAAAACCCTCAGACAAAAGCTCGGCGAGTGCGGCAATATGATAAAGACGGTTCGCAGCGTCGGATACAAAATTGAGGTTGACAATATTGGAAGAACAAATTAATAAAAGACTGTTTTTTATCGGAATTCTATCCCTTGTGCTGGCGACGATTATGACGACGGCGGTTTTTCAAAGAACCTATGACAGTCAGGTAAAAAGCGACCTGCGCATGAGCGCGGAGCTGATAGTGTCCGTGTTTGAAAAAAGCGGAGGGCAGCTTGAGCTGATGGGCGGAGATGATATTCGAATTACGCATATAGACCGTCAGGGCAGGGTTCTGTACGAGAGCATGGCGGACTGTGATACGATGGAAAATCACATCGAGCGCCCCGAGGTGCTGTCTGCAATAAAGAGTGGAACGGGTGAGGATATCAGAAAATCATCGACGTTCGGCTACAGCACATTTTACTACGCGATAAAGCTGACTGACGGCAGTGTGCTGAGAGTGTCCCGCGATGTGAAAAGCATGTATTCCTCATTTGACCGTATGCTGCTTATCATCACGCTGCTCGCATTTGCGATTCTCGTGATATCCGTTGTGCTGTCTGTCTACCTGACAAAGCAGCTTGTCCGTCCCATTGAGGATATGGCGCGCAATCTCGATGAGATAGATGAGAATGTGCCATATCATGAGCTTGAGCCATTCGCTCTGAAAATCAAGGAGCAGCAGCTGCGCAAGCGCGAAAATGACCGATTGCGTCAGGAGTTTACAGCCAATGTATCGCATGAGCTGAAAACTCCGCTCACCTCAATTTCGGGCTATGCCGAAATGATAGAAAACGGCATGGCAAAGCCGGAGGATGTGAATGACTTTGCAGGTAAAATTCACAACGAAGCGGGACGTTTAATCTCGCTTATCGGGGATATTTTAAAGCTCGGCGAGATTGAGGAACAGAGTGATATAAAAAAAGAGAGGGTTAATCTCAGCGAAATCTCAGCTGAAATTGTCGATTCATTAGCCTTTTCCGCGGAGAGGGCAGGGGTGAGGCTTGAAGCTGTGGGCGAGAGCTGCTATGTGACAGGCGACAGGGATATGCTCGCGGAAATGGTATTCAACCTTTGCGACAACGCAATTCGGTACAACAGTGCAGACGGCAGTGTTCTGGTGAGAACCGAATCAGATGGGAAAAATGTCATGCTCAGTGTCGAGGACACAGGCATCGGAATTCCCAAGGAACATCAAAGCAGGATATTCGAGAGGTTCTATAGGGTAGATAAAAGCCGCAGCAAACAGACCGGCGGCACGGGACTCGGACTTGCGATAGTAAAGCATATTGCGCTCAAGCACGGCGCGTCAATCTCGATTATCAGCAATTTCGGCGAGGGCACAAGAGTGATTGTCGAGTTTCCAAACTCCATCTGTCATGAACAGGCGTGAAAAAGGGCAAGACAAATCCTGCGTTCAGCGCCTGTAAGATACCGGAACAGGGACTCGGATAAGAGAATATTCCTCCTAATCAAATTATTGCAAATATTACACGTGATTTTTATAATGACATGTGATATAATATAGGCAATGATGATAATTTCGCAAAGCTGAAAATGCGGAATTGCAATAATTTTCGGAGGGGCTATGGAACGAGTAAAGAGAATTAAGCTTGCAGACAGAGAGCTGCCGGACTATACGAACGGCGAAGAGATGTTCAATATGGTGTCGCATATTGTGGGGGCGGCAATAGGGGTCGCGGGGCTTGTGCTATGCGTCATTGTATCTGCAATGCACCACAATACGGCAGGAATACTGACATCAATCGTATATGGGTGCTGTGTGATTTTGCTCTACACAATGTCCAGTATTTATCACGGGCTTAAAGCACCGGCGGCAAAAAAGGTGTTTCAGGTAATAGATCATTGCACGATATATTTTATGATTGCGGGCTCATACACTCCGCTGACAATCTGCGCGATAGCGAAGGTCAATCCCGCAGCGGGCTGGACGATTTTCGGATTTGTCTGGGCGCTGACCGCATTGGCTGTCACGCTTACGGCGATAGATCTTGAAAAATACCGCTATTTTTCTATGGCGTGCTATCTCGGAATGGGCTGGTGCGTTGTCGCCGCGATAAAGCCCGCATACGAGTCGATACCGCTGCCGGGCTTTATCCTGCTTATCGTGGGCGGGCTGTTCTATACGTCAGGCTGTATTTTCTACGGCTTGGGCGGGAAAAAGAGATGGTTCCATTCGATATTTCACCTGTTTGTACTCGCGGGCAGCATATCGCATCTGCTCTGCATGCTGTATGTGCTGTGAAATACGCCCGTAAATCTGATTTGCGATTTTTCGGGAGCAATGCATGAGATTTGCAGTCAGCTGCTGCAAGGGTGCTTCAAAAAAATATTACACAAAAAAATTCGCTCTGCAACAACGGATAAAGCCGTTGTCAGAGCGAATTTTATTATTTCAAAACGATTTAATATGCATTTTGCTATTTACGGCTGCCCGTTTTAAAGTTTTTAATTTTTGAAAATGAGCTTAATAGGCTCAACGCTGCCTGTATGGACCTTATGTACAAGCAGGGACGCGTTTTACCATACAACGCCAATTGTTGAAGTGCTTATTTTTTGCCGAAAACCGAGCAGTGAAGCGGGTTTTCGAAATTACCGTCAATGCGCAGATTCCGGTCAAAATCATCCTTTTCGGACACGGTCACGCAATTTTCTGCGGTATGCCATTTCGCACATTTTCAAAATTTTGTTTTCTGTCTGCGCTGTTACAAGTGAAGAAAAAAACTAACTTAATGCTTATCGGAAGAATGCTTTTGGATTTAGTAAATTGTAAATAAGTAAATCTCAACTTAGCTGTTGACAGCTTATAAAAAGTGGTTTATAATTAAGTAAATCATAAACCATGAGTACGCTTGGAGGTACGCCAATGTTTATAGGAAGAGAAAATGAACTTCGTACATTAGACAAACTATATAATTCCGATAAATTTGAATTTGCTGTTATTTACGGACGTCGTCGTGTTGGTAAAACTGCGCTTATCAGCGAGTTTGCAAAAAATAAAGATACTGTTTTTTTCACAGGTGTTGAAACCAACGCAAAGCAAAATCTTGACAATTTTTCAAGATGCATTATGGAATACAACACCGGTATAGCAGCTGATTCTTCTTTTTCGTCTTTTCAATCAGCGTTAGAATATGTTTTTGAATTGGCAAAAACCAAAAGAATAGTGTTGGTTATTGACGAATACCCGTATGTAGCTCGTGCATCTAAAAGTCTTGCATCTACTCTTCAGCTTATAATAGATAAAAACAAGGATAGCTCCAAGCTGTTCTTGATTCTTTGCGGCTCTTCTATGTCCTATATGGAAGATTGTGTTTTGGCATACAAAGCTCCGCTTTACGGAAGAAGAACGGCACAGCTCAAAATCAATCCTTTTGAGTTTTTTGAAGCTTGCCGCTATTTCACTGAATTGTCTGATGAGGATAAGGCGTTGGCGTACGGAATTGTCGGAGGAACACCGCAATATTTAATGCAGCTTAATGACAGTCTATCCATTGAGGAAAACATAAAAAACACTCATCTTAATCCCATATCCTCTATTTTTGAGGAACCGAACAATCTTTTAAAACAAGAAGTGCGTGAACCGGCTATTTATAATGCTATTATTACAGCAATCGCCACCGGATGCTCCAAGATGAACGAAATATCCAATAAAATTGATGAAGAGACAAGCGTGTGTGCTACCTATATAAAGAATTTGATTGCGCTGGGAATTGTAAAAAAAGAATCGCCCTACGGCGAAAAATCCGGCCGTAAGACGATTTACTCCATTGAGGATAATATGTTCCGCTTTTGGTATCGCTTTGTGCCGGAAAACACCTCGATTATTTCTCGTGGAGCTACAGACTTAGCGTACAGCAGAATTGCACCGCAGCTCAATGCCTATATGGGCGGTGTGTTTGAAGAAATTTGTAAGCAGTATCTTTGGACGCTGCTTCTTAACGGAAGCTGCCCCGTTAATTTCAATGATTTAGGTCGTTGGTGGGGTGCTAATCCCAAAACAAAATCTCAAGAAGAAATTGACATTATGGGAACCGATAAAGACTCTGCCTTGTTCGGCGAGTGCAAGTGGACAAATGAAAAAGTAGACCTCGGTGTGCTCCTAAAGCTTGTAGAGCGCAGCGAGCTGTTTAGCTATAAGAAGAAGCAGTTTTACCTCTTTGCCAAAACCGGATTTACTAAAGGCTGTATGGATAGGGCAACTGAAATGGATAATGTAACGCTCGTTACCTATGAGGATATGTTAAGAGCAGAGAAAATTTCAATAAAGTCTTGATTGTGAAATTACTGATATGGAGGAAAAACAGATGATACTTCATGATATGATTGAGAGAATAAAGATACTCTTTTGCGTCCTCTCTTGAGACCGTGAAGGTGGCGCGGTTAAGCCGGTTTTGGCTTACTTCCTGCCATTCCCTGAGTACTGCCTGTGTCGCCCAATCATTGTGCAGATGAAATTTCCGCGGGGGAGTCGGTCTTTTGGTGGGGGGTGCACTGCTCGTAGATGAAGATGGAATTGGCATAATGTCCGATTCCGAAAATCAGTGCGGAGCAGATGATGAATTTTGAGCCAATCCAAAGTCCGGCGAAAATAAAAGCAAGGATGAGGAATACCGCCATCGGAACGGAAATCTTAAAAATCGGCTTGTATAGCAGATTGAACTCCATGTTTCCGAAAACATAGCGAAACCACAGACAATAGTAAGCAACAATGCATCCGGACATCAGCCAAAACCATATATTCAAGGACGCACTGTTAAATTTAAAGCCCGAAAATACAGGCGATGCGATGCATAAAACGCGGCCGACAATTTCAAACGCGTTAAATATTTTGCTGTTGCGGCACAGACCGACAGGCCTGTTGCGCACAGGGAGAATGAAATAGATGACATTGGGTAAAGTGATTATTAAAGAAATAAGTATGCCGATGTATGAAATAAACATCATTTATGCTCTCCGCGCACTTTGGCGCACAATATTCGGCGATTGAACTTTGAGAATAATGCCTTAAGGTCGTCTCACCGTGGGGACGTGCTTTTGGTGTCGGGATACACGTAAAAACAGACAGGTCTGTCCGAAAAAATCAAGCTGCCCAAAAATCTGACTGACTGACCTCGCTGCGGCAGCCTATTGCACTTTAAGAGAGGCTCGCATTTGCTCAAGCATCAAAAAATCCGAGAACCGCAATTCCCGCAACAACGGCGGCGATAACAAAATAGTATTCCTTTGAGAGCTTTTCCTTGAGGAAAATTCTCGACCATACCACTGAAAAAACGCAGTAGCTCGCGATGACAGGTGCGGCGACAATGGCGTTGCCGGACAGGGCGAAAACATAGGCGAACTGACCCGCTGTCTCGCAGAGAGCGGCGATAAACTTGAATTTGTCGCGAGAGGGCGTCAGTGATTCCTTTTTGACAAACACCACATAGATAAAGGCGAGAATTCCGACAAACAGGAATGTCAGCTCATACGAGATATTTGCGGTCGTCGCGTCCATTACCACATCGAGGTAAAACGCGTCCGCAAATGTGCCGAGCGCATCTATAAGGCAGTAGAGCACGGGAAAAACGAGTGCAAGCGCACTTTTGGTGTATTTGCTGTCGGGCACAATGCCCGAGGAGAGTCTTTCTCGGTCGGCGTCGCGCTTTTCGAGAATTCCGAGTGCGAGAATTCCCGCACAGATCAGTGCAACCGCGATAAACTGCGCCGCCGACATTCTCTGACCGAGAAATAAAAAGCACATCAGCGCAACCAGTGCGCCGGAGGAGTTGCATATGGGGGAGCTGAGCGAAAGCTCGATATAACGCAGACCCGCATAGCCGAAAACCATTGAGATTATGTACAGCGCCGATACAGGCAGATATTTGATTATATTGATGAAATCGTAATCAATGCCCATTGCGGTAAGCTGCCATATCGCATGAACGCCCATAACGGCGCCCACGGCAATGACCATTTTCCAATGGCTGAGCTTGTCGGATGGCTTAGAGCCCATTTTTGAAAATAAATCAGATCCGCTCCATGCAAGTATAGTGCAAACGGTAAATAAAAACCACATATGTTTCTCCCAATGTATTAAGATGACTGATATACATTGTACTACAAAAACATGTTCGGGTGCTACTGTGAGAAAAAACAAAATAAGGCAGATATTGACATCGTTTTGTGGGGTGTTTTATTGTCTCGGGTGATATGATATACTTATTGCATATTAAAAAAACCGGCGGGGTGTATATGTTCAAGAGTAAAGCGCGTGAATTGGCAATCGACCTCATATTTGATATTATCGGAAGCATGCTTTTCGGAGCAGGTCTTTACACGTTTGCATATGCTGCGGACTTTGCTCCGGGCGGTGTTTCGGGACTTGCGATTATTCTCAATTATTTTACCGATCTGCCGATAGGCGTGCTGACTCTTATTTTGAATGTGCCTATCCTGCTAATCAGCTACAAGTTTCTAGGCAACACCTTTTTGCTGAAATCACTGAAAACAATGGTGATTATGGCTCTGTTCCTCGATGTGATATTTCCAAAGCTTCCGGTTTACACGGGCAACGATTTTCTGGCGGCACTCTTTGCGGGCGCTCTTGTCGGCGCGGGCATGGGCTTGATATTTTTGAGGGGCTCATCGACAGGCGGAAGCGATTTTTTGGTTTTCATGTGCAAGAAAAAATGGCCTCATTTGTCGCTGGGACAGATAACAATCGCGTTGGACGGAGTCATAATCGCAATCGGCGCTCTCGTGTTCGGACGCATTGACGCCGCGCTGTACGGAGTTGTGATGACCGCTGTCACAACCGTTGTTATTGATAAAATCATGAACGGTGCAGTTGTCGGGAAAATGGCATTTATAATAACGGATCATCCCGACACGGTTGCACAAGCCATTTCGGACCGCACGGATAGAGGCTCGACTATTTTTGACGGCAAGGGCGCGTATACCGGAAAGCCCAGAAAGCTGCTGCTGTGCGCGTGCAGCAAGGCAGAGATTGTCCATGTCAGGCGCGCGGTATATGAGATTGACCCCAAGGCTCTTGTTATGATTACAGACTACTCCGAGGTGTTCGGAGAGGGCTTTCAGGAGCTTAAAAAGCATTCGTGAGCTTAAAGCAATGCCGATATTTTCAAGAGCTGCATTTTGAACTCGGACATCCCCGCGGCGCCCGGTATGTGTGGCACGGGGTGTGTCGGCGACGAGCCGCGTTTTTAAATGAAAAGCGCGAACAGATACGGATGTGACGAAATGCTGTATTTAAGGATAATTAACATAAAATGCCTTTGAGAACGCCGTGCGTTTTCAAAGGCATTTTCGGTGTAGGGAACGGATTTTTTGTACCCGCTGCCATTTAAAATTTTTACAAAAACAGGCGACAGCTTAACTGAACTGCCTGCATATTTCGATTTTTCGGGGGGCTCCCCAACATTTGACATAAAGCCTTTATTTTGACGCAGCCGATTTGCCGATTGGCTTTTTCGGTTTGTCGTACTTTTTGAGCAGCTCGTAAAATCCGTCGCGCGTCAGTGGCTTTGAAAAATAATAGCCCTGAATAAAGTCACAGCCTGCGGCCTTGAGAAAGCTGTACTGAGCCTTGGTTTCCGCGCCCTCGGCAACAACCTTTATGTCGAGCAGATTTGCCATTTTTATAATGCTGGTGACCAGCTTTTCCGCGCGCATGGAGCTTTCGAGATCACGGATAAACTGCATGTCCAACTTCAGAATGTCGATAGGCGCGTCCTTGAGCATGTTGAGCGAGGAATAGCCGCTTCCGAAATCGTCCATAGAAATTTTAAATCCGTGATGGCGAAGCTCGTTCATCGCATCAAGCAGCTGGTCGGTATTTTCGCGGTATGCGCTTTCGGTGATTTCAACCTTTATCATCGATTGATCAATGCCATATTCTGCAATTTTCGCGAGCATATTGTGGGCAAGCTCGGGATTGTACAAATCTATTCTGCTGACATTTACCGAAATGGGAACCATAGGGTATCCGTTAAGAGCTGCATCGCGAATTACGCCGCATACCTGCTCGAGCACAAATGAGTCAATTTTGCTGATGAATTCATTTTTTTCGAAAACAGGAATAAACAAATTCGGAGGCAGAAGTCCTTTTGTCGGGTGATTCCATCTGACAAGAGCTTCCGCACAGGTCGGCTTTTGAGTTACAGCATCGAAAATCGGCTGGAGGTGTATCAAAAATTGACCGCTGTCGAGCGCGGAGCTCATTGCGCTTGCTATTTCCTGTTCGCTCAGCAGCCGCTCGCGCATCCTGTCATCATAGTAGGCAATCCGCTGAATATAGTTGCCCTTAATCGTGCGGAGCGCAAGACCTGCGCGGTCGCACATCTGGTCAACAGGCACGTCGGTGTCTTCAATCTCATATACTCCGACATGAAATACAAGATTGTAATTGACACCCAAAGCATCAAAGCTGTCATTCATGACATCAAGCAGATCCTCAATGCTGAACAGATATTTTGGGAAGCAGGTTACAAAATGGTCGGACTCAATTCGCCCGAACGTAGTTGCTTCCTGCATCTGTTCCTTGAGGCGATCTGCAATTTCAATGAGGATTTTGTCACCTACATCACTTCCGAAAAGGTCATTGACGACCTTGAAGCGCTCGATGTCCCACAGCAGCAAAGTGTACGGGGTCTCGGAGTTTTCGCGTATCATTTTGGTTGTATCGGAATAAAACTTGTCGCGATTTGAAATTCCGGTAAGCTTGTCACATTTTAAATTGTATCGAAGTTCATTTGAAGCGGTGACGGAGAGCAGCTCGTTCTCCTTTTCACTTGTGATATCGAGAAGTACGGCATGCAGCACAGGCACTCCGTTTTCAATATGTATCTTTCCCGCAGTCATATGTATCCACGGATGCGAGCCATTAGTGTGATTTGCTCTGAAAATGCAGTCGAATTCCACACTGCCTTTCAGACAGCTTTTTAAGCAGTCGGCAAAATGACCGAGATCCTCGGCATAAATAAGGCTGCTTATTTCGTTTTTGAACCTGTCCTCCAGCTCGGCTCGGCTCATGCCCAGCATAGAGCAGAGTGTATCGTTAAAATACACGGGGACGACAGGGTCGGATACATTTAAGATGACTATGCCGCCGGGAACCGAGCTGATAAGCGATTGCAGCCGTCCGGAGGTATCATACAGCAGATGCTTGAGCTTCATGCGGTCCTCACGACAGAACAGCGCATTGCGCACCCGAAGACAGAGGGTCTCGCGGGTGTATGGGGCGCAGATAAAGTCATGGACTCCGAGCTCAAGAGCCTTGAGCTCATCTCCCTGTTCGCAATTCGATGCTATGACAATAAAGGGAACGAGTTTCAGTCTTGGAATAAGAGAAATAGAGTTTAGGATATCCAAGCAGACCTTGTCCAGTTTGTCATTGTCGAGAAGCACAATCGAGATATCATCTCGCCGATTGAGCGCTTCCT
>JAVXQD010000039.1:0-19169 GCA_036644375.1 Oscillospiraceae bacterium
GGATTTTCTGCTGTTCGTGAAATTGTGTGATTCTTTTCTCAACTCGGACTTGAGCTTTTTTATCTCTTTCTCTTTTGCGCCCGTCCACCCTGCATTTAAGACATCCTCCCTGTGTTTTCTGTCTTTTTCGCCTATCTGTGCCCTGACGTCCATTCCGCCAATCGCCACTGATGTCGGGATAAGCTCTGCATTATGATAGGGCAGTCCTTGCGAAGTCGCCGCATAGCTCGGGGGCGCGGACAAACGCACCCGAGACAGGGGCAAAAAGCCCCTGTCTCCTTGTGGAGTTACCGGCTCCGGCGCCTGCGGCAGGATCGGCTCTTTTCGCTTGGGCAATGTATGCGGACTATTCGCATAGCGCAGTGCTGCGCCGGGATTTCTTTTTGTGTTTTCCGCTTTCCTTGCCGCTTCCTCGCCGTATCTGAGTATGCTATCCAAAGCTGAGCTGTATTTTCCCATCATCCGAACACATAACGCTTCGGTTCGAAATCCATTACTCCATTTCGAATCCAGCGATCCCTATCGAATTTCTCACCGAGATATCCGTCACCGCCGCCCGTTGTCCAATCCGGAGATGCCGGTACTATTTCACCGCCGTCTTCGCCTTTTCTCTTGCTCTTGCTCTTGCTCTTTCTCCTTCCGCGTGTGTTGGATGCGCGCGCATCCTGTTCCTGCGCCTGCGCGAGAAGCGCCTGATACTGCGACAGCGCGTTTGACTTTGCGAGCCGCAGCCGACTGCGCTGAGAATCATACTGCATGGCGTATTCCTTTAGCAGGTCGGCATAGGTTTTGTCCGCCTGTATGTTGTTGTTTTCATAATCGACATTCATTCCGCGCATCGTGCTCTCGGCGGGCCCGCCGGAATATCCCATTGCCTGCAGGGTCTGCGGCATGTAGTCCTGAGCCTGTCGATAGCCCACCCAGTTTGAGGTCTTGGTCTTGAGCTTGTCGCCCCTTGCCTGTTCGTTTCTATATGTGTTTTCGCGGTCTACGGCGGCGAGCTGACTGTCATATTCTCCGCCTATCCTTGAAATTATGTCTGCATATGTGCTCGAGATTGACATAAATTACTCCTTTCGTAATTCTTTTTGAGTTTTATCCGATGCCCGCAGACCTCCCGCCTGTCGGGCATCGAACATCCGCATTTTTTGTCTTTGCGAATTTAAAAGCCAAGCCGTGAAAGGCGATTTTGCCCTATGACTTTCCGCTTCTCACGCCACCGCCGCGCGCACCGCGGCGAGCTTTGCATTCGCGGCAGCGGCCTCATCCCTCGCGGCTTGAAGCTCGCACCTGAGACGCTCTGTTTCCTCCGCAAGAGCAGCGCCGTCCCTGTCTGCAAAATGCAATACGGCCCATTCGGCGCTGTGCGCAACCCACAGTGCGTCGCCGATTCCATTATAGTCCGCGACAAGCCTGTACCAGCGCAGACCGTCGTCGGTGTCCGCAAAATCCGTCGGGTCAATGTCGTATATCCCCTTATTTATGAAGCCCCACACCGAGCCGTCCTTGCGCGGATAAAGCCGTGCCCTCAGGTTGTCGACCGTGATTTCAATCTGGTTTTTGCTCTCGTCGCGAGCGACGGGTGTGCCGACATGTCTGACTGTGTCGCCGACACTCTCACTCTCGGGCAGATAAATAAAGCCGAGAAAGGTATATGAGCTTCCGAGTCGGTAATATGGCGCGCTGTATCGCGCCGTGTACCACAGCGTGCCGCCGTAGTTGCTTGCGGACACGAGTATGTCTCCGTTTGAATAGATTTTTTCCACTACCGCAACATGTCCCGCGCCGTCTCCCTGGGCGAGCGACGCTCCCTTTCGCCACACAATTACCGCGCCCCGCTTTGGTGCGCTTCCCTTTTCGTATGCCGATGTTGCGCCATACCAGTTTTCGGCGTTGCCGTAGCCGAGCCTTGCGGGTGCTCCGAGCAGCTCGGAAAATCGCCCCCACGCATAACAGGTGCAGTTCGGGAGTCCGAATCCGTTTTTTACATACGGATTCATTTTTGAATAGAACAGGTCAGCCGAGCGAACGGGCGCGGTTGTTCTCTGTGAAAATGCCATTGTCAGCCCCTCCCCGTGTCGGTTGCTTCTATCTCCTCGATGAGCTTTCCGAAATACTCGTTTACTGTCGCCTCTATCTGCGCGTCATCCACCGAAAGCCCCTTACTCTCTAAATAATCAATGACAAACTCCTTTTTGTCACGAATGACGCCCGTGTTGTAATATTGCTCGGCGGCATGTACCGCGGTATCAATCCGGAATTTAATCATGGTGTCGGTTTCGTTCGCGGACTTCTTTTTTATCCATGGCAGGACAAAGGTTGTGATTATTGCCGCGAGCATCACCACTGCCGCATCAAACAGCGCTGTGAGGTCTGTCATGGTTTGCGCCTGCGCAGCCGCCATGTCTGTTCCCGCCGCAAGCACCGGAGCGGCGGCGGTTAAAATAAGTATCGGGGTCAGTGCAATTGCGATTATTTTTTTCATCTTTTTTTATTCTCCTTTGATTTTCGTAAGGTGATCGTCTATTCTTTTGTGCGCCTGCTTCGCCGACGCCTCGACTGTCGCAAGGCGGGTCACCACCTCGACATAGCGCTTGTCTGCGTCCTCCTGCTTTTTTTTGATGTCGTCTATTCCCCCCTTGATATATCCGATTTCAACGAGCAGCGTCGCGTCCTTTTTCGCGTCCTCACTGACCTCGCTGTCCTCGGCGCGTCGGTTGGAGCGCATCCCAAAGTAAAAGCCGCCCGCTGTTCCGAGTACGGCAATCACACTTTTGATTATGTCTATAAGCTCCGTGCCCATCGTCAGGCTCCTCTCACTATTTCATCCGCCTGCGCCTGAGTGAGCTTGAGCTTGACAACGGCGTTCTGCACCATTGCGGCAGTCCAAAATTTTGCTGTATGCCATTCTTTTATCTTCGCGTACCAGTCCATTTATATTACCCCCGTCATCATGCCTACATATGCTATCTGGGCGTCCTGCGCGGATTGGCCGGCCGCAAGAGCCGCCAATGCATCCTCATAAGCTCCCTGCGCCGCCTCAAGAACCTGCGAGTCGCGCCACGGTGCAAGCATCTCGCCCTCAAACACAGCGCCGTCCTCGCGAGTCCATTTTTGACCCGCGGGCACAAATCGCATTCCCTCGATATAGGTTTTGCATTTGCCGTCGAAGGCATCCGTTGTGATTGCTCGTAATGTGCCGTCGGCGCTCTGTTTTACGTGGCATTTAAAATCATTGTCGATGTAAATTGTTTTAATTGGATTTTCAGCTATTCCCCCCATATTTCCACCCCCTCCAAAGTCGTATAGTCGGCGTAGCCCTGCGTAGTAATCCCGATAAAATATGAACCCCTGAGCGATGCGCAATCTATTGAAAAGGTTGTTTCAGCGTTCCCAAAACAATTTGATGACACAGATGCCGCCGCTCCCGCCTGTTCCGGATAATAGATAAACTCATTGGCTATATACATCACCAATCTTTGATAGGCTGCCGCGCCATTCAAGCTGTATGATTTAATCTTGAATTTCAAGTATGATATGTCGGATACATCAACCTTTTTTCCTGTGCATATAGCAGCGTGCCCGGATGCTGCTCCTGAGGGCGACCCCGCCCTAATCACAACCGATTTTGCGCCAAAGGTAACAGACGAGTACGCCCCGCTTGTTTTTGTCTGCCAATCACCCGTAACAGCCGCATATTTAATTCCGTTATTATATAGCCATAGCCGGAAATCTTTCCAAACGCCACCTTGATATATTTTAGCGCTTTTTGTGCTCCATACATTTCCGTCATATTGCAAGCATGCGGTAGGATATACAATTAATTCGCTTTTTTTAAGAGCATTAAAGCTCACATTAGATGTGACGCCGCAAATAACTTGTACCCACCCGTCCGGCGATGTGCCCGTATACTGAGTGCACAAGAACGACCAGCCCGCTATTGGCTTATCCGTATTCACCCAAAGTGTATTTTCCTGCGGATTCACCGGTGCGGCGGTGCCCCCGAACACTTTAAAGTTAAGGGCGGCACCGCCCGACTTAAAATTTACCTGAGCACCGTCAAAAACGAATGTCACCCAGCGCCCGGCAGGCAGCTCTTCGACCGAATCGACGCCCGCAAATGCGGGATATGCCACCCCGTTTATCTGCACGGTGTCTCCCGCCGACAGCGCTGCTGTCATCAAAGCCTTTCCGTTGGCGGGTGAGCTTAGACCGCTGCCGAATACGAAATTATGCACTTTGCCGCTCTTTGTGTGAGTGTATACAAATATGCCGTTGTCCGAGTCGTTGACAACGCCGTCGCCGTTCGTGTCATACACGGCTTTTGCCATGTCGCCCGCGCCGATTTCCACCACCTTTGCGCCTATTTTCGCGTCGGTCTCCGCCTTGGTGTATCTTGATGAAATCTCGGTGTCGAGCGAGTCGACAAGCAGGTTGAATTTTTTCGCAATGAGATTCGGGTATGCGTCGAGAATCTGCTGCATACCTGCCGTACCCGCATTCGGCGTGTCGTCTCTGCCGAGATTGTCCGCCGCGTCAATTTCAGTCTGCGCTATTCTTTGAAATGCCATATGCCGTCACCTTCTTTCAATGAATTCAACCGCCGCCTCGTAGAGTGCGAACGGCTGTTTGTTTCTGCTGTTTTTAAACATGAGCTGCATCTTTCTGTTGTCCGGCTTAATCGAGATTTTTTCGTATATCGGCTGTGGTGTCCTGTCCGTCTTGTAGGTGAACGACGAATAGGAGAAATTGGAGTAGGAAAAGAATCTCGCATCCCCCGAATCCGCGTGAATAAGCTCCTCTATACCATCGTAAATCGCGTAGATGTCCGCACCCGTGACGGCCGCCGTGCCGATGAGCAGCGCGACCCGCCTGAATTTTTTCTTGTACGAAAAGTCATCACCGAAAAGCTCGGGTGTTTTCCAATAGCTTTCAATCGGTCTGCCATTGTCACTGAAGCTTGATATGTTGCCGTAATCCCTGAAAAACTCGCATATTGCGCCCGTTTCGGTTCCGAAGCAGAGCGCCTCACCCGCGTACAAAACACGCGCGCCGATTCCCGTCCAGTAATAGCACTCGTACTGTCTTGTGGAATAGGGCGTATTCCTCTCCGCAATCGGCTGAAGTCCGTCGAGCAAAAAGATGTAATCCCCCACGGCGAGACAGAAATAGTCACCCCACGCGCACCCGTATGCACTGCGCAGCAGATCGCTGTTTTCATAGAATATCCTCTCGAGTCTTCCTCGGATATAATATGAGCGCTCCTGCGCGTATCTCTCTCCGATAACGTCGGACGGTGTCAGCGCGTACAGACCGGATTCCGTGAGAAATATCGGCTCGGCTTTAAGCGTTCCGGACGCATATTTGCCTATTGACCCGATACCCTGATATGAGCCGGACAGGATAAAGATAATCTTTCCGTCCTTGTCGGCGGATGAGGAGCGCAATACAATATTCGTGTCGTTGTCGGCGCCGCTGAGAACAGTTGCGAGTTTGTCTCCCACAATTGCATAGTTCATGATTTTCGCGCTGTCCTGACCTATGACCGAATACCACAGGTCCCCCCAATAGGTCGGGTCGTTCATGTTGCAGTAATAATCGTAATTTGAAAAGGCTCCTCCCGCCGCAAATGCCCTGTCTCTCGCTCCATTAGCGCCGTACAGCGCCGCAATCGAGCACCTGTTTATCCTGTCGGAATATCCGCCGATTGTCTTGTGATAGGTTATCTCGACATTGTCCTGCCCCTCCTTTGGCGAGATTCCGGGTGCTGCCGTAAACGAGACGACGCCCGATACCCTGTTGACCGTAAAATCGGTATTTTCGGTGAGCGTGTCATATCCGCCCGCGGCATTGAGCTTTTTTACGGTTACCGCCGCTGCGTTCAGCTCCTTTGCCGTCAGCTGATAGCTCTTGTCGGCAGCCGTGCCCGCAAAGCTCTCCTTTTGTCCCGAGCCGATAAGATTCAGCGGCTGATGCGTCTTGCCGCCTCCGGACGGAGTCCTCGCAAGCACTATCGTGGGCACATACGCTCTGCTCTCGGCGCTCACCGCCGAATATTCCGTCCCGCCGTGTTTTCCGAACAGCACAAGCTTTTTTCCGTCAAATATCAAAAGCGTTTTGCTCACCTGCACCGACTGAGAAAACGAGTCGGCGGCATCGGAGTATATCGCCTCGCCTTTCGCGTATGCTATGGGATACGCGCCCGTCCTGTTCGCAAGGTAGATGCAGCTTCCCGAATGGACAATTCGTATTGATGTGTTTCCGTCGCTGAAAAAATGGACTCCGTTAATCCTGTCGGGGAAGGTCTCCTTGATTTGATAGCCTGTTCTCTTTCTCACTTTCCCCACCGACTCGCGTATAATATTCGGACAATCGGGAGAGCGCGAGAGACTCACGTTTGCGCTTTCCTGCGTCAGGTCACAGCCCAAAAACGAGCCGAGCCTGAGCTTGTTGTTCGCCCTCTGTGAGGGAACCTTCATCTGTGCCATTTACAGCCACCCGCTTGTCACTTCAAAGCTCGACATTGTGCCTGAGGCGAAATTCACGCTCTCTATCTGAGCCATGCAGTTATCCGCCATATTCCAGTACATCGCGGCCTTTGAGGTATCGTCGTTTATCGCTATTCTGTACGCCATCAGCATGGGCACGATATCCGCCGCAATCAGGTCACAGTCCGGCTCCGCGGCGTCAGACGTATCGGCGGTTATCGGGCTGGGGTATCTCTTGTACCATATATCGAATTCACCGACCTCAGAGGATTTCAGCAGTAGGATGTGGCCCTTTTCTTTTTTGAAATCGGTCACCTCGCAATAGCCGTCACCATCCGAGCTGTTTGCTTTTTTTATCGGAAGCTCGGCCGAAAAATCCAAAAATACCGACCTGCCTCCGATTTTCGTCAGCTCGTCAAGGTCATACGCCAGATATTCGCTGAATGCCTGTATATCCTTCGGGTCTGCGCTGTAAATTTCGCCGTAAACCGCAACATTGCGGACACAATAAGAAAATTCGCCCCCAAAGGTTATCGACACCTCACCGCTCGCAAAGCCCCTGTACTGCTTAAATCCCCCGTCGGAATGAAGGGCTATCGGCGCAATTACCCCGTCCGAAGCAACAGCCGCCTCGCCGTCTCCGTCACATTCAAAGTAATATGCCCTTGCTCCGCTCGCAGAATACACAAGCGGTGTTCCGCTGTATTTTGCAATATCGGCGGGGTGCGGGTTTGTGAGGATATTGACTGGCCCTCTCTGACTCACCGCCACCTTATCCGCTATAGGACGAACCCGCAGCGCAATAAAATTCAGCGCATAGTTTGCGGCGTCAATAAACGTGCTCGGCGCTTTGCTGTACGCCGCCATCTTTTCGTCCAGCAGCGCTATGCACTGGCGCTTTATTTCGCCCCATGTCTTACCCATATCCAACCTCCTTTGCCCCGCGGCGTTTTGCCGCCGCGGGGTTCTTATGTCACTGTTTAGAGATTTGTCGCGCCGCTCACGCCTGAGACCGCCATGCCGCGCCAGTCGTTAAAGCCCGCGATAAAGCGCGAGCGCCCGCGCCACACGTTGTTGTCGGTGTTGTCGTCCACCGTGCTCTTGACCGAGAGCTTCACGCGGTCGAGCCACACCGCAGTGCCGACCTCCTCGTTGTAGGTGCTGTCAAGCAGAATCCACGGAGCTGTGCCCGCCGCTATGAACTGATTGAGATACTGCCATACAACTATGGTCCAGCGCCCGAACTGAAAGTTAAAGCCGTTATTTGCCGTTGCGGGATCCTTGTCCGCCCCTATCGCGGCAAAGACATTCTGCTTGAGAGACGCGATGTTCGGTATCACGATAATGTCGGGTGAAACCGCTAAAACATTGTGATTGTCGTCTCTGAAATCCTGCATTCTGCATTCCAGCTTTGTGAGCGCGTCGTTGCTGAAAGCGTCCGCAAACTTGTTTGACTGCGCGGCTCCCTTGAGCTTTGCGCCGTGATCTGCCGCAAACAGCGATTTGCCGTCCGCGCATGCGGTGGAGAAGCTCGAGCCCGCAAAGTTCACGGCAGCACCCGAAATCGCACCGCCGATAAGCGCCGCGCCGAACTGCTCGCGGGTTCTGCCATAGCCGTTCATAAAAGCCGTCGGGGCTTTCTTAAAGTCGATGGTCTTGGAGTCCTCGACCATCTCCTGCGTTATCTTAAAGCTGTCCTTCCATGTGACATGCTCCAAAACCTTGGAGTTCCCCTCCTGCATCTCATCATTCGGGTACGACCCGCCCTCACCCACGGGCTGAAACCCGTTCATTGAGGTCATTGATGTGTACTTCTCCATCGCGTTGTTGGATGTGTCCATCGAAAAGACCTTGTTGATGACGCTGTTCGCCTCGAATGCCTCCGCCTTCTTTTCAAGAAACATTTTTATCGGTTCCTGACTCTTGCCAAAAACACTGTCGTTAACATTTGACGACTTGCTGAATGTAATTCCCGCCATTTTATTCCTCCTTAATATTTAATGAACACGTGGTCGCCGATTCCCTTGGTGCCGTCGGGAAACCCGACAATTTCGGCAACTCCGCTCGCTGTTGTCGCTGTAACTCTGCGCGCATCCGCGTCGTTCGTGACCTTTGAGCCGAGAGTGAGTGCGGTTCCCGCCGCTGACAGCTCAGCTTCAAAAATCATGTCCCTCTGAAGCTCAATCGCGCTGACAAAGCCGCCCGCGGCACCCGCTGCCTCACACACGCAAATGTGAGTCGGCGCCGCCGACGCCCCGACAAGAGCCGCCGCTCCGTTTGTTATGACCAGACCCTGACCTACTTTGTATCCGACCGCCGCCGTCATCGGGAGCTGAACCATAGGCTCCGCAGATGTAATACCTCTGTGTGCAAGCTTCACTGTTTGTTTCCTCCTTTTGTTTTGCATTCCGCGCCCGTTGTGCCCGGGTATGCCGCCTTTGACAAAATGCCCGACGATTTGCCCGAACTCCTTGCTTTTGGCTCGGCGCCCTTTGTTCTGAGATCCGCGCCCTTAATCGCCACGTTTTTGCCCTTGGCTCTGCCTGTGGGATAAAGTGCCTTTACCTCCTGCGAGCCGCCGCTCTTGATTGCTCCCGCGTATGATTTTTGTGCCATGTTCAGCCCTCCTTAATTGACCTGTTATAGTGTTCTTTGATTTCCCTGTCCGTCGCCTTTGGCATAAGAAGCTTGTACTGTGCGAGCACATCCCTCGGAACATCCGTCAAGCCGCCCTTTGTGCCTCCTCCCGGACTGACAAAGTGCTCCTTGTCGTTGCTCTTGGCGCGGTGCTTCGCCTCGCGGTTTGCGAGATAATAGGCGTCCTCGGCCGAGTTCTTGAGTCCTGTCGGATTTCCGTCCTCGTCCATGATAAAGCGGTATTTTACGAATTCGCCGTAATTTGCTATCTCGTCCATCGCCTTTGCCGATTCCTGCGGAAACATCGCCTTTATGCTCGCAAGATCCTTTTGCTCCTCCATTGCGGCGCGCTGAGTGCGTACAAGCTGCTCTGCCTCGACAACCCGCGGGTCCGATTTGACCCTGTCCTCGACCGCTCTCTGCTCGGCTTCCCACTGCTGTCTCACCGATTCCGCCGTGCCGCCGTGATGCTGCGCATAAATCTGTGCCGCAACCTCCTCCGGAGTCCCGCTGTAGCCGTAGCCCTGAACCGCCTCGAGCAGGCGCTGCTGAAGCTGCTCCGCCTTTTCGCGCCGCTGATCCGCAATCCGAAGCTGCTTTTCAGCAGTCTCCTTCGCGCGCCTCAGCTCTGCATTTGCGTGTCTTTCCCCCTCGGTCTGGACAGGCTTGGCGTCTGCCTGTGGTGTGCCCTCGGCGCTCTCGCCCGCCGCGTCGGCCTCGGCTGCGTCCTCCGCTGTGTGCACATCGTCTTCGCCGACCCCCGACTCGTCATTCGGAGAAGCCACGACCTTCTCCCGCACATCGTCGAATGTGTTGTCATCTTGTTCCAACATGCTCTATCCTTTCCTATCGGCATTTTTTCGCTGTTGCCATGCGAATTTATAAACAAAAAAGCCGAGCGGACACCGCTTAACGCGCGTCTCATTCAGCTCTTGTCTATTCTGTGTGACCGTGCTTTTCCGCACCTGCCGAAATGGTCTCTTTGCTTTTGTACGGCGCGGTTTTTCGGATGACCGTGCTTTGCCGCACCTGCCGAAATGGTCTCTTTGCTTTTGTACGGCGCGGTTTTTTTCGGGTAACCGTGCTTTCCCGCACTTTTGCCGAAATGGTCTCTTCGCTTTTGCACGGCGCGGTTTTTTTCGGGTAACCGTGCTTTCCTGCACCTGCCGAAATGGTCTCTTCGCTTTTGCACGGCGCGGTTTTTGGGTGACCGCGCTTTCCCGCACCTGCCGAAATCCGCTTAGTCCGCCGCGCCGCTCAAGCTCGAGCGCGCAATCTGTCCGACATCAACGCCTCCCGCTCCCGCCGGGCGCAATGTCGGGCAGACCCATCCTCTCCTCGGTGCGCTCCTCCCATGTATTGCCGAAATTCGGGCATTGGGGGTTTCGGCATCTCATCACAAATACCCTAAACAGCCTTGTCGGCGTGTCGGGCGAGCTGTCCCCCTCGGCGGTGTAATATCCCGATACGATCTCCGGACTTATATCACAGCAATTCATCTCTGTTCCCCCTCATATGTTCGATATCACCGTATTGCACAGGATTTTCGCGCGCAGCAGGCAGGTGCGGCTGCCCCGCAATTTGCTCGCCCGCCTGCTCTGAGCGCTGCAATTGCATCATCATATCGCGCTGCTCCTTTGCCTCCTCGACACGCCTCTGCCACTTTTTTACGTTCCGCGCGGCATTGGGATAGTTTTGTATCTCCTTTTCCTCCCAATACGCGAGCATTGTCTCCGGCTCTCCGTGCTCGCCGTAAGCTCCGAGACTGAGGTCGGTTCTCAAATCCTCCAGCATAAACTTCCTGTCGCTGACGTCTATTCCGCTCTCGTCCACACCGAAGGAGTATTCGTCATCGTAATACCAGCAGCCGAACTCGTCCTGCTCCAAAAAGTCATATTTGTTGAATACCCTTATCGTCGGCTGTCCGTCCTCGTCCTGTGCGGAATAGCAGCGCGGCTCGTCGGAATACGCGAGCATAAACTTGAATATCATCTCGTATTTGTCCGCCCACGCGGCATTTTTCATTACTTTCTTGCTCTTTTGCCTGCCTGTCGCCTGAGCTATCAGCGCCTCCTTTGCCTTTCCGCTCGTGGCGGTCGCATCCGGCTTGCCCTGAAAGGAATCGGTCACTCCGAGTATCGAGCGCGCCTGATCATATGCGCTGTTTGCGCCATCGGCATACTGCCTTACGTCGGACGAGATTGTCTCAATGCTCATTTTCCCAAAAAATTCCGGCTTGACCTCTATGACTCTCAGCGCCTCGTCGGTGAACTTGATATCCGAGCCCTTCGGCAGAAATATCACCGACCCGCTCTTGAGCACAACCTCGTCGCGCTTTGTCAGCATTCGGTTGACCGACACCTGAAAGTCGTGTATCGTGTCGCAGTCGGATATACCCAAAACATTTTCGTATTGCGATATGTTCTTGCGGATTGACACCGGATATGCGCGCGGGTAATAGCAGGGGATGCGCGTCGGTATCATGCGGACACGCTGTTTGGTCTGCATTTTGGGTATCCCGAGCGGATTCCCTCTCCTGTCGCTCAGCGGCAACCCCCTCTCGTCAAACAGATAGTCCATTACGGGGATTTCAATCAGATTGCCGTCGGGCTTCTCAAGCTGCTCATACATCGGCTCCTGATAATCCTCCATGACAAATTCGCCGTCGATTCTCTCGGGGGACATCGCCGGAACAGTTCGATATACGGGGCGCTCAATCATTTGAATTATCGGCTGACCCGTCATCGGGTCAAGCTCGCCCGTCTGCTGCTCCACCGTCTCGGTCTCTCCTGTTTCGAGCTGCAAATCCTCCGACAGCTCTTCATATTCCTTGCTTCGCGCCGTCCAATCACACGCGCCGCATGTGCATAGCTCGCTGTCGGCGGGCTTAACCCTGCCGCATTTTGCACACACCCTGTCCTTGCGCGCCTCATAGTTATCATCGTCGATTAAAACGGTGTCGCCCACCCACGAAAAGCAGCCGAGACCGCCGTTTTCATTTTTGAAATACGCGATTATCTGTGTCACGTTGTTCTCGGCATCCGAATTGGAATCGGACAGCTCGGGGTCGGTGCCCTCCTCTGTGACATCCACCCCGTAGCGGCGTTTTATCCGCTCCTTCGTGTCGTCAAAAGTCAAAAACAGATAGTCCATATACCGCGTCTCATAGACACATTCCTGAGGGATAAACTGCTTTGCGCCGAGCAGACGAATCGAGATGTCGCCGACAGTGTCATGGGTCCTTGATGTCATGTCCCACTCGACGAGCGAGACCGTGCCGCCGTTGATTTTCGAAAGCCGCTCGTCACTGTCGTTAAGCACCTCGCTCGGGAGCCTGTCCATCTCAAATTTCAGCATATCCTGTATTGCCTGTGCATTTCTCAGCGTGCGGGGCGTCGGGCGATGAGGGGTTACCTTGGGTATCGGTATGCCGCTGTCAATCTGACTCTCAATCAGCTCGGATGTGATATTCCAAACCGTCGTCGCCTCCTTTCCGCCGCCGAGTTTTTTCGATCCGTCGTACTGCGCCTGCTGCTCGTCAAAGTGATCGAGCACCGACGCTTCACCTCGCGTATATCCGTTCTTTGAATTCTCAAAGCGCTCCTGCCACATGGCAAGCCGCAGCTTGTTCTTCTTTTTCATTCAGGCATCCCCCATTTTGAAATAAGATATTTTTGCAGCTCCCCGTCCGCGTTGTTAAAGTCCTCGAGCATATCCTCGGTATACGCCGCCGTTTCGCTCACGCCTCTTTGCCTGTCAAACGACTGTTGAGTGCGAATCTCCGCCGCTATCATGTCGGACAGCAAAAGGTCGTCGTGCTTGCCCGAAATCGCATCGGGTCTGCCATTTTTGTCGTACACAAAGGTTATCGCCTCCCTGAGAGTCGGAATGTCGTTGAACAGCCGAATGCTGTCGCGCAGATATCCGACCTCCTTGTCGATGATGACCGGTCGGGTGTTGCCGTCCGTTTTCCACCCGTACCTGTTCTCGGACTGCTTGGTGAAGTCGTCGTATTTGCGCCTCACGTACTGATTCGGATAATTCAAGCGCTGCAGCTCCTCAATCGGCGCTGTGTTGAAGTTTATCTCGACTGCTATGAGCGCGTCATTGTAAAATTTGCCGAGACAGTATAGCTGATATGTGAACGGCTTGCTGTCCGTCAAATCCATATGAAGCGTGGCAGCCCTGTTTCCCGTCACGTTGTTTATCACTGTCGCGGTGTAAAAATCCGCCCCCTCCCCCTTTGTGTCGCCGCCTATCACATATGGATATCCGCTCTGCGGCAGCTCGTAAAGACGTATGTCTCCGCCGCTTTTCACAAGCTTAATCGAGTCGTCCTCGATATAGTCGCTGTGCTCGGCGTCATGCCAGTTAAAGCTGAACTTTCCCGAGCGGTATGGCTTTGCGGTGTATTTTCGCTCGAGCTCGGTGATGCGCCCGATGATAATGTCGTTGTCAAATACAGGACGTCCGCTCATCAAAAATGCCTCTTCGGGACAGCTCGGATATTCCTGTCTGAACATATCGAGATTGCCTGCGCAGTTGTTTTTTATGCACCAGCGCCGCCACTCAAGCTGTCCGTCACTCAGGCAATATGAGCTTTTCAGCCTTTTTTCCTCTTCGGTCAGCGCAAAGCCGCTGTAGCTCATCGAGTACTCCGCGTGCTCCCACCACGCGCAGAACACGGGCACAAAATCATTTTCGCCCGCACACGCCTTATCCCACATATCCTTGAACGCATCGTAGCCATTGGCGGTGCTCTCGATTATGACAACCGTGCTCGGCTCGTTCGGCACTGCCTGCATAAGACCCGAGAGCGTCTGCGCCTTTTCGCCCTGCCAGAACGCATATTCCGACAGGTGAAGATTCTGAAATGTATCCGAGCGCCCGATAGTGCCATTTCCCGCAGTCATGCATTTTATTGCGCTCTCGCCGTCGTCAAAATCGAACATGAGCATCTTTGCGTTGCTCGCCTTGAGCTTGGGGCGCAGCTCCTCGTCCTCGTTGTCGTAAAAGCGCTTGGACATCGTGAACAGGTTGTTTGTCGCCTCGATGCTGTGCGTCACGATTCCGCTGTTGATGTTGGGCCGTGTCGATGTGATTTTGTAAAATATCCCCTCGACAAGGGTGCTGAAACCCATCTGCCTCGCCTTGAGAATTATGATTCTCGCCGGCTTGCCCTGCCTGTGACGTGACTTTATCACCTCATACAGTTTGTTTTGCGCCTCGTTCAGCCGAAATGGGATAAGCTGCGCTTTTTTATCCTTTATCCTCAGCTGTGATTCGATGAATTTCTTTGTGTTTATCGGCATCAGAATTCATCTCCCGCAAGCTCGCTGAGCTTGCGTTCAAGCGAGATATCATTTAGCTCCGCCTTGACCTTGTCCGTCGGCTTCTCCCCCATCGTGTCGCGGATAAACTGTGCCGATGAGGTGTCACCCTTTATCGCCTTCGCTATCTGAGCCAGCGCAATTGCCTCGTCGGCGGTTATGTTCGGATAATTTGACTGCACTGTTCCATTCAGCGTCTCCGCCGCCGCCTCGGTTATATCGCATTCCAAAAGCCGTGCGAACACCTCTTTAAAGGTTTTTGAGCGCCGTCGGCTCTCCTCCCGTGCCGCCTGCCCCTTGCGCCCTGTTTTCTTTTTTGCCCGCTTATCGGGTGCGTCGGGCGCTTTGGACAAGTTGGGCGTATCGGGCGTATCGGAATTTCCCTCAGATTTTTGCGTCGGCTTTATTTTTTCATTTTCTGCCATTGCCTCTCCCCCCATTTCTCCGAAATTTTACGCAAAACAAAAGAGCCGACAGGGGCTGAAATACACACCCCGCGACTCTTTAAAGCTCTCACAATTACAGTATATCCGATATTGTGCGGACAAAACGGACAACTTTTATTCTTTTTGACTTTCCGAAGGAAAAAATGCTGCACATCCCGAACAGTATCCCGCGCATGGATAAACAGCCTGCGGATATTCAATGTGAAACGCCACCGCGGCGAACGTCAGACGCGCTTTGAGGAAATCCGAGCGCTGTGTCACAATGCCGCCGTCACTGATCGCTGCGCAAAAATCTGTCATGCGTTTTTCTGACCGAATCCTCCGAGCCGCCCATGTGAAACGCCACCGCGGCGAACGACAGCCGCGCTTTGAGGAAATCCGATTGCTGTGTCACAATGCCGCTGTCACTGCTCGCTGCGCAAAAATCTGTCATGCGTTTTTCTGACCGAATCCTCCGAGCCGCCCATGTGAAACGCCACCGCGACCCACGACAGACCGTCAACGTATCTCAATGTCAGTATTTGTCTTATGTAGCTGTCGTCAATCGATGCGATATATCGGTTGAGCCTGTTGTATTCCGCGATGCTTCGCAGCACCTTTGTGTCGATTATATCCCTGCTGTCCGCAATTTTTGCCGCGATTGCGGTCTTGTTCGCGACGACGCCGACATGCGGAAGCCCTGTGATTTTGGGCGAAATATCCGTCGCCGCGCTTTTCAGCTGAGCGAGTCTTTCTTTTTCCGATTCTATCTCCCGATTCAGCCAGCGCAGACGCATAAGCTCTTTCTTGGTCATATCAATCACCTCACAGTCCATATTTCAAAACGCACTTTCCATAGCTCATCTGCTCGGAGCATGCGAGCCTCACAACCTCGGCGATGCTCATACATCTGTGCAGCTCGTCGGTCCTGTCGGATTCCTCGAGACGCTCGGCTTTGATTCTTCTTCTGCGATTTTGCTCCGCTATCCTCGCGCCAACGGCGGCACACTCCCTTGAACAGTATTTTGAGTTTGCATTTCCGACAAAGGTTATGCCGCAAATGCATGTTTGTTCAACTGTCAAATTCCTTTTCACTCCCGTTTTTCCTTTCATTTGTTCGGCCGGTTTGATATCCGTTATTCTCTAAGCCCGAAATTGCGGACGTCTTTTTTGGGCATTGACCGATTATATGTAGTGCGCATCGGCTCAGCTCTTTTCCTCTCTTCTTTTCACCGCGCCGACAATGAGCGAGTCGGATTGTTTTTTCGGCTGCGCGCCCCACCCCGCACCCCGCTTTTTTACAGGCTTTATATCTGCCTTAAACTCAGCCGCAGATTTTATTTTGCTGTTGAGACACCTTGTTAAAATCGCGGACACATACGACCATGAGCATTTGTTCTGTCTCGCCGCCTCGTCTATCGCCTCGCATATCAAATCCGGTTCGGCGCCCCGTTCCAAAAAGAGCTTTATGCTCCCGCCTATCGTCGGAGCGAGCGTGCCGATATTGTCCCGATAGTGCTGTGCGCATTTTGCCAAATCGCAATTTGCGGATTTTGAGTCTCTGTGTGTACAAGCAGAGGATGTATTATTAGCCTGTATTATTTCCTTTGACTTTTTTGCAAGGTCGGCTTGCTTTTTTTGCAACCCGCCGCATACCTGCAACACCTCATCTGTGCTCTCCTCGAGTGGCAGCAGATTAATGCGCCGCCCCTGAATTCGATTCGCCCCGTCCGAATAGCTGTAGCTCAGCTCAACGTATCCGTTATCCGACAGCGCTTTTATCCACCTCGAAATCGTGGATTTATCGGTCGAATAAAGCTCGGCAAAATATCCGTTTGAAGCCCAGCAAAAGCCCCTCTCGTTGCATAGGGCGGTTATTTCCCCGTAAAGCAGCTTTGCATTTGCCGTGAGCGCTCTGTCGTATCTGACCTCGGCGGGAATAATTGCGTAATACGATTTCATTTTTCACCTCGGAGTGCTGATGCGCTTTTTTTAATGCACTTTGCGGCAAATTGAGTCCATGAGAATATGTCATAAAGACAGAATTCTCTCAGTGCCTCAGACTCGTGCGAAGTGCTGATACCCATTAGCTTTTTAAGGCTCAGCTGCTGCTTGAAGTCGCTGTATAAAATTTCCGCCATGCCGCTTTTCATCTCGCTATCCCAAAAAAACTCCATGAATGAGACATAATAGCAGACTGAAATCCTCTCTGTGTGATTAGATACGAAATCATAAAGCTCAAGCTCGCGCGGCGCCAAAAACTCAAGAGCGCGCTCCTCGTCATATTGCGCCTCGGCACAATCGGCACACAGCCCACAGCACAGCTCGTCACTCAAGCAATATCCGCCGCAGCTGTCACAAAAATACGCCTCGTCAAAGGCTTCGCCGCAAGCGGGACACCCGCACCGGGACTCATACATTCCCTCGCCTCTATCCTCAAAAAGATGCTCGGGCTCATCGAACACCGCGCCGCAATTCTCACACTTGTACACAATTCCGCCTCCTTTTGTTGGATATTTTGATAGTTGAAATTACTTCGGTTTTGTTATATACTTACGGAGTTAAACAGAAGCATTTTAAAAAAACCGTAGTCCGAAATACTAACTAATTACTTAGTGATTCGTGGTATATTTGTAATTTACCACGTTTTGTTAAGTATGTCAACCCGAAATACTTCGGTTTTCAGTATTATATATAGATTTGTGGAAGGTGCACATAATATGTACGAAATTTTTGCCGCATTATTGGCTGAAAAGAATGTAACCGCGTATCAGGTTTTTAAGGCGACCGGCGTTGCACAGTCCTCTCTCAGCGACTGGAAGAGCGGCAAGAGCAAGCCAAAATATGAAAAGATGCTGTTGATAGCCGAATATTTCGGCGTTTCGGTCGACTATCTTCTCACGGGAGAGGATGCGACAAAAAAAGCTGTCGTCTCAAAGGACGACAGCTTTAGTGAAGAGAATATGAAGGTAGCGCTTTTCGGCGGCGATAAAGAGGTCACCGACGAGATGTGGGACGAGGTCAAGAGATTTGCCGCTTATGTCAAGGACAGAGAAAGCAAGAAGTAATGAGTGATTTATTTGAAGCAGCTCTCAAGAGCAACATAGAAATAATCTACAGCTCACAGCCCGACAATGAATCCGTGTCGATTCAGGGCGACAAAGCCTGTTATATAGCGGTGGATTATGCTCTGATGTGGAATGTATCCAAGGAGCGCGTGCACATTGCCCACGAGATAGGGCACTGTGTAACGGGTTCGTTTTATAATATATACAGTCCTCTGGATCGGCGCACCAAGCACGAGGAGCGTGCAAACCGCTGGGCTATCGAAAAGCTAATGCCGCTGACCGACCTTCGAGCTGCTTTGAGCTGCGGCAATACCGAGCCGTGGGAGCTTGCGGATTACTTTTGCGTGACCTGTGAATTTGTCGAGCTTGCGCTCAATTACTGGACTAACACGCGGGGCGAAGCTCTGTGATTATGCATTTGTCGAGCTTGCGCTCAACTGCCGGACTGACACGCGTGGCGAAGCTCTGTAATTATGCATTTGTCGGGCTTGCGCTCAACTGCCGGACTAACGCACGGGGCGAAGCTCTGTGATTATGCATTTGTCGGGCTTGCGCTCAACTGCCGGACTAACACGCGGGGCGAGGCTCTGTAATTATGCATTTGTCGGGCTTGCGCTCAACTGCCGGACTAACACACGGGGCGAAGCTCTGTGATTATGAGCCTTGCCGCGAAATCGGAAGCAATTTCGAATACCGCTGACCCGCGCTCTGCCGACACAGACTATAAGCGGTCGGATTGCAAATGCAGACAAGAATTGAAAAGAGGCAAGCGGCTTTCTCAGCTACGCTTGCCTCTTATTTCTTTTCACCGCGAATTCTTTTGATAAACCCGATAATCATTTCCACATCATCATCGTTAAGCTCATAAATATAGCTGATGGCTTCATGCTGCAATAATGACGGCTGCTTTTCGTCATCAAAAAAATCCTTTGGTTTTATACCGAGATACTCACAGATATAAAAGAGCGCCTGCATTGACGGAAGCATCTTTCTGCTTTCAATATGACTTATATAGTTTTGATTTTGCCCAATAGACAAACTCATATCACGAGCAGAGACATTTTTCTGCTGCCTAAGCACGGCGAGCCTTTGTCCGATAAAATCCTCATACATAATTGTTGCATCTCCCTTAAAATATATCCACAAGAGGCAAGCGGCTTTCTCAGCTACGCTTGCCTCTTATTTCTTTTCACCGCGAATTCTTTTGATAAACCCGATAAT
>JAVXQD010000040.1:0-19094 GCA_036644375.1 Oscillospiraceae bacterium
TCAATCATCTTCTTCACCCCACCCTATTTTACCATATTGAGGACTAATGGGGAACAAAAATTGAAAAAATCCGCCTCGTGGGCGGACTTTTTCGACAGGCTGAAGAGTGCAAGGTTTCCCTTGCACTCTCCACTAATAGTAATTTGTTGGTATCACCAGAACAAATATGCTGCCGACCACATAGATGGTCGCAACAGAGTTCGTCTGGCTCTCTTGTGGTGGAGACGGAGAGGATCGAACTCTTGACCTCTGCGTTGCGAACGCAGCGCTCTCCCAGCTGAGCTACGCCCCCACATAGTTTGTCATTAAGGGAAAAAATGTTTGCCGCCCATAAGCAGAATTCATAATGGTTTATATGAACCTTATACAGAATGCCGACAAAGACCGCTATAAACCTTTTCATGACGATGAGCCAAACCGATGAAATGCAGTTTTTTGCATCAATGAGCACAATATAACAGCGGATTCGAATGACGCTTTGAATTATACCACCGTATACAGCTCAAAGTCAAGAATATAAATAAATAATTTGCTATACAAACGCGCGTTAATGTAATAAAATGAATAAAACAGGCAAAGGGGCAGGTAATGCAAAATGGAAACAATGATTATCGGCGTTGCAGGCGGAACAGGGAGCGGAAAAACCACAATAACGCGAAAATTAGTCAATGAGCTCGGGGATGATATATGCGTCATTTATCATGATGACTATTACAAGCGCCACGATGAGCTTGATTATGAAGAGCGGGCAAAACTCAACTATGACCACCCCGATGCATTTGACACAGATTTGATGATTGAACACATAAAAATGCTGAAAGAGGCAAATCCTATCGAATGTCCGGTTTATGACTTCAATATTTACAACCGCTTGGACAAAACGGTGACAATTAAGCCGGCAAAGGTTATAATAGTTGAGGGGATATTGATTTTTCAAAATGCAGAGCTTGCGGGACTGCTCGATGTGAAAATATTCGTCGACACAGATGCCGATGTGCGCATAATAAGGCGTATACTCCGCGATGTGAAAAGCAGGGGCAGAAGCCTTGAATCGGTTACAAGTCAGTATCTGGAGACAGTAAAGCCGATGCATGAACAGTTTGTTGAGCCAAGTAAGCGAAACGCGGATATAGTAGTTCTTGAAGGCGGCCATAATCTGGTAGCGCTCGAGATGATAATGGAAAGAATACGCAGTCACATAAAACAGGCATAAAGCAGATATACTATTATTCAAGAAGAAAATCACACAGAAGGAGTAATTTTATATGAGAATTCCGGTCGTTGATACAATTATAGAAAAGCGCGAAAAACAAAGAAGGAAAGCTAAAATCAAACGCGGCATATATTGTGCGATAAAAGTGCTTGCCGTAATACTGGTGCTTTTCTCATTTGTGATGTCCTTGATCAACATGATTGAGAGATTGATTAAAGGCAGTGCGGAGCGAAAAAAGAAAATCAATGAGTTTATCGCAAAAGTAAAAGCAAAGCTTCCGACCAAGGAAAAGGAAACAGTGTGCTATTTTGAAAACTTTGGCGGCGGTGAAAAAACAGATTGTGAAATCAAGCAAGCGCAGCCGAACCAAGAACAGCAATAATAAAAAAATACCGCCGCGATTAACGCGGCGGTTTTTAATAGAAAAGGAGGAAAAGAATGAAAAAAGTTTGAACCGGCAATGAAAACCTTTGTGGCATATTGCCGTGTCCTTAGCTTGTAATCATATTGTAATACATTTGTATTCATTTGTAAAGAGTTTTTTGAAATTAATTTGTAATAAATTCATAACAATTTCTGTGCAAGTTGTTGAATTAATTGATATCGTTCTATATAATACATAAGTATGGCGAAATTTCGCGTATTTCAATCGGTGTTAAACATTGAAATATATCGAATGGCACAGCAATAATAAGTCAGAAAATTTATTTTGGCATATACTGGCTTGAGATTTTTATGAGACGGCGGGTGATAGTTTATGGCATTGGTAGTAATGAAATTCGGTGGCAGCTCAGTTGCCGACAAAGATCGCCTTTTTAACGTTGCCGGTATTATAACGCGGTGCTATGCATCGGGCAATGAAGTGGTCGTGGTTGTTTCTGCTCAGGGAGACACAACAGATGAGCTTATTGAAAAGGCGGATGAGATAACGCACAAGCCGCCCAAGCGTGAGATGGATATGCTGTTGTCGACAGGCGAACAGATTTCAGCGTCGCTGCTTGCCATGGCTATAGATTCAATCGGATTCAAAGCGGTGTCGCTGACCGGAAAACAGGCGGGGTTTCGCACGAGCTCGGTGCACACCTCGGCGCGTATAAAAAGAGTGGATACAGATCGTGTGCGCACCGAGCTTGATAACAATAATATCGTCATAGTCACAGGGTTTCAGGGAACAGATAAAAACGACGATATCACGACACTCGGCAGAGGCGGCTCGGACACGAGTGCGGTTGCGCTTGCGGCAACGCTTCATGCTGATATATGTAAAATATATACCGACGTAGACGGCGTATATACAGCTGATCCGAGAAAAATCAAAAACGCTAAAAAGCTCGATGAAATCAGCTTTGATGAAATGCTTGAGCTTGCCTCGCTCGGCGCTCAGGTGCTTTTGAACCGCTCTGTTGAGCTTGCGCAAAAATACAATGTAAAGTTGGAAGTGTGCTCAAGTATTACGGGCAATCCGGGCACAATTGTTAAGGAGGGTGTAAATTTGGAAGGAATGCTTATAAAGGGCGTTACTAAGGATATCAGCTTTGTGTCGGTTTCAATAATGGAAATCCCAGACAAATCGGGCGTCGCGTTTAAACTCTTTTCGCTTCTCGGAGCTAAGGGTATAAATGTTGATGTCATATTGCAATCGGTTGCACGCGATAACACGCGAGATATCTCATTTACGGCTCCTATTGCGGATATTGACGGGGTTACCGAGGTTCTTAAAGAGCACGAGAGGCTTCTCGGTGCAAACGGATATTCAATTGACGAGGATGTTGCAAAGGTATCCATAGTAGGAGCCGGAATGATGAGCCACGCAGGAGTTGCGTCACGCATGTTTCGTGCGCTCAGTGATGCGGGAATTAACATCAAGATGATATCGACAAGCGAGATAAAAATCTCGGTAATAGTAGCAAGAAAGGACGCTGACCGTGCAGTTGAAGCGGTTCACGATGAGTTTATTAACGAATGATTAGAAATGAGATCAAAAGCGGTGTGAATTTCACCGCTATTGAGGGAAAATACAAAAAGAGCAGGCTGTCGGTGTCATTGATATCACCGATTTCGAGGGATATTATCACACAGACGGCCCTGCTGCCGTATATGCTCGAGCGCGGAACGGAAAAATGTCCCGATATGACTGCGATAAAGCGCAAACTGAACGCATTGTATGGCACAGATATGTCAACCTCATATGCGTCATCGGGATTTTCGAGATTGATAGAATGTGTCATGAGCGGTGCAGACGGCTCTCTGCTTGAGGACGGTGAAGAGATATCAGCAGAGCGCGCTCGTCTTTTGCTCGATATTCTCCTTGATCCGCACATGGAAAACAATTGCTTTTGTGAGGAGTGGATTGATATTGAGCGTGAAAAGCTTCGCGAGACAATCAATTCAATTATCAACGACAAGGCAACCTACTGCTTTAAGCTGCTGAATGAGGAATTTTTCAAGGGTGATGAGCGAGCGCTGCCGCCCGATGGATTCGCCGAGGATTTGGATAAAATCACGGCGAGTGATTTGACTGAGGTTTATCGTCAATTTATCAGCCGTTCCGAGGTTGAGATTGTTTATGTCGGACCGGATACCGAGCGATTCTCGGACATTGCGTCCGCTGCCGCGCCGCGGTTTGTCAGTGCTGCCGCTGTCAGGAAAGGAATAGTGCCTGTTGCTAAAAACTCATCAGAGGTGCGTGTCATCAAAGAGTTGGATGTCGAGCAGGACAAGCTGGCTTTTGCGTATACAACCGGAAAGGTTCTCAACAGACAGGAACATACGATTCTCAGAATTGCAACCGCTTTACTGGGTGGAACTCCAACCTCGCGCCTGTTTCAAAATGTCCGTGAAAAACAGAGTCTTTGCTATTCGGTGTCAGCGTCGCCGAGCTTTGATTCGGGCGGAGGAATGTATGTTGAGTGCGGTGTTGAGCACAGAAATGCAGAGCATACCAGAGAGGCTGTTGCGCATGAGCTGGCAAGCCTCATCAAAAACGGACCCCGTGCAGATGAGCTGGAGCAGGTAAAGCTGCTGTACCAAAATGTTTATCACGGCATTTATGACAGCACGGCTTCAATTGCAAAATACGAGTTCAACTCGATAATCAGATTCGGCGAGCTGACCGATCCCCAAGAGGAATTCAAAGCTATTCAGTCGGTTACGTCGGAGGAGATTATTGAAATGCTTGCATCTCTGACACTTAATTGCTCCTGTCAGCTGTGTAAAAAGGAGGGTGCATAATGAAAACGGAAGTCATTAAAAATGCCCGACTTGACGAGCAGTATCACAAAATCACATTGGACAACGGACTGACCGTACTTGTATATCCAATGCCGCAAAAAGAAGGTGTTTATGCTCTGTTAGGCGCGAAAATCGGTTCAACGACGCGGGACTTTATACTCGGAGACAAGCGTGTGAAGGTTCCGTCGGGGATAGCGCACTTTTTGGAGCACAAGCTGTTTGAAAATGAAAATGAGGACGCATTCGAGCTGTTTGCAAAAACCGGAGCTAATGCAAACGCGTATACGTCATATGATAAGACCTGCTACCTGTTCAGTGCGTCAATCAACATTGAACAATCACTGAGAACCTTGATTCGCTTTGTCACAGCTCCGCATTTTACTGCGGAAACGGTGGACAAGGAGCAGGGAATCATCGGGCAGGAAATTAAAATGTACGATGACAACCCCGATTGGGCGCTCGCGACAATGTCACTGCAAAGCCTTTACAAAAAGCATCCCGTCCGTGACGATATTGCCGGTTCGGTCGAATCAATATCCGAAATTACCCCCGAGTTGCTCTATACATGCTATAACGCATATTACAGACCGGCAAACATGGCTCTTTCGATTGCCGGAAATATAACGGCGGAGCAGGTTTTGCAAATTTGCGAGGAAGAATATGCCGGAGTTGAGGTTCCGTCTGAAACGGTAGAGACGCTTGCAATTGATGAGCCGTGTGATATTGTGAGCAAGTACTGCGAAAAACAGATGCAGGTATGTGCGCCGCAGTTTTGCTTGGGATTTAAAGAACAGCCGCACGGAGCAGAAAAGCGCGCAAAAAGAGAGCTTGCATGCAGAATAGCAATGGAGCTTATCGGCGGTGAAACGAGTAATCTCTATCGACGCATGTATGACAGCGGTCTTGTTAACGACATGTTTGATGCAAGCGTTTTGGACGCAGAGGATTACCTGTGTATTATGTTCAGCGGTGAATCCGAGCAGCCGCAAAAGGTTGTGGAAGAGATTTACAGAGAGCTTGAAGAGTTTAAGAAAAACGGAATTGACGAAGAGCGGTTTGTCGAATGCAAGCGCGCATTTTTGGGCAATTACCTTTGCGGATATGACAGCACTGAAACTACAGCCACAAAAATGCTGTATTCGCACTTTAAGAATGCATCAATTTACGATACAATAGATGATATCGAAAATATATCAAAAGAGGATATTGAACAGCAAATTCGCAGTATGTTCTCAAAAGAACAGAGTTCGCTGTCTGTTATTAAGCCGATAAAAGAATAGGAGTAGACGATGAGTACAATTGTTAGTTTTCCGGGTCTTGGAATAGAATTCCCGCTGAACAGAGTGGCGTTTTCAATCGGAAATTTTGAAATTTACTGGTATGGGGTTCTGATTGGCTTGGGACTTGCGCTTGGAATTGTTTATGCGCTGAAAAAGTCAAAAGAATTCGGAATCGACAGTGACCGAATGCTTGATGTCATTATTATAGGAACCATAGTGGGTGTTATAGGCGCAAGGCTGTACTATGTGGTTTTTGCACCGGCAGGTGAATTCACCTCAATTATGGATGTGCTCAATATGCGTAAGGGCGGCGTCGCTTTTTACGGCATGGTGATTTTTGCGGTTCTCTCGGCAGTTATCACCTGTCGTATTCGAAAGGTAAAGCTGCTGCCGATGCTCGATGTTGCTACCATAGGTTTTCTTATAGGGCAGGGAATAGGCCGCTGGGGAAACTTTATCAATCAGGAAGCTTTTGGCTGCAACACCCGTTTGCCATGGGGAATGACGAGCGATACAGTTGTCAGCTATCTCACTAATAATGCACAGATGCTGACAGAAAAAGGTGTGTTTGTCGACCCGATGATGCCTGTCCATCCGACATTCTTGTACGAATCACTCTGGTGTCTGCTGGGATTTGTTATATTGAGCCTCTATGTCAAAAATCGCAAGTTTGACGGAGAAATCGCTCTTATGTATTTTGCATGGAACGGTTTCGGACGGGCTTTTATAGAAGGATTGCGCACAGACAGCCTTTACCTCGGAAATGTCAGAATTTCTCAGGTGCTTGCCATAGTCGGTGCCATTTCAGCAATGATTGCTATCCTGATTATCCGCGTAAAAATAAGAAAGCGCAACGACCCCGAATATCTGATGCCGTACGGGCGCACCGAGCAATGCAAAATCGATTTGGCACTTATTGCAAAATCGAGAACCAAAACCGATTCGAGTGAAGCGGAAGTGTCAGAGGAACCTGACGGACAGACGGAAATGGATAACGATAAGGAAGACAGCAAAGAAGCAGTTATTGATGAAAAGCCTGAAATTACGAAAAAATCAAATCCTGTCATACCAAAAGTCTCGAATGACAGCAAATCGGAAAAATCAAAGAACATCGCTAAACCGGTAAGTCAAAAAATAGAATCGGACAGCAATGCCACAAAAGAGTCCGAGGAGTAGGCGTGCAGAAAAATCGCAAATCCACGCGTATAAGCCTTGATGTAAAATGTAGTCGATTGATAGGAAATTAAAAGCATAAAAGCAAATGCAAATCCCGAATTTCATCAAAAAAGCGCCTAACTCCGAATTTTTATGGAGTTGAGCGCTTTTTCAATTAATAGGGTCTGAATTTAGAGATTGAAATGAGACATAGCTGTTAAAGCATCATTGTTTGGCGTTGACAAGGCACCGCTGCTTTACAGCTTTAGGTACGGTCTGATTGATAGCCGCTGAAATTTTCGCCGTTGTAAATCTGGCAGCAGTTTTTTCCGTCATTCTTTGCGGCATACAGCGCCGTGTCTGCATGTGTATAAAGCTCTTCAAAGGTTGTGCCGTCTTTAGGTGAAACAGCCACACCCACACTGCTTGATAATACATATTTCTGCCCGTACATATCCTGATATGAAGAGAGAAAGGCATCGCAGATTTTCTTGCCTTTTTCGCGAACAACAGCATCGGTGGCGCCATTCTTCATATAGACTATATATTCATCTCCGCCTATACGCCCGACAATGTCATCGGGGCGAAAAATACGCAATAGCTTTTTGCTCAGCTCACAGAGAACCATATCGCCGTAAGCATGTCCGAAATGGTCGTTGATGTCCTTGAAATTATCTATGTCAATCATGAAAAAAGCAGAGACGGTGTGGGAATGATTAAAGAGCAGATGCTCGGCAATTAACTTGCCGGTAATGCCCTTGTTATAAAGTCCTGTCAGCGAATCGCGCTCGGCTTTATATTGAAGCTCAATTTGGCAGCGCTTCTCGGCATCGATGTCCTTAACATATGTAAATCCTCGAATATCACCGTTTTCGGAATCTCTCGCAAGGTTTGTCACTGCACGGCACCAGATATAATTATTTTCAGACTCAAGACGACGATACTCTATGGTTATCTCGCTCTTGCCACGCTCAAACTCTTTGGTAATGTTTGACGGAGATACAAAGCGCGCAAAATCCTGCATATCATCGGGGTGAATATATCTGCGGGTCCGATAGCTCAGCATATCGCTGTATCGGTAAATCATGTCGCCCAGATCGTCCTTTGCATTTTCAAATCCGCTCGTTATAAAATTCCGAGTTAAATTGAACTCATAGGTGAGAAGCGCATCCTTTGTAAAAGAGCTGCGGTATTCCTGCTCCTTTGAAACAGTCAGCTCAAGCTCTGCGTTTTTCTCCTTGTAGCCAATAAGCTCTCCTGTTCTGATTGCAAAAAGAAGTATAATGTATGTGCCTATCAGTATGACACACGGTGCGACAATTTGGTTTTCCACCATGCCCATGTGGAAAACAGGATCCTCTGCAGCTGCGGAGTTGAAGAGCAGATATGCAATATTGACTATCATCCAAGACAACATAAAAAACTGCTGATCACTGTGCCCATTTACGGCTTTTACCCTATACAGCGGAACTAATTTTAATGTCAGCAGCAGTGCAATGATTAAAAAAACAAAGGTTATAACAACTGAATAGGCATACATAGTCGGATTATTGGAAATTTCATAAATGGAAAGACCGCTGGCCATTGAAATAGCACCTGAGGTAATTGCTCTGAATGACAATACATGAATTAGACATATAGCTGTGCAAAACAAATTTCTCGAGAATGTATCTTTGTAAAAAATCTTAAAATCCAAAAGAGAAAGTATAATGACAAACAGATATGGAATCATGTTGCCGCCGATTAACGCGGATAAAATAAAGACAAAGAAAGCGTTGAAAATTCCGACCGGCAGCCTAAGCAATTTGGTCAGGCGCGGTTTCTCAAGGAGTTGGTCAACTAACTCGAAAATCAAATACCAATAGATAATTATCAGTACAAATAAAACTGCTACCGGTAGGAAAAAGGTATAGCTTTTCATAGCTTATGTTGCTCCCTTCTTTGTAGTGCGATTCTCAGTCGAAGTTTTGCCCCAAAGATTACTATACTTGTTTGTTGATGCCGATAGTTCAAACCAAAGTAATGTTACACTTCAATATTATAGCCCTAAAAGTCTATTTGCACAATACGGCATATAACAAATTAATAAAAAAGCTCAAGCAAATGCTCAGAGCTGGTTTTGTACATCTTGTGGTAATTCTGCTTTGCGCATCTCCCGTTTAATTGCCTTGATCATACCTGCGATAAATCGTATTTCTTTTTCGTTGCAATCATTTATTTCTTCTGCAATTTCACCGCTGAATACATCCTTGGATTTTTCCAGATTATCACACAGAAGAGCGTCAGCCGACACGTCCAGATTATCCACAATGGCGATAAAGATTTTCATGCTGGCAATAGTATTTCCGGTTTCAATATGACTGATGTGTGTAGTTCCTACGCCGACACGCTCTGCAAGCTGCTCTTGCGACAGACCCTTTGCCAGACGTGCCGACCTGATTCGCTTGCCTATGTCCAAATAACTTATTTTCAAGCCAAAACCCCCTCTAACCGCGTATACTTATATTGTATGTGCAGTTAGACTATGCTGTAATAATCTATATATGCATACGGATTATTAAGGCATATAAAAAGGGCGGGAAGCTGCAATGGTTTCCGCAAATAAGCAGGGGTGAACAAAGCTGAATAATTCTTACACAATAAAATCCATGAGACCGGAATAAAGTTTAATTGCAATAATAAAATAGCCGTAATACATGAAATAAGCATGGACGAAAATGGATATGAAGTAAATTAAACTATTGTGCGTTGCTTAATAAACCGATTTATCTGTTCGCCGGCAATGAACATAAGTGCGATAATTGTAAGGAGATAATACGGCAGCAGAGTTATTGATATATATTGAGCCATAAAACCAAAAACCGGAGGTAAAACTGTGCTGCCGATATATGCGGCGGCCATTTGAAGCCCTATTGCGGACTGTGACGCGGCTTTTCCGAAGCGCGCAGGAGTTTCGTGTATTAGGCATGGATAAATCGGAGCAGCCCCTGCTCCGATAAGCAGCAGTGCAAGCAGACTGTATACATCGGGCAGAGGAAGAGCTAAAATAACCGCGCCAAGAGCACACACGGCTGTTCCGAGCCGTATCATTGTTTTGCTTGACGTTCGGCCGAGCACAAATCCGAGCACAAAACGCCCTATTGTGATACCGCCATAATATAAAGATACCCAGGCGGCTGCCGTTGAGGGTGAAATTCCTTTCGTGCCTACCAAATAACTTGCTGACCACAATCCCGTTGTGAGCTCGACTCCGCAGTAGCAAAAAAACGAGAGAAGTGCATACTTTAGGCCGGGAATTTTCAGGGCATCACGATTGGAGATGAAAACGGAGCTTTCCGCAGTGTGTATCGCTTGATTCTCCTGACGCTTCCATAATGGCAGGGAAAGTATCAGAACTATAACAAGGACAAACTGAATTAATGAAATGGTGCGAACTCCCGTGCGCCATCCGCTTTTGCTGAGCAATGAGATGATAACCGGTCCGAGTGTGGCACCGACACCCCAAAAGCAGTGCAGCCAGCTCATGTGCTTTGCCTGATAGTGCAGCGCGACGTAGTTGTTCAGTGCGGCGTCAACCGAGCCTGCACCAAGACCGAGAGGTATTGCAAAGATGAAAACCCACAGCACCGAGGGCGTGTAAGAGTAGCCGACAAGTGCAACGGCGGTCATCAGCACGCTGATAATCGTCACAGGTGCAGTTTTGAATTTATTTATTATCCGTGCGCTGAAAAGGCTGGAAATTATTGTTCCGGCGCAAACAACGGTTGAAATTATTCCGGCGGTTGAAAGTGCGGCTCCAAGCTCTATTTGAGCGCTCGGCCAAATTGCGCCGAGGAGCGAGTCGGGCAGCCCGAGGCTGATGAATGCGAGGCATATTATCACAAATAATGTTGTCATTGTTAATCCCTTTCAAATATGCTACAATACTTTTGTAGATACTCAACGAAAGACACTATACCACATTGAGGGTGAATAGTAAAGAGTGTAAATATATGTGTGACAAAATAGACACTTCAAAGCTCAGACAAAATAATTTGCAGCTGATTCGCGACTGTCTTCTTGAGGCAGATACCGCAACGAAGCAGGATATATCGTCCGAAACGGGACTGAGTCTCGCCACCTGCACAGTGCTGCTTAATGAGCTAATCGAGAATAAAGAGGTGACAGAGCTTGCTCACGATCTGCCAAACGGTGGTCGACCGGCGAGGAGAGTGCGGTTAAATGCCGAGTTTAAGCACCTGCTGATGCTCTATCTTGAAAAAGCGGAATGCGGACAAAAAATCAACTGGAGGACGGTGAATTTAAAAAACACAATCACCTCATGCGGGGAGCTGTGCTTTGATAATATAGACATCAGTGAGGTGGAGAAGGCTGTTGCCGATATAATTTGCGAGGATGGTCAAATCAAAGCGATAGGCATCGGTATCCCCGGGATTGTGCTTGACGGCAGGATTGCGCTTTGCGACATAAAATCACTGATAGGTGTGAATGTAATTGATCGCCTGGAGCGAAAATTTAAAATGCGTGTCATCATTGGAAATGATATGAATTTTATAGCTTACGGCAGCTTCAAAAAGCGGAGATTTCCTCCGAATATAAGCGTTACATGCATTGTGTGGTCAAAAAACGATTTTGCCGGCTCAGGTTCGGTGGTGAACGGAAAAATACTTGAGGGCTTTTCAAATTTTGCAGGTGAGATATCCTATCTTCCTTATCACATGACGCGTGAGGAACAGCTGAAAAAGCTTAATAACCCCGATGAGTTTATTGGTGTTGCTGTGCAGGGAATCGTGGGAATTGCGGCGATTCTCAACCCAAAGCTTGTGATTATTACAGGAGATGTTGCTGCGTGCCACACGAAAAGCGAATATATTGAGGAATGCAAAAAATATCTGCCGACGGAGCATATTCCTCAGCTTGAGATTGTCGAAGAACCGAGAGAAGAGTATTTTAACGGTCTTTATAACGCTGCTATGGAAGAAATTATATATATTAGGAAGTAGTTTACGTTTATGCCTCTTAATGTTATAATGAAATTCATAAAATTCCGGATTAATGGTAATGGAGGAGCTATGAATTACCGACTCAAGCGTTCGGCAGCCTATGCCCTGTATGCCGTCGGAGCGTTTTTATATATATATTATTTTCTTATTGAAATGGACAGCTCGGTTATCATGTATCCGTTTACTCGAATTGTGCTTTTCGGCTCCGGCAGTATGTGCGTTTATTTTGCGAGTCTTTTTCTCGGGCGCACGGTTGACGCACACTCGGCAAAGCTCATCATGAAAAGTACTTTCAGAACATTTTTCGTGCTGTATATCCTTTTGCTTATAACCTTTACGCTTTTTGACGATGTGTTCGGCAGGGCTACAGGTGATTTTATAATATGGGGGAATATCCCGAATTGGAGCGAGATAAAGGAATCAATAAACATTATCCCATTCAGGACAGTTCGGCTTTATATCAGAAACATTAAAAATGACATTATAACCGTAATGGATTTCGCAATCAATATAGTTGGGAATATATGTGCATTTATGCCCTTGTCGCTTTTTTTGCCGTTGCTTTTTCCAAAGCTCAAATCGCGCGGAAAATTTATTTTGACGGTGAGCGTAGTCGTGCTGTCCATAGAACTTATGCAGTTGGCCTCGCAGAGAGGCTCATGTGACATTGACGACTTAATTCTCAATGTCTCGGGTGCCATGCTCATGTATGAAATTCTCAGAACAAAACCGCTTCAACAGCTGATTCACAGCATAACTCTTCAATAAAGACTGTTATTTCAGACAGATAAAGCAAGCGTGAACTGAGATTTAATCTCAGACAAATTGATACTTTGTGAAAACAAAAGGAGAAATCACCATGTTTTGTGTAAAATGCGGAGCAACAATACCTGATGAATCGATCTACTGTGCAAAATGCGGAGCTGTACAGAGTACTCCGCAGGAGGTGACGGGAAACCGGCAAGTCCCAAAAAAGAAAAAGGGATGCATGACATTTGTCATTATTGCGATTGTTGCCGTCATCGCTGTAATAGCGTTGTTTCTGATAGTAGGCATGGTAGTCGGCGATGAAAGCACAGAGAGCGTTGACAGCGACTATGCCTATGATCCTGCCGCCCAATACGAGAGAAAGGATCTTGAACTTGATGTCAGAGATCATTACACCGAGGTTAAGGGCGGGGGCAAGGATGTTTTTACTGTCATGGTGTACATGATTGGCTCAGATCTTGAATCGGACGGCGGATGTGCCACGAATGACCTTGTTGAAATGATTAATGCGCAGGTGGGCGGGAATGTAAACCTGATTGTGCAAACCGGCGGTACAAGGCAGTGGCAGAACGATCTGATAGATTCAGATACGGTACAGAGATGGAAAGTCAGTGCTGACGGATTAACCGAGATTGGAGATATCGGTGACGTGAGCATGGTTGAAAGCTCCACTCTTACCGATTTTGTGCGATTTTCCGAGCACAATTATCCGGCAAACAGGTATGGGCTTATCTTCTGGAATCACGGCGGAGGAACGGTGTGGGGCTTCGGTGCGGATGAAAATCACGATGGAGCGCTGATGCTCAAGGACATAGACCGCGGTCTTGCCGATGCGGGTGTAAAATTTGATTTTATCGGCTATGATGCGTGCTTGATGGCGACGATTGAAAATGCATATATGCTTGAAAAGCATGCTGATTACATGATAGCATCCGAGGAATTAGAGCCCGGCTTAGGATGGGATTACTCAGCATGGCTTCCATTATTGGCTGCAAATCCGTCTATCAGCACAATTCAGCTCGGACAGATTATTGTCGATACATTTATAAATCACAACAACAAATCCGACACGCTTTCCGTGGTTGAGCTTCGAGAAATACCATATACATATAAACAGCTTTCGGAATATGTCGGCAGTGCCGAAATAAGCATGGAGAAAAACAGCGACAGCTTTTACGAAATCTCGAATGCCCGCTCAAATGCGAAGTCATATTATGAGGGTCAAAGCGAGATGGTCGATATTGTGGATCTTGTTTCCAACATGGACAATACCGAGGCAAAAGATGTTGTAGATGCAATTAACAGCGCAGTGAAATACAGGAATATCTGCTCTTTGCGCGGATCAAACGGTCTGTCTATGTATTTCCCGTACAGCGAAATCAACGAGTACTCAAATACTCGCGAGGATGTCAGTACGGTTGGATTTGACGAGAACTATCTGGACTTTTTCGATTATTTTGTGAACGTGCTTGCTGGCGGACAGATGAAATTTAACGGCAGAACCTCGGTCGGTGCCAGCATCGGCAACGGTCCCGCTGAGACGCCTGCCGATTATTCACAGAATTCATGGTACGACCCGGCTGTGTCCCAGATATACAGTGAAAGTTATGAGAATAACGAATATACAGAGCGTGAAATCGTCGAAAAAGACGGAGGCTATGTCCTGTCCATGAGCGAAAAGGAATGGGAGAATATAACCGATATTCAGCTGTGGGCTATGGTTTCTGACGGCGAGGGATATATTGATTTAGGCGCAGACGATATGTGGGAGATCGACGAAAATGATCTGCTGATTGATTTTGACAATACATGGGTGGCAATTGACGGTCAGGTGGTTCCCTTCTACACCGAAAAAAACTATGAGGAGAATCCCGGAGAGGAAAACACGGCTTGGTATAATTACGGTTATGTACCCGCTGTGCTCAACAACTCGGATAATGAGCAAAAATCAATTGATATTATCCTGAAATGGGACAACGAAAAGCCCAATGGATATGTTGCCGGTTATCGATTCACCGAGGTGGACGGAGGACCTGTCGGAAAGGGCCTGCATGAGCTGAAACAGGGCGATAAGCTCACTTTTTTGTGTGACTATTATGATTTCGACGGAAATTTTGTCAGCATGTATGAATACGGCGATGTGCTGACTGTCGGCTCAACGGCTCCTGTGGTCAGTTATGAGGATATCGGAGAAAATAAGACCCTCGTCTGTTTCAGACTGACGGATATTTACCGCAATATGTTCTATACGCAGTCGGTCGAATTCACCTTCGAATAGGGATGTATTTTATAAATGCAGTGCAATCACCCCGCGTATTGATTTCGCCGGAGAATGAGCAAAAGCGCAGGGCTTTCGGCTTGACTGCTAATATAATTTGAGGTTTAGAAAAATGAAAAAATTATTTTATTCCGTTTTGTGTGTCACTGCCGCAGCTGTTTTGCTGAGCGGCTGTGCAGGTAACAAGCTGTCCGATGATTTTGATAAAGACGAGGTAGTTGAAGAGGCATCCGAAATGGTTGAGGTAATCAACACAATGGATTACGAAAAAATCGTCGGAGAGATGCGGGAGGATTTGAGAGATCAAATCACAAGTGAACAGCTCAAGGAGGCGTGGGGTGAAAAGCTGTCGGGCCTTGGGAAATTTTCAAAAATCACGAGTGAGGGAGTCATCGGCGATAAGAGCAAGGAGATAAAAGAGGATTATGCAGTTGCGGTTCTTACATGTGAATATGAAAACGGAACGGCGACCTTTACGCTCGTATATGATACTGAGCTTGAGCTTGTGGGTTTGTATATGAAGTAAATTCGGATGATTACGAGATAAAATATATTTGCGGCAGCGATTGAATTAAAACTGTTTTAATACAAGAAAGCGCCTTTAAAATCGGCTTTTTGAACAGCCGATTTTAAAGGCGCTTTCTGTGTTTATCAAGCATTTATTTCGCCACGGACATCAATTGCGTATATTGGTTCGCATTTGCTTTCGGCTTTCAAAAAGCCTGCAATTGTGCGTTTAAGCTATTTCAAAGCTTCTTTCGGGGAATCCTTGAGCTCGGCTTTGGATTTTTTTGACGGAGCTTCTTTTTTCTCTATCTGCTCGCTCAGCTGGTCAATGAGATATTCGCTGACCACCTTATTCACATAGCTTGTAATGGCGAGCTCCAAAGCAAGACTGCTGATGCTCTGGCTTTCGTCTGCGGAGGCAGTCTGTTCAATTTCGGAAAATGCATTGTCCAGTAAATTTCGCAGATTCGCATAATACTCCTCGTGCTGACCATCCGCCATATCATGCTTCAGCAATATCGTCATGTCCTTAACGGACAGCACCTGTTTAAGACGCGCAACGAGTGAGAGATATACAAGGTGTTCACGCGAATATTTTTTCCCGACAGCTCGAGGCACAAGCCCGTCTTTGATGTAGTTGTTTATCATGGCTGAGGTCAGGCTGTCCCCGTCTCTGCCTGAAACACGCTTGCGGGATAAAAACGCCAGCACTTGATCCATGTACAGCTCAATGTCAGGCAAGGAATCGTACTCAACCGGAAGCTCATTACGCATTTGGTGTGCAAAACTTTTTATATTGTCCATAATTTGTTCCCTTTTAAACTCATAATGTATTACATAATGAATAGTATCACACAATACAAATCATTACAACAACAGCAAGCAGCACCTGCAAGTATTGACAAGCTGTAATTATATTATATAATAATGAATATGATGTAACATAGATACGAAAAGGTGGTAGAGTAATGACAGAGACGAGAGTATGTGTGTTTGGTGACTCGGTGGCAAAGGGCGTGGTCTTTGATGTGGCTAAACAGAAATACGGTCTGATAAAAGACTGCTTTGTAAATCTCGCCTGCTCTGCACTGAGAGTGATACCTAAAAATTATTCAAAGTTCGGCTGCACGGTTACAAAGGGTGCAGAGATGATAAATGGACATTCCGAAGAAATTGCAAATTCGGATTTTACCATATTGGAGTTCGGCGGTAATGATTGTGATTATGACTGGGCGAAAATCGCAGAAAATCCAAGCGGCGAATTTCTTCCCAAAACCCCGCTTGATGTTTTTGTGGAAAGCTATAGCGCAATAATAGAAAAAATTGTAAAAATGGGCGGGAAGCCTGTTTTGATGAATCTTCCTCCCATTGATGCTCAGCGCTTTTTTGATTGGGTAAGTAGGGGCTTGAATAAAAACAATCTGATGCAATGGCTCGGCGGTCACGTGGATTATACCTATCGCTGGCACGAGTCCTACAGCAATGAGGTTGCCGGTCTTGCCGTGAAATATTCCATTCCCATGCTGGATATCCGAAGTGCGTTTTTAGCAAAAGCCAACTATGCGTCACTGCTCTGTGAGGATGGAATGCACCCCAATGCCGAAGGACACAGGCTGATATCACAGCAGATTCAGCTGATTGTTAAAAACTACTCAGGATATACTAAAAGTATAGCTGCGAATTAAGCGCAGAGTGAGATTTAATATGCGGGTTCAAAGGAATCTGTCTTTCGGAAACTTTATTTTTTTGATTCTGATAGCATGCAAAAAATCGGTCTTGCCGCTTGATGGCGCACCGGTTTTACGTATTATATCTCATTATGTGCATCTCCAACTGACTTTCGCTTAATTTCATTAAAATCGTTCCGTAAAAATAAGAAAGGCCTATGCGCTTACAGGTTTTGAATAAAATATTTCGGCAGGTTGCGGCGGGATAAAAATCTCGCCGTTTTTAATTTTATTATTGACCGATGAGTATATCTGATGTAGTATATATTATATATATTATTGATGATGCACATGCGTTTATTTGTTCAAAAAGTGCGAAATACTACATTATCCGACCAACATAAGGAGTGATTGTTTTGAAACAGTGGTGCAAGGACCGAGTGGTTTATCAGATTTATCCCCGCAGCTTTCAGGATTCAAACGGTGATGGAATAGGCGACATTAAGGGTATAATCAGGCGGCTGCCCGAGCTTAAGGAGCTTGGAATCGGCACGATTTGGCTTTCTCCGCTATACTGCTCTCCAAACGCCGACAACGGATATGACATAAGCGATTACTGCAATATCAATCCGGAGTACGGCACGATGGCTGACATGGATGCTCTGCTTGCGAGTGCAAAACAGCTTGATCTCAAGATAATCATGGATTTGGTTATAAACCACACATCGGATGAACACGAGTGGTTTCAAAAGAGCCGCGACAAAGACAGCGAATATCGGGACTATTACATATGGAGACCTGCAAAGGCAGACGGCAAAGCGCCGAATAACTGGACGTCATTTTTTGCTGAGGACTGCTGGGAACTCGATAAAAAAAGCGGCGAATATTATCTGCATCTATTTGCCAAAAAACAGCCGGATTTAAACTATCGCAATCCAAAGGTCATTGAAGAGGTGAAAAACATTCTTCGCTTTTGGCTTGACAAGGGCGTGTCCGGATTTCGGTGCGATGTTATAAATGTACTGTACAAATCCTCGCTTGAGGATGGCAAAAAGCAGATGTTTCTGCTCGGAAGCGAGCACTATATCTCACAGGAGGGCAACCACGAAATCCTGCGCGAGCTTCGCGAGGAGGTTTTGGATAAATATGACTGCTTTACGGTTGGTGAGACTGTTTTTGTAAACACCAAAATGGGCAGGGATTTGACAGATACAAACAGGCATGAGCTCGACATGATATTCTCGTTTGAGCATATGGAAACAGACCAATATTTTGTCAAGTGGTTCAAGCACAGGTTCAATGCGAAAAAATTCGGTCAAACCTTTGAACGCTGGCAGAACGCACTTGAGTGGAACGCGAATTACTTTGAAAATCACGATCAGCCGCGAAGTGTGTCTCGCTTCGGAAATGACGGAAAATACTGGGAGCAGTCTGCAAAAATGCTGTGCACTATGCTGATGTCGCTGCGCGGAACGCCATATATATATCAGGGTGAGGAAATAGGGATGACCAACTTTGATTTTACGGGAATGGAGCAGCTGAACGATGTGGAATCGAAAAATGTCGACACTATGATGAAAAGGCTGCATTTCCCGCACTGTCTGCGGTGGTATCTCATTAAGAAGACCTCGCGCGACAACGCGCGCACTCCGATGCAATGGGATACAAGCGAGAATGCGGGATTTACAGTCGGCAAGCCGTGGCTCGGAATTAATTCCAATTACCGCAATATTAATGTTGAAGCCCAGAAAAAGGATCCTTTTTCAATCAGAAGCTATTATCGCGATATGATTCGCATACGCTCGCTCAGCGAGACGCTCAGATATGGGAGCTTCAAGCTGCTTGAATCCGACAGAAACGTGCTTGTGTATACACGCAAGTTCGAGGGCAGGCACGCGACTGTAATGCTGAATTTCAGCGGAAGGAAGAAGCGGGTCAAATATGCCGGCCAGGTCGTCATTTCAAGTGCAGGCCGTGACAGCTATGACGGTG
>JAVXQD010000041.1:0-17313 GCA_036644375.1 Oscillospiraceae bacterium
TACATTTACGATGCTTGCTGGTAGTGAAATCTGCGATTTCTTTTTTCGTTTTACCGATAGAAAAAAATGCTTTTTTATTGCCGCGCTTGAGCTTTTCCACTAAGAAAAGCAGCCTGCATTATATGGAGGCTGCTTTTGCTTTGTTACTATTAATATGGTTTTTATCGTTCGCGCTCGACCGTATGGCGTTCCTTTATCGGCAGCTCAAGAAGTTGACCCACACGACGTTGAATGTGCTTTTCGATTGCGACCAGCCTCTCATTTGGGAGATTAATATGAGGATGTCGTGTAAACTTGAATCCAATCAATCTGCGAAGTTTCTGACGCTGAGTTTTACCCATAACCTCTATGCATAACTTTTCAAAAGTAACATCGTTATATACCGGTCGTCGCGTGAGTGCGTATTCACTTAAATTATTAATATCACCGGGCATTGCATAGTTGAAGAGCGAAAGTCCATTATCGAAAATCGGTGCAGGGGACAATATTTCACCTGTATGATTATTTCGCAGCAATCCGAAATTGCCGAAATGCCTATCCTCGTTATATATAACTGCATCAAAAACCAGCATGTCGGCGAGCTGCTGCAAAAACTCAGAACCAAGTTTTGAATAGTATTCTGCACATGCTTTTATTCCTCCGCTTCTTATCAACCTACCTACAGAAATAAAAGACGTATTAATATCCGTGAACAGCGCACACTTCGAAGCCGTTATCCCTTTCCAGTTCTCTATGTCGTAGTGAACATGGTTGATTTCCATTGCGTCCGCAATCTGACTTGAATAAAATTCACTGAATGGTTCATTGCCTGCATTGGCGGCACCGACCGTCCCCCCCTTATACAGATAAATTCCATCATTTTCAATAAATCTCCAAGCCTTTGGCAGCATTCCCCCTGTAGTAAGCTCAGGAGATGTTGAAAATGCTTCTTGACTCCGCCCTGCCCCCGTATATGCTACTAATGAGAGTATTTCGGAAAATCGATTTTCAAAAAGGTTGTATTCGGAAAACTTACCTGTGAAATTTTGCGGAACAATCCAATAGCTGTCATTTAAGGAAAGGCCCTTGCACACATCTATAATTCCTTTTGTGTCATTTGCGGTCAACTTAAGAGACCGAAGAATTTCATCAACAAATGCCCTGTTTTTTGGAATGACACGGTTCCTGAGCCACCTTACAATACCTGCCCCATCCATCGGCATATCAAGAGGGAAAAGTTCTCGATGCTCTTCATTTATTGTTTCTATTTCTGCTTGCAATCCTTCAATACCACTTTGCTCCAAAGAAAAAGTAGCAAGGTCGGTATCGAAAATTCGCAGAGAGTAACTGTTATTCATATGGATTCCTCCGCTTTTAAAATCTTAGATGTTACGGTTTCGTATTTAATGTTAGCGCAGTGAACTAAACAAGTCAATGCATATATTCCTTTACAGCCATCCATGTAGACGGCTGCTTTAGAGTTCATGCGTTTAATTAGGGTTTACGGCAGTAGATTTGCACCTCCTTAGCTAATGAAGCTAATATTCCTGCTGCCAAAATCGGAAGCAACATCATGTTTATTGCTGTCGGAAGAAGCACCTCCACCCCATTCATATGGCCTTCGCTTGCAAAAAGTGCTGCAATATTTTCAGAATAAATCTCAAGCAATATATTTGCTATAACCGTAATTATGGCAACCATAGTATTTATTATAGAGCTTGCAAGCTTCGCAGGGTCATCGTCGGCAATTAATGTACTCGTAATCCATAATAAAGCATAGAAAAGTATAAATACTATATAGGCATACTTATGTAGAGATACATCAATCCATGTGACTTTTAGCCCTTGCGCAACCAAAAACACTGCAATTGCAAGGCAATCACAGAACCAATAGGCAAGCAGACCCGAACAGGAATGTAAAGCGCTGTGTAGGTTTATTGCAGATAGGACAAATAACAGTACGATGCACAAAGCTGTTGTTGCAATATTACCGTTAAATAGTATCAATAAAAATATCGCAGTCAGAATTGTAAAGTTCACAAAGCTTTTACACCAATCCGGCATATTTATCTTTTTTGTAATATCTGAAACCATATTTCCAATAGTATCAGTTATCCGAGCAGCGTTTTTTATGAACTCTTTCATATAATATGTCGCTCCTTTTGGAAATTTTAACTTTAATCGAATTATACAGCTTATAGCCAACGCTGTACATGCAATTATAAAAACATTCCAAGAGGTAGTTTCTCGCAGCGGCGAATAGTAATAAAAAAGGATTCCCCAAATCATATTGATATAAAACGCAGCTTGTCTTAACATCATTCCGTCAAGCCTACGCTTTAACGATGCGGTTACTATATCAAGAATCGTTCCGAATATCGACGCCAGTATTAGTAATACACCGGGGGAGTTAATAAATAGCCAAAATAATAAATCATATTCAGGTGCTTCATGCATTTTATATCCTCATTCGTTTTTTTAAAATGAAAACAGCCATCCATGCGGATAGCTGCTTAGGGTAGTAATTTAACTTTCGATTATCTCTGCTGTTGGTGTTCTTTTTCCCTTGCAATCAATCGGCTCAAAGAGAAATCCAAAATTCGTTCCTTGCGCTCGGTAATCATCGTTTTGTAAAATTCTTTTTGCAAATCGGTAATATATGGTGTTCCCTCTATAATGGAATTTATTTTTACCAAGCTAATCTTCGGAACGATTCTTTTTAATGCTTTATTGCAATCCTTATTTTTAAGGGAGGATATAAAATCAAAATAATTAATTTTATGGTTATCTACTTTTAACGCAGGCAGCGGTATGGAAAAAACACGAGCATCTCGCTCTTTAGCCTCATTAATTGTTCGTTGCATAATATCAGCTCCCGCATTAGGGAACAAACAGCTTCCGCAATCGAATACCGGAGCAAGTGTTGTTTCATCGGTTGAACTGTCGTACAAGAAGCCCCAGTTGCCGTTGTGCCTGTCCCAATTGCCAATTAACGCATCGACTATAAAAACATCCCAAAACCGTTCCCTTAAAATGATTGGGTCAATTGCTCGTTGTTTTTCAATTGTGTTAAGAACATCATCAAGCTCTGTTCCGTAACCATTGTGCTCTGAATCTATGATTGTGTTTTTTAAAGAAGCAAAGTCTTGAAAAACCAATCCATGTTTTGTGAAATCCTTGCACGCAACAACAACCTTCTCTTTGCCATTCAGATATGTTCCAAGCAAGGTTTCTTGAACAGGTATACCGATGCTCTCGAAAATGCGGCAACCAATGTACTCTGAAATACACCCATCCGTATAACTAAGCTCTTTATTGATTTTAGAAACCGAAGGAAACTTTAACATATACAGCTCATCATTATATAAAACGGATATTTTACTTCCGTTAGCCCCGGCATACGCTTTGTTTCGCAAGGGTGAATTTGTAAAATCAATCAAGTATTCTCACTCCTATCCACCCTAAGGTATTTTTCTCGTAAGTACCAAGCCTGCTCGCTTGATATTTGTCCGTCCGACTCTGCGCACCCGATGTCAGCGTTTAAATCACTGTAGTACACATCTGCCCTGTAATCTATCTCTCCGGCATCCATGCGTTCCCACGAAAGCACCATGGCTTTAATTGAATTTTGTAGAATTTCAGGTAAACCGCATTCGTAATAGATTTTATTAATCGGAAGCCCTGTGGTTTCATCGTATCTGTTTATTTTATCATCCATAATTTTATCTTTCTGAGTCTTGGTCTTTTTGTTTTGGTTTGAGGGTATGGGGGGAAAGGGGCCTTTCCGCTCAACCTCCAAACTGCCAATTATCGCTCTTGGCCCGAATACCTAATGTTAACTCTAACGTCGTTTTCAGTTGCTGTGGCATATTCGGACTTCGTATGACTTTTGGATATTTCAACAAGCATTTTAACTCTGCCTTTGATTGCGTAGGCAATTGCATCAGTTCTTGCTTTATCTACGAAAAATGAATCCTTTACTATTTCCCTGAACTTGTCCTCTATACCCGATAAAGAAGATACATCAAAATTCTCGAAACTGCTTACAAGCTTTATCTGCTCGATATGACTGTTCTTAAATGGCTTACACGGTATGCTTTCCGTTGCTTTTATACGTGACGTCGGCGTTGATAACCACAGCGAGCTGCCGCTGTCGTAAATAGGAGCTGCTCCGACGTACTCTAAGGTTTCCGCATTGCGAATCACACCGAAGTTGTTTTGATGTCTATCTTCATTTGCAATTATGAAATCCGTTATTATCATTCCATCGACAAACGTTTGTATATCTGAGATATTCAGCTTTTCACAGCAATTAAGAAAATGAGAATAAACGGATACATGATTCTCTTTTTTGACGGTTTTCATAACATTCCATGCTGTGACAAGTTCGGTTTGCTGAGTAATAAAATCTTTGCAAACGCTGAATGGATATCCGTTATCATCCTGTATCAAGGAGTACTCGACATGCGGAATACTTAAACTTGACATGACCGCACTTGCAAAAACCTCATTGTATGGCTCTTGCTGAACTGCACCCCCTCCTGCTTTTAAAAGACAGCGATTTCCATTTATTATTGTCCATCTCTTTTTTAGCCAGCCGTCTGAGGTATTATCGGGAGACATTAAATCTATTTCCTCATTTGCCTGTATATTACCGACAAGAGCATTTCCCATATCCTCAGAAAAGCTTTTGTCAAAGAAATTCACATCATTCCATGTTAAACCCGAATCAATCGGACATATCCAATACTGGTCTGACAGACTCAATCCGAAACTCTTATCCAACAAACTTTGGGTATTGCTCAAATTCAAATCCATAAGAACACGATAAAGCCCATCACGGCTATACGGGATACTCCTGTCAATCCACCATTCATTCAAGTCGGCACGGTTAATACTCCCGCCCTGCACTCCGACACCAACAGGCAAATGGGCAATATTATGTACCGATTGAATTTTCCTGATTGTATTTGCGCCGTTCTCCAACGTTATTTCAGCCACCATTACGTTTTTGTGCATCAAATTAAATCGTTTCGTTTTAATCCCCACCGTCTATGATTTATTCTATTTCTTATTATAGCGTATTTATCGCAATTAAAAATTGCATTTTTTTGCCGATATGAGTAATTCATGCTACTGCATCTCGCGTTTGGATATTTATCGGCAGCTATTCTGCTCTCTTTTCCTTTTTGGAATCGGCTTATCTTCCCTTATCGGGATATCCTGCCTCACGCATAAATACTCATTAATGCTGAGCTGTTTTCAGATATTATGTGTTTTGTTTGGTCAACGCTTAAGTCTAAGCTCCAGTTGGAGAATTTTTTAGGCAAAACAGAGGTCAGTGCTCCATATCATCATTTCTGTTTTTCGGATTATGCGCTCGAGCTTTTTCTTTCAAGCTGTCCTTTTCCAGTGTAACTGCTTTTAATTCGGCTTTAAGTTCCAATATGGTTTCTTTGGATTCGGTCAGCTCATTTTTGATGCGATTGATACACTCGCGGGTGAAATCACTATTAAGCTCTGCCTCTCTTGCCTCGTTTATAAGCTTTTTGTTCTGATTTTGAAGCTCTACCGTTTCCGATTTAAGCTTTGTCATTTCGTCGCCCAATGTCGAAATGGTTTTTATTGATACCGATATGTTCTTCTGCTCGTCGTTTAAATTCTTATACTCATTTTCTTTTCTTATCTCCGCTTCGTTGAGTTTGAACACTGTGGACTTTATCTCGGCTACATTGTGACTTGCAAACTGTATATCTTTTGAAATATCCAGATGCTCTTTCGACAAGACCTCATGCTTTACAGCTAATCCTTCCTGTCCCTGCATCATCGTATTATGATTTGTGGTTTCGTTACTCAACCTGGCATTTATTAATTTGTCTATTTTCTCATATGTCTTTTCGGGTACGCGTTTTAAAAAGTTAAAGCATCCAACTATGAATACTACGCCTGCTCCAATCAAGCTAAGAAGAACACCCACCCAAAATTCCAAGGTTAATAGAAAACTAAAGTCCATGCTCATTCCGCCTTTCATCCTAATTGCATAGCTAATATAACTAAGCATAAAGACAACCAATGTGAAAATCAAGCACTTTTTAAGAATCGGTTTAATCATAGTATCTCCTTTGAAAAAAAGCTCATTAATGCTAAGCTGCCTTTCGTATCTTATATTCTTGGTTTTGGTCAAAGCACCGGCTTGCTATCGGTTCTCATTTTCACTCTGTTTAGGTTTTTTTGTTATCGGCTTATCGTGTCGGATAGGCAACTCCAATGTTTTGCATAAATACTCATTAAAGTCCTTGCCTGTGGGCGCGGGCTTTTCCTCTATTTCATATCTATCGCACAGAGCTGCTCTAATTGCTTTTGATGCAAGTCGTCCGCCCTCGTCATTATCAAGCCGCAGCACAATTTTCTTCGTAATAGGATTGTCATTAAGGTATTGCTGCAATGATAATGGCAATGCGGATTCTCCGTTTTGTTTTGGTCGAAATACTCCGGCTAAAGAAATGAGATTTTTATTTTGCCAGTCGAGCCCCTGAATTTTAAGCAGCGAAGCGTACGAGAGTGCATCGATGGCACTTTCAAAAAAATTAACGGTGCTATTTGGGACAACAGCTTTTAGGCTAAATGAATATCGCTTGTCGCTGCCCTGCACCTCACCTTTGAATGCAAATCCGCTTGTCCCTCTCAAGTTTCCGTATTTGGCTTTGCCGCTGCTGTCATACCCGACAAAAACAGCATTGTGATTAGAATAGCTTTCATAAATCAGCTTATTTTGCATACAGTGCATAACAATAGCTCGGTCAATACCGCGTGAGCGCAAATATACTATTACATTTTCATCACTGTGCGCTGCCTTCGGCAGTTTGAACTCATTTGGCACTTTGGGTTTCTGTTTCGGAGTTACAAGCTCAATAGGACGCGCCGCCGTTTGCCCTGCAATCATCTTCACCGCTTCCATAAATGGAATATCGCGGACTTTTATTAAATAATCAAGTGCCGATTTTCCACCGATGCTGTGTGAATTCCAACACCACATTCCATTAGATATGATGAGACTATCGTGCGTCACTGTGCTATAGATTTCTCCGGACACATGCACCAGCTCACTTGGTTCGTAGCTTCGCAAATAGGTCAGCAAATCCATTTTTTTTGCTTTCAATATTATTTCATTGTCAATGTATGGCATAGTTTTTGCTCCTTTGTTATTTCGCAACAAAAAGCCGACTCTCAAAATCGAAAGTCGGCTTTTTGCCAATAGCGTTATTATGTTATGAATTATTGATTATCGCTCTTGCGCCTTATGCCTCGGAACGATAGACAAATACTCTTGCAGCGTACTTTTCTCAAGTTCAGCCAACATTTCGGCAAACGGTACGAGATTATCTTTAACGGCGTATTCCTCGAGTGCTTCAAAGTATGGCAAGCGATTCTCCTTGCGTATTGAGATAGGCAAGAATCGATTTTTCATTAATTGATAGTTCATAAGCAGCCGCGAAGTTCTCCCGTTTCCATCCTCAAACGGATGTATTTTTACAAACTCCGCATGTGTATATGCCGCAAGCTCAATCGCGTTCAATTCATCTTTAAATGGCAGCTCCGCAAAAAACAGTTTTATTTGAGTGTACATGTCGCCGGGTGAGGGAGGTTTGTGCGCTGCACCGGTAATTCGGACAGCTGACGCTCTGTAAACCCCTCCGACAAGAATATTGTCCATGAGGATGGCGTGAATATCCTTGGCTATATTCTCATCAAGTGACTTTCCGGCCACAATACAGTCTTTCACATAGCAAAATGCTCTTTTATGATTGACCACCTCATAGATTTCTCTCAGTGATTTACCACCAACGGAAATATTATCTTCAAGGACTGTTTTTGTTTCAATCAAAGTCAGAGTATTTCCCTCAATTGCAGTCGAATTATGTGCATACTCTATCTCAAAACTTTTTTCAAAGCTATCCAGCGCCGATTTTGGTAAAGAGGGCTTAATCTTATTGAGCTCATCCCTCATGCACTCCAGCTTAGCGTAATTCATTAGGCATCCTCCTTTGGCAGTGCAATTCTGAACAATCTGCAATAGTCCTTTTGCGCCTCTATCTCGCATTCGGCAATAAGTGAAATAAACTCGGTGTCTCTTGGTTTTTTTTCGCGCTGAGCGAGCTGTAATGCACTGATATATTCGTGACGAAGCACAGGTGGTATAGATATGATACAGTAGCCCTTGTTCACCAGAATAAGATTCATCAACAGTCTTGCCGTCCTTCCGTTACCATCGGAAAAGGGATGGATATCAACCAATCGTCGGTGCGCAAACGCCGCTATCTCAATAGGATGCAAGGCACTCCTTTGTGAAAGCTCATCTACAAAATCCGACATGAGGGGTTGGACATCTTCGGGTGCAGGAGGTAAATATGACGTACCTGTTATAAATACTTGATGCTCCCGATATTGCCCCGCAGCTTCTTCATCAATTCCACAGTAAAATAGGTAATGCAGACGCTTTATCAGTTCCTCGGTCACGTTCATACTTTCATCTCGCCGCGCTGCTGTTAGCATGAAATCATAGGCTTTTGCGTGTCCCGTGGCTTCGTAGCAGTCACGAATGGGCTTTCCGCCAACCGTTATTCCGTCTTCAATCAGTATTTTAGTTTCGTTGAGTGATAGCGAATTGCCCTCCAGCGCATTGGAGCTGTAGGTAGAGCCTATTCGAAAGTAGTTATCAAGCTCCCTTACTTCCTCGGAACTGAGTGGTCTGTAGCTTTGTATTGCAGCATGAAATCTCTCAATTTTAGCAATCAGCTCTTTTATCTGCATTTTTTCACCTCATAGTTCTTAATATAAGTATACCATTTTCAACTGCGCATAACAATGAAAAAGCACGTTATCGCTCTTGCGCCGCCGCTCTGCGGCCCGGTTCTTCCTTGTCGTTTTCATCCGGTATACAATCAATTAGCGGCGTGTCCTTTTCGTCTGATTTAAATATGATATTCAATTCATTCAACCTCGCCATTTTTTGTTCCATTTCTTTCTCCTGCGGGAATATTTTTTTGACTTCCTCCTTTGCGTTTACAAGCTGTATTTCTGTATTTTTTAACTTTTCTTCGCTTGCAGTCAGTCTTGCCGGTAGATTTTCGAGTTCGTTATCAATACGCGTTATATTTCCATATAAATCATCTCCAAGCTTAATAGTGTGCAATAACTTGTTTTTTAACGTAATTTCGTGTGTTTTGCAAAACGCGTCAAAAGATAATCTCATATCAAATCCACGATACCTGCCTAACTCAATCGCTTTTAATTCTGACATACTTTTACACGCTTTAAGGATTGCCGTCCCTGCCGCCTTTTTTTCCGTAAGGCTTACCCCATCAATTATCATCGCCGAAAAATCTTCTAAATTTGGCTTTGTATTTTCGGCGGCTTGTTGTATATCCTGCTTCAAGCCCTCAATTGTTTCAGTGAGACGTTTTATTTCTTGTGGGTAATCTTTTAAAATCCTGTCCTCCAGCTCATATCTTTGACTTAAAAATCCGGATTTCAACATATTGAGCTTTGCAACGTCGGCTTCAAGATTGCACTTTTCTATGATGTGCGGATTTCCTGTTGCAAGTGCTTTGATTTCCGCATAGGATAACGCAGATTCATCAACATCTGCGATAGTTCTGAGTGCAGGCTTTGATGTCATAATCTGAGAAACAAACCGCTGCTTATTTTCAAGCATCTGATATAGATAGCTGTCAAATGTTCCCTCTGTTACGTACCGATAGATGTAAACATCTCTGTTTTTATTTCCACGCCGTATTGTTCGACCGGAGCGCTGCTCTAAATCTCGCGGCCGCCAAGGCGCATCGAGGTCATGGGATGCAATGATGAGGTCTTGAATATTAGTTCCGGCTCCGAGCTTTGACGTTGAACCAAGAAGAACTCTTACCTGTCCGGAGCGAACTTTCGAGAACAGTATCTTTTTCTTCTCCTCATTATCAGCATCGTGAATAACAGCAATTTCATTTGGAGGTATGCCCTTGCCAATAAGTTTTGCAACTACATCATCGTAGACACTGAATACACCATTTTGCTTAGGCGTTGACATGTCACAAAAAACAAGCTGCGTCAACTTATCAGCTTTGTTTTCGTCCCATATTCTGTAAACGTTGTCCACGCATGAATTAACCTTGCTTACGGGATTATCCCCCAGCATTGAGTTCACGACGCGCTGATCCAGTGCGAGCTTTCGTCCGTCATTAGTGATGAGCAGCATATTATCCTCATATGGCTGCACTAAACCATTTCTCACATTATCTGCGCGTACGGCAAGAGCCGCAACCATTTCCTTCTGAATTTCGCTCGGCTTGGTAATAATTGTTTCATAGTGTGCAACAGGGACAGGCAGCTTAAGCATATCTGCGGTTTGAATATCCGCAACCTCACAAAAAAGAGACATAAGTTCCGGCAAATTGTGAAAATACGCAAAGCGAGTTTTTTGTTGAAATCCGGTTCCCTCCGGCTTTAGCTCAAACGCCGTTACGGTCTCGCCGTATTGTGCCGCCCATGCATCAAAATGCTGTAATCCTTGCCGCTCCAATGCGTCATATTGCAGATATCGTTGCATGGTATATAGCTCCGCCATTGTATTAGACACCGGAGTACCTGTCGCAAAAATTGTTCCGTGGTTATCTGTCAGCTCGTCGAGATATCGGGCCTTCATATACAAGTCGCTTGATTTCTGTGCTTCGACTTGAGCTATGCCACCAACGTTTCGCATTTTGGTATATAGAAACAAATTTTTAAACAAATCCGCCTCATCCGTGAAAAGTCGGTCTACTCCCAATTGCTCAAAGGTTACTACGCTGTCCTTGTGAGTCGCATCATTGAGCTTTTCGAGCTTTGCTTGAAGCTTTTTCTTCGTTTTTTCCATTTGCTTTACAGTATAGTGTTCGCCGTTATTGCGCTGCATGTCGTTTATGCCATCCACAATATCACTGATTTGTCTGTTGAGCATCTCCGCTTGTCGCTCAATAGACATTGGTATTTTTTCGAGCTGACTGTGTCCAATAATAACACCGTCATATTCACCGGTTGCAATTCTACCACATAGCTTTTTGCGATTTTTCTTTTCAAAATCGCGTTTTGTGGCCATTAAAACATTTGCAGACGGATAGAGCTGCAAAAACTCTGATGCAAATTGCCCGACGATATTGTTCGGCACTACAAAAAGCGGTTTGTTGCATAATCCAAGTCTCTTGCTTTCCATCGCCGCCGCAATCATCTCATAGGATTTCCCCGCACCCACGCAATGCGCTAAGAGCGTGTTTCCTCCGTAGATAATACGCGCTGCTGCATTAATTTGGTGCGGTAAAAGCTTGATTTCCGGATTCATTCCCGCAAATTGAAGAAAGCTTCCGTCATACTCTCTATTCCGAATGCTGTTGAATCGCTCGTTGTACATTGCGCAAATCATTTCGCGACGCTTTGGATTTTCCCATATCCATTCTGCGAATTTTGATTTTATGAGTTCCTGCCGAGATTGCGCAAATGCGGTTTCTTTTTTGTTGAGGACTCGTTTTTCCTTTCCGTCCTCATAAATGGTATCAAAGATACGCACATCACGAAGATTCAAGGTATCCTCTATTATCTTGTATGCGCTTATGCGTTTTGTGCCATAGGTATGGCTTGCTTTCACCGAGCCACGGTCACGGCCTTTCTCTGTTATGTTCCACTCACAGGTATGGGCACAGTAAAGAACCTCCATTTTGTTTTTAACAGACCACGGTGTGTCCAATAGGTTGAACACAAAGTCCTCTATAACCTTAGTGGGCAGCCATGTAGTTCCGAGCTTCACGTAAATTTCTCCGGCTGTCAAATCTTTTGGTTGCACCGCAGTGAGCGCTTTGACGTTACTGCTAAATTCTCCATTGGATTGCTCGTTTGCTTCAATCGCCTCTGCCAGCTTTTTACGCACATTTCCGGACAGATATTCATCCGCAGTTACCCACCTGTCGTGATTATCGGTAATGGATTTCGGGTCTTTGAACATGATTCCTTCCAAATCATTTATGATGTCGGGGATTCTATCAATTCCGCCCATGAGACTTGACATGAATTCTATATCTATACAAGCCTTTTCGCCGAGCGACACGCCAAGCGCGTCAACTGCCGTGTCGGCATGAGTGATAATTATTCTTTGCTTTATGGTTCTCTTCGTAAACATATCCGCTTTGCCAACGACCTTATTTTCATCATCTAAGACTTCAAGTGAGCGCAGCAGTGGATATGCGCTGTCCTCAGCGAATGCCATTTCGTTTCCGCGCGTGTTTATATATCCGTATTTTGCAGCAAATGTATCATATAGGCCATTGAGTCTGCACTGTTCTGCCTTGATTTGTTCGTCGGAAAAATCCTCCGTTTGCAGTTCAATGAGGTCATAGACGCAATCGCGTATTTCAATCAACCCCTTGATACGACTCGCGACTGTGAGAGACACTTGTTGCAGTGACATTACACTGTCTTCGCGGTAATAGATTTGACCATCAACAATAGCATAGCTGAAATTACGCACGTTCGGGTCTGCCTGTAATATTGTTCTGTCTGCGTTTGCCTCGTCATCAATGTTAATCTCCGGCTCGGATATCTCCGCATTAATATTTCTCATGGCATCGTCAAGCAGCTGCGCAAGCTCATCGCCCGTTCTTGGTACACAAGCACTTTCCATGCCGTATTGCCCGGTTATCATTTCCATGTTTCCGAGTATCATATCCGGATTATCGACAAAATATTGATTCATTTTAATGCCGTTGTTATCGGTGCTCAGATACACCCAATCAGGCTCAATGTCGACAATGTGGTCACGCTTTTGTAAAAACAGTATGTCGGATGTGACCTCGGTTCCCGCACTTGCTTTAAACGCATTGTTCGGCAGTCGTACAGCACCGATTAAATCGGCGCGCTGTGCGATATATTTGCGCACTGCGGGACTTTCCTTATCCATCGTCCCTTTGGATGTGATAAAAGCAATGATTCCGCCGGGACGAACCTTATCAAGCGTCTTGGCAAAAAAGAAGTCATGGATAAGGAAATTGTGCTTATCGTACTTTGTATCCGCGACTTTGAACTGCCCAAACGGAACGTTACCGAGCGATACATCAAAGAAGCTGTCGGGAAGCTCGGTTTTTTCATAGCCCTGCACCGCAATACTGCTCTTTTGGTAGAGCTGCTGTGCTATTCGACCGCTTATTGTGTCCAGCTCTACACCGTAAATCTTTGATTCCGACATACTATCGGGGAGCATTCCCAAAAAGTTTCCTGTGCCGCATGACGGCTCTAAAATGTTCCCTGTTTTAAAACCCATGCCTTCAATTGCCTTATACATCGCCTCAATTACAATTGAGGGTGTATAGAATGCAGTCAGTGTACTTTCTCTGGCAGCTGCGTATTCCGATTCTGTAAGTTGATTTTTAAGCTGTTCGAATTCCCTTGACCATGTTGTTTTACTCTCGTCAAATGCGTCTGACAAGCCACCCCAGCCGACATACCGTGCCAAAATATCTTGTTCATCGGCGGTTGCAAGACGATTATCATTTTCAATCTGTTTGAGCACTTGAATCGCAGCTATATTGTTGGCAAATCGTTCCTTTGGTGCACCTGTGCCAAGAGAGTCTTCCTCAACAACGAAGTTCAAACGCTCATCGTATGATATTTCGGGGAAAAGAATAGAAGATGCGTTTCGCGGTTTTTTTATTTCTTTTTCGATAATGTCATCTGCTGTCGGTGCAACTATTTCTGCCTGAAGATAATGATTTTCCTCGGCTTCCTCGGCATGCACAAACCATTCGTTCTCTGTTGCCATTATTTCAGCCAAAGCATGGTTATCTTCCGGGGTCAGTTCGGTGTGCTGCTCTAAAAATGGAACGAAAATATCCCGTCCATTATGCAGGCTCTCTATCTGCTCACGGTAATAGTCCTCGCCCTTCCGTTTCCACTCGGCAGTAAATGGACAGTCCGGGGAAAGCATGTAATCATAGTAATTCTTGATGTGAGCAATTAAATCGCCCTCACCGTCACCAATGTCAAACCGCCCGTCATAGTTAAATTCTTCGCCGCCCACAACCGACGCAATTGCAAAATCGGTCTTGTGATACCACCCGACCTTGTTGTTTTCGTCCTGTCTTTCTCTGTGCTGTTTTTCGTCCAGAACACCAAGAAGCTTGTTTCCGAGAGCAAAGCTCAGATTGGTATTGCGGTCATGAAACTCTCTGTCATAAAAAGCAGGATGTCCTGAAAAGCCGATAGAAAGTCCTATGCTATCCGGTTTTTTCTCGGTCTGTGCAATGGTATCCTCAGTCGCCTTAATCTCGGCAACCGGCTCGGATTCTGCGTCCTCATCTATTTCGCTCTCAACAAGCAGCCTGTCATTCATATGCTTCATTGAAAGTTCTTTTATGAAATCTGCGCGTGACAACTCCTTATTAAATATCGGAAAGGTTTCATCGTATAGTCGCACCGCCCGGTCATCTGCGGCAAGCACCTCATATTTGCCATCTGTGAGATATACAACATCACCGACAGAAAAATGATATTCCATGACGGGTTCGGGCGGCGGATTTAACTCGTCAAAGGTCGGCTCCAGCGGTTTTGCTATCTCGCTATCGAGAAGCCTAAGTACGTTTTGAGCTCGCTCTGAGAATTTAGTATCACACGCGATTACGTCAGCCATTGCCTTGCGCATGAGCGGCAATATGTAGTCGCCGTGCATGGTAAGGCTATTCGTTATCTTGTCCCCTACTCTGAATTTCCACCCGCAGTCGAGAAGAACATACAGGTTGAGACTTTTTGACGTATTTTTTATTTCAGTTTCGTACTTGTTGAATTCACGCGCGATATCGTTAAACTCGTTTCCGATTTTTCCGCGCTCCTCAGCGGCTGCTTTTTCTTTGAGATAGTCGGGATACTTATCTTTTTCTTCTTTATTAATATATCTGTCAGTTTGGATAAGCTCACCGATGCGATGCGCAACACTTACCCACGAAAGCATAATTTCCCCATCTTGATTAGCAGTTTTTCTGTGCGATATCTCAAGGCCCTTGCTTCCGTACTCAACTTTTATGTCGGTACCGATAATTGCGGGATACATGCCTCCGTTACCATATTCCGCGCGGAGATAATCTGCGTTTTCCTTCTGTGTATGTCCTTTTTGATACTGCTCATACGTTCTCATATGACTATTGCTTATGCCGCTTCCTCGTCGCAGCACAGCATCGATGACTTCCTGAGGCATAGCAAAAGCGGAGAACTTTTCAGTATTCTCCGCTTCTATCAATCCTATTTGTTCCCCTACGCTCGGCAATTTTGATGCATTGTCCGTAAACTCTCCGAGAATTATCATACCCTCGTAGTATTTTGCTATTATGCCCCAATCATAGTAGCCTTGAGAGGTGCGTGAAATATAGGCTCCCTCCCATAGATGCAGAACATTTTGCATTTTTTTGTATCCTACACGCCGTTTATTTGCAATTAGGATTTCGGTGTAATCCACATTGAAGATACTCTTGATATATTCCGCACGCTCTTTTTCATCATTATGCAGCGCGTAAAAGGCTGAAATCTCTTTCTTGTTGGCGGCCAGATGTGGAGTCGTTTTAAGGATTGCCTTGATATCATCTTCGGAATGAAAAAACGGAAGACTTTTGTCCTCCGTTCTTCGGTCGTAATATTCTAATCGTAGATTAGTTCCTCGCGAATCATCTCGTCCACCGAGTGTTCGATATTGTTCATCAGTCCAACCCACTGCATCTGGTCTTTTGCTTTCAGCTCCTCGGTCACGCCGTAGTTCTTCGCCATCTGCGGGATTAATAAGTCTCTCCTGTCCTGCGCTATCCTGTCTACCTCCCTCAGATGCTCGTTCAGCTTGCCCGTTGTCAGCAGCGTCACGTATTCCCCCCTTCGATGCTCCATGAGATATCTCTTTCTCATCCGGCCGTATTTTCTGATAGGGATATTCTCGCCTTCCTCCGGAAGTGCCAAGTTCGGCAGCATGTAGTCGCCCTCCTGCCTGTATGTCAGCTTCATATATGTCATCCCTTTCCGATAAAGTATTTTCCTTATCACCACTATACAACAGGTTTTGATTTTTCACAATTCTGCTTTTGTCATTTTTTTGTGTCCCGCGAACCACAGAAGCTATTGCACTGAGTCCTATCTCGGCTATATCGCTCGTCGCAGTTCCCAATTCATTTATTGTCTCTTTGGTCGTGAAATTGGCAATGCCGCTAAAATCCTCCGGGTCAAAGTAATCATCTGCCTCAAATCCGCATCGGGTAAGCATCATGTGCGCCACGCTGTTTTTTAGTATATCCTCAAAAATTGCTCCGACGTTAAACTCGTCAAAATCCTCTAAAAAGCTATTATCTTTCTTTCGCAGAAGCTCATCCAAATAGTCGTGCATACTGTCCTCTACGGCATTGTGTGCAGCCAATATGACCGTTTCAGGCAGATTTGTTTTTTCCTCCTGTATGCCAAACCGATTTTCGAGACATTCGATTACTTCACTGTTATTTTGTTCATTAAGTTTCCATATTGGTACATTGCGTGACAATTGGCTTTCGTGAGTATCAGAAATATCAAAATAGTATTTGAGCTGCATGTTGTCGCGATTCTTTTCATCAAACACGGCAAGTCCGTGTGAACCCTTGTTTACCCATCGCCCAAAGTTTTTATTCCATTTTTCTATTTCCAATACTGCTGTAGCATTTGGATTCTGAGCATAAATCAGAACCTGTTCTTCAAATCTGCATTTGTAATTGCAACATGCGGCGCTGAGAAATCCCCGCCATTCTGTTTCGTTTTTTGTTATTCGCTTTATGGTTTGCTCATACAATCTCGTTATTTGCTCATACTTATTTTCCAAGGTTACACCTCCTATCTTTCCATTGTTCTTTGCTGCTGACGGGGAATGGAAAACCCATAGACTTTGGCAATCTCATCGCCAAGCCTGCGGGTAATTCTCGTTATATCAGCACGTGTAGCCGTCCCGTTGTAAATCTTTTCTTTTAGCCTATCAATCTGTTCCTCTGTAACATTGTCTTTATAGGTGCGATAAAGGTAGTAATTGGTGCCGTCGTGATGAACGGCATCACAACGCATGTCTCCCAACTTATCAACATACCAAGTGGCATAATCCATACCGCTGTAAAGGCAATCCGCAATATTGCCGGAGTCAATTTCACTGTAGCCGGAATAGCGCCAATCCCAGCGCCCGATGTCCGCTACTCGCAATATCGGGCGGGAAAGCTGCACTTTGAGATTGACGCGCACATCATTAAGGTGATTTTCGTTGACGTATACCAT
>JAVXQD010000041.1:17323-18897 GCA_036644375.1 Oscillospiraceae bacterium
ATTTTCCAAGGTTACACCTCCTATCTTTCCATTAGTTCTTTGCGCTCGTCCTCGGTCATATCGGGATATTCCGCTTCAAGGTCGTCTTTCCAGTCTTTATAATCAAGGTTGTAATTGCTCCAAATGATGTGCCTGTCATCTTTCATCGCTCATCACCCCGTTCTTTCTTTTTAGCTGGGTTAATCGGCTTGCCATTGTCATCATAATTTTTCGGGTCAGCGGCAGTCACTTCAAAGCCAAACATGGAACCGGCTTTCATAGCTTCTTCCTGTGCTTTACTCACACCACGCAATCCATTGTGCTCCTCGGCAATCGCTTTGGCATCAGCTTTATCCGTAAACTGGATGTCTGTCTTGTAGTAGCCAGTTTCACCTCGATTGAGAATGACCACCGCGCCGGTATCCTGCAAGGTAGAGTAGCATTGCTCCGGCAGAGAAGAGCGCAGTGGAACGATTTTGTTGCCGTTTTGCTCTATGCTCTCGGCAAGCTCGCAGATATGATACAGGTTGATGCCAACTTTCAAGTGATAATCATCAATATATCGGCAGACACTATCCTCTTTTATACCGTCCGAAGTTGTAATGCGCACCTTATCGCCATCCGGGATGCGAAAAATTTCTTTATAATTGGGATTGATAAAACGAATGCCCTTGGAAGCCTGTTCAATATTAAGGTCAAGCCATTTTGCAATATACGGGAAAATACAAAAATTATAATCGTCTTTTTGGGGATTGCAGCGAATGAGATAGGCATAATTTTCGGTGTCGGCACGAAAGCCAAAGGACTCGTCGTTATATCGGCTTTCCATCCTGCTTCCCGGTTGGTTGGCACAATAGAAATTCATTGCATTTCTGTCTTTTAGAATACCGCCGTACTGCTCATCGGAACGTAGAGCGTTTATCACATCATCAAATTCCACATTAAATTTATCGGTTTTGCGGCTTGCGTAATGGTCAAACCAAGTGGTAAAAAACTCTTTGCCGCTACTTGCAAAATCGCCACGCAGATACCCGATACCGCCGCACCCCCTCACAAGCTGCTGACTCTGGGAAAAGGCATACTTCTGTTCTTCGGGTGTCATGATTCTAAGTTCCATATTCATCGCTCATCACCCCGTTCTTTCTTTTTAGCTGGGTCAATCGGCTTGCCATTGTCATCATAATTTTTCGGATTGGCGGCAGGGCAATTCCAGCCGTATACAGAGCCTGCAAGCATAGCCGCTTCCTGCGCCTTGGTAACGCCCTGCTTTTTGTTGCGGTCATCGGCAAAGATACGGTTTTGTGATGAATCAACTGCGGAAAACTCACTGGGGAAATATCCCTTTTCGCCAAATTTAATAACAATCAGCTCTCCATTTGAGAGTAGCGTGGAATGGCACGATTCAGGCAATATAGGCTTTTCCTGGGCGTATCGGCTGCCGTTTCGCTCCATAATCTCGGCAAACTGACAGATGTGGTAGAGGCTATTGCCAATCTCGGCGTGGGTTTCATCGATGTATCGACAGGTGCGCTCCAGCTTTTCACCTGTATCAAGGGTAATAGTGATTTCGCCTCCATCCTCTATACGAAATAAAT
>JAVXQD010000042.1:0-8260 GCA_036644375.1 Oscillospiraceae bacterium
GGAGGTGCAAAAGGCCTTTGACAAGAAAAAAGGCGGGGGCGCGTACGCGTTTAACGACTTGATGAACGCACTGGGTAATATAGGCGAGCCAATGCTTGATATGACGATGTTTCAAGGCGTAAATAACCTTAAAACAATAAGCAGACAAATAAAAACGGAGTGTTCTTATAAGGAAACTGAATTCCTATAAGAACACTCCGACTGGTCGGGGCGACAGGATTCGAACCTGCGGCATCCTGCTCCCAAAGCAGGCGCGCTACCAAGCTGCGCTACGCCCCGATGACGAGCAATATTGTAACACACTTTCAAGAACATGACAATAGCGCTTTTAAAAAAAGAGGGCTTGAGATTAAAACGACCTCTCAAACCCTCTTGAATAATGAAATAACCAAAGCTTCGCGTAATTGCAATCAAATGCTAATTTTTAGCGTCAGACTTATTTTCCGTATCGGATTTTTTGGTTGTGTTTTTTGATTTGCGAATGCGGATTGCTTTTCTGACAGCGAGTAAAACTATAACCGCCAAAATAAGATAAGGTAATGCATAGACCATGATTATTACAAAGTTTTGCAGGAATGCCCACACTGAGCGCAATGACCCGATTACCGCAGACCCGAAACGAGAACCGAAAGTATCTGCGTTGACGGATAGGTTATCAACCTCGCCGAGACGAATGGTGACAGTGCAGAAAGAAACGAGATTTTCATACGTATTAAGCTCGGTTGTGTAGCTCTCGATTTGATATCGGACATTTGACAGATGCTCCTCAAGCCGTATTAAATCGTCGATGGTTGTTGCCTGATCGAGCATTTCAAGAATTCTTGCTTCCTGAGCTTTCAGAGAGTTGAGACGAGCCTCGGTGTCGATATACTGTGAGGTGATATCCTCAGAGCTGCTTGAGGTGCTCGTTACATTTCCGAATGTCGAACCCATTGTAAGGAACCGGCTGTATTTGTCCGATGGTACACGGATTGTCAGCTCACAATGGCGGGAGTCATAATGATTGCCGTCGTACTTAAATCCGCCATAGGAATATTCGTTTGACACGTACCCGCCAAGCTCATTGACCGAAGAGATTATTGATGCATAACTCTTATCAAAATCAAGGGCTTCAATTTCGAGAGTGGCTCGATAAATAACCTTCAGACCGAATTCGGATTTGATATCGGGATTAGCGGTGACGAGAGCTTTCTCGTCCATTCCGCCGGCACTTTCCGGTGACGGCGCACTTTGCGGTGATTCGGGTACCGAGATGTCATTTGCAGATGATGATTCACCATGTGAGGATTTTGCACCGCATGCTGTAAATAGGGAAAGAATCATAAATAAAGCGATTATTATGCCAAAAGTTTTTTTCATAAATATTTCCTCCTGTATTTAATAAGTGGGGCAATATTCGTGGTTTGTTGCTTTAAAAGACAGATGTTATCCCATTATAATTAAGGTGAATTCGACAGGTGTATTTTGTTGAATTAATTCGTTGACAAAGATGAATCGCTATGGTACTATGTATAAGCAACAAAAATGCTGGTGTAGCTCAGCCGGTAGAGCAGCTGATTTGTAATCAGCAGGTCGGGGGTTCGAATCCGTCCACCAGCTCCAATTTTTTAATATTGAAATAATTCATCATACAAAATGAACAGCTTCGGCTGTTTATATATATGGGAGTGTACCCAAGTGGCCAAAGGGGGCAGACTGTAAATCTGTTGTCTCAGACTTCGATGGTTCAAATCCATCCGCTCCCACCATGTTGCAATGTGCAGCATAATAAAAAAAACACACTCATCGGAGTGTGTTTTTTTGTGTTCCGTATTTTATTTCTTTTTGCGCTTCAGATATATTATCGCGGCGATAAATGTAAGCAGTGATATCAGGAAAGTGAAAATCCATAATGCCGTATAGCTGTTATCTCCGGTTTGCGGAGAACCGAACCTTGAGCTTGAGCTGTTTGGCACAGACGATGAGACTCCTGGCAGAGTGGAGGCCGCGCCCCCTGAAAGGGTGGGCGGTGGAACGTTGACGATTGTCACAACCGGAGGGGTATTGCTTTTGATATTTGCGTCGCCGTTCACGCTTGTAATTGCCGCAGCGGCTGCGTAAGAAGCATTTCCTGCAAGACCCGAGGGCACCAGTGCACTGAAGGTGACAGCAGAGCTGCCTACTGCTGTGCCGCTGCCGACAGGAGAAACAGCGGGTATATTCCACGAAACATCACTTCCGCTGCGATTTGAACCGTTATTGTTCACCGACTTAACCGCAAGTCCGGAAGGAATGTTGCTTTGCAGCTGAACATCGGATATGGGAACGGGATTGGGGTTACTGACGGTGATGGTATAAGTCAGTATGTCTCCGGGGAAGGCTACCGTGCGGCTCACGCTCATCGAGACGGATGGAGGGATTACTGCAGGAAGCGTTATATCGGCGGGCTGTGAGACCACTGTCATCGAGGCATCGCCGTTAACTGACAATTCCGCAAGATTGCTTATTGTCACAACGGAACTTTGCGGGCTTGCAGACACCGTTGCAGTGAATGAAAGCACTGTACTGCTGTTTGCTGCAATAGACGCGAGCTGCCATGTAATTGTTCCCGAAGTATTTATACCGCTGTTGCCGATAGTGGCTGCGGACAGCCCCGCAGGAAGTGTGTCGGTTACGGCTATGCCATACACAGGGACACTGTTGCTGTTTGTGACGGTGATTGTGTATGTTACCGTATCTCCGATTTGCACATCTGTTTTATCGGCAATTTTTGTTATTGAGAGTTTTGCAAGCGGCACAACCACAGTTTTGACATTTCCCGATTTTGCGGCAAGAGAGGCATCACCACCCACACTGTCCACTGTGGCGGCATTATCATAGGTTGCTCCGGCCGTGAGAGCGGGCGGCACAGTAGTTTCGAACGAGACGGTTTCACTGCCGCTCGGCGCAACAGAAGCGATTGTCCAGGCAATTACACCGGAGCTGTTGACTCCGCCATTGCTTATTGTGCCGACATTTAATCCATCGGGAACCTTGTCGCTCACAGAGACATCTTTTATCGGGGTTGCGTTGGGGTTGGTCACTGTGATGGTATATGTAATTTTTTCTCCGGGCAGAGGGTTGACATTTCCGGACGCAGGCGTCGCTATTATCTGAATTGTCGGAGCAACAGGTGCGTTATAGGTGCTTGTAACTTCGCCGGAGATTGATGCTTTGGAAGTATCCTTGCTGACTGACGCTATTTGTGCTGTATTTTTATATACGCATTTATCGGCAGCGTCGGCGGGCACGGTGGCGGTAAATGAAACAGATGCAGTTCCGTCCGCGCCGTTCGCTTTTGCGGGAACAGATGGAATTGTCCATGTGATTATCCCCGCGCTGTTCACACCGCCGTTGTTGATGGTATCTGCAACCAGACCGACAGGAACTGTGTCGGTGACCAAAACGTCACTGAGAGGGGTCAAATTTGAGTTGGAAACGGTTATGGTGTAGGTGAGCTTATCTCCGGGAAGAATCGATACCTTGTCAACCGTCTTTGTGATGGTGGGCGTCGTAATTGCCGCTACGCTTGTATCTGCGGAATTTGAGGTGCTTGTCAAGCCGGAGCTTGTGTTGCCATTAACACTTATTACAGATGCCGTGTTGCTATAAGCTGCGCCCGAGGTCAGATTCGCAGGAACTATGGCCGAAAAGGCTATATCCATGCTGCTGTTTGCCGGTACAGACGCAAGCGTCCAATTGATGGTTCCGGAAGAGATTGTACCGCCGCCCATGTTGCTGCTGTCCGCCGTCAAATCTTTGGGCAGAATGTCACAGACAGCAATATTTTTAAGCTCAAATGCATTTGGATTGGACACAGTGACGGTGTAGTCAATCTTGCCGCCGGGCAAGGCACTTGCCGTGGCTTTTTTGACGATTGTCGGAGCTTGAATACGCAGAGAATTTGTAACCGTGGCAGCAGCGCTGCCGCTTGAATCAAAAGTGATTAAACATGCGGAATTGGAGCTGCCGCCGTATACCGGCGCACTGTATTCGGTTACATCCGCTTGTTTGATGTAATATGACACGGGACTGCCGCTGTGATATAGCGGCAAATTGCTCCACGTAACAGATCCGTTAGAAACCACTTTGGATGGGTTGGCACCGGTTAGAACAGACGAGGTGATGTCGGTTGAACCCGACTTTGCAGCCAAGGTTAAATCTGTGGTTGTCGGGCGCAACCCGGCAGCGTTATCGAAATCATCCCATACGGTGCTGAGTGTCAGACTGCCAAATGCCGATACAGCTGTTGTGACTGTGTTGGAGTTTATGCTGCTTTGTGATTTTCCGTCTATAGCCGTTATGCTTGCGGCTCTGGAATAAGTCTGATTTTGAGTTAAACCGCTCGGAATTGAGGCAGCAAATTTGACTTCTTCAACTCGATAAGGACCGATGTGGGGAATTGTGCTTTTATCGGAATCCGACGAAGTTAGCCCGGAGGGCAGGGTGCTGTCCACTGTGACGTTTTTAAACTCGGTTCCGGTCGGATTCATGACATACATCGTATAATTCAGTGGGTCGCCCGGAAGTGCCGAAAGCTTATCCACGGAGGCTGTTATTGTGGGTTGGTTAGGCGCGGAAACTCGCGTTGTGACAGAGTTGGAGACGGTACGTGTACCATCAGCGGTGAGTACGGCGCTGTTGGTAAAAACTGTGCCGAGCGTGGCTGTGGAGGGGACTTTTGCGTTAACTGTCAGAACAACCGAGCTGTTAGCGGCAAAATCGTTCAAATTCCACGTCAGTACCCCGCCGCCGCTGTCGGTTCCGCCATGGTCTGTGCCGACAAAGGTAAGACCTGCGGGCAAGGTGTCGGTTATCACGGCGCTTTTGATTGTGACACCCGAGTTGTTCGAAACGGGAATCCGATAGGTTATATCTGTTTCCACACCCTGAGGAACCGCTTCTTTGTCTACTCCGAGAGTAATTTGATTTTGTGCCGACAGCACAAATTTTCCGTTGTTTCCGAGCGCGACGGTCATAAGCCCGCCGGTGAACATCGGTGAGTAGTATGCGGCAGAGGTTCCCGTTGTATTGGCGGATTTGTTTCTTGTGCTTGCAGCAGTATCATAGCTTGCCTGTTTAGAGGCAAAAGCCGCGCCTTGAGCGGCAGTCGGTGTGACAGAACCGCTTTTAGCAAGAGAACAATCGCTCATGGAGCCGTTCATTGCAGGGGTCTTTGAACAGGATGGCAGCAGTGTGCCGATTTGATCTGCCGAATATGTCGCAGGAGCGGCTGCGGTCATTGCCGAGGTTACATAAACATTTGTAAGCGGGGTGCCGTCGTGAACAGAGCTTGTGATTACAGCTCCCGTATAGTAAGGGTTCGAGGCGGATGCGGTTATTGTGCCTGATGTCAGCACTTTTCCGACCGTTGTCGGGATGCCCTTATCAACATGATAGTAAAATGGATTGTCAATTGTCGGTATAAATTTTGCATATGACGGTTTTGCACTATTGGAAAATGCATTGAGATAATAGGGTGACCCAAGAGCTTTGTTTCCGTCCTGTACAGCCTGTGTCAGACCGACTTGATATACCGCGCGAATAGGCAGAGCGGAATTGTAGCCCAATGCCGCGTTTTTTTCATCCTTGAATTTATATAGAGGTAAAAGATTATCCGGAATATTCCAGATAACGGTTTTTGCAGAGCTGTCATATGTGATCGAGAGCAGGGGAAGCTCAGAATATGTATATGTGCTTGTTGAGCCGGTAACCGACGGAGCCTGTGCCATGTAATTAGCGCCATTGTACTGCACAATCGGGGCTGATTTCATTTCGACAGATTGGTCAAGTGTATCGGTGAACACAACTGCCTGCCCTCCGTTTGCAGTTGAAGAAACGGGCGAGGCAACAGCCGAGGTGGCTACTTTAACTTCAGATGCAAGTGCGTCAAACGCCACCTGCAGTTCATCCGCCGCTGTGGCAAAGTAACAATATTTATCAGCGTATACGAAATCTGTGGAATAGCTCTCAAATCCGGGTTTGGCGTTTGCGGCTTTAATCAGCTCATTCTTTACATCAACGGCTTTTATATTGACACTTGAATCTGTTGCGTTTGCCACACAAGAGGGTTTAAGCAGTGCCTGTGCAAGCGCATCAGAGGGTGAAGATGAAACCTTGCTTTCATCTATTCCGAGTCCGATGTTGAAGAAATTTGCATGTGTTGGCTTGCCATTGTTGTATTTTGTATAAGCCGTATCAATGAGGCTTTTTTGATACATGGCGGTCAAAATGGTCAAGGCAGTGAGCTTAGGAACATCTTCCTTATAGACTTCCCTGTTTGTTTTGTTGGCGAGCGCAGCTTGGTCGCCGTTCCAGTCATTGCTTGCAGCCGATGTAGCGCCGTCGGTTAAAAGCAAAACGAAGGGCTGCCGTGTGCCGCCGGCTGCGAAATCCTGCTTGGCAATATCGGTGCAGAGCACATTTGCGCCGAATTGAATTCCATCCTGTGCGTTTGTGCCGCCATCGACAGCAACAACGTTACCGGGGGACAATACACCATTGGCTGTTGAGATTTTTTCAGTTGAATAGGTCAGATAAGAATCTGCAACTGCATAGGCGGAGAGGGGCATCAGTGTTGTCGATGCATTTGTCCATTTGACAGAGCCTTTGCTTGCAGGTAAAGCAGTAAAGGTTGTTACGGCAACTCGGTTTTGGGGGTTAGCATTCATGATTACCTTGATTGCCTTGTTTGCCGCTTCGACCATCGCCTCTGTGCGAGTTATCATATCTTTGTTCGGCCTGTTGCGGTCTTTCGGTATACTATTTAATTCCATCGAATACGTGACATCGAGTATAAGAACAACATCTGCGGCGACCGCACTGGTGGCGGTCGAGGTTGTTGTGATATACTGCTGCGCAAGTGCAGAGAGCATGACGTTAAAATTGCCATTTTCGGGTGCGGGTATCAAAGCTTCACCGCCGCTGCCAAAAAACGCCCCGTCAGAGACCGATTTATCTGTCCACACCTTGCCGTCCTCGGATGCGGACGCGAATTTTGAAAGAGTACCCGCCGAATTTTTCGAAACCGTATAGGTGCAGGGGTCGGCGGTCATATCAACAGTATATCCGTTTATCGGCTCGGGTGCGATTGCGGCGGATAAACAGGAAAACGGCTGCGCCAATATTAAAACAAGCACGACAAATACAGTCATATACCTGATTTTTCTTAAACCCTTAGGCTTTTTCATGATTGTAAACTCCTTATTGATTGTGCAAGTATAATATGGAATCGGGCAAAATCATTGTCCGTTTGATATGCTTTTTGAGAAAAATAAAAGCCGCCAAAAAGCTTGGCGGCAGGGAAATGTAAAGCTTGCAACTGGCTGCCAAGTACGAAACGTAGGCCCTGTAGTTTTGCGCCGCTGATTTTCATCAGGTTTGCTAATATTATATAAACTGTAATTATTATATACTTTCAACATAAATTTTGCAAGTTAAATAAATATTGTATCAAATTTGTAATAAATGCGGCTCGGTGTTGTAGAGAAGCAGGCAAGCACGCAGCTGTCTGTTTGTCCGACCTGAATTAAATTCCATTTATATGCCAACACTTATGTCATCTTCCCAACATATTTGAGGTAAATAAAATGGATGAAAAAGATATAAGAAAACAGAAAAAACGGGATTTTTTAAAAGGATTTTTTATAGCGTTGGTTTTTATTTTGCCGGTATATACCGGAGCGGTGCTGTTCAGCTCACTTAACACCTTGATATTTCCGCAGACAGAGCAGGCCTCGGAGATAACCGACAAGCTGCCCGTAGCAAGTGTTGCAAAGAGCTACAATCTGATGGTTTCGGTATATGACAGCAACCAAAAGGACAAGCTTATGTCCCTTGCGATGCTGAGATTCGATACGGACAGCTATCGGATTATAATGTGCGCGCTGCCCGTGAGCATGGTTGTGCTTGATGACAAGGCACCGCAGACGCTTGAAGTGCTGTTTGCGTCGCGCGGTATATTGGGCATAGAATCGGCGATACGCGAGACATTGAGCGTAAAAATCAGCGGATATATTTCACTTGGAACCGATGAGCTTATGCGAATAATTGACGAGATGGGAGAGCTCGAATACTTTCTTGCCGATGACATAGCCGTTTATGATGAGAGCGGCATAATCACGTACAGCAAGCATGCAGGTGCATCTCGATTCACGGGAAATGACGTGATAAAGCTTATGGTGTTCGGAACTCTGACGGGTTCGGATAAAACAGGGATGCATGAAAATTTGTGGAAATCGGC
>JAVXQD010000042.1:8276-18398 GCA_036644375.1 Oscillospiraceae bacterium
ACAAAGCATTTCCCGAAAAAATACTCGCACTTTATTCGAAACACATAAGCGAAATTGAAAGCAATATAAGCGCTGCCGGTATTTACAGCCTGATACGCTCGGCAAAAGCGGTGTGCTCGGATACAGGTGCCGAAATTGAAATTTTCAGACTTGACGGAGAGGAGAACGACGGGCGATTTGAGCTTGGAGAAGAATCCAACAGGCGCTTGTGGGTGTATTTTCCGCAATCTGCGTAATATTTGCATCCCAATGATTCAAATATGGTAATATAAGATACAGAATGAACCAAATGGCGATTATTAATCGTCAATCACAATATCGGACAACAGGAAGTAATCATGATGAAAAAGGTATGCCTGATTTCGGCAATTTTTTGCATTGCGTTTGCCCTTTGCGCCTGCGCAAAATACAGGTCAGACAACGATGTCTCGGTGTTTGTCAGCCCGACTTTAAACGGCGGTGAAAATCTGCTTGTCGGACAAGCTCCAAGCGCAGCACTGCCCGAGAAAATAGCGCAGACACCTTCGGTTAAGTTTGGCGTTGACTCAAAAACCGTGTTTACCGCAAACATGCAGTGGGAATTTGTCGACTATGCTTTTGTGAGCGAGGAGCTTACTTTTTATGTTCCTGAGGCGTGGCGCGATTGCTTCTATTTTGAAATGGAAGAGATACAGGTTGACGATTTTGCGGTCAGGCATTTTCTGTATTATGTCACAGATCCCAATACGGATGTCAAGGCGCAGGTATATCGAATTGTGTGTGTCACCTCGGAATACAGAGATAAATACGGTGCGGAATATGGCACACCGCTCGGCACAAGTGCGAACGGCGCATACTATTACACCGGAATCCCGGTCGCGGAGGATGTTCCCGACGGGTTCACAAACGGAGAGGTGTTTGTCGAGGTGGCAAATGAGATATTGAGCATGGATTTCAGCGTTGCAATAACAGTATAAACAAACTGTCATGAGTTTTCGGAGCAGATGCAAACTGCATTATCCGATAAGAACTTTTGATGGATTTCTGCGCTGTCACCGAGGGAATTTTGTCAGATGACCCTCAGAGGACAGCATCTCATAGCCGTGCTGACGAAGCGCCTCATAGACCCCGATTGCGACCGAGTTTGACAGATTGAGGCTGCGCGAATCACTTATCATCGGAATTCGCACACAGCGCCCGTAATTGTCGTGCAAAAGCTCTTCGGGCAGCCCCCTGTCCTCCCTGCCGAAAATCAGATATGAGTTGTCAGGATACTCGATATCGCTGTGTATGCGCCCTCCTTTTGTTGAAAAGAAGAAAAATTCACCTTTGTTTTTTTCGAAAAATTCATCGGTGCTTTTATAGTAGGTGATGTCGAGCATATGCCAGTAATCAAGCCCTGCACGCTTCAGCTTTGCATCGTCAATTCGAAACCCCATCGGCTCTATCAGATGCAGTCTTGCTCCGGTGGCGGCACAGGTTCGGGCGATGTTTCCGGTGTTTTGCGGAATTTGCGGTTCAACGAGCACAATGTTGAGTGTCATGATAGGCTCCTTATTTAATTGAATATTGTTGTTTTGATGCGGATATGCGGATTTTGACCGGGAACAATAATTCCGAAATACAAAGAAAGGGATAATTCAATGGATATTTTCCGGAATTTGATGCTTAAAACAACGCTTGCCGCAGCGATTGCAGGCGGAATTATGGGCATTGTGTGCAGCACGGTTTCATGTATTAAACTCTGCGCAATGGAGCAGATGCTGTGCTCGTCCGCACAGTTTAGAGCAAAGCTCTGAAATTAGCGGGCGGTTGCTGATTTTAAGCACCCTGTGCAGGACGATGTGATTAATCGTTATGCGCGGGGCGCTTCAATAACATATTATATGCTCGGTGTTATAATAGTCAATAATTGACGAGGTATGTGCCCGCCGCAGCTCAAATAAATGCTCGGTCTTTGTCGATATATGAACGAAAAATATTTGACATTGCCTCTGCGTTCGGCTACAATTTCTCTATGTAATGCTTATTGAATAATGCTGTTTGAATACGGTATTATATCAAAAAATGTGAAATTGAACGTATTTTCGTTTAAGGAGCCGTGAATGGCAAAGAGGAAACTGACACCGGAGGAACGGAAAATCCGCAAAAGAAAGCTGATGATTCGAAGAATTGTCTTCTTCTCTGTTTGCGCGTTGATTCTTGTGCTCATAATAGCATTGCTCGTCATATTGGCAAGAGCTGTTTTCATAAAAAAAAATACGCCGAAGCCGGAGGGCTTTTCGCAAATCGGTCCCGCCGCAATCGTCGAAAATGCCGAGCTGTCGCACTTTGAGCGGCTGTATGACTATGCGTCGCCCGTTCCCGAATCCGAGGCGGTGCCGGATACATATTTCACCGATGCACTTTTTTTGGGCGATTCACGAACCCTGGGTCTGTCGATGTATGATGCAATAGCCGGCTCAAGAACTCTTGCGAGCGGCAACGTCAGCGTTGACACGGCAATGAGCTTTAAGTTCGGAGACAAAAAAGTCACACTGCCCGACGTTCTGGCGGAAAAGCCATTTTCCTCGGTGTATATGGCATATGGGCTGAACGAGCTGGGGTGGCCATATATGGACGCGTTTATCAGTGCATATTCGGGACTTATTGATCAAATCAAGGCAGTACAGCCGCTGACCACGATATATGTAGAGGCAATTTTGCCCGTTTCGGCGAATAAAAATGCCGCAAGTGAATATTTTAACAATAAGAATATCGACGCGCACAATGAAGCACTTTTGAAGATGTGCGCTAAAAAGAAAGTGTACTTTGTTGATTTGAACGCTGCATACAAGGATGAATCGGGCGTTCTGCCGGCCGGCTCCACTTCAGACGGAATCAATCTCAATACAGATTGTTTCGATATATGGTGCTCTTATCTAAAAACTCATACTGTAAAAAAGGAGTTCTACACAAATTGAAAAAGGTAATTATCACATTGACGGCAATAGTCCTCATCTTGTCTCTTGCTGCATGCGGCTCAAAAAATGTTGAAATGGATATCGCTGCCGTAAGCAAGGAAATCAGCGGGGCAAGTCTGTTTCTCGATGCCGATCTTCAGTCGGTGAAAGCGGAGAATATAACAGGACAAACAGGCATTGACACAAGCGCGTGCGCGTCGGCGGAATATCACAACGGTGCGGCAGCTACAGGCGAGGAGTGGGGTCTGTTCGAGTGCAACAGCGCCAAGGACGCCGAGGCAATGGTAACACAGCTTGAAGCGCACAGAGATTCACTTATGACGACCTACAAGGATTATGCACCCGATGCCGTTCCCCGCATAGAGAATGCGGTAATCATGAGCAAGGGCCAGTATGTTGTCTTTATTACAGCCGAGAAATATGCCGAAGCACAGAAAATAGCGGACAAATATTTCGCTTAGCTGTAAAGATGGATTTGCAAATCGGTTAAATTATTAAAAAACACAGGGACGCCATAAACGCCCCTGTGTTTTTTTGCGGATAATCGAATAAAAGCCTTAAATCATGGAATTTGTCAATTTTTGAAAAATAGTTGTCGAAAATTGTGCGGTTATGCTAAATAGCTGTGAAAAACTCAACTGTAATCGGAAAAACAATGAAAAATAAATTTAGTAATATATGTTAAATTAGTGCAATTAGCTTTAAAATAACAGATTTTTATCTGGACTTTTGCACATAACAGTTATATAATGTAGCTATTCTTGAACAAATTGAAAGGAATGTTGAATTAGTGAAAAAAATCACAATGTTCTATTTCCCATCTTGTCCATACTGCCAAAAGGCAATCAGGCTTAATGAGGAGATAAAAGCAGAGCACAGAGAATATGCGGATATTGAAATAGAGATGATAGATGAAAAAAAGCACCCGGAGATAGCGGACAAGTTTGACTATTACTATGTTCCGACCTATTATGTGGGCGGAATAAAGCTGCACGAGGGTGCGGCAGATAAACAAAAAATCGAATCGGTGTTCGGCGCCGCTCTGGAATCCTGAGGAAAAAATGCTTTCAATTTTACTTGCGACTTACAATAATGAAAAGTATGTAACGGAACTGATTGACTCAATACTCAATCAGTCTTTTCGTGAGTTTAAGCTTATTATCCGTGACGACAACTCAACCGATAAAACCTTTGAGTTGGCGGCTCAATATACCGACGAGCGAATTGTCATGGTGAAAAATGAAGTGCAGAGCGGGAGTGCACAGAACAATTTTTACAAGCTTTTGCTTGAGTGCAATGACGATTATATCATGTTTGCGGATGCAGATGATTTTTGGCTTCCCGACAAAATTCGGCTTACAATGAATAAAATGCTTGAGCTTGAGTCGACCTTCGGAAGGTCCTGTCCGCTTTTGGTGCATACGAATTTATCGGTGGCGGATGCCGAGCTCGGAATTATGGCGAAGTCATTATTTGATTATGAAAAGCTGTCACCCGAGCGGAATTCACTTAAAAATCTGATAGTTCAGAACAACGTGACGGGATGTACGGTTATGATCAACCGCTCACTGCGCGGGTACATAAAGCAAAAGCCGGAAAGCTCGGTTATGCATGACTGGTGGGCGGCGCTTGTCGCGGCGGCGTTCGGACAAATCGGGGTTGTGTATGAGCCGACAATGCTCTATCGGCAGCACGGAAAAAACTCTGTCGGCGCGTATGATGCGCGAAATCCTCAGCTTGCGGTCAAAAAGCTTTCCGACACATCACACGTCAAAAAAACGTATGAGTCGATGTTTCGGCAAGCAGAGTGCTTTGCGCAAACATATAGGGATAAGCTTTCCGGCGGGGAATATGAAATGTGCATGAAATATGCGGCAATGCTGCATCAAAATAAGGTTGGGAAAATAGTTTCAATCGTGCAAAATGGTTTTTATAAAAATACTCTAATACGAAATATCGGTCAGTTTATTGCAATTTAAGGTGAAAGGGGTTTTAAAATTGAGCTTCAATCTTTTTGGAAAACCGAAGGTTCCCGGAGTTTCGGTTCCGCATTTTAAAAATACCAAGGACTGCGTGACATCGGAGCTGCTGCATCCTAAGCAGGTGACGATGCTTCTGTCTCAGCACATAGGCGCACCTGCATCGGCGTGTGTGCAAAAGGGAGACAGGGTGTTTGTCGGAACACTTGTGGGAAAGGCTAACGGTTTTGTTTCCGCAAATGTACACTCATCCGTCAGCGGGTCTGTGTCCGGAATGACAGAGCTTGTCAATCCGTTGGGGGCAACGGTTACCGGCATCGTGATAGACAGCGACGGCGAGTTCACTCCCGACCCGTCTATTGCACCTCCGGTGGTCAACAGCGCAAAAGAGCTTGCAGATGCAATAGCACGCTCAGGACTTGTAGGTCTCGGCGGAGCCGGTTTTCCGACACATGTCAAGCTTTCAATTCCAAAGGATGCGGCGGTTGACACACTCATAATAAATGCGGCTGAATGTGAGCCGTTTGTCACAAGCGACTATCGAGAGATGATAGAATTCCCGAAAAGGATTATCAATGGGGTGCGTACGGTCAGAACGCTTCTCGGTCTCAAAAAAGCAATTATCGCAATAGAGCAGAACAAGCCTCTCGCAATAGAGATATTGACGCGCTTTGCGCAATATAAAGACATAGACATTGTGACGCTTCCGACGTCATATCCGCAGGGTGCGGAAAAGGTGCTGATTACCAATGTTACGGGGCGCGTTGTTCCTGCGGGCAAGCTGCCGTCAGATGTCGGCTGCATTGTGCTGAACACGACATCCGTGTCATTTATCTCGCAGTACCTTGAAACCGGAATGCCTCTTGTCGCAAAAAGAATAACCGTTGACGGAGATGCCGTAAAGCACTCATGCAACCTCATGGTTCCGATAGGGACTCCGATAAAGGATGTTATTGAGGCCGCCGGAGGATATTTCGGTGAATGCAAAAAGCTGCTGATGGGCGGACCTATGATGGGAACCGCACTTTACACGGATGACTTTCCGCTTCTTAAAAATAACAATGCGATTCTTGCGCTATCGGAAAATCAGGTTTCGACTATCAAAAACAACCCGTGTATACGCTGCGGCAGATGTGTAGACAACTGTCCCATGAAGCTGTCTCCCGCCGAAATTCAGGTTGCGTTTGAACACAGTGATGTTGATGCACTTAAGCAGCTCGGAGCGGCTAATTGCATCGAGTGCGGAAGCTGCACTTATGTTTGTCCCGCAAAGCGCTCCATAACACAGATGATGAGACTTTCAAAAGCGGAAATCAGAAAGGCGGCGAGTAAATAATGAATAAGCTTGCGATATCCTCCTCGCCACATATAACAGGTTCCAACTCGACAAGAAAAATAATGCTGGACGTGATTATTGCTCTAATGCCTGCCGCAGCAGCCTCGTGCTGGATTTTCGGGATACGAGCGTTAATTTTAATCGCCGTTTGTGTTATTACTTGTGTTGCGGCTGAGGCGCTGTATTGTGTGATTGCGAAAAAACCAATACCTGTCGGTGACTTATCGGCGGTGGTGACAGGTATTATGCTTGCGTTCAATCTTCCGGCAAGCTTACCTGTTTGGCAGGCTGTGGTCGGATCGGTCGTGACAATAGTTGTTGTCAAACAGCTGTTCGGCGGCATCGGATGCAACTTTGTAAATCCTGCGCTTGCGGGACGTGTCATCATGGCGGTGTCATTTACGGGCACGATGGTAAATTACTCATTTCCGGATTCAGCCGTTGACCTGCTTTCAAGCTCAACGCCTCTGAGCGTAATCTGGGCGGGAAAGGCAGCCGAACTCGACCTCTGGCAACTGTTCATCGGAAGTCATGGCGGTGTTATCGGCGAGACAAGTTGTTTGGCGCTTCTTATCGGCGGGCTTTATCTGGTGCTCCGCAAGGTGATTAAGCCTATAATTCCGCTCGCTTACATAGGCTCGGCATATATATTTCTGACTCTGTTCGGCTGTGCTGCCCCGCTTGTTTCAATTCTTTCGGGTGGCCTTTTCCTCGGAGCAATTTTCATGGCGACTGATTATGTCACAACTCCGTATACCAACACCGGAAAGCTGATTTTCGGAATAGGATGCGGTCTGATTACCGCCGTCATTCGAACATTTGCAAATTCAACCGAGGGCGTGTCTTACGCGATACTTATAATGAATCTCCTGGTCCCATATATAAATCAATGGGTTCGCAGAAAACCATACGGAACGGAGGCGATACGATGAGCGAAAAAACAGTAAAAAGCTCGGGCTCCGATATGCAGGAATCTCCTAAAAACAGCTTTTTCAACTCCGATATGCTTAAGCCGATTATTGTCCTTTCGGTTATATGTATTGTGGTTTCGGCTCTGCTGGCGCTGACAAACAGCATTACGTCACCGATTATTGAGGCAAAGGCGCTTGAGGCGGCAGTGGCGACACGTAGGCTGGTGCTGCCGGATGCCACAAGCTTTACCGAACTTGAAACAACCGTCGAGGACGTTGTAAGTGTCCATAAGGACGATGGCGGAAGCGGATATGTGATTATAGCAATCGGGCACGGCTACAAGGGAGATGTTCCGGTTACTGTCGGGCTTGATAAAGACGGAAAAATAGTCGGCATAAGTGCGGATGCATCCCACGAAACTGCGAACGTCGGAAGCAAGGTGGGTCAGCCGGAATATTTAAATCAGTACATGGGTCTCGCCCCCGGTCAAACCGACAGCATTTCGGGTGCGACTCAGGCAAGCGAGGACAACGCAGGCGGTGCGTCTGCACAAGCAAATGTCGATATTCTCAGCGGTGCAACGATATCCAGCAAGGCAATCAACAGCGCCGTGAATCTTGTTTATGAAGCATTTAATGAAGTGAAGGAGGGTTAAACGTGAAAAAGCTAAAGCTTGTTACAAATGGTCTGTTTGACGAAAACCCTGTTCTTCGTCTTGTTCTGGGAACCTGCCCGACACTTGCAATTTCAGTTTCCGCATTGGGCGGAGTCGGCATGGGAATAGCGGCGACCTTTGTTCTTATCTGTTCAAATGCCGCGATTTCATCATTGCGAAAGGTAATACCAGACAAGGTGCGTATACCCGCATATATCACGATTATCGCCGGTTTTGTCACGATAATCCAGATGCTGATTCAGGCGTTTTCGCCCGCGCTCAACGAGATGCTCGGAATATACCTTCCACTGATTGTTGTCAACTGCATCATTCTCGGGCGCGCCGAGATGTTTGCAAGCAAAAACCCCGTACTTGATTCCGCGCTTGACGGGCTTGGCATGGGTCTTGGATTTACACTTACACTGCTTGTCATGGGCACTATACGGGAGATAATCGGAGCAGGCACCATTTTCGGATTCCGCCTGTTTCCCGAACAGTTTGCAATTAAAATAATGACCATGTCACCCGGCGGCTTCTTTACTTTTGGCTGCCTTATCGCACTGCTCACCGCAATTTTGGCAAAAAAAGGCAAAACGCTGACGATGTCACAAAACAAATGCCTTGGTTGTCAGGACTGCAAGGGCTGTGAGGAGGCAAAAATCTGATGAAACAACTTCTGATAATTCTGTTCACCATGATTCTCACCGAGAACTATGTTCTTGTTAAATTTCTTGGAATCTGTCCGTTTTTAGGCGTTTCGAAAAAGCTGGACTCCGCAATGGGTATGAGCGCGGCGGTAACCGTCGTAATGGTGATTGCCTCTGCTGCCACATGGTGTATTCAAACCTTCTTGCTTGTTCCGCTTCGGCTGCAATATATGCAGACAATTGTATTTATTCTCGTGATTGCGGCACTGGTTCAGCTCGTTGAGTTTGCACTGAAAAAATATGTTCCCAAGCTTCACTCAACACTTGGAATATATCTGCCGCTCATTACCACAAACTGTGCAGTTCTCGGCGTTACGCTGCTCAACTTCACTAACGAATACTCCTTTGTGGAGTCCCTTGTCAACGGACTCGGAGCAGGACTTGGATTCATGCTTGCAATGGTTCTCTTTTCGGGCGTTCGGCGCTCCTTGCAGCGTGCAAAGCCGCCCAAATGCTTTGAGGGTCTGCCGATTACATTGGTCGCCGCGTCGCTCACATCGCTCACCTTTATGGGCTTTGCGGGTATCGTAGAGCACCTGTTCGGTTGAGGAGGGAAATTATGAATATTTTATATGCAGTTCTCGTCCTGACGGGAATAGGGTTTCTCGCCGCCATCGGTCTTGTGGTTGCATCGAAGATTATGTTTGTCCCGACAAATGAAAACGTGGAAAAGGTCAGAGGGGTTCTGCCCGGTGCAAACTGCGGTGCCTGTGGGTTCGCGGGATGTGATGACTATGCCGCCGCTGTGGCAAAGGGCAGCGCAGAGACTAATCTGTGCGTTCCGGGAGCGGATAAAACCGCAACTGCGGTTGCAGGCATCATGGGGCAAAAGGCTCTTGACGTAATAGAAAAAACCGCAGTGGTTGCATGCAAGGGCTGTACAGATAAGACGCCTCGCTTTGAGTACACGGGTGTCAAAACCTGCGCCGCCGCAAATATGCTGCACAGAGGCCCGTTGGGCTGCACCTATGGCTGTGAGGGATTGGGCGACTGTTTTGCGGCATGTCCATTCGATGCAATTTGCGTCAAAAACGGAGTTGCTCACATCGACGCAGACATATGTACCGGTTGCGCAAAGTGTGTGGCTGCCTGTCCCAAAAAGCTGATACATCTCGTGCCTAAAATTAAAAATTCCGCGGTTCTCTGCTCAAACAAGGATAAGGGAGCCGTCACTCGCAAGATATGCGGCAATGGCTGTATCGGCTGCATGAAGTGTGAAAAAATATGCGAACATGACGCAATTCACGTGGAAAACAACTGCGCCGCAATTGACACGACAAAATGTGTCCAATGTAAAAAATGCGAGGCGGAGTGCCCTGTCGGCGTGATAAGAATCGGGAAATTTGAAGCTGCAAAAAAGACGGTTCGTGTCTTATCAAAAAAAGGCGAAAATTCCGAGGATTCAATTAACAAACAACCATAAAATCCCATCAGAATAAGCACCAAAGCCGTTTCGAAGCTTTTTATAAGCTCGAAGCGGCTTTTTGTATTAATTTCTTCTGAAGAACTCAATCGTAAATTCTTAAAATATGCAAAACAAGCTTGACATTCAGTACAACGGTGGTATACTCGTAAAGTAAAGTTAGCTTTA
>JAVXQD010000043.1:0-18308 GCA_036644375.1 Oscillospiraceae bacterium
AGCCAAATCGGCGCGCCTGTCCTCGGAGAGGTTCGCCAGCAGCATTGTCTGCTTTTGGTGTGTGTCCTGTGAATCAGTATCTGTCGTTGATGTATCTGCGTCTGTTAAATCCGACCTATTTGCCACATGATATTTTCCGATTACACGATAGGGCGAGCCGCTGTCATTGCACAGGCAGATATAGTTCACACTGAGTGCTGTGAATGACTCACAGTCCTGTCTATAGCGGATAATGACATGCCCCTCGGTCAAATTAGGGACATGTGAGCTCAGACAGGCAATGAGAATCTCTGTATCATCGGAGTGGATTGCGCCCGAGGACATGACATATTCCGAATAGTTCGGAATCGCCCGTTCGGCGGCTTTTTCGCCGACCGATCTGGAGACATAGTGCATTGTATCGGTCAGCGCGTCGTAATCAAAGGATGAAATATCGGTGTTGTCGAGAAGAAACATATATTTCTCCTCTGCGATAGCCTCCTGCTGCTTCAGACCGTCATCAAGGGCCTGCCTTGTTGTGCTGTTATTGATGTCGATTGCAATTTCCAGACGTGCGGTGCGCCCGCTCCAGCGAATCAGCTTATTCTTGACGATAAACCGCGAATTCAACCCGCTGCTGTCGTGCTCCCAGATGTAGAATTTATCGAATGAAAGATATTTGTTGGTGCAGTAGGGGCAGGGCGTGCTGCGATTGTAAAGGGTGCCGTAGCAGGTGCGTCCGACATAGTCGGGCGGCAGATTAAAGGCTTTTTTCGCACGGTCGTTTGCGTACAGCAGCTCAAGATTTTCAACGTCAATCACATGGACGATATCGTCGAGCGCTTCAAACAGCTGATTCTTGTCAAGCTTATTTTCAAGAATCGGGGCACAGCTTTCTCCGTCATAGAGACAGCAGGTGTTTTTTCCGAGCATCTTTGCGCGATAAAGCGCAAGGTCGGCATTTGCATACAGCGTTTCAAAGGTATCCCCGAATTGCGGTGATATCGCAATGCCCGCCGAGCATGTCATCGAAATTTTTTCACGCCAGCTTGCCATTGCCTTGCATACTGCCATGCCCTTTGACAGCGCGAGCTCTTCGCTTGGAATATGGGGCAAAAATACGACAAATTCATCACCGCCGAGCCGCCCGATAATGTCATTTTTCCGAAAGAGCGAGCGGAGTCTGCTGCCCAATATCGACAGAACCTCATCGCCGATAGCGTGGCCGTGGGTGTCGTTTATCACCTTAAAATCATCGATGTCGACAATCATGAACGCCGAGACGAGTCCCTCCTCGCGGCACCTTATCAAGGCGTCGACCGTCAGGTCGACAAACGTTGCGCGGTTGTACACGCCGGTGAGCGAATCGCGCTGGGATTTGTCGATTATTTTAAGCTGCCTGAGCTTGCTGTCATTGATATCGCGCACGCAGATGAACATATGTGGGTGGTCATTCGTGGGATTTACGATAAAGCTGAATGATAAGCTAACCCAGTGATAATCGCGGTAAATATGTGAGGCGGAGCGCGAGCGGCACTCTATTGTTACCTCGCTTTTTCCGCTTTTAATCTCCTCGGAAAGCTTGGAGATATGCTCAAAAGGTTCAAACAGGTATACGTCATCGGGGTGTATCAGCTTTTGAACTATGTATTTTGAGTGATATAGGAGGCTGCGCCCCTCAGGCAAATCAAGGCTTTTGACGAATTCGGTATTTTTCGTCAAAACCTCCTCCGTACTAAGATCAAATTCCAAAAAGACCAGCGCGTCCTCGATAAGGGCACGCCGATAGCTCGCCTCAAGCTCGTATTTGTGCTCTGCTTCCACTTCGGAGGTTATATCACGGCACACACCTATGGCTTTTTCGGGTTCTCCGCTCTCGCCGATAACGGTGCTGAAAGAGAATCTCACCCATCTGAAGTAATGTCCGCGAAGCATTTGCAGGGAGACCTCTACAGGTGATTTGCCGCTTTTCAGCTCCGCCAGCGCTTTGCCATATGCCTGTCTTGAATCGGTGTGAATTATTCGCGCATACTTTTTACTTTCGAGTTTGAAGGATATCGGGCGTCGATTTGATTTGGAATTGGGTGTGAATTTTAAATTTCCGGTTGAAAAATCATATTCGAGCATTTCAAGAGCGGATTGGTCAAACGCAAGCCTGAGCTGACGCTCGTTTAGGGCGAGCTTGGTCTCGGTGAGCTTGTTTGCCGTGATATCGGTCAGCACACAGTAATACAGGGTGCTTCCATTATCCTCACCCGCGTATTTTCCGCTCATCTTTGTCCATCGCTCATGCCCGTCCTTGCGGAATGCGAGATATTCAACATCGATTGGCTCATGCTTTTCGGCGCATTGTATAAGCTCGTGCAGCAGCTTTTCCCGAAAGCGCGGATGCAGGGATGCAAGGGCGTTTTGGGCGAATTTTTCTTTGAATTCCGCAGCGCTGAAACCGGAAATGTTTTCAATCCCCTCGCTTATGTATCGCATTTTTACGGTGTCGCTGATTTCACATATGGCAACACAGCACGGGATATTGTTGATTAGGACTTTTTCCTGCTCGCTCCTTGTCTCATTATCCATGAATGCCTTGAGCTTTATTATGTTGTCAAGTCTTTGTCGGATAATCATCGGCTCATACGGCTTTTTCAGAAAATCGGTTGCTCCGAGCTTGAGAGCTGTCAGCTCGGTATCGATGTCGTCTGCCTCGGTTATTACAACGACCGGCAGAGAGCTCATTGAGCTGTCCTTGCGCACAAGCTGCAAAAAATCAAAGCCATTCATCACAGGCATTAGGATATCCAGCAAAACAGCCGAAAAGCGCGTCTCGGAGGAGCTGAGCAAATCCAAGGCGCGTCGGCCGTTTTCGGCCTCGGCAATATCATAGGTGTCCTCAAGTATTCGTCTGAGCAGCATGCGGTTTACATTGCTGTCATCAACGATAAGTATCTTGTTTTGGCAATCCATGTTATTATAATCTCCTCGATGTGCAAATGTAGCTAAATATACAATTATTATACACTTAAAACCTGTAATGTTCAATAAATCAACCAAACTTTAAATTTATGGTCAGAGAGCGGTCAAAATAAGTAAAATCTGTTAAATATCGACAGAAAATGTTATTATTAAATTAACTGCTGCCTGACGAACAGAAAAATCCGTCGGCGCATGGATTCAGAGCGCTTTTCGATTCCGATTGTGTGCGGGTCGATAAATAATTATATGAGCGGAGGGTATACACATGACTTTGTTTGAATGCTACGAGCAGCGAAAGGGCGCATTGCTCTCTCGGCTCAGGGAGGCATCCGGTCTGCAGCAGGCGTGTGCTGTGATGCAGGATGTGTTTGATATTATTCAATATGAATTCTGTGAGAGCTGCAAAAGCCCCGTGCTTCGCGAGAGCACGGCGTATATGATGAACGCCGCAAAGATTTCATTCCCCCTTGTCGAATGTGTCAGCGATGTCAAAATATGGCATACCGAAAATGGCGCAGCGGCAAAGGGAAAGGGCAAAGGCAGACTTTGGGCTGCCGTGTCTGCGGTGACCGCAATATCCATGCTTGTGGGCATGACAGCCGCATTTGTCTCACAGCATCCCGATTTTCCGCTGAACGAAATCAGAACGGGAATATATATTGCGGCGGCGGTGTGTGTATTGCTTTTTGCGGCGGGCGGGATGTTTTTTATGCGGGCAAAACCGACGAAGGGAACCGAGGATATACGCGCGGAGATATCCGTGAATTCCGAGGATGTTGTCAGAAGAATGACGGCCGTGATACTTCAAATAGATAAAAATCTTGCGATGATAGAGGCAGATGAGATAAGGAAAGCAAAGGAGTCGGGCGACGTCGATTTAAAAAAAGATGAGATTGAGCTGATGTCCGCGCTGCTTGAGGGCAGGTATTCGGACAGCGCCGAGTTTGCGCAGGAGCAGCTTGAAGAGGTTGAGCATTATCTGTCCTCGCACGGTATTTTGATTTGCGATTATACGCCCGAGTACGCCCGTCGGTTTGAGCTGCTTCCGGGCGAACAGACAAAAACACTGCGGCCCGCCATGCTGTGCGGCGGAAAGCTGATAAAAAAAGGACTGGCAACGGAGTGTGCGGTTGAAGGAGCGTGAACAATATGGAAAAACACTATGGGTTTGATTTGGGAGACGCCGAATGCGCCGTGGCCGAAAAGACTCGTGAGGATGGAAAAGCCGAGCCGCAGATTTTGACGGTCGACGGGGCAAAGAGTTTCATATCCGCTTTTGCAGTCGAGAAAAACGGCGAGGTGATGATCGGCGAAAATGCGTGCTACAGTCCGCGCGCGTCCGAGGTGAGGCTGAGATTTAAAAGCCGCTTTTTGACCGACCCGTCAAGCCACAGCGACATGCTGCGATTTGTGCGGGGCGTTCTGCGCGAGCTTTACGACAGCGGGGGAATAAAGCCCGGCGAGTCGGGCTCGTTCTACATCGGCTGTCCCGCCGGATGGGATGCCGACACGCGTGAGCAGTACCGAGCAGTTTTTGAAGCGGCGGGATATCCCCCCGCAAAAATCGTGACCGAATCCCGCGCCGCACTCATGAGTGCGTGCCGTTCAAAGCATTTGCAGGTCAGCTACGATATTTTATCGAAGCCGATGCTTGTCATTGATATGGGAAGCTCAACCACCGATTTCGCATACATACTGCGCGGCAGGGAAATCGAGCTGCAGACGGCGGGGGAGGTCTTTCTCGGCGGCGGAATCATGGATGAAATACTGCTTGAGGAAGCTATTGACTCCTGCTCGAAAGCAGACAGATTGCGCGAGATTTTCGCCGAGAGCTCCGCTTGGAGGAGCTATTGCGAATTTGCGGCGCGCCGCTTAAAAGAGAAATATTTTTCCGACGAGGATTATTGGCATGACAGAGAATGTGCCCAATCTGTTGTCGTGCGCTACAGGCTTCCGCTGAAATTTACGCTGCTTATGAATTCCGATATTGCGGACAAGCTGCAAAACAAAAAAATCGGTCGGCTCGGCAACCGCTCGTTTATGCAGGTTTTTTGTGAATCGCTTGATGTCGTGCGAAAAAAAATAAGCGAGCATATGCCGCAGATTGTATTTCTGACGGGCGGCGTGTCAAAAATGCCGTGCATCAGGGAGATTGTGCGCGGATATTTTCCGGATGCGATTGTCGTCAGCGGGAATGAGCCGGAGTTTTCGGTTGCAAAGGGTCTGGCGTGGACCGGAGAGGTCGATGAGGAGCTTGAGCTGTTCAAAAAGGACATAGAGCTTCTGAAAGAATCGGATGCGGTGGAGACCATCGTGGACGCTCACATCGACGAGCTGTTTCGAGATGTGGTCGACGAGCTTGTTGAGCCGATTTTAAAAAATGCAGCCATTCCCATATTTTTGAATTGGCGCAGCGGCGGAATCGAGAGGTTGAGCGAGATAGACGGTGAAATGAGCGGCGCAATCGACACCTATCTGCGCTCCGACGAGGTCAAGGAACTTTTGGCTCAGCCGATTGCGCGGTGGATAAAGCCGGTGGCGGACGAGCTGGAAGAAAAGACTATCCCAATCTGCGTCAAGCATGATATTCCGTACACCGCGCTGAGCCTGACCTCGTTCATGAGCGTTTCCGAAATCAATATTAAGGTGGACAGTAAGAATGTGTTTGCGTTTAATGAGATATCGTGGCTGATAAACGCAATTATCTCGGTGCTTGTCGGAATCCTGTGCGGAGGCGGAGGCGTTGCGCTGATTGCGGGCGGAATACCGGGTATAATTGCGGGCACGGCAATTTCAATGATAGTGCTGCTGATAGGCAAGAACAAGGTTCAAAGCGCTGTGATGTCAGCTAAGATACCCTTGATGATGAGGCGGGTAATTCCGAAAAAGTTCTTTGATTCGCGCATCGATCAAATAAAGGAAAAGGTCAAGGAGACCTTCTATCAAAACCTGCAAACCGAGCACAACGAGGCCATTCGCGCGCGGCTGACAGGTGATATTTCGAGCGAGATCGAAATGTGCCTGACCAAAATGGCAGAGGTGGTTGAAATCCCGCTGACTTAAACGCACCGCGTGAGCGCTAAGTCACGTCACGGGTCTGTCGGTACGGATATTTTGCGCGAAAATAGCAATCGAGCATTACAGAGCAAAAGCGAGATAATCGAAGATAATCAAAGCTATAGTTTTGCAAATCATTTTCTTGCCCAAAATGTATTGACATGGTATAAAAGGCGGTATATAATACAGTTCCGGCAGTAAATGCCGACATTTAAATAACAGCGCCGCCCTTAAGCGGCGGGATGTTTGTAATATTCAGGAGGAAAAGTATGTCTACAACTTTGGCAAAGCCCGCAGAAGTTGAACGCAAGTGGTATATCATCGACGCGGCCGGCAAATCGCTCGGACGCACCGCTGCTACCGTTGCAACACTTCTTCGCGGCAAACACAAGCCCATTTTTACGCCTAATGTCGACTGCGGAGACCATGTTGTTGTTATCAACTGCAAGGACGCCGTTCTCACAGGCAAAAAGCTTGAGCAAAAATACTATCGTCATCACTCCGGCTGGGTCGGAGGACTCAAATCGACACAGTACAAAAAAATCATGGCTGAGCAGCCCGAAAAAGCGATGATGTGTGCGGTAAAGGGAATGCTTCCCGACACCGTAATCGGACGCCAGGCACTCACGCGTCTTCGTGTTTACAAGGATGCAAATCACAAAAATGCTGCGCAAAAACCGCAAGCATATGAAGGCTGAGAAAGGAGCGAATGAAAATGTACGAAACAAGACCATTTTTCTACGGAACAGGCAGAAGAAAATCATCCGTCGCTCGTGTACGCCTTTATAACGGTACCGGCTCGGTAACTATCAACAAGCGTGACATTGACGATTACTTCGGACTTGAAACACTGAAGCTCATCGTCCGTCAGCCCCTCGAGCTCACAAGCTTGGTCGGCAAGTTTGACATTGCCGTCAACGTAAACGGAGGCGGTGTTTCGGGTCAGGCGGGCGCAATCCGTCACGGAATTGCACGTGCACTTCTTCAATACGACGAGAATCTTCGCGGCGTACTCAAGAAGGCGGGCTTCCTTACACGTGACCCGAGAATGAAAGAGCGCAAGAAGTACGGCCTCAAGGCTGCACGCCGCGCACCCCAGTTCTCAAAGAGATAATATCTCGAATCATTATCGCACCCGAAAGCAGACCTGTTGCAGAAATGCAGCGGGTCTGTTTTTTTGTTGTGCAATAGACTTAGGTGTTAAACATCTAAAGCGAAAGTACAACAGCGTGATCTCTTCTGAGAAGAAGTGTGCACGGCCATGAAACGAAAGGGAGGGGAACGTTTGGGGCTGAGGTTGCAAAAAAGCTAATGGTTCGGCAAAGGCATCACAGCGCCGCACAATGGCATCGTGAGCGGCGCGAATGGCTTTGTCCCACACATTTTTCGGTGCGCTGCGGATAAATTAATGCACGCAATATCCGCGGCAGGACCGCAAAAAAGCAGCCTATGCATAAGCACAGGCTGCCATTTTTGATTTATTGCAGGCGGGCGGACTCAGACGTCGCCCAATGCCAATTCCGGGGTTTCGGCACTTGGAAGCTCTTCGGGCTCTTCGGTCTCTTCAACTAAAGGCTGGAACGTGGAGAGATACGCTTCCTCGGGAAGTCCCGCCAGAAATGCAGGCAGATTGATTGCAATGTTGTCCATGTTGTAGGGCAGGGTCAGAGACACGGTTGAAGTTTCCTCTTTGCCGCCCTTTTTCTGCGTAATCTCAAGGGTCATGGTGAATTTCTGACCGATGCAGGTTGTCATACCTCTTTCGTTGTTATAGAGCTTTGCAAACTGCTCACCCTTTGAGCTTAGCACGGCCTTATACGGTGCAGTATAGCTCTGACCGTTGTAGTCGATAGCTTTATTGTCTATATATACAGTGTGACCGCGTCCGATTATCATCATGACGCCCGCGATGGCGAGCAAAAGTACGACAGCTCCCACACGAAACAGAATAGAACGTTTATTTTTCACTTTTGCCTCCCTCACGCTGGGCAATGCGAAGCAGCTGACCTCGTCTGTCCTTGACTCTGCGCTTTTTTGTTTCATACATAATCAGAGCAATTGTGATGACTGCGTAGGAGATAAACACGCGGAAATATTCTCCGATCATCGAGTCACCGGTGATTACAGCGCCTGCCGACGGTGCTACAATGAACATAAGATGGAACAGGACAACACCCAAGAACACGTTGCCGATAGAGGCTCTGTCAACAGACGCGCCTCCGACGAGCAGTGCTGCGATGCAGAACATGCCTATCTGGGTGTGCGAGCTGTAGGTTGAGAGGTTGCCCATATTCTGAAGATAGATAACCATGCCGAGACCGGCACAGACTGTGGACATGACGATTGCGATGATTCTGGTTCGGTCAACATTGATGCCGGCGTCACGTGCAACCTCCATATCCTGACCGACTGCGCGCATGTCCTGTCCGAGCTTGGTTTTGCGAAACCACACTATGAACACACAGAGCAGACCGGCAAGGAGCAGCGGCAGCACGGGAATTTTTACACCGCCTATGTGTATGGCAAACAGATTGTCAAGACACTGTCTCATATTCAAAAGACTGACAGTGTTGCGTATTCCATAGCCTCTGGACGCCTCAATTGAGGGATGAATAATCGGGACAATCGAACCCATCATGTACAGCACGAAAAGCATATACAGACCGTTCATAAAGAAGCTGATAATATAGCTGGTAATCATCTCTCTGCCCTTGGAGCGGTTGAGAAGCTTTCCGCAGAATATCCCGAGCAGTACTGAGATTGGAATTGAGATAATCATCGCGAGTATAACGCCGGGGATTCCCCAAATCTGCCAGTCTGCAACGAATATCAGACCGATTTGACCCGCCATTGCGCCGAGCGTCATTCCGAAGTTGAGCCCCATGCCCGCCATAATCGGGATAAGAAGACTGAGTATCAGAAAGGTGTTTCGGCTCATTCTGGTGAGTATTTCATTTAACAGATAACTCGGTGAAAAGCCGGAGATTGGAATGCAGATGGCACAAAACAAAATAAACATCAGTGGAACAGTGTTGTTTTGTATCAGCTCGCGAAGCGACTTTTTTTTACCTGAATTTATTTTTGAGTTCATTTTGACCCCTCCGTCTTCCGAGTCAGAGCATAGAGAATCATGCCCTGTGAAACAACAACGCGGATGACCTCGCTCATATCCATATGGATCATTGAATTCATTACCGTAGGCGTCATGGTGACTAATCCCTGAAACAGGAATGTACCGATAATGACATTGGCAATTGAAGCCTTGTTGACCGAAGCACCTCCGATTAAAATTGCGGATACGGTGGGAAGTGCCATAAAGAACGGAGCATTATAGAGCTGAATAAATCCGAAGCCCTGCTGATAAACCAGAATGCCCACAGCTCCGAGCCAGGTGGACATGACAACCGAAAGCATTCTTGTCCTGTCAATATTGATACCGGACGCTTTGGCAAAGGTCGGATTTGAGCCAACAGCAGTCATTGCGGTGCCTGTCTTTGTGTGAAGGAAAGCCCACATCAAAAACGCAAGCAGGGCAAAGAAGAGCAGACTGCCGACGGGAATCGAGAGCTTTCCGATATTGATTTGAAGAAAGTTGGCAAGAACTTTATCGTAAAAGCCCTCAAGTGATATTGTGGTTCTCAGTCCCTTGCCGGACAGACCCCAGACCATCGTCGGGCTGGTGTATGGCAGCAAGAGCCACATCATACACATAAAGGAAACCGATGAGAATCCGACATAGGTGGCAATCATCATCTCGCCGCCCTTAATCTTGTTCAGCAGCCATCCGTAACCGCCGCCGAGCAGCAGTGCAAACGGCGTGGCAATGAGTATCGCAATAAAGAAGCTCATGCCGCCCTTGAAACCGAGCTGGATTGACATGGTTGCGCCGAGAAGACCGGAGACGATACCGAGCGGAAGACCGAAGTTCAGTCCGCAGCCCGAATGCACCATCGGCACCATTGCGAGAACAAGCACCGCATTCCAGCTGAAGCGGTTGATTGTATTTGTGATTTGAGTCGTAAAGTCAACGCCGACAATCGGCGCCATTATGAAGAGAAGCATAAGGAATCCGGCGATAATCAATCTTGGCAGACCGAAGTTGTCAACAAATTCCTTGAGTTTAGTCTTGCTTCCGAGCGCTATTGAGCCATTTGATTTATCCATGCTGATTTCCTCCTTATTTAACCTGGCTGACCATCAGCATACCGAATTCTTCCGAAGATTCGGTTGCCGGAAGAATCCCGGCGATTTTACCGCCCGAAACGATGGCAATTCGGCCACAGGTCGTTCTCAATTCCTCAAGCTCTGACGATATCATAACGACCGTGACGCCGTACTCTCGGTTGAACTTCTTCAATGCGTCCAGAACCAGCGCTTTGGCGCCGACGTCGATACCTCTTGTCGGCTCGGACACAAACAGAAATCTCGGCTCAAGCGCAAACGCCTTTGCAAGACACACCTTCTGCTGATTTCCGCCGGACAGCTCATTTGCTTTTTGCAGTGAGCCGGTACATTTAATCTGGAGCTCGTCGATGTATTTTTGTGTCACGTCACGAATTGCTTTTTTATCTCGCCATGTGATCAGACCGCCCAGATATTTTTTCAGGAATTTGTCCTGAATCTGCATGGCTGAAAACGAGATGTTCCACTCGAGAGACTCTTCAAGCAGCAAGCCGACGCCTCGTCTGTCTTCGGAAACAAAAGCGAGAGAGGAATCAAGACACTGTCTCGGGGAGTTCAGCGGAATCGTCTTGCCGTCAAATTCAACGGTGCCGCCCGCGCTGTAAAGACCCATAACTCCGTTTGGAATGCCGAGCTTTCCCTGACCTGCCAAGCCGCCGATACCGAAAATTTCGCCTTCCTTGATGTCGAGGTCGATGTTGCGCACGGTCTCACCGGGCATATCCACCCACAGGTCGCGGATGGACATAATGGTTTTGGCGTTAGGATCTACAACGGCGTCCGTGTGTGATGAGGCTTTTATGGTTCTGCCCACCATACATTTTGTGATGTCCGCAATATCCGTTTCCTTCGCGGGAACATCCTTTACGACATATCCGTCGCGCATGATAACAACCTTGTCGCAGACCGCAAGAATTTCATGAAGACGGTGAGTGATGAAAATCACGGCTATGCCTTTTGCCGCCATGCCGCGTATCGAGGTCAACAGAGACTCTGCCTCCTGTTCGGTCAAAACGGCAGTCGGCTCGTCGAGAATCAGAAGCTTAAGATGCTTTTTGCTGAGCTCACGGGCGATTTCGGTGAACTGCTTGTGACCCACGGGCATATCGCTGATTACCATGCTTGCGTCAATCGTGACGCCCATCTTTTCAATGGCCTGATCTGACCGAATGGTCATTTCTTTATAGTCAATGGTGTCCAATCTGCTTCCGAAAACTTCCGAGATTACATTCTTTTTCTTTGGCTCACGGTTGAGCAGGATATTCTCGGTGGCCGTGAAGCCCGGAATTAAGGAAAACTCTTGATGCACCATACCGATTCCCACATTCAGCGCGTCGAACGGAGTCGAAAAGCTTATCTTTTCGCCGTTGATCAGGATATCACCCTCATATCCGCCGGTCTCTTTGATAATGTCCATACCAAACAGGAGCTTCATTAAGGTGGTCTTACCCGCTCCGTTTTCACCGACAAGACCGAGAACTTCTCCGGCATTGAGCGTGAGGTTGATATCAGTCAAGACTTGATTTCCGAAGAAATCCTTCTTGATGTTTTTCATCTCCAATAAAGGAGCGTTATTATTGCTCATAGTCATTTCCCATCTAAAACGTAAGAGAGGGGGGGTAAATCCCTCCCCTCTTACATTTAAAACTAATATTCTTAATAAAGCGACTTACTTGATGGAGAAGTATTTCTCCGGAACCTCAATCTTTGTTGAGCCCATGAAGTGGCCGGGGTTGCCCATGATGTATGTGTCCTGATATACGAGGAATACATTGTCGGACTTAACGCCTGTCTCCAGGTTGGTGTAGCCGGAGCCATTCCACTCAGCCTTGGGTGAGAACACCTGATATGCCTTTGCGATATCGTCGATGTCACAAAGCTCGCTCTCGCCGTTGATGACATTCATAGCATGCTGTGCAAGACCTGCGGTTGTTGTGTAGCCATAGGAATATGCCCATGTGCCAAAGTGATCTGCGCCGCCCTTTTCATTGATGGTGGCTTCGACCTTTGTAAGAATCTTTTCAATGTCGCCGGCTTCGGCTGTCAGGTCAAGACCCAGTGCGCCCGGATAACCCATAAGCGGGGAGGGAAGGTCTGCTTCGATGAAGTAACCGCCATATGCAAGCAGCTGTTTGAGAAGCGGCTCGGTGTGTGCGTCGTTTGTGCAGAAATAAGCGGCGTTCTTGCCGTACTTCTCGACCCACTCGGGAACCTTCTCAAGGATATATGCCTGAGCGCCGGCAACGCCGACATCGGTTGTGGGGTCAGGAGCTGTCTCAAGTATAAACTCCATACCGAATTCCTCGCATGCCGCTTTCATGACGGCAACACGGCGGCTCATTGTCTCATAAGCCATGTGGCGCGGGAAAGAGATATGAACGAATGAATCACAGCCCAGCTCGTGAGCAGTGCGGATGATAAGATATCCGCGTGCGACGAAGTCGTTGTTGCAGACAAGGTCTGCTGCGCTTCCGATTTCGGGGAGATCCTCATGTGACTCACCGGCGATGCAGATGATGTCGGGGCGGCTTTCCTTGATTTTGCGGAATGCCTCAGTTGTTCCGGGAACAGCCTGATTGACAATAATCGCCTTCATGTCCTTGTCGTCCGACAGGTTGACAATAGTCTGGATTGTGGTTTCAAGCTCTTCTGTGAAGTTGTCCGGATATATGGCAAGTTTGACCTTGTCCTCGCCGTACAATTCCTGGAATGCCTCTGCGCCGCGTCTGTCGTCCTCAGATTGAGAGACGGAACCGGTCACAATACCGATGTGGACTTCCTCGCCGGGCTTCTCTGTATTTTCCGGTGCTTCGGGAGTCTGTGTGTTTGTGCTGCCACATCCGATAAGCGTGAGGATGATGCCAACTACAAGCAAGATGCTGATAAGCTTTTTCATGTATAACCTCCATTTTTTTTTATAAGAAAGAAACAAGCTTTTTTTATTGTAGCATATGCAGATGTTTTGTCAATGGCAGAAACCCGGTTTTTCGCATCAATTTAATCAAATATCAGGTTAAAGCGGCAAATCGGCATTTGAATGCGGTGTCAGCAGTCCGAACCACACTGTAATCGCATCAACAGAATTGATTTACAACTAAAATAATCGCCGTGCTGACCGTGATAAGAGTCAGCATGTCGGTATGTGTATTGACGGGGAAAACCCTGCAAAATCCATGCCGTTTGCAGCCGATTTACTTGACTTCTCAGCTGCATAAAGTTATTCTTTTTTCAGAGATATCGATGTCGGTACAGATCAGCTTGAGAGGAGAAAACGGTTTGGAGAATGTTCACAGCGTTACATTTCGCAATGAGAGCAAGGAAGAATTACTGCCGAATTTTGAAGAGGCTTTTCCGTACATATGCTCCTGTGCAGAGCTTGATAAGTTTGCAGACTGCTTCGCTCCGTGGCATTGGCATAAAGCGGTAGAGCTGTTCTACATCCAAAAAGGCGTTTTGGAATACTATACCCCAAAGGGAAAAACAGTCTTTCCGACAGGCTCCGGCGGGCTTGTCAACACCAATATTCTGCATACAACCAAGCCGCAGGACGGGGTGAGAAATACGACTCAGCTTGAGCATATCTTTGACACCTCGTTTATCAGCGGGCAGCACGGAAGCTTGATTGAACAAAAATATGTCACGCCGATTACTGCGGCACCGCAAATTGAGCTGATTGCCGTGTACCCGGAAAACACGGCACAAGTGGAGCTGCTTAAACTGATATCCGAATCATTTTTGCTTTCAAAGAGCGATTGCGCCTATGAGCTGCGCCTGCGCGCCATGCTTTCCGAAATATGGTGCCGATTGCTGGAGCTGTCCGAGCCGCTGCGCAGGGAGTGCGGTATTTACAATAAAACCACCGATAAAATCAAGCCGATGATGATTTGGATTCATGAACACTATGCGGAGAAGCTCACAACCGCCGAGATTGCCGATGCCGCTTTTATCAGCGAGAGAGAATGCTTTCGGTCATTTCACGAATGCCTCCACATGACCCCCATGGAGTATGTGAGCGGTTATCGCCTGCAAAAGGCATGCCATTTACTGGTGGAGGGCAACATGCCGATTACGAGCATAGGTCTTATCTGCGGGCTTGGAAGCAGCAGCTATTTCGGCAAAATCTTTCGTCAGCGCAATGGGTGTACACCTGCGGAGTATCGCCGCAAATGGCAGAATCGTGATAGTATCGGGCGGTAATCAGATATTTTCATAGAGAATATTGCACTATAATGATACTTGCAAGGAAGAATTGCAAGCGGCATAATGTGCGAATTGCAGTCACCCTTCGGTGGCTGTTTTTCTCAAGAAAGGTGGAAATACTATGATTAAGCTGAAAGTTTTTAACATGGAGGAATTTCTGCGTGCTGTGAACGGATGCACCGGTGCGGTGAAGCTGATAGAGTCGGATGGCAGTAAGCGAGACATCAACAAGCAATTTGAAATTCAATCGGATTTGCGGCGCAGGCACAGCGACAGCCGGCACTGCTTGGGGCTTACGCTGGATATTCCAAACCCAAAGGACTATTTTAAAATCGTTTATTTCATCATTGGAGATTGCTGACATGGCAAAAATAGATTTACATATTCACTCACATTGCAGTGACGATGGTGAGCTTTCATCAGAAGAACTGCTGCGCCTCGGCAAGCAGGCAGGGCTGAATTATATGGCAATTACCGACCACAACACCGTGCGAGGTGTGTCTGCGGTGCTGGCATCGGCTCGGCAGGTTGGCATTGAGGCTATTTCCGGCGTGGAGCTGGACTGCGTTCATATGGGGCGAAATTTTCATCTGCTCGGCTATGATTTTGATTATACGCTGCCTGTATTTGCGGAGATTGAGCAGAGTATAATAAGGCAGGAGCAAGCAGCAGCCGAAGAAAAAATCGCGCGCATTCAAAGGGCAATCGGCGTCCCCCTCTCTGCCGAGGAGGTGCTTGCCGCCGCAGACGGACATATTGTGACAGGAGAGCTGATTGCGGAGCTTCTGCTGCAAAAGGAGGAGGCACAGCTGTGTCCTGCACTCCTGCCATATCTTGCGGGCGGCGCACGTTCCGATAACCCATATTTGAACTTTTATTGGGACTACTTCTCACAGGGCAAGCCCGCCTATGTGCCGATACATTATATTTCTCTGTCCGAAGGCGTTGCGCTGCTTCATGAGGCAGGCGGCATTGCGGTCTTGGCACATCCGGGGCAAAATTTGCAGAGTGACTATAATTTTTTGGAGCGGATGCTTGAGATATCAGGCATTGACGGCATCGAGGCATATTCGTCCTACCATGGCAGAATTGAAGCGGCGATGTTTGACATTGTCGCACAAAGTCACAAATTGCTCGTCACCTGCGGCAGCGATTTCCATGGAAAAATCAAGCCGTCCATTCCGCTTTGCGGACATCGCGCGGATGAAAATATGCCCCTCATCATAGACGCGCTCAAAAATTGGGGCATATTAAAGACGACATGCGCATAGCTGCATACAGCAAAAATCATATTCGGCAGATAAAAACCGCCAAAGCCATGCCAAGCGTTTCAGTGCTTTCGGATATTTCCGAAGCACTTGTGATACCAATTGGCAAACTATTTGAAACCTGATAATACCGAACGCCGCCGCTGATTTGCGGCGGCGTTTTGCAGCGCGGTTAACGGTTCAAGAACACAAGGGACGGGGGGGGGAATGGGTTTTGTAACAGTCTGCCGTCACATATGCTTTTTTTCGTTGTGTGCGCCCTAAATAATTTCAGATTAAAGCAAGTCCTCCGGTTTCACTCCCAATGCCTTGGCGATAATCAGCAAGTCTTTATCTGTTACCATTTTAGTTCGTCCCTCAATTTTCGAGAGACAAGAACCGGTTATTTCCATGCCTTCAGATTGGAGTTTGGCGAGCAGGTCTTTCTGCTTCATATCTTTTTTAAGGCGTATTTTTGTGACATTTGCGCCTATAACATTCATTTCCCCAAGTGGGTGTTTTCGCGGTTTCAAAATCAGCACCTCAAATATATAATTCTAATAGTAGAATCATAGGCATCGGACAGCCTGTGACATGAAAAGCCGCCTTATCCCGTTTGCTTTTGTATAGTGCATGAGACTTTTCTCTATAAATTGAATTTCTTTTTCAAAAATGTTTCGTTCAAAAGGTGATTTGTTTCAAATTCCCCATTATAAAAGACAGCCCAATTATTAAAAATACAAGGAAGATTTTTCGATTTTTCCAAAGTATCTACGGCAATTAGATTAAGCGGTATATTGTTTTTGCTGCAATATTCTTGCACCTGCTCGATGCAGTTGGGTATGTATGGACATTGTAAGCCATAGTAGATTGTAAGTTCTTTGCTGCTGATTTTCATTTTCTTCACGCTTTCAGCAAAACAGGGCTGTTGACCGTCAAAGGACAATGCCAATAGCTCATACTCACTTCCGGCGGTATCTACGACTTCAAAGCCGTATTTGAGAAGAAATTTTTTGTCTGATAAAAAAGGCTTTTTCTTTTTTGAAGTAAGAATACAAACTCCGGATTTCCCCTTTTCCTTTGCGTCATTGATACAATACTCAATAAGAGATTTTGCATATCCTTTTCCCGTGAAAGAGCCGGAAACCCAAAGGCAATAGATATACATATAGTTTTCGCCATGAATAGGCACCCATGCTGTTTCTAAAGGTGCATATTCAATGAATACTTTTCCTTTTTCATCAAGCTTACGAAAAACATGACCCTCGGAAATTCGCTCTTTCAGCCATTCCTTCTTCACGGATACCCCTGCTTGATGTTTTTTATCTGCAATAGCACAGCAAATGTGTTCGCTTTCTATATTCTCTGTATTCAAATTGATAAAGCTATCACTCATTTTTGCTCTCCTTAATTCTAAAGTTTTTTGAGAAAAGAAATTCTCCTCAAATACAGTGCTGTAAAAGCTGCTGATGAGATTGGTTCCTCTCATCAGCGCCACTCTTATTTTATTTCCATCTTTTGAGAGTCGGAAACCATACTTTCATCATATTGCGGGCTTCATCTTCACTCATGCCGGTGTTGGCATAAGCCCTATGAGGAACACAGGTTTCAATCATTTCGTCTCGTCCGCAGACAAATTTTTTGCTAATTTCGGAGCGGTAACACGCCCTTTTTCTCAGATGAAGCAGACAATCTTAAATAGCCGACTTTCTTTCAAGTAATACCACCCCTTGCGTCGCTATTATAGTGTATTAACCATGACACTATATGTCAAGGTAATACATATAGCAGAAATGTAAGCTTCGCTTTTTAGTTCCTGTAAAATGTGAAATAATACGGTATTCCACATTGCTCACGAGAACTATTAAATAATAGCGGAGATGAACTGAATGGAGCAAATCTTAATTACAACTCGGTCAAATCATCAAGGAAGCCGGACAAGCCGCAGATCAAACACCAAGGGACGGTTCTTTGTGTTTTACCTGTTTGTTACAATACCCTAAAAAGTTAATCCGCTTTAGCGATGCGTTTGGACAAAGAAATAATGATTTCAATCAATTTGTTCATTTTTATGAACATGATAGCAAATACGAAAGACTTTGGAATAATCCAAAAGTATATTTAGAGAAACTTAAAAAATATGATGGTGTTATTACTCCTGATTATAGTCTATATAGAGAAATGCCACTATGTATGCAACAATGGAATACATACCGCAGTCGTTCGCTTGGCTTTTGGCTTTCAAAAAATGGTGTTCCTATTATTCCAAATGTCAGATGGGGTGATGAACGAACATACGATTTTTGTTTTGATGGTGTTGAAAAAAACAGTACAGTTGCCATTGGCACACACGGCTGTATTAAAAAAGTGGAAGATAAGTATTATTTTAAACTTGGATTTAAAGAAATGTTAAACAGGCTGACACCTAAAACTGTTCTTGTTTTTGGCAAAACTCCCGATGATATATTTGAAGAGTTTTATAATAGCAACTTTGAGATTATTCAATACGAAAGTGAGTTTTCACTTTCCAGAGAGCAGGTGACTGCTTAATGGGCGGAGGTAGAGGCGGAGGGCTTTTCAATGGAACTAAAGGGAGCAGAACAATTAGTACAGCAACAAAGAAAAGCACGGCATTGAGTGGCGTGGACAAATTGCCTGAGCTTATTCAAAAGG
>JAVXQD010000044.1:0-17544 GCA_036644375.1 Oscillospiraceae bacterium
TACTGACAGTGATAGTGAATTCGTTAGGTACATTATAGTAATCAATACTACTTTCTCCATATTCGCTTATAACGCTATATTCGTCTGTCATGTAAGAGTATCCTACATCATCGTTGCTTGGTTCTCTGTATTTTTCTGTTTTAAAATGCCGGTGCAACAACCGCGTTTTTTAAGTAATAAGAGATAAAAATACAGAAATCGAATTCGCTGTAATGAGTGTCCGCCGCACGGCATCAAAGCTTTACTTTCGAGATAAATTCCTTGAGTGCCGCCTGCCATTCTCGCATGTGGTCGCCCGAGGTCAGGCGCAGCATCATATTATCGAGCGCAGAATATGCCGGACGCTTTGCGGCAGTGGGAAACTCGTCGGTGGTGCATGGCTCGACAACACAATCGATACCCGCAAGCTCGACAATTGTCTTTGCAAAATCATACCATGAGCAGACACCGTTGTTTGTGCAGTGATATACTCCATAGCGGTTACCATGTGCTATTTCAAGCAGATGATGGGCGAGATCAACAGCGCTTGTGGGGTTGCCGAACTGATCATTTACAACCTTGAGCTGTCCCTTTTCCTTTGCATTGCGCATTATAGTTTTTACGAAGTTATTTCCATTATAGCCATACAGCCACGCCGTGCGCACTACAAAATGGCGGCGGCAGCGCTCCTGCACATATCTCTCACCCGCAAGCTTCGTCTTTCCGTAAATTGTAACAGGCTGAGGCTCGTCATATTCGCGATATGGCTCCGAGGCATTCCCTGCAAAAACGTAGTCGGTTGAAACGTGGACAAGCTTAGTCGCAGTATTTTCGCACACCTCGGCAAGGTTGCGTATCGCAAGCGCATTTGCGGCAAATGCGGTGTCCTGATTGGTCTCGCAGGCATTTACGTTCGTGAAGGCAGCACAGTTGAAAACGATGTCATAGCTTCCGCTTCTCAGATTCTCCTTAACCAGCTGTTTATCGCTGAGATCAAAATCGTTAATGTCGACACCCACAACTGTCGCGTTGGTGTAGCATTTGGGGATTGGACCAATCTCCGATTTTTTTGCTTTCAGCTGCTTAATAATCTCAGATCCAAGCTGTCCCTTACAGCCGGTAACAAGTATTCTCACAGTAAAACCCTCCGATGTAGTTGTTTAATTTCAAATAATCGCAAAACGATTGATTGGGGAACAGCCGCATAAAGGCGCAGTAAACAAGCATTACAACGCCGTCAAATTTTTCAACTTTGGTTTTCAGCACATCATCCGCACTTAATAGTTGAACTGAAATCCCCATTTACCAAAATATTTGAACATTCCGATCACAAGGATAACGAAAAATTTCGCCCGGTGCGAGCTTGCCCTCTCCCACTCGTGAAACACATGTGTATACGGATAATATACAGCCCTCATCCCCTCATTTGTGCGGACTCTGCGCGTAATATCCATATCCTCAAAGTACATAAAAAATCGTTCGTCAAATCCGCGCATTTTTTGGAACACTGACGTTCTTATCACGAAAAAGCAGCCTGTTGCAAACTCTATATCTATCGGCTTTGTCAAATCCTCGTCGAGCATCTGATAATGTCTGACTATACCGGCAAGTCGTTTTTTAAACAGGTGTCTGCCGAACAGCGCAAGAAAGGTCGGATTGCGCTTGCCGATTATCTGAATCTCACCGCCCGGATACTGAACCTCGGGAGTGACGATTGCGACATCTTCATTTTTATCGAGATAGTCACACAGCGCTGAAATTGCGTCGCAGTCGAAGGTTATATCCGGATTCACAACGCAGTGATATTCACTGTCCAGTATATCAAGCACAGCGTTATGCCCGTGTCCGAAGCCTCGATTGTCATCTTTCTGAATCGCAACAATCTGCGGAAATTCCTCTCTGAGCCTTTGCAGCGAGCCATCGAGCGAATTGTTGTCCACAATGTATATAGTCAGCTCAACACCCTTTGTGTTTTCGACCATGGTGCTGATTGCCTCACGGCATTTGTCATAGCACTTATATGTGACAATGCATGCGCTGACCTTTGCTTTTGACATACGCTATACCTGCTTTCCGCTCGACTTTTTGAGCGACCCGTAAACATGTTCATACCCCGCCTTTGAGTAAGCATACCATTTTTCGGTACACTCAGGCAACTGTCTGCCGCAAAGCCTCGCACAAAACTCCTCAAGCACAAGCGGGTTTCGCACAAGCATCGGGCCTGTGAGCTGCGTTGCAAAGACATTGTTTTTGACCATACCCTCATACTGAGAGCCGAGCGCATCGGCCGAATCATACACGACCTTAAATAGCGGCTTTTCCGCCGTGCTGACACTGAGGGAGGTATTAATCGCGCCGACGGTATCACCCGCAAGCTCCGCGCTTTGAAGTATCAATTCACTGTATTTCCTCTTTGGGATTATTGTCATTTCGCAATCAAGTATACCGAGGCCGCGATGAATTTTATTTTTGAGATCGGTCACCGATTTTGCAAAAATCCCCATTGAGTTGCCCGTTAAAAGGACAAATCCGCCGCCGTTTGTGTACTCCGACAGCTCGGCTTTGTATTGCGCCGCATCATCCATAGCCGCCAAAAGCGATTTCTCGGTTCCCGCCGAAAAGCAAAGCAGATTGCAATCCGAAAGTTCGGGTCTTGATCCGATTGAAAAGCTCTCGGTTTTCACCTGAATTCCGGCCGATTCGAGGCGCGCACGCAAAAATTCCGAAGCAGCATATTCCCCATATTGGTTCATGAGGTCGGCGTATGCCGTTACAATTTTTATCATTCCGCACTTTCCTCCCTCAGCCGCTTTGTGAATTTGCCCACATCCGTGAAGCAGGTCATAACGTATACATCGCCGTGCGGAGCTTCATAAAGCCCGTCCATCATTTTATCAAGATTCGGCTCGATGAACAGACGCTCGTCCTCGACTCCGGCAAATAGCAGTCTGCACGCGACGTCGTTCGCAAACTGTCCGCTGACAAATATCTTTTTTATGCGCTTGTCCACCAGCAACTCAAAATCTACATCCCACAGCCATGACATGTCATTTGCCACATATTTGCGGCTGAGCAAATCAACAATAAGCACTACCGTCATCTCTCGGCTCTCGGAATCGACTATCGTTTTCAGGGTTCCGTTATAGGACATTGAGTTCTCGTGCTTACTCAGCATAAACAGCCCTTTGTGCCCTTTTATCTTAAAGCTGCGGACACGTCCACTCGTGAGCATGTGACTGTCAAGCGCTTTCGCCGCCTCGTCGGGCTTTATTTTCATCACCTCTACAGATACAGTGAATGCCGCGGCGATGTTATACGCAAACATGAGATTGTTAATCTGCGGCCTTATTTTATATTTTCCGTCAAGCGTTATATCCTTTTTACCCGTCGCAGTCACTGCATGCGCGGTTTCAAATCTTCTGAATCCGCATTTAGTGCAGCGATAGCCGCCTATGTGCGCCTGAATCCGATAATCGTAATCCATACGAGCCTTGCATATGGGACAAAAAGCACCGTCATTATAGGCATGGTGCACATCGGTACTCTCTGTGCAGGCAGATTTGTCTACGCCGTACCATATGACATTTTTACGCCCCTCGCAGAGTGATGCGCTCATCGGATCATCGGCGTTGAGGATCAGCACCGAGCTTTTCGGAAGACCCTTTTCCAGCTCTCCGAGCACAAACTCGCTGTTGCCGTTGCGCGTAAGCTGATCACGAAAAATGTTGGTCACCACGATATGTGTAGGGGCAAAAAAAGAGAATGTGTGTTGGCAGAATCTCTCATCACTCTCCAATATCACAACATCCGCCTGAACCTCACCTTTGAAATTACAGCTTTTTAAAAGTGCGGTTGTCACTCCCTCAATCTGATTGCTCCCCTCGCTGTTGCATACAAATCGTTTTCCGGCAGCCTTTGCCGCCTCACGGATAAGCTCAGTTGTACTTGTTTTGCCATTAGAGCCTGTCACCGCAATAACCGTGTCGGGCAATTTGATTTTACTCAAAATATTTTTGTCAAGTCTCAGCGCAATCAAACCGGGAAGTGAGCTTCCTCTCCCAATCAGATTTCCGAGAAAGCAAAGTATTTTGCAAAGAATAATTGTCAGCATTTCGTTCTCCATATTTTTTCTGTTATCTAAGCAACGCTATGTGTTAAACGTCAATTTATATCTGCAAAGAATTCGATCATTTCGGTATAGAAATTCTCATACGTGTCCATATCCACATCGGTTATAAGCTCGGTGTTGAATTCCTGCGGCTTATCATAGCTCACAGCCGACTCGCCCCATCTTGCTTTGCCCTGCTCGGTATTAATCGCTATTTTGCACATCTCGGTCTTGCAGCATTCGGGGTGTGCGATAAAAAATATCGGAATGGCATCGTGCACAACACTCACGGAGTTTCCGCTTTTGCCGAGCGCACGGTCGTTGTAGGTGTCAACCATATTTTTTATAACATCGGCAATAAGCGACTTTTTTTCCGCCAGTGAATTGATAAAATCAATGGAGATTCCGGTTTTCAGCGTGACATTAAGCCCTGCCATTACAATCGGGATTCCGCTCTTAAATACAACCTCCGCCGCGGGAGGGTCAATCCAGAAATTGAATTCGGCATACGGCGTGCGGTTGCCCCCCTCGGTGCCTCCGCCCATAATGACTAATTTTTTAATGTAATTTTTGATATCGGGGTGGGAAATAATCGCTTTCGCGACATTTGTCAGCGGGCCTATTGCCGCAATAACAAGCTCCCCTTTGAGCTCTTTCGCCTTATTGTAGATAAAATCCCACGCGGGCTCTTCGACAAAACTGCCCTTCGCCTCAGGCAAAATCACATTTCCGAGACCGGTGACACCATGTATATTTTCACCGTGCGCCGACGCCTGAACCGACAGCTGTTTTTCGGCTCCCTTTGCAACAGGGCAGTTAATACCGAGAAACTCAGACAGATTCAAAGCATTTTTGAAGGTGTGCTCAGCCTTGACATTTCCGTCCACCGGAGTAAGGCCGACAATTTCAATTCGATCGCTGGCGTGTGCCAGCATTATTGCTATTGCATCATCAATTCCTGGATCGGTATCGATAATTACAGGTATTCTGCAGTTCATAGTTTATACCTCTTTTAATCAAATAAGATATTTTGAGAAAAACGTATATATTAATTATATTATCAGATTTATGCGCTTTTTACAATTTATTATTTGCATCCTTTGTGTTTTAAGCCACCTTTTATGCAATACTACAGATATTATGTCAAACCTTTGGTTGTCAAGAAGGTTTTTAGTGGTGTATAATTAGGGCATAAAATATGAATTGTGAGATTTTGTATGAAGCTGCCCGAATATGTTATATTTATTATCGAGCGACTTGAAAAACACGGTTATGAAGCATATGTGGTCGGCGGCGCAGTTCGCGATGAGCTTATGAACCGCAAGCCGACAGACTATGATTTCTGCACAAGTGCGAGCCCTACACTTATTAAGGAAGCTTTCTCCGATTTCAAAATCATCTCGTGCGCCGAACAGTACGGGACTGTGTGTGTCCGGATCGGCAAGCAGATAGTTGAAATCACCACTTTCAGAAGTGACGGTGACTACTCCGATTCGCGACATCCCGACAGCGTTGTCTACACCCGCCATCTGCAAGAGGATTTGGCACGGCGTGATTTTACCCTTAATGCAATTGCCTACAATCCCAAAACCGGCTTCATTGACCCGTTTTTGGGGCTGGGAGATATCAGGCGACGAGTGGTAAAAACCGTCGGCGATCCAATGGCGCGGTTTTCCGAGGACGCCCTTAGAATAATGCGCGGAGTGCGTTTTTGTGCAAAGCTCGGCTTTTCCTTCGATTCCGAGACAGAAACCGCCGCAATCAAGCTGTGCGGCAGCCTGAACAGCATTTCCGCCGAACGCATACGCGATGAGCTGTTCAAATTCATTGTGTGCAAAAACGCCGGTACTTATCTGTTGAAGTACCGCGAAATTTTCTTTGCCATTATACCGGAGCTGAGAGCCTGTGACGGATTTGATCAGCACAATCCGAATCACTCGTTTGATATTTTGGGTCACACGGCCGAGACTATCAATCGCGCAAGCAAAAATCTCAATGTGCGTATGGCCGCCCTGCTTCACGATATCGGAAAGCCGCTCTGTTTTTCACAGAGCGAAACCGGACGCGGGCGATTCTTCGGGCATATGGAGATAGGTGCTGAGATGAGCCGGACAATTCTGACCCGCCTGCATTGCCCCTCGAAAATGGCGGATATCATATGTTCTCTCGTTTTGAACCATGACAAGCCATATTCAAGCACACCGGAAAGCGCCCGCTACTGGCTCAGTCAAATGGGGCGAAAAAGCATCTTCCTCTTGACGGATTTAAAAAAGGCCGACTGTCTTGCACATGCGCGCAGCTACCACAACAGGCTTTTCAGAGTTTATGGCTTTAAGCGTGAAATTCTGGCAGCACTCGCTCGTGGGGATTGCTTCAGCCTTTACACTCTTGCGGTCAAGGGCAGCGATATAAACGCCGCTCTCAATATAAAACCGAGTCCCGTAACCGGACAGATTTTGCAGTATCTGCTCAACTGTGTCATCGAAGGTTCGGTCAAAAACAACAAAAATGAGCTCCTATCACTGGCAAAAGATTACCACAACACAACGAAAGGATGATTACAAAAAATGGTACTCATCGAAATGGAAAACGGCAAGAAAATTGAAATTGAGCTATACCCCGAAGTTGCTCCGAAAACTGTCGAGAATTTTATTGACCTTGTCTCGCACGGATTTTATGACGGGCTTTGCTTTCACCGCGTAATCAGCGGTTTTATGATTCAGGGCGGATGTCCCGACGGAACCGGAATGGGCGGATCGGGCAAAAATATTGAAGGTGAATTCAGCAAAAACGGATTTTCAAACAACCTGAAGCACTCCCGCGGAGTTATCTCAATGGCCCGCTCAATGAGTCCCAACTCGGCAAGCTCACAGTTCTTTATCATACATGCAGACGCGCCTCACCTTGACGGAAGCTATGCCGCTTTCGGAAAGGTTGTGTCCGGCATGGACGTAGTTGACGAAATCGCATCCGTCAAGGTAGATCACAACGACAAACCCGCTGTTCCTCAAATTATGAAGCGCGTTACATATGTTGACTGAATGACAACCGAAATAAATAGTGTTTACTGAATAAAACCGCAGGGACCGATGACCGCATCAAACCGATTGACCTTCAAGACTTTTCTTGATTTTCGTTTTTGTGCAGCCGCCGGGCTCTGCGGTTTTTCATTTGACCTTTTCAATTCATTTTAAATGTCGACAGGCATAGATGAGCCGATTATATAAACATGTCTTTTTCCTTGTGTTTTCCGCTCTTTTCATACACCGTCAGGGTATTTTCACTGTCACATGTGGCAAGGATAAGCTCACTTGCTTTTACGTTTTGCATCTGAAGCTGCTTTGTCAGCCACGGCTCGTTATTTCCCGTATTTTTCAGACATTCAGTCATCACTTTTCCGTCTATAATAACATTGAAAACCGCCTTGTCCCGCTTGACCTCAAGTCCCAAATCCACAGGTGTAACATGTCTCGCCCCGCTTTTTGGCAAAATGCTTATCTGTCCGTTTGTTTCGAGCACCGCCGTTTCAATATCCGACAAATCAAAAAAGCCCTCATATCGGCAATGTGTCAAAAATTCGTTGACGTCAAGCTTTGCCTTCATCAGATTTTGCTCGAAAAGAGTGTCATTATCGAACAGAATCAGCGGTTTGCCCTCAAACAATCGGCGGAGAGCTATTGATTTGTTGGTGGAAAACGAGACTATTTCAGCGGCAAGACCGTATACAATCATCGCGGTAAGCGCTATAAGCGCATCGATGCTTATTCCCGCAACCGCAAGCTCTGCGGCAATTGATCCGATTGTTATGCCATTGATATAATCAAAAAAACTCAACTGCGATATCTGGCGCGCACCCATCAGCTTTGCAAGAAGAAATAACACCAGAATCGACGCAATCGCCGATATTACAATTTTCAGCAGGTTCACAATCATTCTCTGCACCCTCTTTCAATTGATATTTTTGTCTTTAACAGCAATGAATATTCTCCAATGTCAACATAAAAACCAATATAAACAATGCGTTTGCTTTATAATATGTTACTTCTTATTATTTACACATTAAGCTTATAGTGGTATCATTAACAATAACTGATAAATTTGGCGCGGGGGGTATATGCAATGTCTATAAGCTGTGAAGCCGCCGTTGTTGCATTTACATGCCCTGCAAATACCGTATGGCAGGCACTGACAGATGCTTCCACCTATGACAAGTGGTACGGATTTCCCAATCCGCGCTCTTTGGTAAAGGTGGATCCGGAGTTTTCGCTCGGTGCCAAGCTCACATTTGAGAATATTCTCGGCTCCACAATTATCACCGTATTTGAACCTATCCACGCGATTACACTGAGTACCGGCATTAACAGCGATGAATTCACAATAACCGAATCCGAGCACGGCTGCCGCGTCTCTCTCGTCACAGCTTTGAATGGCTCTCTCGGTTGGAACGGCACCGATAAGGCCAAATCTCGCACCAACAAGGAAATACTTCGCCAACTGCGCAGCCTTATCTGCAATGACGACACGAGCTTTGAAGCTGAGCAGCTTGTTCAGCCCGTCCCCGAAAAAGAGCGCGGAATGCTTGCCAATATCTTTTCAAGCATGTTCTACGGATACAAAAATCCGCTTAAACTTAAAAGAACCACCGCCATTGGCGATTCGCTATCACTGTCTACCATCATCGACAATACCGAGGGCGATATTATCATCCATCTTCGCGCAATGATTGTCGGAATATTTCTCATGCTCACACTGTTCGCAGCTCTGTTTATGTGCGGGAATTTCGAGAGCTCTGAAATTGTCACCTCATCGGGTCTGTCTGTTGTCGAGAGCGAAAAGGTGGATAAGCAGGGCGCGCTCGGCATATATATCGGACAGTCCAGAACCGAGCTTGAGCTGATGCTGAGCTGTCGCGGAACGCGCATCTCCTCAAGTGAATATGTGTATTACTCGATTGACCGAAACTCCGACGGTGAAAACCTCAAGCAGATATATGTTACCTTCGATGCATATGGGGGTGTGCGCCGTTTTGGATACCTTGACCTTGTTCGCTGTCGTGACATTCTTCCTGTTGCGGTTAAGGACTACGGCCTTGTGCTCAACCCCGCAATGTCAATTTCCGATATTGAAAAAAGCATCGGCGCACAGCTGTCGGCATTTTGGTGTGACAAAAGCGGATTGACTATAATTCATTTCGGCACTCTGGATGTGTCACGCAGTATCTTTGACCCCACGCTCACAAGTGAGCTTGTCGTAAAGCAAAGCAAAACATCACCCGTTGTTTTGACTCAGTTTTATAACCGCTTTGATCCGCTAAACACACTTCCGATTTACACTTTGAACAAACAGTACAAACGGCAGTACAACAATGTGACCTATTATCTCGCCGATCGTGCTGCATTTGAGCGAATTTTTATAATCGCGGGTAAGACACGGGAGCAGGTAGATGCTATTTTAGGCACAGAGGGCGTTAACTACGCAGCCACATACAATGACGGCATACTCTGCTCCTACAGCTGCCGCAGCACCGTACTTGACGAGGCGGCCTACCGCTATTGCTATAACGTGACATTTTACACCGACGACATAGCTGCCGAGGTATCCATGCAAAACGGATATCTCGAAAATCGCTCGGATACGCTGCTTGACTACAGCTCCTACTCAATTCATGAGGGCACGACGCTGTATGAGCTCTACTCAACAATGGGGCTTTTGCCGACCTATTCGGTATTTAACGGTCAAACGCTGACCCTATGCTACGGTCAGCGCCATGACGGACACGGTTCTACGCCATATTTGTATAATCTGACTGTCAAGCTTGACGCTGCAACTCTCACTGTTGTCGATTACAGCTTCAATTATTGATTTTAAATATGGGGAACTCACTTTTTAAAGGATTAGGGAACAACTAAATGGCAAATAAAACTATCGTAAAATCCGAAATGCTCATGAATGCACCGATATCCCGCGCATGGCGGTTTTTGACAAATCCCGAGAGATTTGCACGCCTGTTTTCGCCGAGTGCACGAGCTGAATTTACTCAAAATCGCACGACATACATCGGAACCATGAAGCTCGGCGATCTTAATTTCAACTTGAAAATGACGCCGTATGATGTCTTGCTTTCCGCCTCGTCCTGCACAATCGTCATGCGTCTGTGCGAGACCGATGAAGTCGGGAAGTGCAGTGTGGTCATGGCCTCATCCTATCTTCCCGAATCCGGATTTTCGGTTCGTGAGCGGGATTTGTTCAATGTGCTCTCGCGCCTGAAATCCGTTATTTCCGATCCGGAAGCGCCGTCGCCCACATCGGAGGCGGCACCTCCGACGCACACGCAGCGGCAAGCTGCCTCTGCTCACATCGAACACAAATCGGCTCATGGTTCGCCTAAGCTCGGTGTAAGGCGTATTGTTATGGCAGCTGCGGCACTTTTGCTCATAGTTCTTGGGGTTTTATTCATTCCGCGGCTTTCGGTTTTCGACAAAAGCAATCGTATTCAATCGGCCGCAGGTGCAGCGGATCTCTCGGCTCTTGTCACGTATGAAAACGCGAGTGCAATTGCACTCGGCAATTCAAAAAGCGATATAGAAATGAAGCTTGGCACATCGGGAATAAAGCATTCCGCAGACTCGTATATATACCGCTCGACGACACTCAGCGGTTCCGGTCTTCCATATGAACAAATTAAAATTGTCTATAAAAGCGCAGCCGCAAGCTCAATCACCTATCTCAATCTCAACAACAGCACAGCCGTAGGCGCGATAACAAATGTATTTCCGACAGTCACCGCCGGAACTCTCAATCAGGTATCCGCCGCTGTCGGTGCCCCCTTATCCATGTTTCGCCGATATCTGACCGATTCGGGCGCGGAAATGCTCGAAGCTCATTACGGGTATCTCGACCCCTTTGCTAATTTTGATGAGGCATGGCGCGGAGAAATTGCCGTTGTACAAAACACGGCAGACGGCACTGTGACAATGGATGTATGTAAGGGCTATGACGGCAGCGATCCCCTTATGGTCAATACAATAGCGGACACACCGCTTCAGCATCAGTTCGATTCATACAGTGATTTTTTGAACGACAAATATCAATATGACAAAGCGCTTTTGATGCTCAATCATTTCAGCCGAGGGGACGCATTTCGCATTTTCGGTGAAATGACCGAATACGACGCCGGCTCAGGAGCGATGGTATATCGCAGAAGCTCACCCGAAACGGTGCCCAACACCGAAATTCCCCTTTACAGCACCTCATTCGGATTTGACGCGACAGGCGTATACAGCATGTCCTCTTTTGTCAATATGCGTTTGATGAACAAGGGAGATATGCTTAGTGGAACGCGATATGAGTCCGTAACGCGCAACATGTCCTACGGTGAGGTTCGCACTCTTATGGGAATATTGCCTACGGCTGTTTTTGTGAACGAGAACTTCCTCACACTCTGCTATGGCAAATATATCGACGGACCTACCACAACCGAGCAGCAATTCGAGCTTGTTGTAAAATTAAAATCCGCAACAATGTCGGTTAATGGCGTTTACAATAACATGACTGCGCCGGAAGCTTCGGAGACACCTGCTGAGAATGCGGCTTAAATATCATATTTCAATACTGTACGGCTAATTATCATGCTTTTTGGAAATATATTTAGATAGAGAATATTTATACCGTTACAGCCTATGGAAGGGACTTAAATTATGACGATTCAGCCCGACAGAGCGCGAATGTCTCAGCTTGTCGCAAGCGAAATGGGGTTTTTCGGAAGCCAGTTTGCGCTTTCATTTGTAGTGGGGAGCACCACACTTGTTTCTATGGTTGCCATGCTTTTTTCGGTCTTTTATTACATCGGACAGTCGCCGACCGATAAAAATATGGGTTATCTCATTATTTCCCTGCTTGCCTTTGTTGCATTTCTGACTGCCTATGCAATTTACCGAATCAATGTGAAAGCAAGGGGTCTGCAATATAATATAGTGATGGCTTTTTCATCGGTTTGCTATACTATCTGCGCTATATCGGGTTTTGTCCTTGCCCGAACTGCATGGATGTGGCAGCTCACCGATATCTCTCCGAGTGCATATCACCGATATATTTCAACTGTTTTTACATGGTGCTTTTTAGCACCCGCATTGCTTGTTGTCGCTTATGTCATCCTTCTGTATGTGCTCGTTGATTATCCGCTTCCGTATGTCGGCTGGTCATACAAGTTTTATGTCTTTATCCCGATAAGCATTCTGGTTCTGGTAGCTTTGGGAACCCGCAGCAAACTGGAATATTCTATGCAGATTGCTACGGTATGCGCTCTTCTTTATTTGTCTCTTACCTTGATGATGAGTACAAACTTTCTGATTAAGCTTATTTTGAACAACTTTCTCATTTCCACACCTGCAAGGTACGAGACCTTTGTTAAGGCAAAACCAAGCTCCGCCGCAGGCAAAATGACCGCCGCAGATATTGCCGCCGCTGTTATTGCGGCAAACAAGACACCTTCTGCCGCCATTCCTGCATCGCCGACGATACTGACCGAGCTTCCGAGCACAGCATCTCCTCTGCCCGAGCTTGCTGCCATATCCGATGGCAAGAACGATGCATCAAGTGAAACTGCTCATGTATATAAGCCCGATGTCAATAAAAAAGCAGAAGCTTTCTCATTTAAAAGACTCACATCCGATGCAAAAGCGCTGTCCGAACGTCTCAAAGACAAATTCCTTATACTTTTGTCCGAGCTCAGAACCGACAAAAGCGATTTGCAGGTCAAGCCCGAACAAGGGGCCGCTAAGAGCGATCCTGTCAAATCCGTTGAGCTTGAATCCGAATTGTCGTCAGAAACAAAGCATAGCAAAAAGCATATATTCACCTCGTCGGGCAGCGTCTCCGAGGAGATGGCCGATGCCCAGCCCCCTTCTTCTGACAAGGATAACATCTCAAGCATTCCCGGCGCTTCTCAGGACGCAAATATTGTAGATGAAATTCTCTCTACCTTCAATGAGAAAGAGCTTGATACTGCACCAAGCCCACTTGAAAATGATAAACATGTCAAGCCCCACCGGTCTGAAACAAACAACAAAATCGATGACAACCCGAAAGCCTCGGTATCGGCACCGTTACTGCCGCGCATAAAGCAAATCATTGTTAAGTTTTTCAATGACTTCACAATCCCGGAACAACCGAATATGGAATCCGAAACTGCTGAGCTTGACACCGCAGAGAGGCCCTTGCCCAACAGAGATTCCGAGATTATTACCTCTGTCCGCTCGGGTAAAGCAGCGGAAATTGCACAAGGAGGCAAAATCTCCGATTCGAATACATCAGTCGTTGTTAATTCGGCAGATGCAAACAGCGAAAGAACAAGCCTCGAGAATAAAAGCGAGACACACTCAATGGCGCCACAGCCGCTGCAAAACACACCTGACACACAATCGCTCGAAGCAAAAAAATCAGACAACGATGCCGACAAAAACGAAAAAACAATTTACAGCTCAGCTGCAAAACGCAATTACGGAAAGGCGGTACGAACAAAAAAGTATACGCACATAAAAGCTCACAATGCGGCACCTGAGACAAAGACTCTGTACTGCTATACCGACATTGACGGATATGTTATGGCTGTAAAACCCGCTCCTCCGGCACAAGAAAAGGCTGTGGAAATCAGCACTGCAACAGAGCCTATGGAGCCCGCTATTCCGTTCGAGGTCACAAACTCCGATTTCTCAACCATGACCGGCATCGACACGGGTGATTCGGGCAAGCGCGCCCATGATTCCGCCGCTCATAAATCCTTTGAAACTGGCCTGAAATCACACTTGGCAAGCCGTAAGCTTGAAAGAAGCGGCAAGGCTACGGTGTACAAGAAAAAGCAGCACCCCACTTTAAGTCCCGGTAATGAGCTTGAGATAGGAGAGGTTATCGGAACAGGAATCGGCGACACCGAAAACACGGGCACTGTCGCACACTCGGATAAGCAGCTTACATTAAATGGTATTTCTGAATCAGCCAAAATCAAATTTATCGCGTTTATGCATCGCTCAAAAAGTGCGCTGATAGCTCTGGTTAAAAGCATTTCCGAACCCGCTGCAAGCCGGACTAAGCCTAACGCAGGCACAGTTTATCAGGCCTCAAAAAGAGTCGTCTCCATTCCCGAGCCTGCTGCTGACGCCGCAATCCCTGCGGTTCCCGAGCCATCAGCCGCTTTTCCGCCCAAGCATAAACCGACTGAAATTGCGGCTGTAGAATCTGATTCCTGCTGTGATAATCCCGATGAACCGGAAAAATCCAAATACCGCAGCGGGCATGATTGGTTTGACGATGTGCAGTCGCAGCTTGGTAAGCTCGGAGCCAAGGTCTATTCAAAGATAGAAATGCCTCAGACCCCAAAGGCCGCACCACATGACTCTGATACAGCCCGCACAGCACAGTCATCTGATAATATTGTTCGCTGCGCAATGCCCCCTGTCAACAGCGAGCCTGACATTGTCGAGACTCTTGAAGAGCCCGATACTTCGGCAATTAGTGACAGCATTTTTGAAAAGCCAAATACCGCGGCGGCCGAGGAACTGCTTGATGTGCTCGATGACATCACTCTGTGCCGTCCTGACGAAAATGCAGAAGGCGGCAGCCCCGAGCTGAATTGCGTCCCTGCTGACCCGGTTGATTCTTCTCCGGTGCAATCCGACATATTGCAGCGAAGTGAAATCAGCGAAAATGCACCCGAATCAACGGATGCTCAGACATCTTCCGCAAAGCAGTCCGGCCTCTCATCAGAAGGCGGGCACAGCAAGGTTCGTCCGCATCGGCACAAGTTTAAAAAATAGGAAAAATCATATAGATATCCAATAACAAAGGCAGCAATCGATTTTCATCGATTGCTGCCTTTAGTGCAGTTTAGCTTTTACTTGACTTTTCTTCTCTTATCCAATCAGTTTGAGGCTGTCGGATATTCGTTGCAGAGCAGGCGGTAAGGAGCTTCATCCTCCTCGATTTTCGGGAAGCGTCCAAGCGGCTTAAGAAAATGATTGTCGGTGTTATCATCATTGCACATTGAAACCTCTCCGATGAGCACAGAACCCCCCTGCGGTATAACAAATTCATGGTAATAATATGGGTAAAGCGACAAGCTGTCTCCGGGTTTAAGCACAATTTGTTGACCTGCAGGTACCATATAACGCCTGCCATCCTGAAAAATCTCAACATCAGTGTCAGCAAGCTGCTCATCCTTTGTAGCGTTGTACAGCGTAAAGATGATATCATTTCCTCCGCGATTAATTATATCTTCCATTTTGTTCCAATGAAAATGCATGGGGGAAACCTGACCCTCGTCGCACATTATAATTTTCTCGGCATAGCTCTTGGTGTATTTCGGGTTATGTACATTGCCGTTGCGCAGAGTAATCAGCGCAAGTCCGAGATGTGCATAATCGCCCATGCCATAATCGGTAACATCCCAGCCCATCATATTGTCCCGTATTTCATCATACTCGTGTCCCTTTGTCTTCCATTCCTCAGGCGTGAATTTAAGAAATGGAGGGATTTCAAATTTATGCTCGTCAAGCATTTTTTCAAAGCGTTTGATTATTGTGTTGATTTCAGATCTTTTCATGCGTACTCTCCTTGTTTTTATTAATATTTTCAGGTTTGATTGCTATATATTTCTCAAATCTGCCGAGTCTACTCTAAATTGGCGTGATACTGCCACAATTCCTTCATGTCAAGATTTTTTCTGTCAACTATCATCTTTGCGGTTATATCTCCCAATAGCAGCAGCGACTGCTCGAAAAGAGAGGTCATGGGCTGACACGAATCAATCTCATCATCGAGATAATATTTAGTACGCACAGGTATTCTGACCATAAACTCGGATATATCCTTCAACTCACTGTTAGGATTAGAGCCGATATGAATTATCTTTGCACCGATTTTATGGGCTTTTTTTGCAATTCCCACAGGGAACATCGTAGTACCGCTGCCCGAGCCGACAATCAGCAAATCATCTGCCGTAATGGCCGGCTCGGTTATCTCTCCGACAAAGTATGTACTTATTCCGAGATGTGCCCATCGCTTGCTTATCGCCTGCAGCGACAGCAAAACCCGTCCGACTCCCACAAAGAAAACCTTCCTCGCCGACAGCACCTCGTCTATCAGCCTTTCGACAGATTCGGATTCAACTGCGTTTAGTGCTGCGTCGAGCTCTGAAAGAACAAGCTTTGTTATCCCTCGGTATGTCACAACATCTGCCATTTTCACACTCCTTCTACTTGCAAAATAGTCTTCCGACATTCAAGCAACCGCTCTGCCGATGCAGTAAGGTTATTCTTGTCAAGACAGGTGCTGCCCGCAACAAAGATATCAACATCCCTGTTGCCGTACTTCACCATATCATCTTTGGATATTCTGCCGTCTATTTCAATTTTTGTTTTTAAATTGCGCTCGTTTATAAGCTGTCTGAGCGCCTTGATTTTTCGCTCGGCATAGGGTACTTGTCCCTCGGTGCTGCTTCCGGCGTAGCCGGGATTAATTAGCATGAGCAAAACAGCGTCACACTTCTCAATGATGTATTCAAGCGAACACAAAGAAGTGGCCGGCTTTAGGGCAACTCCGGCGCGAACCCCTCGCTTCTTTATCATGTTCAGCCGATTGTCAATATGAGGCTCACACTCTCCGTGAAAAACAAGCTGCTGAACTCCGATATCAAGCAGCTCAGCTACAAAATAATCGTGCTCGGTTGCCATAACGTGAACATCAAACTCCATATCTGTCAATGCGCGCAAGCGACGCACTGTATCCAGGCCAAGCGGCATACTCGGGCTGAAATGTCCGTCAAGTATATCGATATGCAGCATCTTGATGCCCGCTCTTTCAAGCTCTCTTACCGAACCTTCAAGGTTGCAGAGATCACATACCGAAATCAGCGACGGCGATATTATGCACTTTTCATTCCATATAGACATGCTCATACGTATAGCTCCCTCATATGCGCTTCGACCTCGTGTGCGGTAGGCAGCGATTCAATTGCACCCTTTTTCCGAACACAGAGCCAGCCCGATATGTTTCCGCAACGAAGCGCCTTTTCAATTATTTCTTTAGTAAATTCCGAGGTTGTCTTAATACCGCATTTTATAATGACAGATAAAAATCCGCCCCAGAACGCATCGCCAGCTCCCGTGGCATCAACGCACTCCGCCTTTATACCATCAAGTGAAATAATCTCCCCGTTCCAAAAGCAGCGCGCACCGTTTGCACCGAGCGTTTCAACTACCATAGCGATATCACACTCACGCATCAGCTTTGGAATCTCTTCCTCTCCGCCAATCATATCAATTTCATCCTCCGATATCTTCAATATATCGACAAAGGGTAAAATTTTCATGACAGCAACCGATGCTGCCGTTCGATCATTATCCCACAACAGATTGCGGTAATTGACATCAAAGCTCACCAGTTTACCGCGCCTGCAGCCCTCT
>JAVXQD010000045.1:0-17407 GCA_036644375.1 Oscillospiraceae bacterium
CGAAAATGAATGAAAAGTCCGAATCGGAGGATGAGGATGTAACCGAATTCGCAAGAACACTGTTGTCGGGGACCTGTGAGGTTGAGCCCGACAAGCAGGGGAGGATAATGATTCCGGCGGATTTGAGGATTCAGGCGGGCATAACGAAAGATGTTGTTGTGGCCGGAATTATGAACCGCGCGGAGATATGGGACAAGGAGCGCTGGGCAACGCGCAACAATACCAGTGATAACGACAGATTCGATCAACTTATGAGAAAGCTGAAGCTGTGATTATGGAAACCGAAAACTTCAAACACGTATCCGTTTTGCTCGATGAATGTATCGATGGACTTAATATTAATCCAAACGGAGTATATCTTGACGGAACCGCAGGCGGAGCAGGTCACTCATGTGAAATTGCCAAGCGAATCACAGGCGGAAAGCTTTTTTGCCTTGACAAGGATTCCGATGCCGTAGCGACCGCGACACAAAGACTTGAAAAATATCCGTTTGCCGTGGTGATTGAGGGCGACTATAAGGATGCAGCACGGCTTTTGAGAGGCAGAACCGATTATTTAAACGGTGCGCTTCTTGACCTTGGGGTTTCGTCCTATCAGCTTGACTGCGCGGAGCGCGGCTTTTCCTATAACAAGGAGGGCTTGCTTGATATGCGTATGAGCAGGACGGGCGAAAGTGCGGCGGACATGGTCAATACAATGACATGGCAGCAGCTCGCGGATATTTTCCGCGCATACGGAGAGGAACCCAACGCGGCGATGATTGCCAGAAAAATAGTTGCTGAACGTGAGATAATGCAAATTACTACCACGACACAGCTGAGCGGAATAATAGCCTCCGCTCTTCCGGCGGCTGTGCGAAGAAAAGAAAAAAATCCTGCCAGAAGGGTGTTTCAGGCACTTAGAATTGCGGTCAATGACGAGCTGGATATACTTCGCGAGGGACTTAGAGAAATATTCAATATGCTTGCACCCAATGGCAGATTTTGTGTTATCACATTTCATTCGCTCGAGGATAGAATAGTAAAGCAGTATTTCAACTCATTGATGCAGGGCTGCACATGTCCGCCGGAATTTCCGATTTGCGTGTGCGGAAACGAGCCGAAGGTCAGGGCGATAAGCAAAAAGCCAATTGTAGCCTCTGAGGAAGAATGCGAAAACAATCGCCGTTCCAGAAGCGCAAAGCTGAGAATTATCGAAAAGATTTAAGAAGTAATAAATATATAGATTTGAAAATCACATCTAAAGGAGGTATAATCATGAAATCATCTATTGCTTACAGTAATTTTGACCGCAATCTGTCAACCTCAGAGGCAGAGGAGCAGAAGCGACTTCAAATAATAAAAACACAGAGGTCAAGGGCAAAAGAAAAGCGCGCGTTCGTTGCAAAGCTCTCCGCTTTTTCGCTTGTTATTGTCATGCTTATGATAACGACTGTTTACAGTCGTCTTGTGCTTACGGAAACACGCTCAAAGATAAACGGCTATACCTCCGAGCTCACAGAGCTGGAAAGTGAAAACGCATACCTTTCTTATAAGCTTGAGAGTCTGGTTTCCCTTAAAAAAGCGGAGACCTATGCCGTTTCCGAGCTCGGACTTATAAAGATGGATTCGAGCCGGATTGAATACGTGAATTTGCAGGATTCGAACGAGGTTATTGCGGATGAAAATGATACGACAATCGGCGAAGATTTTGATACTTTTTTCAATGCGGTCATTGATTTCTTCGGAGGCTAATAGAATGTACAAAAGAAATCTTTGACTCTCAGGTGCTTATATGGCTAAAAACAATAACGGGCAAGCGTATGTAAACAAAAATTTTAAACAGAGAATGCTTATTACCGTGGGCTTGATAGTCTGCGGTTTTAGTATTGTTATCGTCTCTCTTGCAAATATCTCGCTCGTGAATCATGACAAATACAGCTCGATGGCAAGTGGGCAGCAGCTGCGTGACACTGTTGTGTCGGCGCCGCGCGGAACGATTTATGACGCCAACATGAACGTGCTCGCTCAAAGTGCAACGGTCTGGACAGTCGCACTTTCCCCTATGGACATAGAGGAGGAGGACTTCGACACGATTGCCCGAGGCCTTTCGGAAATACTGGAGATGGATTATCAGACCATTTATGACAAATGCTTTGACAAAACCTATTATTCCATAGTGAAACGCAAAGTCGATCAGCCTGTTGTCGACCGCATACGCCAGTTCATGATTGATGAGAAGGTCGGCGGAATAAGCTTTACGGAGGATTCAAAAAGATACTATCCGTACGGCAATTTTCTTGCTCAGGCGCTCGGATTTGTCGGGACGGATAATCAGGGACTCTCGGGGCTTGAGGCATACTATAACGAGGAGCTTAGCGGAACATCGGGCAGGATTTTGACGGCGAAAAACGCGGTTGGCGGCGATATGTATTACGAGTATGAAACGCGCTATGAACCTGAATCCGGCAACAGCCTGGTCCTCACGGTTGATGAGGTCATTCAGCATTATCTTGAAAAAAATCTCGAGGCGGCAGTAAAAGAACATCATGTTCAAAAACAGGCCGCAGGTATTGTAATGAATGTCAAAACCGGAGAAATTCTGGCAATGGCGGTTAAGCCGGATTTCGACCCCAATGAACCGTTGACTCTGTTTGACGAGACACTGGCGGCTCAGGTCGAAGCATTTGCGGGCACGGATGAATACAACACAAAGCTCGGTCTTGCACAGCAGTTTCAATGGAGAAACAAAGCAATATCGGACACATATGAGCCGGGCTCGGTGTTTAAGGTTGTGACGGCTTCAACGGCACTCGAAACGGGGGCGTGTACCCTTGAATCAACGTTCTACTGCAACGGAAGCGTCAAGGTAGGTCCGCACATAATGCACTGTGCTTCCTCCGGACACGGTCAGGAAACCTTTGTCAACGCTGTGATAAATTCGTGCAACCCTGCTTTTATCGATATCGGTCAGCGAATCGGTGCCGGCAATTTCAGCAAATACTTCAGAGCGTTCGGACTGACGGAAAAAACAGGAATAGATCTGCCGGGAGAGGCAAGCAGCATCTATGTGCCTGAAAGCAGTATGGGAATAGTTGAGCTTTCAAGCTGCGCATACGGACAATCCAACTCCATCACTCCGATTCAGCTCATCACGGCGGTTTCGGCGGCGGTTAACGGCGGATATCTTGTCCAACCGCATATGGTTAAACAGATAATTGATTCGGACGGCAACATTGTCCGCTCTTTTGATACCGAGGTGAAAAGACAGGTAATAAGTGCCGAAACCTCAAAGCTTATGGCGGAAATCATGGAGCAGGTTGTGCTGCACGCAAACGGTCAGAATTCATATGTGGCCGGCTTTCGAATCGGAGGGAAAAGCGGAACTTCTCAAAAGTTGAATCTTCTCGCCGAAACCGGAAAAAAAGAGTATATAGCGTCTTTTTGCGGAATCGCTCCGGCGGATGACCCTGAAATAGCATGTCTCATCCTATTGGATGATCCGCAGAGCTATTCAATCTACGGAGGAATTCTTGCTGCCCCGGTTGTGGGTTCAATAATGGCAGAGGTTCTTCCATATATCGGTGTCGATGCGGTTTTCACCGAGGAGGAGATGCAGCACGCCGACGTATACACCCCGAACGTAATCGGAAAATCGCTGACGCTCGCTTATTCCAACCTTCAGCCTGAGGGTCTCGTCTCCGAGGTTATAGGAGACGGAACTACCGTGGTAAGGCAGTTCCCCGCAGGCGGACAGTCAATTCCAAGAGGCTCCAAGGTACTTCTGTATACCGATGACCGAGAGCCGAAAACCATTGTGGTACCGGATTTAAAAGGGAATACGGTGGACGGTGCAACGACTGCGCTTAAGGGATACGGACTGAACATAAAGGTCAGCGGCTCATCTGTTTCAGGCGCGAATGTCACATCGCAGAGTATACCGCCGGGTGAAACTGTCCCGGTGGGAAGTGTTGTGACAGTAGAGTGTATAAACGAAGCAATGAACGATTAAATCGGAATTGAAATTTTAATGCACTTGTAAATATAAAAAATCAGAAACAGGATTATTGTGCAGACAGCCCATGAAAAAAGAGTTGCGCGATAAAGCCGACAATTGAGGTGATTGCATATGAAGCTCAGTGCTGTGATGAAAGGAATAGAATATGAGGGAGCTCTGATTGACTGCGAGATCAAGGATGTTATGACTGACTCGCGAAAAGCGTCTGACGGCTCGGCATTCATCTGTATAAAAGGGCGTGTGTTTGACGGACATTCGGCAGCTCGCGAGATGCTCGACAGGGGAGTCGGTGTTGTAATAACAGAGCACTCGCTCGGACTTGAAAAAGAGCTTGTTGTGCGGGACACCCGTCTCGCTTATTCTAAAATGTGTCAAAACTATTTCGGAAACCCTCAAAATGAGCTGACGCTTATTGCGGTGACCGGAACCAACGGAAAAACCACAGTTACAAGCATAATCAAGCAGGCACTGTGCAATCTCGGAATAAAAGCGGGGCTTATCGGCACTATCTGCTGTGAAATTGACGACATGACCATTCCTGCAAAGTTCACAACTCCGGAGGCATGGGATGTGTGCGCGCTGTTTTCAAGGATGCTGTCGGCAGGATGCACGCATGTCGTCATGGAGGCCTCATCTCAGGCACTTGATCAGGGCAGATTGCTCGGAATAGAGTTTGACTGCGCTGTGTTCACAAACCTGACCAAGGATCACCTTGATTATCACGGCGACATGGAGAGCTACTATCGTGCAAAGAAGATTTTATTTTCCAACGCAAAAAGAGCCGTAATCAACGTCGATGACACTTACGGACTGCGACTTGCAAAAGAAATTTCAATTCCGATAGATACCCTTTCAATTGAAAAAGAAGCTGCTGATTATTGCGCAAAATCGATAACATGTTCGATTGGCGGAGTTGAATTTGATATAAACGGAAAGGGATTTCTCGCGCATGTGAGCTTTCCCATGCCGGGGCTGTATTCCGTTCACAACGCGCTGTGCGCCGCCTGCGCACTGTTTACTGTCGGAATTGATAAAGAGACCGCGTGCAGGGCAATAAGCGGTACGCGAGGCGTCAGGGGGCGCTGCGAAGTGCTGTACAGCGGAGAGTACACTGTAATATGCGATTTTGCCCATACGGGAGATGCGCTTAAACAGCTGCTGTCGAGCATAAAACCGTTTGTAAAGGGCAGAATGATAACGTTGTTCGGCTGCGCAGGAGACCGAGATCCGCTGAAAAGACCGGAGATGGCTCAGGCGGCGGCAAAATACTCTGATTTTGTTGTGGTCAGCTCGGATAACCCGAGAACTGAGGACCCGCTGAAAATAATAGATGAGGTGAGGCCGTATCTTATCGAGGGCGCAGTCGATTTTACGGCAATTCCCGACAGGTACTTTGCGATAAAATGGGCATTGGCACAGCTGAAAAAAGACGATGTTCTTGTTCTGTGCGGCAAGGGTCACGAGGATTATCAGGTAATAGACGGCTGTACAATTTATCTTGATGAGCACCGGATTGTCAAAGAATTTCTGAAAAACAGATAACAGATTACGAAAGGTATTATGCATAAATGGAAGCTATAAAACTCGGTGAGCTGCTAAAGGGAATAGCCGTTACCAAATATCCCGAAAAAGAAATCACAAAGATTACGACCGATTCGCGCGACGCGGGAAGCGGAAGCCTTTTTGTCGCAATAATCGGAGATAAGCTCGATGGCAATGACTTTGCTGCAAAGGCCCTTGAAAATGGCGCGGAAGCGGCGGTTGTGAGCAGACTTTGCAGCGCGTCGGGTGAACAGATAGCCGTTAGGGACACAAAAGATGCGCTTATAGAAATGGCGGGTAATTATCGCGCAAGATACAGCCCGAAGATAGTCGCCGTCACAGGCAGCGTCGGTAAAACCACAACCAAGGAAATGGCAGCGGCGATATTTGAAACGTTTGGCAATACTCTCAAAAATGAGGGTAATAAAAACAATGAAATAGGACTTCCGACAACTATTTTCAACATGACTGAAGATACCGAGATTGCGATTCTCGAAATGGGAATGAACGGACTCGGAGATATCAGCAAGCTCACCAAAGCCGTCAGACCACGTGTAGCGGCTATAACAGGAATCGGGGTGTGTCACCTCGAGCTGCTCGGAAGCCGAGAGAATATATTGAAGGCAAAGCTTGAAATAGTGGAGGGACTGCCCGAGGACGGGATTTTGTGTATAAACGGTGACGATGAGCTGTTGATGGGAGCGAGGGATGATATAGCTGTCGAAACAGTGACCTTCGCAATACAGAATACTGATGCAGATATTATTGCAAAGGACATAATGAGCAGAGTGAGGACAACCGAGTTCACGATTGAGGACAGGGCGAACGGCTCGTTTAAGGCAATGATTCCATGTGCGGGTAACCACAATGTCATGGATGCACTCGCGGCCTATTCGCTGGCAACCAGAATCGGTATGGATGCCGAGGGCTCTGCGGAGGCACTGGCGAGATATGTGCCGACGGGTATGAGACAGCGATTTGTCGAGTTTAAGGGAATCACAGTCATTGAGGACTGCTACAATGCAAGTCCCGACTCAATGCGCGCATCCATAGAAACGCTGGCGGAGCTTCCGATAGAGGGAATAAAAGTAGCTGTTTTGGGAGATATGCTTGAGCTTGGCGCTATTTCGCGCGAGGCTCACAGGAGCATAGGAATCGAGGCCGCAAAAATGGGTATTGACATTTTGCTCTGTTACGGTGAAAATATGAAATTGTGTGCTGAAGGCGCACTTGCCGCCGGGATTACCAGCGCAAAGCATTTTGATAATAAAACAGACCTTGCTTCATACATATCAAAGACGATGCATTCGGGCGATGCCATTATGTTCAAGGCAAGCCGCGCAATGGCGCTCGAAGAGGTAATTGATATGTTTTATGAATCGGATAATTGATTCGTGGAAGCGGAGAAACGGAGCAAATAGAGATGGAAAGAACTGCAATTTTGCTGACAGCAACGGTCAGTCTGGGACTGACAGGTGTTTTGGGGTTTTGGCTGATTCCATGGCTGAAAAGACTGAAATACGGACAGACAATCAATGAAATCGGACCAAAGTGGCATAAAACAAAAGAGGGAACACCCACAATCGGAGGACTGATGTTTATAATCGGGTCGATTGTAGGCTTAAGTGTCGGGTATATTTCTCTGATACTTGAAGCTCCTCAATTTTTGGGCGAGCAGTATATAATTGAGAATGTGCGTCTGTTTGCCGGAGTGGGATGTGCACTCGGCTTTGGACTTATCGGCTTTATCGATGATTATATGAAGGTGGTTCACACCCGAAATCTCGGACTTACCGCAAAGGGCAAAATCTTTCTTCAGATTTTTGTTTCCGCGGCATATATATTTGTTATGCACAAATACGGAGCCTGTGACACCTCGGTTATCATTCCGTTCTTTGGGTCATATGAATTCGGCATCTGGTATTATGTGCTGTCGATGCTTCTGATTATTTTTATGGTGAACGCCGTGAATCTGACCGATGGCATTGACGGACTTGCCACAACGGTGACATTTGTTGTAAGTGTGGTGTTTGTAATTGTTTCGGCCTTGCTCGGATATATCGGCACCGGCTTGTTTGCCACGGCAATTGCGGGAGCCTGTGTCGGATTTATTATATGGAATTTCTATCCGGCAAAGGTTTTTATGGGGGACACCGGCTCAATGTTCCTCGGCGGCGCAATAATTGCAATGGCATACGGAGTTTCGTTTCCGGCACTGGTGATTTTGGCGGGAATAGTCTATGTTCTTGAAGCGGTATCCGTGATGATTCAGGTTACATACTTCAAGCTGACGCATGGTAAACGTCTGTTTAAGATGACCCCGATTCATCATCATTTCGAACTAAGCGGATTTTCGGAAATCAAAATAGTCGTTACTTTCAGCATTGTTGCGGCTCTCGGCGGAGCGGTTGCGATTATTGCGGTTTTGATGCTGTGAGCGAATTGAACGAAATGCACGGTGTGATGAATTTACAGATGCGTCAAAAGAAAAATTGCAGAACGTCAAAATCAAGCTGCAATTCCGCATGACAGTAAATGTGTGATAGTTTAACTTTAGGATACATCTGCGTCGCAAAACGCGCCGCACACTAATGGCTGACAGAGGTTTCAATGGCGAAAAGCAATGAAAAAGTAAAAGGCGACAGAATAAAAAGAGCAGGCTCTGACAGAGCACTGCTGATTGTCACGCTCATTCTTGTGGTATTCGGACTTATCATGATGCTCTCCGCAAGCTTTGCCAACGCATATTATATGTGGGGCGACAGCTATCATTTCATAAAAAACCAGGCGGTTTATGCTGTCCTCGGCATAGTAGCGATGTTTGTCATTTCCAATATAAATTACCGTATATTGCATAAATTCGCATGGCCGATTTTTATTGTTTCCTATATACTTTTGGCAATTACTTTGTTTATGCCCAAATTGAATGGCGCAAGACGATGGATTATCATCGGTACATTCACTTTTCAGCCTTCCGAAATTGTCAAGTTTGCGGTTATTGCCGTTTTTGCCCATATGATTGCGACAAAGCCGGAGCGCATGAAGGAGTTCAAGTACGGATATATTTATCCGCTTATGATTTTGGGTGCAATTGCCGCTATTATGCTCAACCAGACTCATCTTTCGGGTACAATTTTAATCTGTCTTGTCGGATGTGTCATGATGTATGTCGGCGGTACCCGTATAAAATGGTTTGCGCTGACCGGAGTTGCAGTCGTACCGCTCGGAGTTGCTTTTATTTTTCTTGCAAAAAAGATGGAATATGCCATTACGCGAATACAGATATGGCAAAATCCGTTTTTGGATCGCACCGGAGACGGGCATCAGATTATACAGTCGCTGCTTGCAATCGGATCAGGCGGACTTATGGGGCTCGGACTCGGAAATTCCAGACAAAAACATCTGTATGTGCCGGAGCCGCAAAACGACTTCATTTTCTCCATTATCTGTGAGGAGCTGGGCTTTATCGGAGCCTTGCTGGTAATTGCGCTCTTTCTTGTTTTTATTGTGCGCGGCTTTGCGATTGCGCTTAATGCGCGCGATAAATTCGGAGCTATGCTCGCCATCGGTATAACGGCTCAAATAGGATTACAGGCGCTGCTTAATATCGCCGTCGTGTCGGGAACTATACCGAACACGGGCATCAGCCTACCCTTCTTCAGCCAGGGCGGAACTTCGCTTGCAATGCTGCTTGCGGAGGTTGGGGTGCTCTTATCGGTGTCGCGGTACTCATCGGTCAAAAAGCAATAGAGGGAGATTTTATGAGAGCAATAATAGCCGCAGGCGGAACGGCAGGGCACATAAATCCCGCAATTGCAATAGCCAATGAAATCATGAAAAACGAACCGGATTCGCAAATTGTATTTGTTGGACGCGAGGACGGAATGGAAAAAAAACTTGTCGAAACGGCAGGCTTTAAGATTTTCCCCATAGAAATACACGGCTTTTCCCGAAGCTTAAAACCCAAGGAGATTGCATTTAACGCCCGTGCGGTAAAATGCGCTATTGCGGGCAGTGCAAGTGCAAGGAAACTTTTTTTGGAATTCAAGCCGGATATTGTAATCGGATGCGGAGGTTATGTCAGCGGACCGGTTGTTCGCAAGGCGGCTCAAATGGGCATAAAAACCGCCGTACAGGAACAGAATTCTTTTCCCGGAATAACGAATAAAATTCTCTCGAAACAGGTGGATTTAGTTATGGTGGCGTGCGAGGACGCAATTTCGCGCCTGCATTGCAAATCAAAATGCGTCGTGACAGGGAATCCTATTCGCAGCGAGTTTTTCAGCGCCGACCGCGAAAAATTGCGACGGGAATGGGGCGCAAAGGGCAAGACGGTAGTAGTTTCTTTCGGCGGCTCACTCGGCGCAAGAACCATCAATCTGCTGTCGGCAAAATTCATGCAGCTTCACATCGGAATGGATGACATTTACCACATACACGCCACCGGTCGGTACGCAACCGAATCCTTTCCAAAGCTCCTTAGAGAATTGGGCGTTAACCCCGACAGTAAGAATCTGAAAATCGTAGAATATATTGAAAATATGCCCGAATGCTTTGCGGCGGCGGATATGGTTATCGGTCGCTCCGGTGCTTTGACGATAAGCGAGATTTCTGCGGCCGGAAAAGCAAGTGTACTTATACCATCTCCCAATGTCGCGGAAAATCATCAGTATTTCAACGCAATGACACTTGTAAATGCCGGTGCGGCGGTGGTGTTTGAAGAAAATGAAATGGATACAGATAAGGCGGCGAAAGAGATACTCGAGCTTGCGTTGGACAGACAAAGACTGAAGCTTATGGGTGTTAATGCGCGCGCTGTGGCAGTTAAAGAATCAGCAGGGAAGATTTACGGATATATAAAAGAATTACTGAGCAGATAATCGATGACAAATCGCGGGGAGGCAAAAAGTGAAAAATACAAAGAGTGCTCCCGACCGCTTAAGTATTATGCGCCGACAAAAGAGAAACAGGGCAGTTGTCATCACAGTGTTAATTTTTTTGCTCATAGCAGGAACAGTTCTGTCTTTGACTTTTTGCTTTAATATAGCGACAATTGAAATAAGCGGGACAAGTTCTGTTTACACCAACGACGAAATCCTCGCAAATTCAAAAATAAAAAACGGACAGAGCATTTTTTTGTTTTCCGCAAAAAAAGTTGCGGACGAGCTTGGCACAAAGCTTCCGTATCTCGACAACATTAAAGTGGTGCGAAAGTTGCCCGATACGGTTGTAATTGATATCAGCGAGACAAAAAATTCACTGGTCCTACCTTATGCGGGAGGCGGACTTGTTCTTTCTAAATCCCTGAAAATTCTGGATAACGTATCATCTCCGCCGGATGGGTTTGTCAAAATTTACGGCCTGCAGCCCGGCAGCTTCAATGTCGGAGGGGAACTTATGACCGAGGCGGAGGGCGGAACGGAATATCTCCAATCATTAGTCAGCGCTTTGGATTCCTGCGGCCTTATTGAAAAGACGTCAATGATAAATGTTGGTGATAAGCTGAACCTGTCGCTTGTTTACGATAACAGACTTTTTGTGATGATCGGAACGGCAAATAATCTCGAATATAAAGTGAAAATGCTGAAAAAATTGGTGGAGACAGAACTTTCGGAAACGGATGTGGGAAATCTGGATATTTCTGTTTCGGGGAAAGGCATTTTCAAGCCGTGTGAACTGACTTTGCCGGAGGGATATCAAAATTTTGCACAATTAAATTAAGAGTTTGGTATATATAATTGCTAAAAATTATTGTAATAATATGAGATATGTGATAAATTAATAATATGTATACTCTTTGCTCTTTTAAAAAAGAGAAGAGGATAGGAGGAATTACCTTGCCGTCAATGAATTTTGTATTAAGTGAAGAAGCGCCTTTCGGGATAAATATTAAGGTAGTCGGTGTTGGTGGCGGCGGTGGAAATGCTGTCAACCGTATGATACAGAGCGAAATAAGGGGCGTTGAGTTCATCGCGATGAACACAGACGGACATATTTTGCAATACAGCAAAGCAACCCACAAGCTGCAGCTTGGGACAAAGCTGACCCATGGCATGGGGGCGGGTGGAAATCCCGATGTAGGCCGTCGCGCGGCCGAAGAGAGCCGCGAGGACATAGCCGCTGCGCTTAAGGGCGCAAATATGGTTTTTATCACAGCCGGAATGGGTGGCGGAACAGGAACAGGTGCAGCAGCCCTTGTTGCCGAGGTCGCCAAAGAGGTGGGAATACTGACAGTCGGTATTGTCACAACCCCGTTTAAGTTCGAGGGCAAAAAGAAAATGGACATTGCCCATCAGGGCATTGAAGCTCTTCGAGCAAATGTAGACTCGATTATAGTTATTCCGAACGAGAGACTCAAGCTTATCAGCGATGAGAGGATAACGCTTGCGAATGCTTTTGAAATAGCCGATAATGTTCTGCTTCAAGGTGTTCAGAGTATTTCCGAGCTTATTAATGTACCCGGATTTATCAACCTTGACTTTGCGGACGTCTCGGCAGTTATGAAGGAGTCGGGCTATGCACATATGGGTGTAGGTCGTGCTTCCGGCGCGGATAAGGCATCAAAGTCTGCAGGCGAAGCCATCTCAAGCCCGTTGCTTGAGACTACAATCAATGGCGCAAAGGGAGTGCTTATCAACATAACAGCCTCCCCGGACATTGACCTGCCCGATGTTGAGTTAGCGGCTTCGATGATAACCGATGCTGCGGACCCAAATGCAAACATTGTATGGGGCGCAGCGTTTGACGAGTCATATAACGATGAGATGAGCATTACGGTTATTGCCACAGGCTTTGATAAGAGACCGGATGACGAATCGTATTTTGCTTCTGCCATCAATCAGGTTTCACATGCGTCGTCTCCGATTAACGTAAAGCCCGAGTTTACTTTGGATGTTGACAATGTATCCAAAGAGAGGATGAATGCGGTTGAGGAAGCAAATGCCGCACTTCCCGAAGACCCGCTGGACATAGGCATATTAATTGATATTCTTAACAGACGCCCGAATAATGATAACTGAGAGGCATTGAAATTATGAGTGAAAAGCTATATCATATTCAGCTTTCAAAAGAGGATATTGAAGGTGCAAAATATGCCATAATCGCAGGCGACCCCGGGAGAATACCTAAAATTGCCGATTCATTCGTCAATCCCAGGCCGCTGGTATCCAATCGCGAATACAATTCATGGATAGGTGAGCTGTGCGGACAAAAGGTCATCGCAATGAGCCACGGAATAGGCGGACCCTCGACCGCGATTGCGATTGAGGAACTGAATCAACTCGGAATCGAAACCTTTGTGCGGGTTGGTACAAGCGGCGGTATGAACCTAAAGGTTCTTGCAGGAGATATTGTAATAGTTAATGGCGCAATCCGCGCCGAGGGTACTTCAAAGGAATATCTTCCGATTGAGTTTCCGGCTGTATCCGATTTGGATGTCACGTGCGCCTTGCGCGATTCTGCGAAAGAGCTCGGTGTGAATTATCATGTGGGTGTCGCTCAGTGCAAGGATTCTTTTTACGGTCAGCACGACCCGAAAAGAATGCCTGTTTCATATGAGCTGCTCAACAAATGGCAGGCATGGCTGCGCGGCGGAGCGCTTTGCTCCGAGATGGAGACAGCCGCGCTGTTCACAGTCTGTGCAACGCTCGGCGCAAAAGCCGGGGCCGTGATGCTGGTAATATGGAATCAGGAGCGAGAGGCGGCGGGGCTTCCGCAGGATAACAGTCATGACACTGAGTCTGCAATCAAGGTTGCCATTGGTGGAATAAAAAAGCTTATACAGGAAAATTCGTGATTTGCAATTGTCTGAGAATGTACAATTTGCAACACAATATTTAAAACATTAGATGGCAAATGAGGAGGCAATATTTTGAGTAAAGATATATTCGATGAAAAGGTTTCGAATGCTTTTGAAAATGGTGGTGATGATGAATACGAAGAGGATTTTGCACTAAAGGGCTCACTCTTCGGATTCAGTAAAAAAGCTGTTCAGGAGTATGTTGACGAAATCACAAAAAATTTTTCTGAGCGCGAAACAGAGCTGTTGGAGAAAATAGATCATCTGACATATGAGAACAATCTGCTAAACGGAAAAGCATCCGATGCTCAGTCTCAGGCGGGAGAATATTTGGCACAGATTGAGAAGATAAACAATCAACTGAATCAAGAGGCACAAAAGCTCAGCGCAGTTTCTCAGCGAGAGAGCTCTCAATCGGTGACCAACAGCTCACTGAAATCAAAGTTGGATTCGGTTCAAAAATCATTGGACAAGGAAAAAGAGACCAACAGGCAGCTGAATGCAAATTTGAATGAAGCAGTAGAATATGTGCGTGCGGCTCAAAATGAGTTAAACAGCCGAAAAGATTTGATTACAAATGCCGAAAAGGAGCTTCAAAGAAAAACAGCGGAGTTTAATGTGCTTAAAAACAATGCTGATTCAAGCTCGCAGACTTTATCTGAAAAAGAAGAAGATCTAAAAAAAGCAAAGGACGACATTTCAAAATTCACCGCCACAATTTCTTCTTTGAAGGAGGAGCTTGTTCATGCAAGCACCGTTATCGGTGAACTTAAAGAAAAGATTAAAAGTTCCGAAGAAGCTGCAAATGAAAAAGACTTCACGGTTGCGGAAAAAAACCGCATAATATCGGAAAAAGAAGCAGCACTTGCAAGACTGGAAAATGAAATTCTTGAAAAAAACAATGAGCTTCTTGATAAAAGCAACGAAATCAGCCAAAAGAGCAGCGAAAATGCCGAAATCAGACGGGAGCTTGATGACAGGAACATTGAGCTTGTAGACAAGAATCGCGATTGCGACCAAAAAACTCATGAAGTGCAGGCGCTTTCGGAAGCTCTGGATAAATCCAACAGCAATATCATCGAAGCCAATGCTGCAATCGAGCACTACGATTCCGATTTAAAAGAGAAAATTCATCTGCTGCAGGATAAGGAAGCGGAATTAAATGTCAAAGAGGTAAAGCTTGCCGAGATTACAGGTGAACTGAAAAACAGGGAACGGACAATTGCGGAGCTTGAAAAAGCAATCTTAGACAAAACCGACGAATGCGCCTTTAATGTTCGGGAAGCACAGGAAAATCTTGATTTACAAAAAAATCAAATGCAAAAGGCTCATTCCGAGAAGCTGTCTGAAATTCAAGCAACTCATCAAGCAAATATACGCGCATTGCAGGAGGACTTTAAAAATCAGTTTTCTTGTGCGCAGGAGGACTTCAAGTCACAGTTTGATGATGCCCAGAGAAGTTTCAAAAATCAACTTGATGCCCAAAATGCAGAGACGGATGAAGTCAGATTCGATAATGAGAAATTAAAACAAAACTGCGATAACTTAAAAAGCGGAATTCTTGAAAAAAGCGAGGAGCTTGATGCGGTAAAGCATTCTAATGTTGAGTTAAACCAGCAGATTGAAAAGATTAATTATGAGCTTGCAGAGCGAAGCAGGGAGCTTGGTGTTAAGAATACCGAGCTTGGCGAGAAGTGTTATCAGCTAAATGAGATATCTCAGAATTTGGTTGAAAAAATAAACATTTTGAATTCACGTGAAAAGGAAATGTTTGATCTCAAAAACAAGCTTTCATCAAGCAATACAAGGATGGTTGATTTGTTGAAGCGAGCCGAGGACTCAGACAGAGCGCTTGCGGATGCTCAGGTAAGAATCAATCAGCTTACTACAGAACTTGCGTCGGCTTCAATGTCCGTGCTTATGACGCGGCAAGCGCCCGGTCAGTTGCCTAAGGACATGACCACAGGAAACATCGCGTATGAGCAGCAAAGGGCACAGCAGCGCCCTACAGTGCCATACCCGGTTCAGCAGCAGTATGCTCCTGCTCAGCAGGCTCCTTTGAATCAGTATGCAAATCAGCAGCAGTTTCAGTCCCGCCCGCTTGCTTCTCCTCCGATTCAGCAGCAGGTGCAGCAGCCTACACAATATGCAAGACAACCGCAAATGCCGTCATATCAGCAGCAGCGTGTGACACAGCAGCCTCCACAGGCATACGGACAGCAACAGGGTCAAAGAGGATATAATGCAGCATATCCTTACCCGATAATGCCAGACGATAAAAATAACAGATAAATCCGGCTGAATTACTGCCGACAGTTCATGAAATTTATTCAACAATCATATTGAATAATTTAGAAAAGGCTTACGAAATTCACATTTCGTAAGCCTTTTTGCAATATTAATGAGAGCAAAGCATATGTTTTTCAGCTGTTCGATTATTTAATTTCCCGATATATGTTTTTCCCATATGCTTATTTAATTCCGGTTGTTGTATTACGTCATGCTTTTTATAAGATACAACACAGATAATAACTCTAATGGCACAAGTAACAGCGCAGATGAAAGCTGTATTTTGGGGAGTGCGGCAACCGCCATATAACAGCAGCTACTCAAGGTCTTGTATATTCATCTTATCGAGTAATGAACGTTTTTTTATATTTTCCCGGCAAGCAAAATAAATGACCAATAATATTGCGGTAGGGATATTGTATAAAAGGAAAACAACAGACACCTGAAAAATCGCCGTGCCAATGTTTCCTATTGGCGCGGTATGCTGTTCCATTATTGCGTCTTCAACTACTGTCCCATTGGGAGCTGTTTGTTCTAAGATTAAGTCACCTTGAGTAAAAAACACAGGAACATTTAAAACAGCTATCAGAGAAAACAACAGACATATTATCGGCAATATCAGACCAAGCCATTTGTTTTGCTTTTTAGATAAAAATATTTGCAGATAAACTGCTCCGATTATCACTATTAGGAAAACAATTGTTTTTATTGGAAAAAGCATTATGCTAAACCCCTTTTACTTTCTTGTATTCGTTAATGAGTATTTTTGCTGTATCGAAATCCAGTTTATCATCAACAGCAAGCCTTTTAATCAGCGATATATAAGGCTCTTTTTTGTTATCCTCGGCAATCTGTATTTTTTGTATCAGCTTATCTAATCTAAGTCTTACGGTAGGGTAAGTAACACAGTACTGATTTGCAATTTCTTTTAGCGAGCCTGATGCAAGCAAAAACTTCTTAATGAAAATGACATCTTCATCATTAAGTCCACCAATCCATTCCGGAATGATATCTATCGCCATGCGGACACCTCCTTTAACAATATTAAGTATAATGCTCAATATTATTAAAGTCAATAATCAATTGAAATAAAACATTATAGGGAAATGCTATTTTAGACACAACATTACCTGAGCGGAAATAATTAGAACAGAGCACCGTTCATTCGCCGGCAATCCCTTTTTACAGATTTTAAATACAGAAAAAGACCTGCCTTCCATTAATGGAAAACAGGTCTTTTTTTGTGTCAATAAGTCAAAATGGGTATAATGAAAACTGCTTGCTTAGTGCTTCAAGTCCTCTTTATCCGTCGTTCCCGAAACACCGCCATCTACAATTTTATCATCTATCAACCGATAGCTGTATACTGATGTAGGTTCAAGTTACTCATAGAGCCCTTTCACATCCGGATAAAATCAGTAAATACATGCTCTTCTTTTTCAGGCAGACCAAAATGTTCTTTGCCATAAGCGATACTCTTTATTAAGAATGCCATATTCTTACCAAGTGTTCGCATAATCTGGCACCCTTCTTTATCTGCATATACATCTTCTGCTGTATGACCATGAACCATATTCCAGTATTGACTAGATACGATTGGCATACTGTTAATGGTAAAATATTTATTCAACTCATCAAAGGTTGCAGTTGTTCCGGCACGTCTGGCCGATACAACTGCAGCACCTACTTTCATGGTTTTATCCACCCCAAAGGTGCTATAGAATAAGCGATCTAAAAACGAAATCAATGTCCCATTCGCAGAGGCATAATATACAGGTGAA
>JAVXQD010000046.1:0-16958 GCA_036644375.1 Oscillospiraceae bacterium
ATTATCCTCAGCCGTTGTAAGCGGCAATTTCTTTTACGATAGGAGTTATGGCTTTAAGCACAGCACCGTTGTCGAAAGGGCAGGTCAGGTTTGCAAGAGTGAGTAATTGCCTGTAGCCGAGACTGCCGCCTGCTTTACAAAGCGTAAGATAATCAGCCCATGCGCTTTTGAAATCCGTTTTCATTTTTCCGCAAAGCTCAAAAGTGCAGATTTGAGCGAGGGCATAATCAATATAATAAAACGGATAAAGAAAAATGTGCTGCTTTTGCATCCAAAATCCGCCGCCTTCAAGAAACTCATTTCCGTCATAATCACGCCACGGCATATATTTTTGTTCAAGCTCATGCCACAATGATCTGCGTTCTGCTGCGTTAAGCACGGGTCGCTCATAGATTATATGTTGAAACTCGTCAACACAGGTGAGGTAAGGTATGACCATAAGCGCATCACACATATGGGAATAGCGGTATTTTGCCGACTCTGCACCGAAAAAGCGATTCATCCACGGGTATGTGAAAAATTCCATGGACATGGAATGAATCTCATTAATCTCGCTTGTGCTGTTGCACAGTGCTTCAAAGGGCTGACAGCGCGCGGCGAGATAGTACTGAAAGGCGTGACCGCATTCATGGGTCAGAACATCAACATCTGCAGATGTTCCATTAAAGTTCGAGAACACAAATGGGGCTTTATAATCCGGAAGCATGGTGCAGTATCCTCCGAGGTGCTTTGAGGGGCGAGTCTCAAGGTCAAACAGCTGGTGCTCAAGCATATAGTCGAAAAACTCTCCGGTTTCGGGGCTGAGATTGTGATACATGTCCTTGGCATAGCCTAACATATATGCAGTTGACGCATTAGGTGTCGGATTGCCTTCTTTAAATGTCAGAGCCTCATCATAGTACCGCAGCTTGTCAACACCGAGACGTTTTTTCTGATTATCACGAAGCTTTTTACAGACGGGAACAATAACATTTACAACCTGTTCACGAAATGAAGCTACATCATCGGGTGTGTAGTCAAGGCGGTGCATTGAAAGATAGCTATATTCGGTATAGCTTTTAAGTCCGAGCTTTTTTGTGATTTTAATTCTGAGAGCAACAAGCTGATCAAAAATTTTGTCAAGTTCAGACGATACGTTTTCATAAAGTGCTGACCAGGCTTCGTAAGCTTTTTTGCGCACAGAACGGTCCGGATTTTCCATATATCGCAAAAGACCGTAAAAATTGCACTCTTCGCCATTGAATTCGGTTTTACATGAAGCGGCAACCTTGTTGTATTTTGTCTTTAGGTTATTCTCTGCAATGAGGTCGAACATTATTTTTTTGCTTTGCAGAATTTCATCTGCTTCTGCTGTGTCAAACATCTGAGTTCCGTATTCGTTTTCCAGATCGGGACGATACATAGATCCCAAAAGAACTTCGGTATATTTCTTTTCATATCCGATAAGAGTTGGCAGATTTTTATCAAAAAAAGCAATTTCCTCTTCATAAAACTGGTCAGAGGTATCGCACGTGTTGCGTATATATGCAATTGAATATTGTGTAGCAAGGCTGCTCTGGATTTTCTCCACAGCAAGTATTGCGCTTTTTGCGGAATTGTAGTTTCCGGAGTTATCGAGAGCTTTTGTCTGCTCTTTCAGCTCTCGCTTTATTTCGGAAAAATTCGGGCGGGTATATTCAAGCTCAATGAATTTATTCATAAAATCAGGCCTCATTTTCAGTTATTTGGTATAAATAAAAGTCGCGCTTATTCAATGCTCGGTTACAAACAGGGTAATTGTATAAAAACGCAATGCACTTGTAAGCATAAATATAGTTTTACATTATAAGACAGCTTCATTCAAGCTTTTTGCGTGTTAATGGACGAATGAATTAAGACCGAGATATTTTTATAAATTATACCAAATTAGCGCACTTATTTCAAACTTTTAAATAATTCAAATGGGAAATACATCGCAATAAAAAACAAGCAACCGCTTTTCCTCGTGAACGAAAAAGCAAGTTGCTTATTTTTTTAATTATTTACTGCTGTCAGAGACATTCAGAGCACAGTCCAACCATCACCAGGCGATGCCATTCGGTTTTAAAACCCTGCAGTCCCGGGGGAGAACAATTCAACTCTTTTTTATATTCAATCTCGGTATCAAAAACACGATTACAACATCTGCAAAGAAAATGATAGTGATCATTCATGTTGCAGTCAAAATGATCGGGTCCCTCGGGCATTGCCAGTTTTCGAATAGCACCTGAATCAGAGAGGATATTCAGATTGCGGTAAATTGTACCCCGGCTGATATGCGGATCAGTCCGGCGAGCTTGTTCATAAATCTCGTCGGCAGTAGGATGATTATAGTTGTCTTCCATAATACTCATAATCAGTCTTTTTTGCGAGGTGCTCCGTGTCTGCTTCATGTCGTGGCTTTGTTCAATTCTGAATTGCTCAATTTTGAAAGCTCAATTACCTTTGCCATGTCAAGACCCGCTGCTTTTGTGAACCTTTCGCCATATGACTGATCTGCATGATAGCAGTGAACCGCATGTCGATATTTGATATTTTCCGTGCATGGCATGATATCATTCGCGGTATTTTCAATAAGAAGCTGTTTTTTATCCTCGGTAAGCACGCGCCAGAGATCTCCGCCCGCACGGAAGCAATCATCAGTGGGATCGTCTTTCGGGTCATAGCGATACATTGCGCCCTCAAGCTCAAGAGGCGGCTCAGCAACATCCGGCTGTGCTGCCCACACTCCGGCACTGTTTGGTGTATAAGCAGGCGCGGCTCCATAGTTGCCATCAGTTCTCATTGCGCCGTCACGGTGATAGTCATTGACTTCGCATTTTGCCTGATTAACGGGGATAAGGTTGTGATTCACGCCGAGACGATAGCGCTGTGCGTCACCATATGCAAATAAACGACCCTGGAGAAAACGATCCGGCGAAAACCCGATTCCGGGAACAACATGAGCCGGTGTGAATGCCGATTGCTCGACCTCGGCAAAATAGTTTTGCGGATTGCGATTAAGCTCAAGTACGCCGACCTCGATAAGAGGATATTCCTTATGACGCCAGATTTTTGTGATATCAAATGGGTTTTCGTAGTGCTTTTTTGCCTGTTCCTCGGTCATGATCTGCACATACATTGTCCATTTCGGAAAGTCTCCGCACTCAATCGACTCGAATAAGTCCTTGCCGTGATATTCGCGATCCATTCCATTGATCTTGGCGGCTTCTTCATTGGTGAGATTTTTTATCCCCTGTTGTGTTTTAAAATGAAATTTGCACCAAACGCGCTCGTTTTTCTCATTGTAAAATGAATAGGTATGCTCGCCGAAAAAGTGCATGTTGCGGAAGGATGCGGGAATTCCGCGATCAGACATAACTACGGTAATCTGATGAAAACATTCGGGAAGCAGTGTCCAAAAATCCCAGTTGTTTTGAGCCGAACGTCTGCCTGTATGCGGATCGCGCTTTACAGCACGATTTAAATCCGAAAAGTTATGTACATCCCTAATGAAAAAGGTTGGAGTGTTATTTCCGACAAGATCCCAGTTGCCCTCTTCGGTATAGAATTTTACGGCAACACCGCGAATATCGCGCTCGCAGTCAGCAGCTCCACGCTCACCTGCAACAGTAGAAAAACGGAGAAACAATTCGGTTTCTTTGCCGGGCTGCAAAACCTTAGCCTTTGTATATTCAGAGATATCGTGCGTGACTGTTAACTTTCCGTAAGCGCCCCAGCCTTTGGCATGCATACGTCTTTCCGGAATAACTTCACGATTGAAGTGCGCCATTTTTTCAAGAAGCCATACGTCGGACATAACAACAGGACCCCTCGGACCGGCAGTTATCGCATTTTCGTTGTCGGGAACAGGCGCGCCAACCTCGTTAGTTAACTTTTTATGATCGTCCATAAATACCTCCATAATATTTTTTGATTTTTAAACCTGAAATCCGATGTTCTATTGGGATTACATGGTAAGAATAACACACTTTTTTTCGTAAATCAATAATGAGACTTCGTATTAACAACATTTATTTTGATTAGTAATACTTGTCATATAAGCTGACATTCAGATAGTAAAACAGCTGAATGTCTGCTTCAACTTCATTATATGCAAATGTAAGTCAATTTGAATGTGATTATTTGGTTTTCAGGACAAATGCGTTTTTGCAAAGCATTGTCAGACAGCATTTGTCACAGCTGTAACCGCGTGCCATACAGACCGCCCGACCGTGAAGTACAAGTCTGTGGCAAAAGTCATTTGCTTTATCCATGGGCAATATCGCGCGGAGCTGATTTTCGACAGAAGCCGGATTTGTTGTACCATCTGTCAGCCCGAATCTTCCGCAAAGTCTGATACAATGCGTATCGCACACAACAGCAGGCTTTCCGTAAACATCTCCGACAATCAAGTTTGCGGATTTTCGTCCAACTCCCGGGATTTTCAAAAGCTCGTCCAAATCATCGGGAACCACTCCGCCGTATTCGCCCACGAGCATTCTCATTGCTTTACTGATATCACGAGCCTTTGAAGCACCAAGTCCGCAGGGACGTACAATCTCCTCTATATCTGCCACCTCTGCGGCTGCAAGAGCCTTTGCACTCGGATATTTGTCAAAAAGCACCTGAGTCACTATGTTTACGCGAGCGTCGGTACATTGTGCGGCAAGTCTGACAGAAACAACCAATTGCCAGGCGTTTTCATAGTCAAGAGTGCATTCCGCGAGGGGATATTCATTTTCAAGAGCATATACGATTTTTTTTGCTCTTTCTTTCTTTGTCATTTTGCATCACCACCGATTTTATTGTACACTAACACTTATTAAAAAGGAATGTTATAAGGTCACACAAGATATGAAATCGAAAACAAACAAATCAAAAAAGGCATCAACCTTTAAAATAACTGTTGGAATATATGTTCTGATTTGGTATAATTTATATGAATACAGAGCAGGGAAGGACGGAATATGAACAGAACACCATTGGCACAGCTTTTACGCCCGACCACGCTTGATGAAGTTTTCGGACAAAATCATCTTCTTGATAAAGGAAAAGTTTTTCGGAATGCTGTTGATTCGGGTGTTATTCCCAATATGATTTTTTACGGGCCGTCAGGTGTCGGAAAAACAACTGTTGCGAGAATAATTGCAGAAAACAGCAATATGCAGCTTTTTAAGCTGAATGGAACATCGGCGTCAACTGCTGATATAAAAGAGGTAATTTCCGGAGTGAATTCACTTGCGGGAATTGGCGGGATTTTGCTTTATTTGGATGAAATACAGTATTTCAATAAAAAACAGCAGCAGTCATTGCTTGAAACGGTTGAAGACGGCTCTATTACCTTAATTGCCAGCACTACGGAAAATCCATACTTTTATGTGTATAATGCATTGCTTTCGCGCTGCACTGTTTTTGAATTCAAGCCGTTGGACTATTTGGATATAAGGCAGGCGGTTGATCGCGCATTTGAGTTGCTTGAACAAGGAGAAAATGTCCAATACAAGGTTGATGAAGAAACCCGTGACTATATTGCAAAAACGGCGGGCGGGGATGTTCGCAAATCTCTTAATGCAGTTGATTTGCTTTCGGCGGCCGCAGTGGTCACCGACGGAATAAAAATCGTGACGCTCGATGCGGCAAAGCAGGTCAGCGCTCACTCATCGTCACGGTACGACCGCGCGGACGATGTACATCAGGATCTTCTTTCGGGACTTCAGAAATCCGTACGTGGAAGCGACCCCGATGCGGCTCTGCACTATCTCTCACGGCTGCTTATTGCGGGCGATATTATCTCGCCGTGCCGAAGACTGCTGGTTATGGCAAGTGAAGACATAGGCCTTGCGTATCCTATGGCGGCTGTTATTGTGAAAAACTGCGTGGACTCCGCGATGCAGTTGGGGCTGCCGGAGGCTCGCATTCCTCTTGCTCAAGCTGCGGTAATGCTGGCGACAGCGCCGAAAAGCAACAGCGCCTATCTTGGGATAGACGCTGCAATGGCCGATGTGCAAAATGGCGAATCCGGTGATGTTCCTCCTCATTTGAAGGGAACAGGCTATTCCGGAGCAGCCAAATTGGGAAGGGGCCTGACATATAAATACCCGCACGATTTTCCGAACCATTGGGTCGAACAACAGTATCTGCCGGATTCGCTTACGAGCCCGTCATACTATAAATACGGTGACAACAAAACCGAGCAGGCAGCAAAAGCCTATTGGGATTCAATCAAGAACAGAAAAGAGTGAAGCATAATGATATAGTTCAAAATACCCGCGTTTCGCAATGGACTAAGAATTTTTGCGGAGAGCAGGAGAAATAATTGAAAAATAAATCCATAATAATAATGATGTAATATTGATACCAATCATTTTTCTGGTTTTATTAATTAAATTCACTACTTTGTTTTTATCATGATTTAAAATGTCTTTCATATTGAAGATAGTCTTTCTTTGTACCTTATCGATTGATGTTAATCTCATGTTAATTAACAGCGTACAATATTGAAAAGCAGTAAAAGACAGACCGTTTTCACGAGTCTTTTTATTTTCACAGCAATTAAACATGTTAGTGCATTTCGAGATGACATTAACCAAATCTTGAATGTGTTTTTGGGATATTGATTTGGTAATACTGCCACTTCTCATTCGATATATATACATAGCTTGCTCGCAGAAGGAAATTTTTTGTGTGTATAGCAGCAGTTTTGCGGAGAATTCTATATCTTCGCTTAAAACTCCCTTTTCAAAAACCATATTATGATTTTGGATAAGTGTGCGCCTAATTAATTTCAAACAAGCGCTGGATTGATATATATTCTGATGTATTAATTCATCAAGAGTCAGTTCGGAATTTTCGAAAGAATAGAATGTTGAACTGATGTGTTTGGTATTATCAAAAAATCGTTTGTAATTAAAGCAGACAATATCACTATTGTGAATATCCGCATATTTTACGAGCGTTTCAAAAGTTTCGGAGTCCTCATAGTAATCGTCACTGTCCAAAAAAAGAATCCAATCGCCGCTTGCGCAGGACAAGCCTGCATTTCTCGCATCAGCAAGTCCGCCGTTCTCTTTGCTTTTCAGAATCACGTTCGAATATTTATCTCTATATTCATGGCAAATATCAATGCTGCCGTCATCACTGCCATCATTGACAAGAATGATTTCTATAGGCTTATATTTTTGATTAATTACACTGTCAATACATTGGCGCAAATAATCTTTTGTATTGTAGATCGGTATTATGACTGTGATTTTTTCGTTGCTCATAAGTCACCTGTTTTTTTTTATTATATCATATATTAATCTTTGAATCACCCACAGGATAAGCCGTGTTGAATTAAACTTATAAATTTGCTATAATTTAACGAATAATTCTCAGTTTGCTCAGTTACAACAACATATGCTCGCTTCTTTATCGCAATTTTAATTTTGGACTTCGGTGTTATTATAACAGTATCGTAAGTCGGACAATTATTCAACCAATATGATATACTGAAAAATCTGCGGCGTGACAGTTCTGCGATTTCCGAAAAATCAGAAGCTCTTTGTTAGATAGCAATCATTAAAAACACCAAGTAGCGGAGGCATAACATGGAGACGACAGGTGATTTTTCTTTAAAAAAAGATTGGTATACTCTGGTATTCAGTCTGTTGATAGTGACATTGCATTTTCCGAATTCCGACTTTATTTCGGATGGCAGCAGGATGGCAACCGGTACTGCTGATTTTATAACCTCATGGACAAACACGGTCGTGCTGTTTGCTATTCTTGTTTTTTTGTGATGTCCGGCTATATGATGTTTCGTTCTGTTCGAGTGGAACAGCTTATTGGGAAAATAAGGAACAGAGTAACAAGCTTAGTTGTGCCTTATTTATGCTGGAATATAATCTATTTCTTGCTGTCTCTGAAAGGCAGAACAAATATAACTTTAAGAAATGTGATAGACTCGGTGTTCTTTTACAGCGATAATGCGGTAACTTGGTATCTTTTCAACCTGATTGTATATACTGCGTTTTGTTATCCAATTTATTATCTGCTGAAAAATAAATTTGTGGGACTTGCGCTGATTTCAGTATTTGTGGCTTTGCAGCTATTCAATATACCATTTCCGATGAAACCAAGATGGGATGCCGAGTTTTACTACTTAATAGGAGCATGGCTCGGAATGCATGCAAGCAATATTGTCGAAACATCCTCCAAAAGAAAAAGTATATTGGGGCTAATCGGTATCTTGGCGTTACTGGGCGGATTCATATTCGGAAGTAAAATGCAGATTTCCGCATTAAAGAGTATATCCTTAATCGGCTGTTGCTTATTGGTGTGGTTTGTTTTGGATTTAATTACACTACCGAAATTACCTGCAAATATTTCTTCAATCAGCTTTATCATATATGTTACACATATCATCATCGTATGTTTGATTAGCCGAATTGTTTCTGCAATTACTCCAATAACACCGCTCATTGCATTGCTGTTATTTTTTATTTATCCTGCATTAGTTCTGCTGTTTAGTGTGTATTTTGTTAAGCTTGCAGAAAAGAGCAAGCTTGCGTCACTCTGCCTTTTTGGAGGCAGGGGGGTGAAACCTCAATATCAAATGTCAACGCCTGAATAACAGCTGAATATGTCAAATGAATTGTAGGCAAAGCTTGTACCGAATTTATTTCAAATCCGAGTTTCTAATAATGCTATTTTTGAGAAAAGTTGTTGAATCTAAGCACAATGCATCATGAAGGTGTGCATCAATATGATTTTCCGGATAAAGAAACAACTCGGTCTCAGTAAAATTGAAGTTAGGAGTTTTTATGCTGCTGAGTATTATCCTGCCGGTTTATAAAGTTGAGAAATATCTTGATGATTGCGTTAAAAGCGTTATATCACAAAGCTTTGATAATTATGAAATTATACTTGTGGATGATGGTTCACCTGACAAGTGTGGGACTATGTGCGATTTTTGGTCGAATGCTAATTCTAAGATAAGAACTATTCATAAAAAAAACGGTGGACTGTCAGATGCAAGAAATGCGGGAATAAATGCTGCTAAGGGTGATTATCTGATGTTCCTTGACAGTGATGACAGTCTGTTGGAAAATTCACTTCAAAATATTGCAAATATAATTAAATCACATAGGCCGCAGGTAGTGGCAGGGACTTATTTTGCCTTTGAAGAGAAGAGCAATGCAATTCTCTTTGGTCCCGATGGCGATTTTTCAAACAATTCAGAAGTAATGTCCTCACAGGACATTTGCAGGCTTTTTAAGCAGCAGAATATTTCTCCGTGTGCATGGAGATATGTTCTGGACAGACAATTTGTTTTGGACAAACAATTGTTTTTTGAAAAAGGACTTTTAAGTGAAGATGCTGTCTGGACGCCGCGAATGATTTGTGAAGGGAAAAGTTTTGTGCTTAATCCGGTACCGTTTTATCGTTATCTTGTGCGGGAAGGCTCGATTATGACTTCATTTAACTTTAAAAAAGTAACGGATGTAATGACGATATGTGAAAAGAACTATCTTTATGCCGAAGATACTGATATCCTGCAAAAATCCTATATTAACAATTTGAACTTTTTAGTAATGGCAAATACGCTTAAGGAGTATAATGCATTCAGCAAAGATCAGAAACACATATTAAGCGTTTGGTTTAAAACCAACAAAAATCTTGTGTCTGATATGCTTCGGTCGAAAGCAGAAGCATATACGGCTTCCAGGCTAATCGGTGATAAGAATGCAATGATGTTAGTTGCATGGGCAATAAAAGCAAAATCATTGCTTGCTAATGTTAAAAAATACAGTTAAGGATTAAAACGAATGATATGAAAAAAATTCTGATGATTTGTGAATATTTTGCGCCGCAAAATCAAATAGCAGCAGTGAGACCCACAAAATTCGCTAAATATATTTCAGCTATGACAGAGGATGAGGTCACGGTCTTGTGCGGGGAGCCAACCGGAGATGTGCAGGATGAAATACTGCTTAAAGATATTGAGCATGTGCATAGAATTATACATGTTAAAAGCAGCTTTGAATTTAAAATTTTCAATTGTATTTCATTTTGGATTCGCAAGTTCTTCAACCGTTCAGGAGGGAAATTGGAGGATGGATATGTTAATGATGCCGCTGTTTCTCAAGAAAAATGGTTGCAAAGATTTCTGCTTTGGCTGATGACAAAGCATTTTTTAATTGAAAGAAAACTATATGCCAAAAGTGCTTTAAAGACACTGCGCCATGCAACAAATGATGTTTTTGATGTTGTTTTCTCAACCTTCGGACCAATAAACAATCTTTTTGCAGGCATGGCGTACAAAAAGAAAAATCCAAAATGCATATGGATTGCGGATTTTCGTGATCATATCTATTCTGAGACAGTTCACCCGTTAAGTTATAAAAAGTACACTGAAAAATTAATGACAAAGACAGAAAACTCGGCAGATATAAGTACCGCTGTTTCGCTGGGCTGTCTGAAAGCGCTGGGCGCGGAAAATTCATTAAAAGCACATGTGGTTACTAATGGATTTGATGAAGATGATTTAGTAAATGTACCAGAGTATAATAACCACATCAATAAAAAATTCACCCTTGCATACACGGGAGCTGTCTACAAAGAAAGAAAGTTCGATATGCTGTTTGATGCATTGCGACGGCTTATTGATGAAGGGAAAATTGACAAAGCTGACTTGTGTTTAAACTATGCCGGAGGATATGAGCAGGAGCTCATGAAGCAAGCAAAACAATTTGATTTGGAATCAATTATAAAAGGACATGGATTTATTCCTCGCAAGGAATCGCTTTTGCTGCAAATGCAATCGCATTTGCTCATACTGCTTTCACAAAACAGCCAATTGATTCAAGGCGCTATGACAGGCAAGGTGTTCGAATACATGATGATAAACAGACCTATTGTGGCTGTTATCGAGGGAGATGTACCTAATTCCGAATTGGCACAAGTTATAAAAAATGGAAATTTTGGTATCTGCTGTGAGCGCGCTGACAAAAACGACGTTGATAAGCTTAAAACCTATTTACTGTCACAGTACAAGCATTTTAAAAATGGCGAACCGATAGATTACAATCCGGATTTGAATTACAGATATAGGTTCTCTTACGAATATCTGTCAAAAAGGATAGTTAAACTGATTGAACAGGTAAAATAATTGTTATGAATAATAAATGTACTGTATTAGTTTGCAGCTGCGATGCTTATGAGGATACATGGTATCCGTTTTTCAAAATATTTAAGGCTGAATGGCCCAACTGCCCTTTTAAAATCATACTAAATACAGAATGCAAAAAGTACGAGTATGAAGGACTTGATATTCGCACATTGAATTTGTACCAACAGGGAGATTCCGTTAGTTGGGGACAGCGTATGATAGACCATTTAAATAGCATAGAGTCGGAATTTGTTCTTGTAATGCTGGATGATTTTTTCCTGTGCAGACCGGTGGATGAAGAAAAAATAATGACCTGCATTAATTGGCTGGAAAGCGATAAAAGAATTGCATCGTTCAGCTTTTATAAATCGTCTGTTAAAAACATAGATGACGGAAAATATCCCGGATTTGAAAGACGCAAGCATTTTGGAGAATATAAGCTTAATTGTCAGGCTGCCGTTTGGCGAACAGAGACCTTGAAAAAATATTTGAGAAACCATGAAAGCCCTTGGTTATGGGAAATTGCCGGAAATATGCGAAGCTATAGGACAGCCGATAAGTTTTACGCTATTAAACCGCATGTCTTGTCTCCGATTGATTATAACGGACCGGGTTTTGGAGTGTTCCGAGGCAAGTGGACAAGAAGTTACGTCGAGGATTTGTTCAAAAAACATGATATTGATATAGATTTTTCTCAACGTGGAGAAAGTACAGCCGAAAGCGTAGCTAAAATGCAAAATGCCAGACAAAATCCATTGGTATTTAAAATGAAGTCAATTATTTGCAATGCTATCACACTCATGAAAAATCCGAAATCACTATTTTGAAAATCGGATATTGTCGCTGCGATATCATACTAAAGATTAGTCACTGCAACACATTAAATACAATCATGTTGAATTGAAAATCAAAATTTGATATAATATCATAAATGAATTTGTATTAAAACAAAGGTGGATTACTAATGAATTACGCATTAATTGGTTGTGGGAGAATAGCCACAAACCATATAAAAGCAGCGGTGGAAAACAAGCTTAATATAACAGCAGTTTGTGATGTAGTTCCTGAAAGGATGGAACAGCTATTAGCTAAGCATGGGCTTGAAAAAAATGAGAATATTAAACGATATACAGACTATAAAGAAATGCTTGCCAATGAGACGATTATTCTAATAGCGATTGCTACTGAAAGCGGAAAGCATGCTGAGATCGCTTTGGATTGCCTTCAGGCAAATGTTAATGTAATAATTGAAAAGCCGATGGCAATGAGCATAAGCGATGCAAACAAAATAATTAAAAAAGCAAAAGAAACGGGGTTGAAGGTTTCTGCCTGTCATCAAAATCGTTTTAACCTTGCCGTACAACAAATGCGCAAAGCTGTCGACAGCGGAAGATTCGGAAAAATCAGTCATGGCAGCATTCATGTGCGGTGGAATCGAAACAGTGAGTATTACACGCAGGCACCATGGCGTGGAACTTGGGAAGAAGATGGCGGATGCTTAATGAATCAGTGCATACATGGTATTGATTTGTTGCGTTGGATGATGGGCGATGAAGTTGATGAAGTTTACGGTGTGACTAAACAACAGTTTCACAAATATCTTGAGGCTGAAGATATCGGTGTGGCAATTGTTAAATTCCGCAATGGCGCTGTTGCAACAATTGAAGGTACAACTAATGTGTTTCCGACTAATCTTGAAGAAACTTTATATCTTTTCGGCGAAAAAGGCACGGTCAAGCTTGGAGGAAAAAGCACGAATGCAATAGATGTATGGCGATTTTCCGAAGAGGAAGAAAACAAAGCCGGATTTGCTGAAGAGACAACTAATGTTTACGGAAATGGTCATTCATATTTGTATAGTGATGTTATTGATGCAATAACGAATAATAGAAAGCCATATGTCGATGAGAATGCCGGAAAACGTGCTCTTGAGATGGTTTTAGCAATCTATAAAAGTCAAAAAACTGACATGCCTGTTAAATTACCGCTTGATGATTTCGCTTCTGTTGATATGACAGGTGAATTTGATGCCTGATTATTTTGTGCATGAAAGCAGCTACGTTGATGATAATGTAAAAATAGGTAAAAACACAAAAATCTGGCATTTTAGTCATATATTATCCGGAGCTGTAATCGGATGTGATTGTTCCTTAGGTCAAAATGTCAATGTTGGCAATAATGTAGTTATTGGCGATAATGTTAAAATTCAAAATAATGTCACTGTTTACGAGGGCGTTGAACTTGAGAGCTATGTTTTCTGTGGCCCGAGTATGGTATTCACCAATGATTTAACACCACGCTCAAAATACCCTAAGGGTAAAATAAATTATAAAAAAACATTAGTGAAAACCATGGCTTCAATTGGCGCTAACGCAACCATTGTATGCGGAAATACTATAGGAAAATGCGCCCTTGTAGGTAGTGGGGCTGTTGTGACCAAAGATGTTCCGGATTATGCGCTTGTAGTTGGAATCCCAGCAAGACAAATTGGCTGGGTATGTGAGTGTGGGCAGTTATTAAAAAACGATTTAATATGTCCAAAATGCAAAAAAGAATACACTGTAGAGAAAAACGGTCTTATTGAAAGGTAGATAAAGATGGAATTCAGGGATTTAAAAAGACAATATGAGCATCTGAAGCCCGAAATTGACAGTGCTATACAATCTATTTGCGCAAACGCGAATTTCATAGCGGGCACAGAAATAAAAGAACTCGAGGATTCCCTTGCAAGATATACGGGAGTGAAGCACTGTATTACTTGTGCCAATGGAACAGATGCACTTACTCTCGTCTTGATGGCATGGGGAATAGGCGCAGGAGATGCTGTTTTTGTCCCTGATTTTACATTTTTTGCTACAGCGGAAACCCCTGCCTTTGAGGGAGCTACTCCGATTTTTGTTGATGTTGATAAGAGTACCTTTAACATTGACGTGATTAAACTCGAAAATACCATTACGGAAATTTTAAAAGAAGGCAAGCTAAGGCCGAAAGTGATTATACCGGTTGATTTGTTTGGAATGCCGGCTAACTATGATGAAATTGAACGGATTGCCGAAAAATATAATTTGCTTGTGCTTGAAGACGGGGCTCAGGGATTCGGCGGAAAATTGAATGACAAAATGGCGTGTAGCTTTGGAGATGCAGCTACTACAAGCTTTTTCCCGGCAAAACCTCTTGGCTGTTATGGAGATGGCGGCGCAATATTTACGAATGATGATAAACTTGCAAATGTTATTCGAAGTTTATCAGTACATGGAAAAGATGGTGCAGACAAATACAATAACATACGAGTCGGTCTGAACAGTAGGCTGGATACAATTCAAGCAGCAGTGCTGAATGTTAAATTCAATGCATTTGTGACCTATGAAAATGAACAAACAAACATAGCAGCTGATTATTATACCAAAGAATTGATGGAATTTATTAATTGTCCAATAATACCACAGGGGTATTATTCAAGTCGGGCACAGTATACTATTACGCTAAATGATAAAAATCAACGTGATAATTTACAAAAGTTTTTAAAAGATAATAGTATTCCATCAATGGTTTATTATCCAAGAACCATGAGCCAACAGGGTGCCCTAAATAGATATATCAAATGCCAACCATTTGAATGTGAAGTTGCAAAGCAGTTAATATCAACTTGTCTTTCTTTGCCAATCGGACCTTATATAACAAAGTGTGAACAAGACCGGGTAATATCTTACATTAAGCTTTTTTTGAAACAATAATTAATTAATGTTTCTGCCGTAAGGAAAAATACTGTTATATAAAATTTGGGTTTGTTTGGATATATATTTTTATCGCTACATAATAAGTGAAATATTATTTAATTGTTAATGATAAAAAACTTTCACAGCAGACTCTAAAATTACTTAGAGTCTTTTGCTTTTTAGTAAAGAATACAGCATTGCTTTTTGCATTCGGATTAACGAGTGAAAAAACATCCACAGTAAGAAATTAGGCCAATCATGAGTTTCTGTGCAACAGAAAAGAAGTATTTGAATTCAAAAATGCAACCGATTTTATCGAAGGAGTCAATATGAAGATAGTTACTATTGTTGGTGCAAGACCTCAGTTTATTAAGGCTGCCGCAACATCCAGAGAATTAAGAAAATATGCATGTGAAGTATTGGTGCATACGGGACAGCATTATGATAAAAACATGTCTGATATTTTTTTTAAAGAACTCTCTATACCTAAGCCTGATTACAACTTGAATGTAGGCTCGGGTTCTCATGCGAGGCAGACAGGTGAAATGCTGATAAAAATAGAGCAAGTACTTGAAAAAGAGCATCCGGATTGCGTTTTAGTGTATGGCGATACTAATTCCACTTTGGCGGGGGCGCTTGCTGCAAGTAAAATGCATATACAGGTCGTACATGTCGAGGCCGGACTTCGTTCCTATAACAGACTTATGCCGGAAGAACAAAATAGAGTTCTCACAGATCATATTTCCGACATTCTTTTTACCCCTACTGAAACCGCTGTTGACAACTTGGGGAAAGAGGGGATAGTTAGCAATGTGTATAATGTTGGCGATGTAATGTGCGATGCGGTTTTATATTACAAGCAAACAGCAGAAAAAATCTCTCCAAATGATTTTTTCAAAAGTAGGATTAAATTATTATTCGAAACTGAGCATGTTATGCCGAAAAAATGGTACTTAGCCACAATTCACCGAGCAGAAAACACTGATACTATAGATAAAATATCTGAAATACTGGACGCTTTCGAAGAATTAAACTTTCCTGTGATTTTCCCTGTACATCCACGAACTGTTAGTATTATCTCTGCATTGCTGAATGAAAATGAGTATAAAAATACTATTTTTATCGAGCCTGTTGGATATATTGACATGATATTTTTAACTTCAAATTCAAAAAAAGTAATTACCGATTCAGGAGGCTTGCAAAAAGAAGCGTATATAATGGATGTCCCGTGTATTACTATCAGAGATCAAACGGAGTGGGTTGAGACGTTGAAAGGAAATCTCAATATATTGATAAAACCCAAGAAATATGATATAATTAGCGCTGTTCTTGATACGGAGATTGATTATCTTCAAAAGGAAAATTACTATGGAGAAGGCAATGCGGCGGAGAATATTTCACATATTTTAAAAATGAAGTTTGTTAAATAGATAAGTCGTGCGCTAATATAAAAAATGAGCAGATATCTTAAAGTTATACTTCATGAGTTTAACAATGATTCCAGAGATAAGCGTGAACTTACAACCGCTCGAAATTTGGGATTTGAGACTGTGATAATTAGTGGTGGAGATACAGATAGAAAACTCAGCTATTGGAACAATATACCGATTTACACCTGTAATCCTTATTTGTGTATGTCAAACATAAGGGTAATTACATTTCTTCTTTATCGGTACTTTAAAAAGATCGGTTGGATAACAAGGATAAGATCAATGAGAGCGGATTTGATTAGCTGCCACGATATTGATGCTTTATCGTTGGGCTATTTATCCACACTTTTTATATCCAAAGAAAAAAAACCAAAGCTGATTTATGATGCTCATGAGTTTGAAATTGGAAGAAACGAATCGCGAAATTGGTTTTGGACGCTTTATTATACTTTATTAGAACGTTTTTTAATCAAAAGGTGTGTACTGAGTATTGTTGTAAATGACAGCATAGCCGATGAAATGCAGAAAATTCACAAGCTGAAAAATCGTCCTTTGGTAATTCGCAGCACTCCGCCAAAATGGAATATTGACAAAAGCATTATAGAACAAAACAGAAATTGGATTTTAAGTCAGAAACAGTGGAACAAAGACTCATTTCTA
>JAVXQD010000047.1:0-16138 GCA_036644375.1 Oscillospiraceae bacterium
AAATATAAGGGCGGTTCAAACTATGAACAGTGAACAGGCGCTTCAATATATTCATGGCATTTATCGGCGCGGAAAAAAAGACGGTCTAAAAAGAATAACCGAGCTGCTTGACTTACTCGGTAACCCTCAGGATTCGCTTCGGTTCATACATGTTGCAGGAACGAATGGAAAGGGCAGTGTGTGTGTCATGCTGTCGAAAATCCTCGAGCTTTCGGGGTATAAAACAGGTATGTACACTTCGCCCTTTATAATGCGGTTCAATGAGCGCATTATAATAAACGGAATTCAGATTCCCGATGAAAAGCTTGCAGAGGTGACAGAATACGTTTCTCAAGCTGCCGAGACAATGAAAATATTACCCAGTGAATTTGAGCTGGTCACCGCAATTGCGTTAGAGTATTTCAAAAGAGAAAATTGCGATGCAGTGGTGCTCGAAACGGGACTCGGTGGGAGCTTTGACGCAACAAATGCGGTAAAAAATAAGCTCTTGGAAATAATTACACCGATAGACTACGATCATCAGCGTGAGCTTGGATCGACCATTTCCGAGATTGCGGCGCACAAATGCGGCATTATAATCCCGTACAGTATGGTTGTGACCTGCGAACAGCGCCAGGAAGCAGCTGAGACAATTGCACGTGCCTGCTTGCAAAATCACGCTGATTTAAGCGTGGTAGCATCTGATGAAGCCATGTTGTGTTCAGGTGACTTGAGCGGACAGATATTCAGATATAAGGGTGACTTATACCGTTTGGCCCTGCTCGGAAAGCATCAGCTGCAAAATGCGGCATTGGTGCTCAGAGCCGTTGAAAAGCTCCGAGAGACAGGTATGAACATTCCTCACCGAGCTGTTGAAGAGGGGCTTGCGGCAGTGTCGTGGGTCGGACGCTTTGAGCTGCTGATGCGCGACCCGATTGTTGTGGTTGACGGCGGTCACAATCCGCAGGGAGTCCGAGCTGCGGTTGAGTCCGCGAGGGAGTATCTCAGCGATAATCGGCTCACGGTTGTACTCGGAGTGATGGCCGATAAGGATTTCGGAGAGATGTTCGAGCTTGTAGATACGGTTGCGACCGGGTATGTCGCAACAAACCCCGACTATCCGCGTGCATTGCCCTGCACCGAGCTTGCAAAGCAGCTTAAAAAGTTCGGCAAGCAGGTGATTATCGCAGATAATGTGTCGCAGGCTGTGAAAGAGGCGGTGCGGTGCGCACGCAGTGATGAAAACGGTGCGGTTTTATGTGTCGGAACTCTTTATATGATAGGCGAGGTCCGAAAAGCTGTAAAGGAGATTCAAAAATGAGTTACAAGGTAAAACGCATCACTTTAATAGGACTTTTGACGGCGTTGGAAATTATTCTTTCGAGATTTCTGTCAATCACAACGCCATATGTTAAAATCGGATTTGCATTCGTGCCGATTGTGATTGTTGCGATGCTCTACGGGCCTATGTGGGCCGGATTTTCGGCGGCACTCGGAGATTTTTTGGGCGCGCTTCTGATACCTGTCAGTGCATATTTCCCGGGATTTACCGCTACTGCCTTTTTGACGGGTGTAATATTCGGAATGTTTTTATATGAGCGAAAATTTAAGATTGTCAATGCTGTTGCGGCCTCCGCAATAGTCTGTCTTGCGCTGAATTTTTGTTTGGACTCACTGTGGCTATATATAATTATGGGCAAGGGCTTGTGGGGATTTCTGCCGGCGCGCGCTGTTAAGGCGGCGGTCATGTTTGCGGTTCAGTCGGCTGTAATTGGTATTCTGGCAAAAATAATGTTGCCTATGTTAAAAAATACGCAGTCTGCGCGTGTGCGTGACCTGCGCTCAGAGTCCAGAGCCTATTTTAGAGGCAAGCCCGAGCTTCGAAAAGAAATAAGTGCGCAAATTGCCGAAAAGGTGCTCGCAACGCAGGAATACAAAAATTGCTCCGTGCTATTCGGATTTATCGGAACCGACAGGGAAACGGATACAACCGAAATAATAGCCGCCGCATTAAAAGACGGTAAAAGAGTCTGCATTCCACTCTGTGATTCCTCGGATATAATGACTGCGCGCGAATTAAAGTCATTAGACGATCTGTCAATCGGAAAATTCGGGATACCTGAGCCGAATATTAACAGTGCCGTTGTAAATCCGAAAGAAATTGACCTTGCACTTGTACCATGCTCGGTCTGTGACAGAAAATTTCATCGCATTGGCAAGGGAAGAGGGTATTACGACCGATTTTTAAGCGAAACGGCAATGATAAAAGCGGCTATATGCCCGGAGTCCTTGATTATGAACAGAATACCGCAGGAAGCGCACGACATCCCAATGGATATAATAATAACGGAAAAAACCGTCAGACGTGCAAAATAAACTGAACTGAAATCGAATGAAAAATTTTCATTCGATTTTTTTCGTAACGTGAAAAGTCGTCTCTGTGCTGTGCTGCAAAGTAAATAGCAGCACAACAGCTTGTTTAAATGCGTGTAGTGAGGTTTATGCAGAAAAATGAAAAATTGACTAATAATGGTGAAACGGGTTGTGGAATAGTGTATAATGTGTATATATCAACTGACCAATCAACAGTGACCTGTTCAGTTGATATACCACTCTCATTGTTTATCGGTGATAAGATATGTAAAAATGGGATTTAGCTATTCGCTCCGACATTAGCAAATACAAAAAATCGAAATTTAACAGTTCAGTTTTAAAGAGAGACGGTAAGCTAATGAAATCAATCAGCCCAAATCCGAAAAAACATAAAACCTGGCGCGAATTCAAAGAAGACAATATTCTGATGAATTTTACCGTCATGCTTGTGCCGCATAAATCGTACAAAAAGCCGATACATTTCAACATTCCCGTCGGCATGATTGTCGGAGCATTTATGTCACTGTTTGTGTTGCTGTGCTTCACATCGTATTTTGCATATTCTTCGTTTAAACTTCAATACGTCGCGGTTGAAAATGCAAGGCTGGATAAGATAAGCGCGCAGCAGGAATTGCAGCTTAAAGACCTTGAAATAATGGCCGATGAGGTTTTGGAAAAGCTCAATTCGATAAAAGACAGCGAAAGTGAGGTGCGCAGTAAGGTCGGACTTGGCCCTATGCGGGAACCGGCTGTCGGCGGAGTCGACGAGCAGTATTTTTTATCGGGAGATGCTCAAGAGCTGTCGGACTCAATGTACGGAGACAGTGAATTAAGCGAGCGGCTTTCAGGACTGCACTCAATGCTCAGTTCACTTAACTCATATGCGGATTACGGAACAGACAGAATGTTTGAGCTTGAGGGAGAGGTAAAAAACAGACTTGATTATCTTGCGTCAATCCCGAGCGGTCAGCCTATCTTCAAAGGCGAGGTGACCTCCGAATTCGGAGGCAGGGTTAATCCATTTTCACTCAGCTCCGTTGAATCACATACAGGACTTGATGTTGGGGCGGATTACGGTGCTCCGGTATATGCGGCAGGCAGAGGAACTGTTATCACGGCTGAATATCTGGCGGGTTACGGAAATATTGTGAGAATTGACCACGGATATGGATTCATAAGTATTTACGCACACTGCTCGGAGCTTGTGGCAGAAATCGGAGATGAAGTCAAGCGAGGAGATCTTATTTGTTTTGTCGGAAGTACAGGCAGAAGCACCGGAAATCATCTGCACTTCGGCATAAGCTATAATGGCAGTTGGATAGACCCGAGAAGCATTATGGATAAAAACGGAACGCTGTAACAGTTTGCGATTGAAATAATATTATAATATATCAAATATCAGGAGGATTCACATGTTTAACAAAAGGGACAGAGAAGAAGAGGTTACATTGTCATCCACGGAAAAATCAATTGAGACCATTATCGGAGAGGGTACGGAATTTGAGGGAACCATCACATCCAGAACCGCACTGCGTGTTGATGGTGTGGTAAAGGGAGACATCAAATCGACGGGGTCGGTAATTATCGGAGCTTCGGGAGAGGTCAGCGGAACCATCACATCAAAGCAGATATTTATTGCAGGCACAATAAACGGAAATGTCGTTATTGAGGACAGAACCGAATTTGTTTCGGGCGGATATCTTCACGGAGACCTCATCACAGGAGACCTTATTATTGAAAAGGGCGCATCATTTGACGGAAACTGCAAAACAAAAAATGCAGTTAATGGCAAGCTAAAAGAAAACAATGCACACAGTCAGAAAAATGAGCCGAAAACAGAACAAAAAACAGATCCAAAGATTTGATTTCACTGTCAAAAAAGCTTCGTGAACCGATTGGCTCGCGAAGCTTTTTTTAAGAAATAAATGCTATTCAAGACCGATTTTTCTTCGAACCTTGCGCACTGTTTTGTTGGCGATTGCGCTTGCTTTTTCCGCGCCGTCCTTAAGAATATCGTTTAAATACTCCTTGTCGGCAATAATGCGGGTGTATTCGTGTTGAATCGGTGAAAGTGAATCAGCCACGGCTTCTCCGACTGCAAGCTTAAAGCTCCCGTAGCCCTTGCCGCCAAATTCCCGCTCGATTTCATCAAAAGCCTTGCCGGTAAGAGCCGAATAAATCGACATTAAATTCACCACTCCGGGCTTGTCATCCGAATATTTTATTTCGTTTCCCGAATCGGTAACCGCTCGCTTGAATTTGCGTATTATGGCATCGACTGTGTCAGTGAGCATGATTTTGGCATTTTCGTTTTCATCCGATTTGCTCATCTTGCTTGTCGGGTCCTGCAAGGACATGACACGACCGCCGACTTTGGGGTAATATCCGTCAGGAATGGTGAACACATCCCCATATATTCCATTAAAGCGCGTTGCAACATCACGGCAAAGCTCTAAATGTTGTTTCTGATCGTTTCCGATAGGAACAAGATCGGCATTATAGAGAAGAATGTCCGCAGCCATAAGCACAGGATAAGTGAACAGACCGGCATTTATATTTTCGGGGTGCTTTGCGGACTTATCCTTGAACTGTGTCATGCGTGAAAGCTCACCGAACTGGGTGTAGCAGGAGAGAAGCCACGCAAGCTCTGCATGTGCGCTCACATCACCCTGAACAAACAGAATGGCGCGTTTTGGATCGACGCCGCAGGCAAGCAGCATAGCTGCCGCCTCGCGAATTTGACGGCGAAGCTTCGCGGGCTCGTGCCTGATGGTCAGCGAGTGCAGGTCCACCACGCAATAAATACATTCATCCTCATCCTGGAGCTTGTCCCAATTGCGTATTGCTCCGATATAGTTTCCGAGCGTAAATCCTCCGGTCGGCTGAATGCCGCTGAATACGCGCGGCTTTTTTTCGTTTTCCATATTGAATTCATACCTCGTTTATCACTGATTGGTTTCTACCATTATATACTTATGAAATGCAATCAGTCAATTGACAAAAGCTTATTGCGGAATTACAATTAATACAATTATGATTTGAAAAGAGGATATCCATTTTGAGTAATGTGAGAACACGATTTGCTCCGAGTCCGACCGGCTATATGCATGTTGGCAATCTGCGTACTGCGCTATATGCATATTTGCTTGCAAAGAAGAACGGCGGGAGCTTTATATTGAGAATTGAGGATACCGATCAGGAGCGATATGTCGAGGGGTCGGTGGACATCATTTACAATACGCTCAAGGACGCAGGACTGAACTGGGATGAGGGTCCGGACATAGGAGGACCTTATGCGCCATATGTTCAGAGCGAGCGCATGGGCGACTATATAAAATATGCGCGTAAGCTTGTAGAGAACGGCGGGGCATACTACTGCTTCTGTACAAAGGAGGAGCTTGAGGCGCGCTGTGCCAGTACCGAGATAGACGGAATTGCGAGATATGACGGTCACTGTAAGCAGTTATCCGAGCAAGAGGTAAAAAAACGCATTGACGCCGGAGCTCCGTATATCATCCGCCAGAAAATGCCCACGAGCGGAACGACTGTGTTTCACGACCTTGTTTACGGGGATATTGAGGTGGACAATGCCGAGTTGGAGGATCAGATTCTCATAAAATCCGACGGAATGCCAACCTATAATTTTGCAAATGTAATAGATGACCACGCAATGGGCATCACCCATGTCGTGCGCGGAAATGAGTACCTGTCATCTGCGCCGAAATACAATCTTTTGTATGAGGCGTTCGGCTGGGAAGTTCCGCAGTATATTCATTGCGCCCCCGTTATGAAGGATGAGCACCATAAGCTATCCAAGCGAAACGGAGACGCAAGCTATCAGGATTTATTGGCAAAGGGCTATCTCACGGCTGCAATTATAAACTATCTTGCGCTTCTCGGCTGGGCGCCCAAGGGTGAAAAAGAGATATTCTCGCTCGAAGAACTCACACGTGAATTTGATGTTAGCGGAATAAGCAAAAGCCCGGCGATTTTTGATATTGAAAAGCTGAAATTCATAAACAGCGAATACATTCATGCATTGTCACACGATGAATACAAAAAGTATGCAGAACCATTTATTAAACAGGTTGTAAAACGAGATATTAACATTGATGTGCTCTGCGACGCGCTCCATCCGCGTACCGAATTCTTTGCGGATATCCCCGAAAAGCTCGACTTTATCGACGAACTGCCGAAATATGATAATGAGCTTTATTTTAACAAGAAGATGAAGACCGATGCAGTGACGGCAAAGGCAGCTCTTGAGGCGGCGCTTCCGGTTTTGGAGTCGATTGACAGCTGGTCGGTTGAGGGGATTCACGAGGCAATGTTTGAGCTAATTGCAAAGCTTGAAGTAAAAAACGGATATATGCTCTGGCCTGTCCGCGTAGCGCTTTCGGGTGAACCTGTTTCACCGGGCGGCGGAATTGAGCTTGCTGCCATTCTCGGTAAAGAGGAGAGCATCAGAAGAATCAAAAAGGGACTGGAGCAGCTTTGAGACTATCGATTTTAAGCGCAGAAAATATCGGTATGTAAGCCGAAAAAACAAAGAGAAATCGGAAGAGGAATGTGAAAATGGCATTTGATAAAGCGAAAAAATATTTGGATAATTGCGGTGTCGGAGATCGCGTTCAGGAGTTTGATGTGTCAAGCGCGACTGTTGAGCTCGCGGCGGCAGCGGTTGGGGTTGAGGGTGCGCGTATCGCAAAGACGCTTTCGTTTACGGTGAGCGGAGAGCCAATTTTGATTGTGGCGGCGGGGGATGCAAAGGTGGATAATCGAAAATACAAGGATAAGTTTGCAGTGAAGGCAAAAATGCTTACGCCGGAAGAGGCTGTTGAGCTTGTGGGTCATGCGGTCGGCGGGGTCTGCCCGTTTGGAGTAAATGAAGGAGTCAAGACATATCTTGACGAATCGCTGAAGCGCTTTCAAACGGTGTATCCCGCCTGCGGAAGCTCAAACAGTGCCGTTGAGTTGAATCTGGAGGAGCTCTTCAAGTTTTCAAAGGCAATTGAGTGGATTGACGTATGCAAGCTTCCGGAAGCGTCGCTCTGAGGGAAATGCATGTGAAAGCAAAGGCTTATGCAAAAAACATTGCTGCGATGACAATATTCGGAACGATAGGGCTTTTTGTGAGAATAATTCCAATTCCAAGCAGTGAGCTTGCGCTGGCAAGAACTTTGCTCGGCAGTGGCACTTTGATTTTAGTAATGCTTTTCACAAAGCAAAAGCCTAACCTTGTTTCGCTGAGAAAAAATTTGCCGCTTCTGATTCCTGCCGGAATTCTTATGGGCTTCAACTGGGTGATGTTATTTGAGGCATATCGAAATACCACGGTCAGTGTTTCTACGCTTATGTACTATTGTGCCCCTGTCATCGTGATTCTGCTTTCGCCTGTCATTCTAAAGGAAAAGCTCACTGCGCCGAAGCTTATCGGTGTCGGAGTTTCCATGCTTGGAATGATACTTGTTAACAAAGGGCCAATCGGCGGAGCAAATCCTCTCAGGGGCGTTGTGTGCGCTCTCATGGCAGCGATGATGTATGCCGGCATAGTCATTATCAACAAGCTTGTAAAGGGACTGTCCGGGCTTGAGACAACGCTCATTCAGCTGCTGACTGCGTGCGCGGTTTTGCTTGTCTATGACCTGATAACCTTAAAAGGCGCATGGGTGATGCCTCGTGGATTGGGTCTGTCGGCACTGCTTGCGGTGGGGCTGATTCACACAGGGTTAGCTTATTTGATGTACTTTTCTTCCGCAAAAGATTTGGAGGGTCAGTCGCTTGCAATGTGCAGTTATATTGACCCGTTTGTAGCTCTAATGCTGTCGGCACTGTTTTTGGGTGAGAGAATGGCGGGGCTTCAAATTGTCGGTGCGGTCATGATTCTTGTAGGTGCTGCTTTTGGAGAGCTGTGTCACATAAAAAAAGAAAAAACCGCCGTTTAACGAATTTTAAAAAAATATAGACATTATATATTTGTTGTCATAACTAAGCGGCAAAAATATATAATGTCTATTTTATAGTGCACCCGGCATGGACAATAACGTGGTGGTGGAAATCCACGCAGATGTGACTGCTCTTGTTCCCGATAATTAAGATTGAGAAAGGATAACGAAGCTATGAAACACATTTTGATAATTGATGATGATATACACATCGGAAATATGCTTGAAGAAGTGCTTATAAGTTCGGACTATGAAGTATCACGAGCTTATTCGGGAACAGAAGCGTTGCTGGTTTTGTCAGCGTCAAAACCCGACCTTGTTTTACTCGACTTAATGCTTCCGGGACTTTCCGGCGAGGAAGTATTACCGAAAATTAAGGGGATACCTGTTATTGTTGTCAGCGCAAAGGTTGATATTGATAATAAGGTTGAACTTTTGCTCGGCGGTGCGGCTGACTATATTACAAAGCCATTTGAAATAAAAGAATTGCTTGCAAGGATTAAAGTTGCACTGCGCATTGATTCTACCTCAATAAACACTGCTTTGTCTTTTGATGATTTGATACTTGATACAATAACCCATGTTGTTCTTGCAGGACAAAAAGAAGTGAGACTTACAAGGACGGAATATGCAATTTTGAAAACTCTCATGCATAATCCGTCGCAAGTAATAACAAAATCAGTTTTACTTGACCGTATCAGTGAGGACACACCCGACTGTACGGATAATTCATTGAAAACGCATATCAGCAATTTACGAAAAAAATTGAGGGATATCGGCGGTAAAGAATATATAGAAGCAATATGGGGTATTGGCTTAAAAATGAAAGCGGACTAAATCAAATCTTGATGAAATCTTGACTATTTTCTTATCTGTTTTCTTAACCTTTTTCCATTAGAATATCAGTATCAAGCATGAGATATTTCATGCGGAAAAAGAGGTTTTATTTATGGACTATGTTCTGACAACCAACGCTTTAAGCAAACAATATGGCACATTCAAAGCGTTGAATGGACTTTCCATGCATGTACCGAAAGGGGCAATTTACGGCTTCGTTGGGAAAAACGGTGCCGGCAAAACGACACTTATTCGTTTGATTTGCGGTTTGCAGGAGCCTACAGCCGGCGAATATACCCTGTATGGCAGACCGAACAAGGATAAGGAAATTGTAAAATCACGAAGAAGAATGAGGGCAGTTGTAGAAACTCCGGCTGTCTATCTCGATATGACGGCGGAGGATAATCTCAAGCAGCAATACCGCATTCTGGGGCTTCCGTCCTTTGATGGACTCTGTGATATTCTTAAAATAGTCGGTCTTTCAAACACGGGGAAAAAGAAAGCGAAAAATTTTTCTCTTGGGATGCGTCAGCGATTGGGAATTGCAATATCCCTTGTAGGTGATCCGGATTTTTTGGTGCTTGACGAGCCTGCAAATGGTCTTGACCCGCAAGGTATTATCGAAATTCGAGAACTTATTTTGAAGCTCAACCAAGAACAGCAAATCACTGTTTTAATTTCAAGCCATATCCTTGATGAACTATCCAAGCTGGCAACGCACTACGGTTTTATTGATAACGGGCGGATTGTAAAAGAAATAAGTGCGGCTGAATTAGAAGCTGCTTGTAAAAAATGTGTTCATATAGAGGTTAGCAATACAAAAGCTCTCGCCCGTATGCTTGACGAAATGGAGATTGAGTATAAAATTCTTTCTGATACGTTCGCTGATGTATACGCCAAGGTTAACGTTTCAAAGCTTGTAACAGCACTTGCAAAAGAAAATTGTGAAGTGATTTCAATGCAGGAACGTGATGAAAGCCTTGAAAGCTATTACGTTAATCTTGTGGGGGGTGGCAAAAATGAGTAAATTATTATCGGCTGATTTTAAAAGAATGTGGAAGAATAAGTTCTTTTTGATTGGAATGGCATTTATGTTTGTCATAGGAGTTTTTATGCCTGTTATGAACTTCATAAGCAATCAACAAGACAGATATGGTTTAAGACTTGATGATGGATTTTTCGCTTGTGTTGTATTTATAGGATTTATATTAGCGGTTTTATGCAGCTTGTTTATAGGGACAGATTACAGTGACGGTACGATACGAAATAAAATTACCACAGGGCAAAACAGGACAGCAATATATTTATCGAATTTAATTACTTGTACCGTTTCCGGTGCTGTCATGTGTATGCTGTATTTTGTTACATTTTTATGTGTGGGAATTCCGCTGCTTGGGTTTTTTAAGACAGAAATCAAAACAATTGCGTTGTTTGTACTTGGTGTATTTATGCTAACAATCTGTTTCTCGGCAATATTCACCTCAATTGCAATGCTAAATCAAAATAAGACCATTACCGCTATTGTCTGCATTTTAGGGATTGTAATGCTCTTAGCGGCGGGCGTTTACATTCATGCTCAGCTTAACAAGTCAGAAACACTTTCGGGATATACAATTACAGCAGACGGTGATACAGCTCTGATGGAAGGACCGAATCCGGAATATGTCGGCGGAACAAAGCGGCAGATTTATCAATTCATTGACGATTTTCTTCCGGGCGGACAAATGGTTCAAATGTGTATGTCTGCCTCGATACCATGGTATCTACCACTGTATTCGTGTATTATAGCTGTGGCAGCCACCGGGACCGGTATAGCGATTTTCAAAAAGAAAGATTTGAAGTAAGGGGGTGCAATCATGCTTTTGCCGTGGTTTTTGTGCGGTATTCTATCCGCTACCGTTATTATCCTTTGTATAAAAAACTATCTGCTTAAAAAAAGTGTAACGGAAATCTGCGCAGAACTTGCGGAGCATCTCAAAACAGATACGAACACCCTTATTTCTATATCTTCCGGTGACAAACACATCCGATTATTGGCGGAAGAACTCAATAAGCAGCTTCGCCTGCTACGCAAACAACGCAGACAGTATCAAAGTGGAGACAGAGAGCTGAAAGACGCAGTAACAAATATTTCCCATGATTTACGCACACCATTGACCGCAATCTGCGGATATTTGGATTTGCTTAAAAATGAGGATAAATCAGAAAATGCCATACGCTATCTCATGCTTATTGAAAACCGCACCGGGGCACTAAAAGAGTTGACAGAGGAACTATTCCGCTATTCGCTTATCATGTCAACACAGGAACCCATCCGGCTTGAATCTGTATGTATAAACAGTATTTTGGAGGAAAGCCTTGCGTCGTTCTATGCCACTTTGACCGGGTGTGGCATCTCTCCCGAAATAGACATCACAGAAAAACAAATTAAACGCTATTTGAACAAAGCGGCTCTCATGCGTATTTTCGGCAATATTTTGAATAATGCACTGAAATACAGCGATGGTGATTTAAAAGTTAAAATGCTTGAAACAGGAGAGATTATCTTTTCGAATACAGCACGAAATTTAGATGAGATACAAGTCGGAAAGTTGTTCAATCGTTTCTTTTCGGTTGAAGCTGCAAGGAACTCAGCCGGATTAGGGCTTGCTATTTCAAAGACGTTAGTTGAGCAAATGTGTGGTACTATAACCGCAGAGTACATGGGTGATAAATTGAGTATTTGTATATTGTTCCCCGAAATGGCTACGTGAAAAGCATTGAAATAATATGTATAAGGCTGAATGAATTTTACCCTGTTTGTGGAAATAAAACGAGGTTAAGGATACGAGAAGATACAGAACCAAAGAACATTCCTCTATACTGCCATAAATGCAAACAGGAAGCCATAATCAATGGAAAACAAATGAATATAGCCGTTATCAAAGAGCCGGCCGCTAATACGCAGAGCCGATAATTTACGAGAGTTTTTATCGTAGGTTATCGGCTTTATTTTATGAAAAATATGAGGTATCGCTATGCCAAGCACTATAAAAAGTACGCCGCATAACACGAAATGAATATGGCTATGCCTGATTGAGATTTTATAAATTTCAGTCAAGTCCATAAATACCGTGGCAAACAGACTGCTTACACCCGAACAACTTCAAATGTACACTGAAAAAGTGTGTTTCAGTAAATATAGATTACTGCTTACTTGCAGCTTAAGATGATGGACACTGTCGGATTTTTAGAATATTTATAATATCTTCTTGATTATATCTTATCATATTGTTCAAAAATTCAACACTGACTCGGATTCGATTACAACAGAATAAATTCTGTTGACATATGTGTTAGTCAGTGCTAACCTATATTCAGTTAGCTAAATCTAACTCGTATGATATGGAGGAAAATACATGACGCTAAATCAACTGCCGATTGGCAAAAGCGGCACTATTCTTAAAGTGGGCGGAGAGGGCGAGCTGCGGCTGCGTCTGCTGGATATGGGAATTATTCCGAAGACAAAGGTTACGATGAGAAAAATTGCGCCCCTCGGAGATCCGATTGAAATACATCTTCGCGACTATGAGCTGACTCTGCGAGTTGACGATGCAAAGGAAATTGAAATTTGCCAAGATGAGTTTTGCGAGAAAAAAGGATGTAGGCTATGATATTTGCACTTGTAGGTAATCAAAACAGCGGAAAAACAACGCTGTTTAATGTGTTGACGGGCTCTAATCAGCATGTCGGGAATTTTCCCGGAGTTACGGTTGATCAAAAAATAGGCGAGATAAAAAAGACTAAGGGGTCTTCTGTTGTAGATCTTCCGGGAATATATTCAATGAGGCCCTACTCAACAGAGGAAGTTGTTACAAGAGATTTTATTCTCAATGAAAAGCCGGACGGAATAATTAACATTGTCGATGCAACCAATATCGAGCGCAACCTCTATTTGACTTTACAGCTGTTGGAGCTTCATGTGCCATTGGTGCTTGCCCTTAACATGATGGATGAGGTGCGCGGCAATGGCGGAACAATAGATATTCCGAAGCTATCAAAGGCTCTCGGCATAGTTGTTGTGCCGATAAGCGCAAGTAAAAATGAGGGAATCTCTGAGCTTGTGGATAAAATGCTGACCGTTGCAAAAAATAAGACATACCCATTGGTTACGGATTTCTGCGAGCCCGGTCCGGTCCATCGATGCATACACTCTGTCTCGCACTTAATTGAGGACCACGCGCAAAAAAACGGGATTTCCTCCCGATTTGCGGCGACCAAACTGATAGAGGGAGATATGTACTTTGCAGAAAAAATGGACCTCGATCAGAATGAACTGGAAACAATAGGACACAGTGTTTCGGAAATGGAAACCGAATGCGGAATGGACGCAAACGCAGCACTGGCGGATATGCGCTATACATTTATTGAAGCCGCTTGCAAAATCTCGGTTGTAAAGTGCAAAGAAAACCGTGAGCACAAGCGAAGCGTAATAATCGATAATTTTCTGACAAACAAGTATTTGGCATTGCCGATATTTTTCGGCACCATGATATTCATATTTTGGCTCACATTCGGAGTAATCGGAAAATGGCTTGCGGATATTCTTTCGATTGGGATAGATTTGCTGACAGGTTTAGCCGACACCGCCCTTACGGCATATGGCATCAACCCTGTCGTGCACAGCCTGGTAATCGAAGGGGTGTTCGCGGGAGTCGGAAGTGTATTGTCCTTTTTGCCGATTATCGTTGTGCTGTTCTTTTTTCTGTCAATACTTGAAGATACAGGATATATGGCGCGTGTCGCTTTTGTAATGGATAAGTTGCTTAGAAAAATCGGGCTTTCCGGAAGAAGCGTAGTGCCAATGATCATAGGATTTGGCTGTTCTGTTCCCGCAATAATGGCAACAAGAACGCTGTCGTCTGACAGAGATCGAAAGATGACCATACTTTTGACTCCGTTTATGAGCTGTTCGGCAAAGATACCGATTTATGCAGTCTTCTGCGCCGCATTTTTCCCTAAGCACAGTGCTTTTGTAATGGCGGGATTATATTTGTTCGGAATGATGATTTCAGTAATAGTTGCACTTTTGCTTAAAAACACGATGTTTACCGGCAATCCGGTGCCGTTTGTCATGGAGCTGCCAAACTACCGTTTGCCTTCACCCAAAAGTGTTATTCTGTTGATGTGGGATAAAGCGCGGGACTTTATTCAAAGAGCATTTACTGTCATATTCCTCGCGACGGTTGTTGTCTGGTTTCTCGGGGCATTTGATGCAAGGCTTAATTTTGTTCAAGACAGCGCAAGCAGTCTGCTTGCGGCGATAGGTCGGTTTATTTCTCCGATTTTCGCTCCGCTCGGCATGGGAGACTGGCGCATATCAACCTCGCTTATTGCAGGACTTACTGCAAAAGAAGCAGTGGTCAGCACCCTGAGCGTGTTGATGGGCACTTCACTCGAAACCCTCAGCACAGCGCTTGGCGCACTGTTTACTCCGATATCTGCCGCAAGCTTTTTAATATTCACGTTGCTGTACACCCCGTGTATCGCCGCAATAGCGACGATTAAACGCGAGCTCGGTTCAAAGCTTCAAACTATCGGAATAGTAGTCAGTCAGTGCATGATAGCATGGCTGTGTGCATTCGCCGTATTCCAAATCGGAAATCTTTTCATCTGAGGTCAAAATGAATATTTTTGATTACGTTATAATCGCAATACTTGTCCTGTGTGTAATTCTCGCAGTAGTCTATATTCGCAAAAGCAGAAAAAACGGAAAATGTATCGGATGCGGCAATTGTGACGGCTGCTGCTCAAAGTGCTCACAGGCACAAAACCCGTGCGAGACAAAATCCGACTGTGGGCCGGAGGATAAATCTAACAGTTGATTCGAATTGCATGTAAGTCTTAAATGACACCCGTTTATCAACAGTCAAGTACTTCCGCTGTGCGGGTATAAGAGTCTTTTGCTATTGTGACCTATCTGCCCTTGTCCTGCTGCAATGTTACCGTGATTAAGGCAGCCCTGTACCGATGCTGAAATAAGAGCCCTTGGATTATAAAAAATCCAAGGGCTCTTATTTGAACAAAATTCAAAACACGACCACGGTAATGAGAACATGAGCCATGAATTTGGCTCGCAGAACACTACTTTTGCTTTTTCTCTTTTTTTATAAGCTCAGGCTGAACCATGACAGGTCTCGGAGTGGTGACAGCTGAAGTATCAGCAGTCTTTTTATCGGATTTTTTCATTTTCTTAGCTTCTTTTTTTATGTTTCTGTCGCCCATTGTAATTACCATCCTTTTTCATTTACTGTTTAAGTATATACAAAGCTCTGAATTGCTTTATGCCCAACCATTTTTTATGATGATAAAAAATCTCTTGATTAGTTCATTGTGGCAACCAATGCTTATCATAGATGTTTTACGGCTTCATTATAACATGATTTTATCGGCATGTAAAATTTTGTGTCAATTTATAACAAAAAAATTTTTTAATAAAAATGATGCGTTTTTTCACAAACCACGCCTTATGAGTAGAAAGCTCGGATAACTTGCTACTCATAATCTGTATCAGTCTCTGATTCCTTCAGCAACTAAATTATTGAAGATATAATACTTATAATGAGTAACTCCCGGCAATTCATCTTCAGGCATAAAATTTCCCTTTATTTCAAATGAATAACCCAACCCATAATACCTTCCGGAACCGCCATCATCAGCAGTTTCAGTTTTCAAAGTGAATACAGGCTTTTCAAAAGATTTTACTCTAAAAAAATCCACACTTCCAAGTGCGAGCCAAAGAAATAATAGAACACATAAGGTTACTAAAATAGTTCTTACCACTTTCTTGCTTATTTTATCACCTTGCAAAATACAAATAAACTTCACTGCAAATTTATTATTTCCTTGACATCAACACTACGCACTCCACGTGGCTTGAGCGGGTGATGTTAATTGCCATTTTGGAATCTCAACCCTCATTATTGCAGGTAATAAGTCCACACAATCATCTATATTTGCGAGAA
>JAVXQD010000048.1:0-15699 GCA_036644375.1 Oscillospiraceae bacterium
GTTATCTCATCTTGGTTTAATCTTCGTTGCAACGCTTCAAATTTATCGTCTGTGAGCCTACAATGGATTTGCTTAGTACGAGACCTCCAAGAGGCCTTTCGCTTCGCAGGGAGCGCCACAGCGCGTCCTATGGATTCGGGGCAATATTTGAGCTTCAGGTAGTTCAGTGCATCGGGACGTAGCATTACGCCTGTTTCTTCGCCGTGCTCACAGTGAGAGAGCAGCTGGCGATTGTGGCGTGGGTAGAGCTCCTTTACCACCGCTGCCATGTCGGCACCTTTGAGGGTGTGGATAACGCGTATGGCCCTCAGCTCATCGCCGGCCCCGCTCCACCAATTAGGCGGAGCGTTGACGGGCGCGGCGGTTTCTGATACACTGATTTTGGTACTGATGTTTGAGGCCGTTTCCGTGGCTGCGGAGGCGGTCTCTTTCTTTGTGTTGTTCATGTCGTTACTCCTTAAGCTGAAAGAAATCCTTGCAGAACTCTTCGCGCTTTTTCCTGATGGTTCGGTCTCCGGGGTAATCGACAACATCGTCAAGTCGTTCCTTGTAGCAGTGCTCACAGAATGCTTCATTGAGTATCGGGATGAGAACGATTTTACTTGACTCTGCTAGTAGTGAAAGGCACTCGTCGCAGATGGGGTCTGGGTTGCGCGAATAGTTCACGAGGTCAAAGAATCCAAGAGTGAGATATCCGATGCCTTTTTTGTTTCTAAAGAACTTAGCCATCTTGTTATCCTCCCACTATGAGCGCACCAATCGTAATAAGGACAACCAGAGCGGAGAAGGCAAGAGCTACAAACCATTCCCGCAATGTGACGGTGCAGAGAATTCGGAATATCATCCTGAGGTCATTCATAGCGGCATCTCCCTCAGCGCATCTTTTGCCATTGCAAGAAGGCTGTCCATGTGGACATTAACCTCAATCGTGTAGCCGTTCTGAAATGTGATGATAACGAGCTCATTGTAGAGATACCCTTTGTCGTCTTCCTCGGCGGCATACCCAACTTCTTCAACCTCCTGGTCAACTGCTCTGAGAAGCGGCTGCAGATAGTTTTCGGTGAAGTTGGCCTTTTGCTTATAAATTACATTCATTGCTACCTGCTTTCTGCCGCGATGCGCTTCCAGAGCGACGGCGCCATCGTGATAATTTTCCAACCTGCTGCTTCGAGGTCGGTTGAGCGGTCGTAACTCTCAACGTCCTGGGCTTGGCGGGTTACGGCGTTAGCGAGCCCATAGAGACTGAGGTCGTTCCCGGCAATAAGGTGTCCAAGAATGCCTTTTTGCTCGTCCTCGTTGAAGTCGTACTCCTTCGATGTTAGCTCCACCACTTTCGGAACGGCGGGCGCTTCAATTTTCGCCTCGGTTGTTTCGCGCATTCGGTCTACAATCGACATGAATTTTGCTTCGCTCACAGCGGCGCGTACGGTGTCCTCAAGCTTCATCAGATACGCCCTGTCATCCGCTTCGATCGTTTCATTGCGATAGATGTCATAATCACCGCCAGTTTCATTGAGTCTGCCGACGTGATATTTTCTTACGGTCTCGTCGCGGGCAATCATGCCGTTGGAACATACGAGGCGGAAGATGAGAGGGCTAACGCTGAGACTTCCGAGCCCGACTTCTGAGTTGGTGATAATGAGCCCCGACTGAACAACGTCACCCTTGACGACCTCGGTTTGAATTTTGGGATTGACTACTTTGATGTACATCCTGCCGTCTGTTAATTCACAGCTTTCAACATTGGCACCGCCCATATTTGCTATGATGGGCAACACCGTCTGAGCTACCTCAATGTTGTCTATGCGGCGATACCTATCAGAGAGAAATGCTCTCGCCGTGCCATCGAGTGTCCGCAGCATGCGGCTTGTGTTTGGGGTACGAGAAAACCAGCCGTTGACATTCTCTACGAGGAGATCGGGGTAATCGGTGCGCATGCGGTCATAGTAGGCAGCTGGTATCCTTAGGTGCTGCCCTACCTGCCTGTGGGCGATTTCGTTCATGCCGAACTGCTCAAATTGAAACGACTTGTTGCCGCCGTCCCCGCCGTAATCGACATTGAGTTGAACGCCTGAATTGTCGGTACTCATTGAGAGTGCCCCGAGATTCACAAGCAGATCGCGCTTGCTTTCGGATTGTCTCTCAATTTCGGCGGCCAGCTCTTGGAGTGATCTTCCTGTTTTCATAAGTACTTCCTTTCTTGAAGCTCTTGTTTATGGTTTCCCGGTCAGTGTGTTTTGGCGGATCAGTGCGCTTTTGACAGTCGCAATGCTCGCCAGGGTCAAGGTTTGCCCCACAATAGGAACAGGTTTTGAAATAGGACATTTCTATCTCCTTTCTGCATCACCGCCTTTCATGACGGTGCGCCTTTGTTTCCATTCCTCATACTTCTCGCGCACGCCCGGTTGTTCAAGATAGGCGAGAGCGTATTCGGCAATATGCTCGGACAACTCCGTTGCCTTAAATTCGGGGATCTGCGAGAGGTCGATGCTGATGGTCGACTTTGTGTTTCCCACGACATATGCTCCTTTCATAGTTCATTGTCTATGAACTATTTGGTTAAAAAAATAAATCCCAATATCCGCAGATTCGATATTAAGAATATGACAAGACTTATCGATCTCCTGCTGCTTCCAGCCGACCTTTCCGTTAAGCTTGAGCGAGATGCTGCGCTCTGACAAACCCATCTTCTCGGCGAATGAGGCATTAGAGCCACAGACTTCTTTCACTCTTCCAAGAAGCTTACTATAATCGTATGACAAGAGTATCTCTCCTTTCAGTTTTGCAACGGGCTTGTGACCGTGCCGCCGCATTAACCACCCGAAAGTGGCCACTCTGCGAATTATATAGCAACTGATTCAAGACTGATAAGGGCATCCACAAGCTGAGCATCTCTTAAATCTTCGTAGTGCCAACGCAATGAATTCGCGAGGGAATCCCTGCTCATATTTTCAAGACTGCCAAGATTGAAGTAATAACCGTTTACGAAGATTGCTCTTGGGTCAAGTCTGACTATGTTTTGCAGCTGCTCAAGCTCATAGTTTTCAACTTCTGTGAATCTACAGCTACTCTCGTCATATTGTGGCCAAAAAGTCATTGCACACCATCCTTTGCCATCCTTCCAAACAGCTATCCAACATATTGCATCACGAGCCTCGTATAAGACATCTTGCGCCTCAGTTCTTAAGCTTGCCATAGGATACTCCTTTTCATAAACGTTTACCATGTCGGTTCATTGATTATGAACTATCGACAATATACCACAGCCAAAATGAGTATGCAATAGCAAAGTTCAAATTTCAGGAACTTTTTTTCTACGATGTTGAACTTTGGTTCAACATATGATATTATTTAGGCAACACATAAGGAGTGCTAATTATGAAACCGAGCAATACAAGCGAAAGAATAAAGCAAATAATGAGTGAGCGCGGTCTTAGACAAGCAGACATTGTTACCGCTGCGCAACCGTTCTGTAAAAAATATGGGGTGAACCTCGGTAAAAACACCCTTAGCCAATATGTATCAGGTAAAACAGAGCCAGGGCAAGAAAAGCTTACGGTTCTTGGAATGGCTCTGAATGTTTCCGAGGCGTGGTTGATGGGATACGACGTTCCGGTCGGTAGAAACACAAAGCCCGCCACCGAAACCGGCGACGGGCTGGAAGCAGAGATTATTCGTCTTTTTGATGAGCTTCCTCCTGAGAAGCGTCAAGCCGCAACGGAATATCTCCGCTTTCTCGCAGGGAGAGCAGATAAGTAAAGAATGTCATCTTCTCGTTGTCAGAAAGAGTGAGGAAGTTTTCGCGCACATCGTGCCATTGAATTTCATTGATCTCCATGGTTGCCAGCTCCTTTTCTGTAAAATGAGCTGCCGGCAGTAACTAGATTATACACCCAGAAAATGGGCTTGTGTATAAAAGGGAAATAATAACAATTTTCATAATTCGACAAATGAGAGGCTGTCTTATGGGAAAGTCATACGTGTTGGCATTCTTAGTAATTTTGAGCATATTCTTTTCATCATGTTCAGCTCCACCTAAAACAACAGAGCAGGGAAAAATCACTTCAGCCGCCGATGAAACGGCTTCGGTAACGCTTGGCTTTTCTGTTGATGACATAAATAATATCACTGAGGGCGTAAGTGAATACAACAATTTTGTATCGTATAAGACGGACCTATTCCGTATATATAGGTGTGGTTCAAAATGGAACGGTGCAGTTTGCTTTTTCTCTCCCAAAGAAGAGGATATATCGGTAATTCTTTTTCTCGCTTACGAAGGTGCATCTCGCAGCAGCATACAAACGCAGAGTGCTATTAAATCGCAAAAGGCCGTTATGCAATTTTGCGACGAGCATGGTATTGCGTATGTGTCAAGCGAACAAATTTCTGATAGCACTCTCATTTTCGGCGTTTGGGCCAAGGACAGCCCCCTTAGTCAAGAGCAGCTTCCAATTTCAGTGAGTGAGTTTAGGTCGCCTACCGAATTTTTTGCAAGTGAAGAACGGCGCAATGCATATCTGTCATTTCTTAACGCGTTTGACTATGAGGGGCTAAATACATACATCTCTGATTTTGTCTCAAATAACGAAATAAGCATCAATGACAACATACAAACCTTTCAAGAGTTGCTACCAGAATTAATCAAACTAAAATCTTTGTGCGATATCAGGACTAATGAATTTGAGGGGAACGCGGTACTTTACTATCACGGAGTTGAGGATGTTGGTAACGAAATTTGTATTGTACCGTTTTTGGAGACCAACAGCCATACAGGGATTGGCGAGGACTGTATATTGGGATTTATCAGAAACGACTGGCTGTTTTTTGATAAAGTCTCGGTGAAAGGAGGCGGTTCTGAAATTAGCAGTTCGACATACCAGTCTTATGATGTCAACCGTGATGTGCTAAGTGGCTCATTGATTATCGAATGTGTGGGTGTAGGAAGCCAGTTTTCTAAAGAGTTTGGTTCTGCCATCGAGGCGGAAAAAGGGATGGTACGGTTCGAGAACACAGAGACTGAAAAAGTTGTGGACCATAGCATCACTTCCATTGAACTTGAAGCAATGAGGACCATAAGGCGCATAGATGAAATTCACACATCGTTATATTATGCTTGTGAGAACTGGAGTGATATGTGAGCTTATGACAAAAAGCAAACAAAACGAATCTGCCACTGTTACGAATTGTATGTGGCTCGGCACGCGCGACCCCGAATTAGATAAATACAAGGCAATAGCTCAAAGCATGGAATTTCCTAAAGGGTTTGTGAGATTCGGTATTATTTACGCTCGTTTCAGCTCTCATAATCAGAAAGAAGAAAGCATTGATCAGCAGGTTAAAGAGGGTTTAGCGTATGCCCAAGAAAATGGTATCAAACTAATCGGAATCTACGCAGACAGGCACGTCACAGGACGAACCGACAAGCGTCGCGAGTTTCAAAAAATGATACGTGATTCCGAGCATGGATATTTTAATACCGTGATAACATATAAAACAAACCGTATGGCTCGCAATATGATGAATGCGCTGTTCTACGAGGACCGTCTCGTGCAGCGTGGTATCAATGTTGTTTATCTGCATCAGATGTTTGACAATACTCCAGCAGGAAGATTTGCACTACGCTCAATGATGAACATTGATCAGTTCTATTCCGAGAACATGGCCGAGGACATTAAGCGTGGTTTATATGAAAATGCTGAGCAGTGCATTGCCAATCGCGGCCGTCTTGGCTTGGGCTATCGCAGGGGTGCTGACGGAAAATATGAAATTGTTCCAGATACGGCGGCAATCGTAAAAGAGATTTTTGAGCGCCTATGTGACGATGAGCAGCAGTCTGATATAATCCGTGATTTTAACGCTCGGGGACTTAAGACCGCAACAGGTAAAGAGTGGAGCAAAAACAGCCTTAGAGCTATAATTCGTAATGTCGCTTACAAGGGTGTTTATAAATATGCTGAGGTGATAAAGCCAGGCGGCGTCCCTAAGATTGTTGAGGAGGTACTATTTGACACCGTGAATAAAAAATTTGATAGTGAAAACAGACCGGGTGGGCGTCACAGTGCAAAGGGCGACTATATTTTAACTGGAAAACTATTTTGCGGTAAGTGCGGATCTCCGATGGTTGGGGTCTCAGGAACGAGCGAAACAAAGGCGTTGCATTACTACTATGTGTGCCAAAAGAAACGCGCAGACCATTCTTGTGATAAAAAAAATGTACAAAGAGATATGGTAGAGCATCGCGTAGCTGAAGCTGTTAGAATGTACGTGCTCCAAGACGAAGTTATGGAATGGATCGCCGATCAGTCAATCAAATGGCAAAGTCAAGCAGTCAGCAAAGCTAAATCAAATGAACTGAAAAAGCAACACGCTGCTGTTGAAAAAGCCATAAAAAATATTATGGAAGCCATCGAGCATGGGATATATACTTCGGGCACGCAGGCTCGACTGCTTGAGCTCGAGCAGCAGGAGAAAGATCTTGCAATGGATGTTGCGCTTCAAGAAGCTAAGTTGCCGAAAGCATCTAAGGACGATATTCTGTTTTGGCTTGATAGCTTTCGCGTGGGCGATGTCAAAAATAAAGACTATCAGAGAAAGTTAATTAAGACTTTTGTTCGAGCAGTTTATCTGTTTGATGATGAAAGTGGAGGAAAAGTTAAAGTTGCGTTCTCGTACGCAAACGCAAATGATACAGTGACGCTATCTCTTATGAAGAATATTGAGAATGAGTATGAAAGTTCGTATTCAGGACGATTGTCTCCACCAAATATCTCTATATGCGTCCTCGCTTTTCCCGCCTTGAGGTCGTATATGGAACAATTAAAATGTGGCTGCTGCAGATGAAAAGATCTGCAACAGCCACATTTTAATTGTTCTTATTGTTTTCACGTTTTTCCGCACTGTGTATTGAGAGGCTTGCTGTCTTTTTTATCTTGATTCATTTGACATTTGACTGTTATCGGTGGTATAGTGTACTCAGCAAAACACAGGGGCGCCGCAAGGCTGAGATAGATGAATGATCATCTGGTCCCTTTGAACCTGACCCGGATAATGCCGGCGTAGGAAGTGTTGAAAATAAACCTTCAACCTTAATGCGTCCAGATTGTCCGCAAGGATAATGAGGGCGTTTTTGTTTTGCAAAAAAACATTTAAGAGGAGAATATCAATGAACGTAACTATGACAAAGACTCGGCGCTTGACCGAGGGAGCAATTATGGTTGCTCTCGCAACTATCCTGAGCCTCATCAAATTTGACCTTCCTACCGGTGGCGGTGTTACTCTGTGCGCCATGCTGCCGATTGTGTTCATGGCATATCGCCACGGCACAAAGTGGGGCGTATTCACTGCATTTGTGTTCAGCGTGCTTCAGCTTTTTCTCGGGCTTGACAATGTGCATTATGCCTCAAGCGCAATGATGGCAATCGGCATTGTTCTTTTTGACTATATCATCGCATACACCGTTATCGGATTTGCGGGTATATTCAAGGGCAAATTCAAAAATGCGAGAATAGACATTGTCGCCGGAACCATAACAACCCTGTTTGCTCGTTTTTTATGCCACTTTATCACAGGCTGGTTTATCTGGGATCGGCTGTATCCGAATGAGATGGGGCTTACCGCACCGATCTATTCCTTTGTATACAACGGTTCGTACATGCTCGTTGAGATCATTATAACCTCTATTGTGGCTGCGCTGATTGTAAAGTGGGCAAACTACGGCATGGACAAATAATCTCAATCTCTCCATCAATTGCGGCGACGCTTATGCGTTCGCCGCTTTTTATTTTGCGCGAAATTATCAGCTCGGAAATCGGATTTTCGATGAGCTTTGTAATACGCCTTTTCAGCGGTCGGGCGCCATATCGCACAGTGTCATCGGTATGGGCTATTATCTCCGCAATTTCGGGAGCGATATCCGATTTATACCCCAACCGTTTCAGCTGTGCGACAAGCTTATTGAGCATATTCTGCGCAATTATTGCGGTCTGCTTATTATCAAGACGATTGAATATAACGGTATCATCAATCCTGTTCAAAAATTCGGGTGAGAAAAACTGTTTGAGCTCCCCCTCAACAAGCGTTCTTGTTCCCTCCAAGCCGCTTTGGGCGTGTGAAAACCCGAGAGGCTCCTTTGTATCCGCGATATGCCGCGCGCCGAGATTCGTCGTAAATACGATTATGCAGTTTGAAAAATCAACGGCATTTTTGCATGAATCCGTCAGCGTACCCTCCTCAAGCACCTGCAGCATCAGATTGAAAAATTCAGGACATGCCTTTTCAGCCTCATCAAACAGAATAAGGCTGTATGGCTTTTTCTTTACTGCGTCGGTAAGCTGACCTCCCTCGCCATGTCCCACATAACCCGGCGCCGCGCCTATTAGTCGGCTGAGAGAGGTTTTATCCATATATTCCGACATATCAAAGCGAAGCATGTCCCGCTCGCTTCCAAACAGCTCGCGGGCAAGGGCACGGCACACCTCGGTCTTGCCCACGCCTGTGGGTCCGCAGAACAAGAAGCATCCGCAGGGCTTGTTCTCTTCCTTGATTCCCGTTCTCGAGCGTTTTATGGCGTTACAGACCGCGCTTATGGCAGAGTCTTGTCCAATTACCCTTTTTGCAATGGTCTCGTTCAGTTTCAGCAGCTTTTCGCTCTCCTCCTCCCCTATCTGTGAGACAGGAATTCCTGTCCAGTTACTGAGAGTGCGCGCGATATCCTTTTCTGTAATGGCAGAGCTGCGCGAGAGCTTTGCCCCGTTTGTACACAATCCAAGCCGCTTGTTTGAGGCGGTCTCGTCGAGCAGATCCAACGCTTTATCCGGCAGACATCGCTCGTGAACATATCTTTTTGACAGATCGACCGCCGCCTCGCAGGCTCCGTGAGTGATGTGTATTCCATGGTGCTTTTCAAGCTTTTGCAGCTGGGATGCGACAATTTTTTTAGCCTGCTCTGCTGACGGCTCGCTGACTATAACCTGTGAAAAGCGTCGCTCAAACGCCTTGTCCTTCTCCACATGCTTTGTGTATTCCTCAAGAGTGGTCGCGCCGACAATGCTGATTTCACCGTTTGTCAGAAGCGGCTTTAAAATATTCGATGCATCTATTGCACCCTCCGCCGCACCTGCGCCCATTATCGTGTGCATCTCATCTATAAAAACTATTATATTTCCGGTTTTAATAATTTCATTAATCGTGTTTTTAAATCGTTCCTCAAAATCTCCTCGATATTTGGTGCCCGCCACCATAGCTGAAACATCAAGTGCCAGCAGATGCTTGCCCTGCAGCTCTTCGGGCACTTTATGGGCGGCAATACGCATAGCCAATCCCTCGGCAACCGCCGTTTTTCCGACTCCGGGCTCTCCGATGAGACATGCATTGTTTTTTTTCCTCAGTGACAGAATTGATATGACTCGATTAATTTCATCATCTCTGCATATAACCTCGTCAAGCTGTCCGTTGAATGCTTCAAGTGTCAAGTCTGTAGTGTATTTTTCCAACGTTTTGGTCTTTCCCCTTTTTTCATAGTCGAACATCTCAGGCTTTTTTTCACACTGCACTGTGCGGCAGTCGGCACGCACTGCCTTTTCGTCTATTCCCGCCATTTTCATCATATTCATCACAGTCGCGTTTTCAGCGTAAAGCATAGCGCTCAACAGCTGCTCAGTGCCCACGCAGCTGTCTCCGAGCTTAGTTGAACACACAGAGGCATAGTTTATTATTCCGTCAAGCTCTGCTGAGATATCAGCCTGAACCAGCCTTGTAGCATCGCCCCTTCCCACAAGAAATTCAAGCACACTTCGCATAACAAAGGGTTTTGTTGTATGTCTTTTTATAATAAGAAACGCGTCGCTTTCCTCAGTTTCGCATATTGCCGCCAACAGATGTTCCGGTCCTATGCTTATGTGACCTAACGATGACGCCACTCGCATTGCCGCCGTTATTGCCTTGTTTGACAGCTTTGAAAAGCCTTTTATATTCATTATTGCCTACCTTCTTTAAGTTCTCGTTTTCATTATTGACAGTTTTATGCGAATTAAACACCTTGTTTTACCTGACGTCCGCATTTGAATCTGCTATGCAAACTGACCTGAATACAAAAGACCTACAACCGCATTGTCATTCTGCGCTTGTAGGTCTCTTTTCGATCTATGTATTGTTTTGTAATAGCCGGGCATCGATTCAATATCACATTTGAGTTTTGGCTTCCTCAAGCGCCAGCGCGAGCTGATCCGGACAGGATGTTTTCTTCATACCGCATCTGATGCCCTTTACTCTCGCAATAACATCATCGACAGACATACCGACACAGAGCGAAGCTATTCCCTTGAGATTGCCGTCACAGCCGCCTTCAAATTGAATGTTTTTAATTATGTTATTTTCGATTTCCACCGTTGTTGACCTTGAACAGGTACCGATATTTTTTCTTTTAAATACCATTCTTATATCTCCCATTATTTTGTTTCGCTTATATACATTAATCTCTCAAGCTCATCTTCGTCTGTGAGGCAGTCACCAAGTTTCGCTTCGCCGACATTGCCCTGTCCGTGATAATCCGTCCCACCGGTTTTTAAAAGCTTGAATTCTTCGCACAAGGAGCTGATTTTCTCCTTGTCGCGGCTATTGTTTTTCGGGTGGTTATACTCGATGCCATCAATTAATCCGCGCTTTGCAAGCTCACCGACAAGCTCCATGCTTTCATATACGCTCGGATGTGCAAATACGGCAATCCCCCTCGCCTCGCGAATCAATTTTACAAGACTCTCCGCTTCGGGATAGGTGTTTTTGACATAGCAGCTTCCATATCGTGAGGAAAAAAGACTTTTGTATAATTGCCCATATACCTCATCTGTTCTCCCGCTTTCCATCAGCAACTGCATAATATGGGTTTTGTATACGACTCCTCCGCATCCCACCTTGTCGCACACCTTTTCATAGGTGATTTCGGGAAATATAACGTGCACTTTTTCAATTATCTGTTCTGCTGTTCTGTTTCTCACCGATTTCATTCTCTCAAACTGATTCAAAAGCGGCCGGATATCTTTTGGCAGATAGCATAAAATATGCGCGCGAGTCCCTCGCTCACTGTCAAATCCGGACAGCTCACAGCCCTCAATAACATTGAGTAAATCCGTATCGGCACTGTAGCTGTTGACCATCGTGTCATGATCTGTAATAGCTATGCACTCAACGCTCCGCGCAGCAGCTGTTTTAAGCAGTGTATCACGGGACATAAAGCCGTCCGACGCATTTGTATGGGTGTGTAAATCCGCTCGCATAGTTTATCCTCTCCGCAATTGACTTTTTCTTTTAGCGCCTCTAACCACCCGACCTTAATCGGTGAGTTTGCCCGCAAAGCATCTGCAACAAAAACACAAGCCGCGGACTTTTACAATCAGCCCTCAGCTTGTGTCGCCTTAATTTGTCACCTCTAAACACGCAGACCTAACAGGCAAGAATTTCTTTTATGACAAAATCTCTTCCGCTCAGCGCTTCAAGGCTTTGCGAGCCGCATTTCGGACATTTCAAATCACATTCGACTGCATTAAACTCCTCATTGCAGTCCCTGCATCTTGCAATACCGGGCACAATCTCAAGCTCAAGCTCCGTGTCCTCAAGCGAGGTTTTATACACGGCGGCAGGATAGCATGTCTTTATGTATTCCGGCACCATACCCGAAAGCTCGCCGACCTGCAATACGATTTTTTCTATTTTTGTCAATTTTTCATCGAGTGCGATTTTTTCCACTGTTTTTATAACCGCACTTATTATACCAAGCTCGTGCATATTTTATTACCTGCTTTATTTAAATGTGTCTTTTACTGTTTCCGCTGCGATTTTCCCGCTTCGCTTGACAGCATATTTTGCGACCTGAATAGGCAGCTGCTCAAAAATCGGAGCAAATGTATCGTATTTTTTCACCAGAGTAATTGCGTCAAATTTGCATTTGGTAGTGCATTGTCCGCATCCTACACACATGTATTCGTCCACCTGAACAGCACCGCAGCCGAGGCATCTCTCGGTTTCCTTTTTCATCTGCTCCTCGGTGAATGTAATACGCGAGTCTTTAAAGGATTTCTTCCCCTCCGAATTGTGACCCGCCTTCTGACGCGGTGTTGTATCAAAGCCCTCGACGACGAGATTTTCCTTGTCCAGCGCTACATATTCTCTTCTGTCACGTCCATACGTCAAGCTTTGACCCGGCTGTACAAAGCGGTGTATTGATATTGCCGCCTGCTTTCCGGCTGTTATTGCATCTATTGCAAATTTCGGACCCGTGTACACATCCCCGCCGATGAAAATATCCGGCTCCAGTGTCTGATAGGTGACGGCATCCGCAATTCCTGTCTTGTTTCGATTGAGTTCAACCCTGCTGTTTTCAAGCAGTCCGCCCCATTCTATTGACTGCCCGACCGACAGCAAAACACCGTCTGCCTCGACAATCTTTGTATCATTCTCGTCATATTTCGGGCTGAATTTTCCGCTCTCATCAAATACCGAAACACATTTTTTAAACTCAACTCCCGTTACACTGCCGCCCTTGGAAATAATCCGTTTCGGACCCCATGAGTTGTTGATTGCTATATTCTCCTCAACCGCTTCCTCTATTTCCTCGTCAAGTGCCGGCATTTCCTTGCGGCTTTCAAGACAGTACATATCAACCGAATCTGAGCCCTCTCGCACTGCGGCGCGTGCAACGTCGATTGCGACATTGCCTCCGCCGATTACGACAATTTTTCCCTTGAGACTTGCGTCTTCGCCGAGATTGACGCTGCGAAGAAAATCTACACCTGTAATAACGCCCTTGGAGTTTTCACCCTCAATTCCGAGCCTTCTTCCGCTCTGTGCTCCTATTGCAATGTAGAATGCTTTAAAGCCCTTATCCCTCAGCTCCTTGAGCGAAATATCCTTTCCGACCTCAATTCCGGTTTTGAACTCAACACCCATTTCCCTCAGTATTTCGATTTCTGCATTTACAACATCCTTTTCGAGTCTGAATGATGGAATTCCGAGCGTGAGCATTCCCCCGAGCTTTTCCTGTTTTTCAAATACGGTAACCTTATAGCCGTCTATTGCGAGATAGTATGCACATGAAAGTCCGGCGGGCCCCGCGCCTATAATCGCAATCGGTTTGCCATACTCATGCCTTTTTGCGGGAACAAATCGGACATCCTTATTCAGCTCCTGATCAGCGATGAATTTTTTGATTTCATCAATTGCAATCGGGCTGTCGATATCCCCGCGCGTGCATGCCGCTTCACATGCCCTGGGGCAAATGCGGCCGCAGACGGCAGGAAACGGATTTTCTTTTTTAATCAGTTCAAGCGCTTCTGTGTATTTTCCGAGTGACGCGAGCTTTATATATCCCTGAACGGCAATATGCGCGGGACATGCTGTTTTACATGGTGAGGTTCCGCTCGGAACCACGTTCTTACGGTTTTCACGATAGTCCGTATTCCAGTTTTTCTCGCTCCAGATGTGATCCCTCGCCTTGTCGTATTCAGCCACCTCTATAGGGCTTTTTGTGCATAGCTTTTGCCCTAATCTGAGCGCGTTTGTCGGGCAGTTTTCAACACATTGTCCACATGCGACGCATTTTTCTTTATCTACCTGCGAGACGTAGTTTGAGCGAATTGCATCGGGCGAATTAAACATCGTCGCAACGCGCATAGCAAAGCATGAGCATGAGCAGCAGTTGCAGATAGCCGCAGACTCGCCCACACCCTCGATGTTAGGCATCTGATGCATAAGTCCGTTTTCCTCGGCGCGTCTCAGAATATCCTCAACCTCGGCGCGGTCAATCTGCCTTGCCCTGCCCGTGCGAATGTAATATTCGGCTCCGCTTCCCATCTGAATGCACATGTCCTCTTCGAGATGTCCGCAGCCCTGACCTAAAATTCTTCTTGAACGGCGGCATGAGCACGACGATACCGAGAAAGTGTCATATTTATCAAGATAGTACGATATCTGTTCATAGGATACACTTTTTGTATCTGACTTTATTGCCGACTCAACCGGAATAACTCGCATCATTGCCGCGCCCATCGGAAGCTTTGGCGCCATTGTCGAGATACGCACACGGGTATATTCCTCAAATGCCTTTGCAATCTGAGGATATTTCTCCACAAGCGGGGTGTTGTTTACCATCATCTCGAGAATTCCGGGTGCAAAGATTTGGACAAAGAACACCTCCTCGCCCTTTTCATCGGTATACACCTTGCACACACCTATCTGGGCAAGCTCCAGCGCAATTTTGCGCGCCTCCTCAACGGATTTCCCGCTTTTTTGCGCTATGTATTCGGCGGTGCGCGGTTTGCGTAAGCCGAGCGTCAGCGCAATGTCCGCCTGCTCGTCCGAGACGCAGCAACTGAGCGAGTAATACTCCGGCGCGTTTTCATCTATTTTATTTATCATTCCCGTCAGCCCGCCTACCATTTTTGCAAGCTGAACGATTTTCTTTCTCAAAGCCATAAGGTTACCTGCCTTTCATCTATTGTTGTCTAATCGAAATTTTATTTCAGAAAGCTTGAAACGGCAAGCAGAACAATGTTGACAATCATAAGAACAATTTGCACGGTATTTTTCTTTGTAAATGTGACAAATTTACTGAATTTTGCACTTTTCAGGTTTTCCTCGACATACTCCTTTTCCGCTATTTGGAAACAACCTCCGAATGCGAGAGAGCCCGCTCTGAACGCAAGCCAGAATCCCGGATTTCCGGTTATGATGCTTCCTAAAATAGGTGCGGCAAGAATTCCGACATGAAGCTTGGAAACGGAATCTGAAAACTCATTGGTCACAAATATCCAGTTCCAGATTGTGTACGCAATTATCCAACAGATTGTTCCGACCATTGTCGCGGCGTGGAATTCATACATATGCATAAATTTCGCAAAAAATCCAAGCTCTGTTAAGCCGGTAAGGTCAATCCACGAGCCTCTGAGAAACAGCACGGAAGCCGCAAGCACAAGCCCCGAAACACCGTTCCAGTATTTTTTATATCTGAATATGTCGGTCATTGTCGCCTCTAAAATGTTAAGCACAAGGAATATCAGCACAATGTTGACAAACAATTGGCGATCCAGAATATTAAACACCGCAAAAACAATCGCAATGCGCAGAACAGTGAGGGTGGTCAGCTTCAATCTTTCAAAAAACACAAGCTTGCAAAAAATGAGAATGGAAATCGGAAGCACAACATTGACAAGGATATTGACCAAAATCGGCTGAGCTGCGGCAAGCATTGACGCCGCCGTAAATGAGATTGTGAGAATCAAAAGCAATATGTTTTGATGCTGATGCTCGCTCTTTTGCACTTTTTGAGTTTTTTTCTTGTCTGACATGGTTTTCTCCTCTTTTTTATGTTTTTGTTATTGTGATTACCAAGCATTTCTGAAAATCCGACGCGGTATCCGCATTAATCATTAATATTCAGACACGCCCTTCCTTATTAATAACACTAACATATTTCTTGGTTAAACTCAATATATTTTAAACTTTCGACAAGATTTTTTGGTGCATTATTTTATTCTCAAACACAATTTATTTAATCTGTCACGCTGAACCTCGAAATCGAAAAAGAGCCGAGATGAAAAAATTTATCACGGCTCTCTTTTTCAAATGACAATAGCTTACGCTTATCGAAAAAGCTATCACGATTTAACCCGCCTTAGCGGATTTTTTTGTCATATTCTTTGCGCTTACCCG
>JAVXQD010000049.1:0-15633 GCA_036644375.1 Oscillospiraceae bacterium
ATATTGAAAAAATTTAATAAATTCGTTTTAAAAGAGCTATCAAAAGGTAGCTCTTATTTTTTTGCTGAAAAAGGAGAGATATATCATGGAAATACCAAACAATGACCGCTTCAAGGATTTTATTAAAGTAATAGGAGGATTCATACCTGTAGAAAAGGAGGAGGAGCCTAATAAGCAGCATTATAGGTATCTGGTCGGTGAGGATGGGGGATATTTCGAAGAAATAAATAAAGAACAGAGAGGAGCCGAAGAGCAATGATAATAGAAAATACTACTCTATATAATATTGTGGACAGTGATGTAAAAGAAGGGGAACTGATAATTCCTGACGGTATCACAGATGTTAATCTCGAGCTTTTTGCAACACAACATCAAATCCGCAGAGTGATAATACCGAAGAGTGTTGAAACACTCGGCTTTTATGGGAATGTAAATCCTATTTCATCCATTACAATACAAACGGCAACGGGAGATACAGTGTATGAAACAATCTCCACGAAGGACAACTTCCCGGTTGTTATTGATTCAACCAGACCATACAGCACAGAGATAAAATTTTTTACAGGACGGGTACTTGTAGGAATAGTTGATAAAGAAAGAGCGCTTAAACAGGAATTGCAAATTGTGAAAAAGCAATCCCTGAGCGGAATTGGGACGAACATGCTTGAAGCCGTGGACGACCTACACAAAAAAGAAGATGCTGAACGGCTCAAAAAACGCCGAAACAAAAATCTGTATGACAAAAGGAAAAATCCCAAAGAACCGGAATTATGAAAAAATGAAAGGAACCACTGAAATGTCAAATTGCAAAGTAATCGCCGTCGCCAACCAAAAGGGCGGCACAGGTAAAACCACAACAGCAGTCAATCTCGGAATTGGACTTGCGAGGCAGGGCTGCAAGGTGCTGCTCGTCGACGCCGACCCACAGGGAGACATGACTACATCACTCGGATGGACAGATGGAGACAGCTTGCCAAACACGCTGTACACGCTAATGAAACGTGCAATTAATGATGACCCGCTTGCTCACTACGATTGCCTGTTGCACCACGAGGAGGGCGTAGACCTCATTCCGAGCAACATAGAGCTATCGTCGATGGAGATGACGCTTGTAAATGCAATGAGCAGGGAATACACCTTGAAAACATGCTTGGAGGACATAAAGCACAATTATGATTATGTAATCATCGACTGTATGCCATCACTCGGCATGATTACCATTAACGCGTTGGCGGCGTCTGATAGCTGTATAATTCCGGTACAGGCGCATTACCTCCCGGCTAAAGGAATGGCTCAGCTGATAAAAACTATTATGAAAATAAAGAAACAAATAAATCCGCAGCTTAAGGTAGACGGAATACTGCTTACCCTTGCGGATATGCGCACGAATTTAGGTAAGCAGACATCTCAGATGTTGCGAGATATGTACGGAAGCGCAATAAACATATATAAGTCTATTGTTCCTGTCGCAATAAAGGCAGCTGAGGTCAGCGCCACAGGGAAAAGTATCTACACATATGACGCGGACAGCAAGGTAGCCGAGGCATACCAAAATTTCACTAAGGAGGTCATGGACAATGGCAGGAAAGTTAGAACTAAAGATGCCGACGTTAGATGATATATTCACAACGCAGGAGCAGCGGGACAGTGACGCTCGTATTAAAGATAGAATAATGTCAATCCCTCTCTCGGAGATAGTCGGATTCCCGAATCACCCATACAAGGTAGAAAACAATGAGGATATGACAGAGCTTGTAGAGAGCATCAAACTCAGAGGGCTTCTGCACTCGGCGCTTGTGAGACCAAACCCCGACGGTGAGGGGTATCAGATGATTGCAGGACATCGGCGCAAGATGGCATTTGAGCTTGCGGGAATCAACGAGATACCCTGTATAATCCGTGAGATGGACGACGATGAGGCAGTTCTGGCGATGGTCGACAGCAACCTACAGCGAGAACGTATCCTTCCAAGTGAAAAAGCTTTTGCATATAAGATGCGGTTGGAGGCGCTGAGTCATCAAGGGAAAGTTGATATTCCAACTTCTCGCCCACTGGGCGAGAAGTCATTAAGTGTTGAATCTGTAGGAAAAGATGTTGGAGAAAGCGCAAGACAAATTCATCGCTACATACGTCTCACCGAGATTATTCCCGAACTACTCGACCTTGTGGATGAAAATAAAGTTGCGTTTCGACCGGCTGTCGAGCTGTCGTATCTCACAAGTGAGGAGCAAAACAGCTTATTTGAAACAATGGAATGTGAGGACTGTACGCCATCACTTGCACAGGCAATTAAGATGAAGCAGTTTTCGCAGAATGGAAGTCTAAACGACGATGTAATTTTATCAATAATGTCGGAGGAAAAACCTAATCAAAAGGAACAATTCAAAATACCTCGTGAACGCATCAGTCGATTTTTTTCGGCGGATACTCCACCAAAGAAAATAGAGGAGACTATTGTTAAAGCTTTGGAGATGTATCAAAAACGGCAACGCAGTGTAGAGCGGTAAAAAAATAATCAAGGAGGCTGTTTAAAAATGCTGATACTTGCAATTATTTTAGGCGTTATTGATGTTGCACTGTGGTTCATGCTTCAAAAATCCGAAAAAGACATTAAACGGCTGCGTGATGAAAATGAGCAGCTTAACAGGATATTGTACAGCGGCGAATATGATTTTTTATTTGAGTGCTCTAATTTGCACAGGTCAAGGGGAACGCGTAATAATTTTTAACAAAGATACCATACATAGGAGAAATAATATAAAGGAGATTATTGTGAAAGCTTTAGAGCTGTACCAAAAACGGCAACGCAGAGAGCGTTAAAAAAAAACAAGGCTTCGACCAAGGGATAGGTCTACCCTTTTTTGGGTATGTCGGACGAAGAAGTGTCGGCGGAGAAGTCCCTTTCCCCCCCTCACACTCCCCCCCAATCCCAAGATTACCGGCAAAAAAAAGAGATAGCTATAGACCTAAAGCTAAGAGATATGCAGAGAGAACAAAATATAATACATTGCGCACGGACAGCTGTGAGATAATGCACGGTATAAACAAATGCGCGCCGTACACACTCTTTTCTTGCCGGTAAATCTCTTCAAACAACGAAGTCTGAAATAAGCTTAAAGCTTTAATGCAGTTACTCTGAGCTAAAACAGAGTGAACCTCCAAGCGGGACTACAGAAAGAGAGTGAAAGCTAAAATGTCGGGGAATATGAGCAGATACATGGGGCTAAATGAAATATACCATTACGGAATGTCAAAGAGCTGTATTTTTCAAAAAGTCAGCTCTTTTGAATTGAATATGATGCTCGGCTGTGATAACATGACAGAAAAAGGCGATGGAAGCGAATCTGCCATGGAGAGAAACGATTTGTGCTTTTGCGGAAGCGGACTAAAGTTTAAAAGCTGCTGTGCCGATGTTTATAAAAGCAGCATATTGATAGATTTGGGAGTAAAGTACCAAAAATTAGATGCGTCACTTAAAGCGGCGGAAGAATCACAGGACATCACGTATATATGCAATAAAGGCTGTTCATCATGCTGTAGCGAATATTTTTACGTAAGTCTTTTGGAATACATATACATTAAACACTCCCTGCTGAAAAACAACCCGCAGCTCTTTGCTTCTTTGTGCCAAAAAGCAAAGATACAGCTTGAAAGGATGAAAACGTATTCAAAACCTGAATACGACAAGCTTTCTTCCAAATCCACAGATAGCAGCATCTTTGAAGACAAGCTTAATATTTCTCGGTTTGAACCGTGTATTTTTTTATCTGTGAACGGCTCATGTGAGGTTTATCAAGCAAGACCCTTTATTTGCAGATTATATGGATGCACCATAGAGCACAACATTTGCGAAAAAATCAGACATGCATGTGCGGATGCAGCCGATAATTGCTTTAAGTTTGATTTGGCGAAAAAACATTTAACTGCGTTTTCAACAGGAGGAGATTTTTGGCAGGATATAGATTACTTTCGTGTAAATAAAAAAACCAAAATAGTAAGACCGTATCCGCTTTTTCATTGGATTGCAAATGATGAAAAGTATCTGCATATTTACAACACGGCAGTAAGCAGCGCCAAATCGGAGTTTGTTAAAAATGTTTAATTAATGTCTGAAATTCATAGCGGCGAAACGCTTAAAAGCGCACATTAAACTTCGGCAAGCACGGCAATTTGATACAATTGAGATAAGTTGAGACAGATGCTATGATTTAAGTAATGAAAGGGACTTCCCCAATACGGGGTAAGTCCAAAAACATAGAAAGAGGAACAGCGATGAAAAACAACAAAACATGGTTAATCGGAATAGTCGCAGCGGCGGTGCTCTCACTGTCGGGCTGTGGCACGGAAATCACATCCATAAAGGTTCCCGCAGATATGAAAAACCTTACCATAAATAAAGGTGATACACAGGTTGTGACTCTTGTAAATGAATACAGCGAGGAATCGGTAACCGAGGAGGAGATGGCAAAGGCGCTTGAAAAGGCGGGAATAAAATGGAATTCAAGCGACAATAGCATCGTTAAGGTCGAAAATGGAACTGTCAAGGCGCTCAAGGCAGGAGAAGCAGACGTAACGGTTACAGGCAAGAAAGAAGAAATCAACGAGACCTTTCATGTGACGGTTGTCGTTCCGCTTAAAGACTTTACAGTTCCGAGCGAGATTGTTCTGATAATAGGTAAGGAAGATTCAAAGGAAATCGGAGTAGTGCTTGAGCCTGCCGATTCCACCGAAAAAGATAAAATCGAATTTACTTCGAGTGATGACGCGATTGTAACAGTGGATAAGAGCGGAAAGCTCACGGCAGTAGAATACGGAGAAGCAACAGTCACGGTGACATTCGGCGAGATAGTCAAAGAGATTGCAATTACAATCAAGGTTAAGGCAACGAGCATCGATATAGCAAGCGGCGGATGGATTTATAAGGGCGGTGCATATACTCTCAATCCCGGATTCGCTCCCTACGGCGCGGAATCCGAAGCGCTGACATTCAGCTCATCGGATAGCTCGGTTGCATCCGTAGCTGAAGATGGCACGGTGTATGGCGCGGGAATCGGCTCTGCGGTGATTGAGATAAACTCGGAAAGCGGTTTGACGTCAAGGTATACAATGGTTGTCAAGGCCGTTCCGGCCTATACACCTCCGAAGCGTGGCAGCTCTACAGGCTCAGGTTCAACGGGCGGCGGAAGCTCCACAGGCGGGGGAGGAAGTTCGGGAGGAGGCAGCTCCTCAGGTGGAGGTACGGTTGCTCCACCGCCAATAGACACAGGATGGGTCAGCCCGGGAGATGGAGCATGGGGCGGCGGCGGTTTCTAATCACGTTCATCAGATATAAAATTAAAAAGAATCAAAAAAGCTCTCGACTAAAGCAGTCGGGAGCTTTTTGTATGGAAATATGGAAAGGGGGTGATGGTAACAGAAAACTTCACGAACACCGATAACAATAAGAATAGGAGAAGCCAATGAAGCGCATTTCAAAATGCGTCGCGCTGATGCTTGCAATAATTTTTTTGCTTAGTCCGGCAAGTGTTTTTGCGTCGCAGAACTCAAGCAGCCTTTCGGCGACAATTAAAACCAAAGCAGAGGAGCGTACGTCGCAGCCCGAAAAGCCTCTGCCTCAATCGGAAGTTACGCAGGACGAGGGGGGAAAAGAAGCTCAAAATACAGAGTCAACATCAAATGGCGGTGTATCCGAACTGCCGCCCGAGGAGCTTCCCCCACCTGTAGAGCAGCCGCAGGAGCCGCCCACAGAGGAAAACACTGAAACAGGTAATGACTCGGAGGACAAAAAACAACCGACAGAGCAGGGCACGGAACAGACACTGCCCGAAGTTGGTAAGCCAACCGAAGAAAAAGAATTCGTGCCGCTGAATATCTCGGAGGTATGGCAAAGCACCGATGTAAAAATCGGTGATGAGGTTAAGCTTTTTATCAAGCTCAACCGCGATGATGTAATAATTTCATATCAGTGGCAGAAAAAGGAGCTGCCAAAGGAGCTGACCGTCGAGGAGCATGAAGCATCGTTGACCGAAATGCTCGCGGGAGACGAAAATGAAAAGTATTTTTTCCCCGTTGAGGAAATGACAGAGCAAGAGCTGCTTGCAGTGAACCCCGATGCCGAGTGGAATGGCAAGGAGCTTTATGATGAAAAGGTTGCCGCCGGGGATGCCGCAGCTCGTATTGAGAACGGAACACCCGTTACAGCGGAGACGGAGAAGCCAACGGTGCTTACAGCTCCGGAGGAATGGAGCAGCATAGACGGACAGATGGCAAGTGAATATATCCATGCTGTAAGCGAGGATGATGCCCGAACATATTACCGCTGTGTTATAACGATAAACGATGAGAAGTATATCGCCGACGCAACCGAAGCGGCAATTAGGGCAATAAAGGAAAATGGAATAGTCGATGAAGGCGGCAAAACCGTGAAGCCCGAAAATCCCGCAGAGTATGCGAATATTGTAAAAGAACTCACTTCAAATGATATGCACATCGAAATTCTGCAAAAACAATCCCCGTTAAAGCGCAGTGCATCCATGTTTGCCCTCTCTTCAGCGCCATTAGTTGGGTTGAGTGGCTCTTGGATATCCGGGGTTGACCGAACTATGGAATATATCACGGCAGAGGGATATGACAGGCTCGGGGCAAGCGCGGCAAATAACCCTAACTGGACAAGACTCGGAGGAGGAACGCGTGCGAACGGTACACCGTACTTATCGGTTTTTATTGCACCAACAACGCACACAATGCCGGTCTCGTCAGCATGGTACGGCAAAACCGTATATTTCAGATTTACAGGCTCATCCGGGCAAGGCACAGTAATAGAAATTCCGGCATATACCAACATTGATTATGTTACGGGGAAAAAATCCCTATATAAAAACTCGGTATCGGTATTGTGCATTCGAGTACCGGAAACGGGAATGGATTTCTATTCGAACTATATCAACAGTATCACGGATAGGAAAACTGCTGAACTTGCTAATGGTAAAGGTAATGCAATATGCACCACTCAAGTCCCACTAACTCCGAACGGGATGCAGTACAAAGGGCGCTCATTTAATGAGAATTCAAAAGCATACCTCACGGATGCCGAGGGCAATTACAGATACGACTCCGTGCTCATGGGTGTGTGTGTCGGTGCCGAACCCGATTTATCGGGCGCGGCGGCTTGCTCCCTCAAGGACTATATCAACGAGGGCTATGGATTCATGACGGGACATGACACGATGTACGGGTACGGAGGGGTTACGGCGCGCTCGTACAAGCCGGACCCTACAGATACCACGACTCCGTATTACTGGATTAATACCAATATTGACGGACATTGGAACATGAACTGGCTGATGGGCGTGAACGATATGTATACAAACGCGTCACCCTATGAAGCAGCGTCTATGGTCTTGTGCTGCGGCGATTGGCGCGACAAAAGCTCGCTTTACGGCGACGGAGACACAACGAAATTCAAATCGGTTATGAAAATTAAAAAGACGGTGCCGGGCAACGCCGATGCGGATGTGTCACTCAGAACACCGACAAATTATCCGTACAACAAATTTTACGATGTGAATTCCGGTGTATACACAGATATTACAGAGGGAGTCACATTTATTTCCAATGCTACACATACCAATCAGCAGATGGCATACGGAACAATCTGGCTCGACTTTGCGTCGAACTCGATTGAGACAACCGGCTTTGGCAGATTGATGACCGACAGCCGAAACGGGGGCAAGATTGTCGGAACGAACAATTTTTATCTCACAACCAACGGCAATTACGCCTTCAATCAAATAGGTCATGTTGTCACAGGTCAGGCGGCGAGCTATGGAGAAATGCAAATCTTTGCAAATACCGTGATGTACATCTCGCAGCGGCAGCAGTGCCAAGTCTGTCAGAGTGAGCAGGGCGGAAACAAGGATGTGCATTTTGTTCACCGCATCTCATCGGTTGAGGAGCTTGAAAAAATCAAGAACCAAACCGAAAACTGGTTTACGTATCCCGATGATGGCTGCTATATGCTCGACCGCAACATCACATTGCCGGAAGATTGGACTCCGATTGAAAATTTTCACGGGCATTTTCACGCGGATAACTATGGCGCGGTAAACGGTAACCTGACCAACAAACGCGTGAAGCTCAACTCGAAAAATACTCCTCTTTTTGCAAATACAGGAGGGACGCTCGACCAATATAGCAGCATGACAACGCCCGGTGCTGCCTGTAACACCAACGGAGTACCTAACCCCGCGTGGGCGGGAAAAGTCGGTTGGAATCTCGGCACGGATTCAACCGTCGGAACAAACAATCTGTTTAACGCAAGCGGAGTGCGGACAACGGGCCTGGCTCGTGTATCGGGCTATCTTGCTGAGCTGCTTGGCGGTGTGAATGCGGATTGGGCGAATCACATGGTGGTTGTAAAAGGCTCAGACGGCAATGATTATTACTGCAAGACCAATATCGACGGCAAATACGTCATTGCAAATCTGCCATGCACAGGGGAGATGAAAGCATTCGTATATAAGGTCGGTGCTTATGATGGCATAGACGCGTCGAACGGAATTAAGGAGAACGGAAACATCTATGTGAATGTTCTTCCGGATTTTTGGGATGCCGATGATACAACAAATTTGTACATGAAAGGATACAAGGCTTCGCCGCTCAGTGATGATGAGGTATACGAGGGAGAAACCGCGCACATCATCAAGGGTGGGGTGATTTATCCCATAGAGGTGAAAAATATCACATGGGAATTCAAAAAACCGAATTCGGAGGATTGGCTGCCGATAAGTCAATGCGACTACGAATATATGCTTTTGCCACCCGTATTTCATCCGAAAAAAGAGGGTAAAGAGGCATGGACAGAAGTTGGGCTTGAAATTAAAAATACAATTTTGAGTCAGTCGGACAGCAACTTCCGCGCGATATTCAAAGCGGATGGGGGAGAAACGGCAGATACATATTCGGTGAGGTCTCTCGGATTTAACGGGCATTTGATTGTAAAGCCTCATCCGATGTATATCACAGACCCCATGCCACAGGCTGTGTGGGTGGACAATACCGCAACCTTTGTTTCGACATGCGATTTCAGGACGGATATTAAGTCGGACAAGGGATTTTCATTAATTTGGCAGTATCGGAACGACCCCGATGCCGATTGGGAAAATATCAATCTGAGCGATGTGAAATATAAAATCACAAATACAGTCGCAGAGGGGACGATTGATCCGGCACGTGCCGCGCGCAAAACCATAACGACACTTACGGTTTTCCCGTGCGAATCGAAATGGACAAACTATTCCTTCCGAGTCCTGTATGCGTCCGGAGCGTCACATGCCGAAACACATGCGGCGCAGCTTACGGTAAAGCGTCCGACGCTGACTGTCAGCCCGGCTCTTGACCAAAAGCTGTGGCTGGACAACGACGGCATGTCAATAGGGACAGCGACATATACAAGTCGAATAACATATATGCCGGGTATGACAGATGCAAAGACGCCCGATGTTGCCGTCAAGTGGATGTATTCGGGCGGCAAGGATAAATACGAGAGTTTCGAACAAAAGGTGTGGAATCAGCCAGCGGCAAATTCACAAGCGGTGCTGCTTGGTGTTGAAGGAAACAAAGCACCGACAGTTAAAGTAGAGACAAGTGCTCCTGTTATAAACAGTGACGGCTCAAGGACATTGATAAGCACAATGACAATCAGCAATGCCCACGCGCTGTTTGACTCGGGGAATACGCGATACTATTTCTCATGTACAGCAACATCTCAGTATACAAACGAGTATATTACAACAATTGCGGACACCCGGGCGGCACTTCAGCTCGATTACAACTGCGATATCAAGTACAACGAGGGAAAATCGGAGCTTGGATTAAGCGACGAGGTGGGAACATACGGACAGTGGACATTCCCGCAGCTTGAAGTTTTTGCGGGACGTGATATACACACGCTTATCTTGCGCTTTGACGGCCAATACAACGAAAATGATACTATGCGCGTCACGGGTGCACTTCCGGGCGATATGGTGCGCACTATCAATGCGGGGCATTATCTCATGCTCACATCGGTAAAAGGAATAAGCGCAAATGATTTGCAGGAGTATTTAAGAAAAAATCTTATCTATAAATCTTATGATGAGCGGCTTAAACCGGCAACGATTTTTGCATATATCGACTGTGCTGTAAACATGGCACCGCGAAGCGCCGGTTCAAGAGGTATGGTAAGAGCGACAGCTCCGCTTGTGTCCGAGAACGTCACGATTACACGGCATCCGTCCGGCGTGACACTTAAGCAGGGACAAAATGCTTCATATTCGATTACCGCCGCTTCGAATACAGGTTCATTGATATCATATCAATGGCAGATAAGCGATAACGGAGGGAGGACATGGTCGGATATCGACGGAGAAACAAGTTCGACATACACTGTATTCAAGGCCATGAATCTACAAAACGGGTGGTATTTCCGATGTAAGGCATGGACAGCAAACTCTGCGGTCATGACAAGCACGGCGGCAGCGCTGAAAATCACATCGGATGTTACGGTTGTTCCCACTCAGGACGATTACAGGTGGGTAGGAAGCAGCAATAACGGAGGGATAACAACGTCGGGCAGCGTGGTTGCGGTTTCCGCACAAGGATACGCAAACTGGAATGCATATGGGCAAATCGTGTTAAAGCATCCGGACGGCTCTAATGTAAATCCGTATGATTACTCACATATAAGATATAGTTATCAGTGTACTTCATTCTCCAGTGAGGGTGGGGTAAGCGGACTGGGTGATGGCAATATTTCAATGAGCTATAATAATAGCTGGAACGACCGCATTTTCGATTGGGGAGGAACAAGGGACGTAGCGCCGGGAGCATTTAGCAGCGGGGCAATATATTTCAAGGTTCAGCCATTTTCAACAGCGTTCTGGTGTGCCGCGACTTACCAAATTACAGGAATGACACTGTACAGCGGAAATGCGGGGACAGACGAGGACGCAAATATATCCAGAAGCGATAAATCGGCAATGGATACAACGCAGATTTACCGCGAAAAAATCAAGCCGATAGATATTGGTGCGGCGATTGACGCACAGGACAAGGTGTATGACGGCACGGAGCAAAATGCCGTTGTGACTCTTACCCCTCCTGTAGGCATTGACAAAACAGTGCTTGACGGAATCCTTGACCGGGCAACGATTAAATACAGCAACGGAGGGACAACGTCCGGCAATGAGTCGGGTTCGGGCTGCATAGATTCGGGCAGCTATACCGCAACAGTGACTTTTAACGAATCGGATGTTGAATCATTCGGGCTTGACGGAGAACTTACCGTAAAATTCAAAATAACAAAACGACCGCTGACACTTGAAAGCTTGAATAACGACAAGACTTATGACGGCAAGCACACGGCATTAATCAAGGACATAGAAATGGAACTCTTCAATGCCGCCGCAAAGCGGGGAATTATACCGCAGGATGTCGGGAACGTGTCTCTGACAACGACAGCCGCCGACGGCAAATATCCGGATAGAAATCAATCAAATGGAGTTCAGACAGATATTAAACGAACAAGCCGCATAGACCTTGAGGGAACACGAGCATTCAATTATTATATTGAATCGGAGCGGTATACGGGAGCAATCGTTCCGCGAGAATTGTTCGTGCACAGCCGCTATCTTGATGAACCCGATAAACCGAGAAACATCAGACTATACACTGGGACAACCGGCGCAATTATAGCGGATATTCTTGTAGATAATATCTGTGCCAATGATGATGTTCGGATTAGTTCGGATAAGCTTGACGGAGTGTATGTAACGGCTCAGTCGGGTGAAACACTGAATGCGGACGGTACTGTGCTCGAGGACAGATATTTGCATCTTAAGGAAAATGCAATAGTTCGTTCCTCTCCCATTGCGCTCATTAACAACGACAAGGGCAATTATGTAATAGGTGAGGAGGCATACTCGGGAGCGATTTACAGATGTCCCATTGAGGTGCGTGTTGTAGATTACCAAATTGAGTATGGCAGTAATGCAGCGCTTGAGCCGAAGACGGCACTTGCATATACGAATGCGGACAGCGGACAGGGCAGCAATCTACTGATTTCCGCGTTTATTCCGGGTGACGCGCTTGTCATTGACTCGACAAAGAGCCATTTTGTTTTGCCGGATAATATGCCAACCAAGGCTCCGGTGGGAAGCTATCCGATTACCTACGAGGGGCTTAACGAGGGAATCTACGACGTACTTAAAAACTATGTCGTGCTGCAAATCCCCGGACAGGTTATTGTCACACCGCTCACGCTGACAGTAACGGTGGACGGCGGATACAGCAAATTGCATGGAGATGTCAATCCTCCGTTTACCGCAACAATAAAAGGATTTGCGGAGGGTGATAATTTCGAAAATTCACTTACAGGTACTACACAGTTTTCCACGCTCAGCAATGCGGCAGCACCGATAAGGTACGGGGAGGACGGTACAACGCCTAAGCCCTATGAGGTAGCGGCATACGGCCTCAGCTGCAAGCCCAATGCAAACGGGCTTGAAAATTACAAAATTGAGTATATCAGCGGAGACGTAACAATTCTTCCTCGTCCGATTGTACCTCAGGTACCGCCGCAGACCGGGGATAACAGCAACTGGCAGCTGTGGCTGATTCTTGCAACGGCGACTGCACCGAGTATTGTGATTTTGTGGTGTATGTGGTTCAAAAAAAGGAAGGAATAATCAGACACAAGCAGGGCGGCGTAAATGTCGCCCTGCTTAAATAAAAGGATACAAGGGAGTGAATCAACCATAAAAAGAAAGCGACAGTCCGATATTCAATATATGAAAGAGGCTATTGAGGATATCTATTACAGTGACCCGCGTGAAAAAGGAATAGAGCCTTTGAAAGAGCTTTTAAAGCGCATGAAGGAAACAAAACCGCGATGGAAAATAGATTTAAGTGGTAGTATTACGCAGTACATGTATCTAAGGCATCTTTATGAAGTAAGCGAAGCTGTTAAAATCGGCGAATGGTCATTAGCTTGTCACGAAATGAGCGACGTGTTAATCTATTCAAAAGTGAGCGGCAGTAGGGGTTCAAAGCTGACATTAATAAATGCTGAAAAGATATTAGAGGATGGACTAAAAAATGTCTGAGGAACTGTACGTGGTTGGTTCGTGCATTAATTGCAGAGAAATATACTCCGGCGCGGAGCTGCTGGCAAAGGAACATGCTAAAAAGGGGAAGAATCCGGCAGTGATATACGATTTCTATATTGACATGATGGGCAGAGAGATTGAAGCACTGTATTCCTACAGAACTATTACAATAGGTGTCGGCGCAATTAACAGTTTTCTCTTTCCCTACAGAAAATCACAAGAAGCTGCGTATGAAATTGATGCGGGTACGCGGAATGTTGCGTGCATTCCACATGATTACAGCAAGATATTCAATGCGCTTACAGATGTTAAGAATTTCGGATATCATCGCTATAATGACACTGACATCTGCTGCGGAATTTATTATGATGCGCTTAATTTTATTACTGTAACAAACGCGCATCATCATTCAATGGCGGCTCGTGTTTACAGAAAAAAACTTTGCATATCAGTTGAGCGCGAACAGGTATCCGATTACTTTGATTCACTTCGGCTGACAGAAGATTTGCGATGGTGTGATGCCGATGGCAAGGCTTTTGAGGGGGTTTATCCTGAACCGCGGTTTGCACTAATGTATGAGTTTGCACGGCGTCGTGAGCTTGCCAACAAAAGCGAATGCAGCGGATTTGACTTATTTCTTGAGGAAAAGGCTCTCAATGTCTGTCATGTTATATATCCGAAATTTCAAAGAAAAGCGAACAGGTACAATAACAGTACATTATTCCGAAAGCTCTTAAACTTCCTTGGTATTCCGGCACGTTATATCTGAATTACAACAAAAACAAGATATTCACAAATTCTAATGCGGAGGATTCCGCTTAATATTTTCAATTCAATCTTCGATTGAAGGTACACATACGCACGGATACAGAAAAACGAGAACCTCAGAACCCTCATGGGTGACAAGGCTTCTCGCTTTTTTATTTCAATAATGGGAGATGAATAAATGTTTATTCTCAGTGAGGAAAGTATACATTTGTGTTTTTTTCTGAGAGAAAGGCACAGGGGGCGACAAAACGCGGCATCGAGTAAAGAGCTTGAAGTCGCGCTTTGTATTTCCGGACGAACTCTGCGTGAGCATATTAACAAGCTTCGCATTGTGGGATATCCGATATGCAGCGAAACAGACGGATATTATTACGCAAGCACTGTAAATGAGCTTAACGACACTATTGCGCGTCTTGACAGTCTGAGTGAACAAATAGGGCAAGCATCCGACGGATTACGCAGAGGACGAGGGAGCAGCTTGTCGGATTCTCTTGAATCCGAGACGCAAGATTAGGAGAAAATCAGTGAAACACGGTAAAAATGAAGATTATGATTGCGAGACTTGCAGCTACAGGGACAAGGAATCAAATTTCTGCGGCTGCTGTATCAGACGAATTGTTGACCAATTAAAAAGCACAAACAAAACAAAAAAACATGAAAGTAATGGAGGAAATGGAGAAGAAAGAAGTTCGATTCATAAATTGCAATGATGAGCAGATGTTTTTGGTGGAGGATGGAGGATATGTCGCATTAAAGTATCCGGATTCAAATTATGTATTGACACGCAAATGCGAATACATAGATGAATGCCATGTGAAAATCGGGATATACATCTACCACATACTTGAATTTGCAAGAATAATGCAAAGGCAGCAGGCAATATGCTTGCCTGCAACAGAAGAGCAAATACAAAAAATGCAGCAGTGTAAAAAAGAAACATCAGGGAAGTACAAAAAGGATTTATCCGAAAAAATAAAAAGCGTAAAGGTGGGGGAACGATGAGAGACACAGAAAAACGTATGGCAAGCGGTTATGAAATCACACAGGCAATCCATATAGGTGACAAAGAGGTCGTGTTCGGCGTGGATGATAAGAATGAATTTGACCTCAAATATATCTGCGCCTATTACAAAAGCAATGAGCTTCTCGGTGAATATTCCGACTGTATGGCCAGCGCCGATTATGTGGAAATCATGCAGCTTTTTGCTAATCGGCTATCAGAGCAATGTGACATGGTGCGGACAGAGCAAGAAAGAGTGACCGTCCCGATGGAGATGATTACCGCTGAGCAGTGTGTCCCGGACGATTATAAAAAAAACATTGAGGGCAAGGTCATAGTGATTTGCCCCGAAGTGTTGCGCGACGAATATCAAACTGCCGACAGGCAACTTTGGCTTTGTACAGGCGGTTTTGGTTCTGATGGAAATTCCCGGGGCTCTGCCTGCTTCTGTATTAACCTTTACTCCGGCAAGGAAACCCGATGGGAACGCCGTGATGTCATGGGCGAAATGAAAGAATTGCCTGATTGGGCAAAGGAACGGCTTGCAGCTATACAATCTCAACGGCAAAAAGCCGCAAAAGAAAGAGAGGACCGATAATGGATATTAGAGTTTTACTACCAAATGAGCGCAACTACACCTATTCGCAAAGTCAGCAGCTTTCCATGCAGACAGGCTGTATCGGCCATCTGAGGGCAGATATGGACTCAAACGGTGAGGGC
>JAVXQD010000050.1:0-13935 GCA_036644375.1 Oscillospiraceae bacterium
TCAGACAGTTGATATCGACGCGAACAGCGGCGAGGTAATGGTTGATGATACGGCTTTTGATACTCCTATAAAAGCATCGTTCGATAATCTTAACGGAAATATTATATTTCCGGTTGTTGTTCCTGACGGATATATCTTTGTGATGGGAGACAACAGGGCAGATTCACTTGACAGCAGATATTCCGAGCTTGGCTTTGTGAATTCAAAGAGTGTGCTCGGCAAAAAAATCTGATCGACAAAAGGTGCATAAATTAAATGAGTGAAATCTCTTCAATACATTGGTTTCCGGGACACATGATGAAAACGCTTCGTCTCATCGAAGCAGATATAAAAAATGTCGATGCCGTCGCAGAGCTTATTGATGCGAGAATACCGTTTTCAAGCAAGAATCCCGAGCTTGCGAGGCTGACAGACACGAAGCCCAGAATTTTGCTTTTGAATAAATGCGATCTCGCAGATGACAAAAAAACCAAGCTGTGGCTTGACTATTATGGTTCGCAGGGATACGGGGCAATTGAAATTCAGTCTAAGGAAAAAAAATACGGCGCAAGATGCATCAGCTCAATCAAAAGCATATTGGAAACTTGGCAGATTGCTTCCGGCAAAAAAAACCTCACAAGCAAGCCTCGGGTCATGGTTGTGGGAATACCCAATGTCGGAAAATCCACCTTTATAAATATGATTGCGGGAACCTCACGCGCTAAAGCGGAGGACAGGCCGGGAGTCACACGCGGAAAGCAGTGGATATCCCTTGATGAAATCGAGCTTTTGGACATGCCCGGAGTACTTTGGAAAAAGCTTGAAAATCAGGAGGGTGCGCTAAAGCTCGCGTTTACCGGAGCAATCAAGGACGACATTCTCAACAAAGAAGAGATAGCAATCTGTCTGCTTGAAGCTCTTAAAAAAGAGGGATACCAAAAACCGCTGTTCGACCGTTTTAAACTTACAGATGACCAGCTTACTAAAAGCGGAATTGCACTGCTGGAACAGGTTGGACGCAACAGGGGAATGCTGATTTTGCACGGACAACCCGATGTTGAACGCGCGGCAATAACTGTGCTTGACGAGCTGAGAAGCGGAAAACTCGGGCGCATAACATTTGAGGAGCCATCCGAATATGGTTTTTGAAAATCTCTACCTATTCGATGAGGAAAAAAGAATAGAAGCAGGTGGCATCATTTGCGGTGTTGATGAGGCAGGCAGAGGTCCGCTGTGCGGGCCTGTGTGCTGTGCCGCTGTGATTCTGCGTCCGGATACTCGGTTTGACGCACTTACCGATTCAAAAAAAGTAAGCGAAAAAAATCGTGAACGCCTGTATGGAGAAATTGTCGAACAAGCGGTTTGCTATTCGATTGTGATGGTGGACAACAATAAAATAGACGAGATAAACATTTTGCAGGCAACCCTGCTCGGAATGAAGCATGCTATAGAGCAATTGACACAAAAGCCTGCACTTGCTCTGATTGACGGCAACAAAGTTCCGGAAACAGACACGGAAATGCAGTTTATAGTTAAAGGAGATTCTAATTCCGCATCAATTGCAGCCGCTTCAATTCTCGCTAAGGTTACGCGCGATAAATATATGCGCGAGCTGGATAAAGAATTCCCGGAATACGGATTTGCCAAGCACAAGGGCTATCCGACAAAAGAGCACTATCAAGCGATTAAGGAGCATGGAATATGCGAGTTTCATCGAAAGAGCTTTTTGAAGGGCAGAATTTAATGGCAGAAAATATAGGCAGAATCGGAGAGCAGACAGCATCTGTTTTTCTGAAGGCAAACGGTTATAAAATTATTGCAATGAACTATCACAGCCGTTTCGGAGAGATTGATATAATTGCAAGCGATGACAAATACATAGTTTTCGCAGAGGTAAAGACTCGCGCCGTGAATGCGCTTGTGAGCGGTGAGGAAGCAGTTGACCGCCGCAAGCAGTTAAAGCTCACCACAACCGCAAACAGATATCTTCAGGCTAACCCCACTGATTTGCAGCCGCGGTTTGATGTTATTGTAATCGAACACAGCCGTTCGAGAGATTTTAGAGTTAAAAACCATATAACCAATGCGTTTTGAGGATTTTAAATGAATTTTTTTGATTTGCACTGTGACACTGCTACCAAATGCGTTGATATGAACTGCAATTTGAGTTCCGACACAATGGTCAGTCTTGATAAGCGCGGGAAAATTGACAAGTGGGTGCAGATGTTTGCCATATTTTTATATAGCAATCAAACCGATGAACTCGCAAGAATTGAGTATCTGCGCTATTTAAAAGGGTTTATGGCAATTCTTGAAGCTGAAAATGAGCGTATTTCTCTTTGTAAGAATATTGAGGAAATAAAAAAAGCGCATAGTGTCGGTAAATGCGCTGCGATACTTACTATCGAGAACGGAGCCGCATTGGGAGGCCGACTTGAAAACATCGCCTTGGCGGCTGATGACAGTGTAAAGGCAATTGCCATTACATGGAATGGCGAAAACGCCCTGGGCTTCGGAAGCGATGTCGGAGGGCACTTAAAGCCGTTTGGCCGAGAAGCCGTTATCGAAATGATAAATCAGGGAATCGTTCCAGATATTTCTCATCTCTCCGATGAAGGTGCAGATGATGTGTTTTGTCTTACCGACAATCCGATAATAGCCACCCATTCAAATCTCAAAAAAGTTTGCAGTCACTGCCGCAACCTGAACGACGGACAGTTCAAAGAGATTGTTCGCCGAAAAGGACTTGTCGGAATAAACCTGTGCACTAAGTTTTTGGATAAAGACTCAAATGTCACATGGGACACATTTTTTAGGCACGTCGACGCCATGCTTGAGCTTGGGGGCGAAAATATCATTGCCTTCGGAAGTGATTTTGACGGCGCCGATATGCCTGACATTTGCCGAAATTTAGGCGATATTCCGACGGTGTATGGACAGTTTAAAATCAGATACGGCACGGAGCAGGCGAATAAAATATTTTTCCAAAATGCGCAGGACTTTTTTTCTCGCGCTTTTTAGAGCTTTCATATGGATTTAAAGATAAAATTAACACAAGGTGAGATATGTCATTATTTGTTATCGGGGACCTGCATTTGTCTCTTGGAGTTCCAAAACCGATGGATATTTTCGCAGGATGGGGAAACTATACCGAACGGCTTACCGATAATTGGAACGCCATTGTAAAACGGGGAGACACGGTTGTAATAGCGGGTGACGTATCATGGGCGATGCAGCTTAGTGAGGCTGTAGATGATTTTAATTTAATTGAAAGTCTTCCCGGACGAAAAATAATTATTAAGGGCAACCACGACTACTGGTGGATGACACGAAAGAAAAACGACCTTTGGTGCGCAGAAAACAGTTTTTCAAGCATAAGCTTTATGCTCAATGATTCATACATGTACGAAACAACAGCTCTTTGCGGAACCCGAAGCTGGTTTTATGACGAGCGTGAGCCTGACAATGACAGGGTATTTAAGCGAGAACTCGGCAGACTTGAGGCATCTCTGAAATCCGCACAAAATACCGAGCATGATGATACGATTGTATTTTTGCATTATCCTCCGATATTCAGCAGCTGTAAAGTTGATTCTATAATTGAATTATTGCTGAAATATCATGTTTCACAGTGCTATTATGGGCATATTCACGGTCAAAGCATCAGTAACGCTTTCTGCGGCAGTTGCGAAAATATTAAGTTTCAGTTGATTTCCGCAGATTATCTCAAGTTTTCTCCCTATAAAATAAAATAATATAGAATTATTGATTAAAGTATGGTATAATCTTAAAGATTTGAATTTGGAGGATTTATAATGTCACTTATTGCACACAAAAAAACCGATGACGGAAAATACGAGTTGAAGATAACTATTGATGCTGATGCTTTTGCAAAAGCTATCGATAAAGTATATCATCGTGAGAACAAGAAAATCAGCATTCAGGGTTTCCGCAAGGGAAAAGCGCCGAGAGCTATCATTGAGAGAATGTACGGAGACGGCTTCTTTTTTGAAGATGCCATCAATGAACTTCTCCCCGATGAATTCGAAAGCGCAATTAAAGAGGCTGACATTGAGATGATTGGTCGACCGGAGGTCGATGTCACCGAAATGAGCAAGGAAAAGGGCGCTGAGGTTACGTTTGTCGTTGAACTCAGACCGGAATTAACAGTAAAAAAATACAAAGGCATTGAAAGCACAAAAACCATCAATACCGTTGATGATGAGGACATTTCCGCAGAGCTGAAAAAGCTTCAGGAAAAGGGCTCAAGCATTGTCAGCGTCGAGGGCAGGGCAGCAGAGCTCGGAGATATCGCAAACATCGACTTTGAGGGCTTTAAAGATGATGTGGCTTTTGAAGGCGGCAAGGGAGAAAAATTCGACCTGACATTAGGATCAGGGCAGTTTATACCCGGATTTGAGGATAAGGTTGTCGGGCATAACATCGGTGATGAATTCGATGTTAATCTGGTATTTCCCGAGGAATACGGTGCAGAAGATCTCGCGGGCAAGGCTGTGGTTTTCAAAGTTAAGTTGAATGATCTTCACGTAAAGAAATATCCCGAGCTCGACGACGAGTTTGCAAAAGATGTCAGCGAATTTGATTCACTTGATGAGTTAAAGGCCGATATAAAGACAAAACTCGAAAAGCTGAATGCAGACAGTGCAACATCTCAGCTTGAAAACAATCTCCTTGATGAAGTGGTGTCTTCTGTTGAGGGTACCGTTCCTGCGGTAATGATTGAGGAAAAAATTGAAGAGATGATTCGCGACTTTGACTACCGTCTGCAGCAGCAGGGCATGGATATGAAAACATATATGAAGTATATGGGCGGTAATATCGAGACTTTCCGTGAGCAGTTCAGAGAAAATGCCGAAAAGCAGATCAAATCCCGACTTGCTCTTGAAGCTGTCGCGCGTGCTGAAAAGATTGAAGCAACAGAAGCGGATATTGAGGCGGAATATAAGAAGTTTGCCGAAATCTACAAAATGGAAGTCGAAAAGCTCAAGCAGGTTCTGCCGCTCAAGGAGCTTGTCGGTGACATTAAAGTAAATAAGGCAATAGACGTCATCAAGGATTCGGCAAAAGTAAAAGAAGAGTTCATGAAAAAAGTTGACGAGGCAAAGGAAACAGCAAAAAAAGTAACTTCTAAAGCAAAAAAGGCTGTAAAAGCCGCAGTTGATGCAGCTGAAGCAGTTATTGAGGAAAATTAAAACCTTAATTTTTTCGCAACCATGCCCGCCTGTTTATTTCAGGCGGGCATGCAAAATAATTAAAGTTTTTCTGTGAGTATTTCAGTGAGAATGAAAGCCATTGCATGCAGGGCTTTGTATGTGGCGATCTTTTTTATTTGCGGCGCAATTAATCCGCCTTTTTTCGCTATTGTTTTATAATACAATTATAAAATGGGCGGAATTATACCAATGCGCAATGCGCTTGTGGTATACCATTAAAACAAAAAACATAATATTTTGGAGGTATTGAACCATGAGTTTAGTCCCAATGGTTATTGAACAAACCAATCGCGGAGAGCGCTCTTATGATATTTTTTCAAGACTGCTCAATGACCGCATCATTATGCTTTCCGAAGAGGTAAACGACACATCGGCAAGTCTTGTTGTCGCACAGTTGCTTTATCTCGAAGGTCAGGACCCAACAAAGGATATAAGTCTTTATATCAATAGTCCGGGCGGTTCCATCACGGCGGGAATGGCTATTTATGACACTATGCACTATATCAAATGCGATGTGTCCACAATCTGTATCGGAATGGCAGCCTCTATGGGTGCTTTTTTGCTTGCAGCCGGAACAAAGGGCAAACGCGCTGCTTTGCCCAACAGCGAAATCATGATTCATCAGCCGCTTCTGAGCGGTTTGCAGGGTCAGGTTACCGATATAAAGATTCACTCCGACCATGTTGTTAAAATCAAAGAAAAAATGAACCTGCTTTTGTCAGAAGCTACAGGTCAGCCCCTTGAAGTAGTTGAACGCGATACTGAACGTGATAATTTTATGACTGCGCAGCAAGCGTGCGCTTATGGACTTATTGACGAAGTATACACAAAAAGATAGATTGAGAGCTTGCTATGGCGAACAACAAGAAAATCATGAGATGTGCGTTCTGCGGTAAAACACAGGACGAAGTCGACCGCATGTTGGTCGGGCCAAACATTTATATCTGCAATGAATGCGTATCGCTTTGTTACTCTTTGTTGGAGGAGGATGGTTTTGTAGATCCCGAATTCAAAAAAATGATATCAAAGCGCCCTGTTGTAAAAGCAAAGGAAGAGCATCGGCTGCTGAAGCCCAAAGAAATCAAAGAGGTTCTTGATCAATATGTTATCGGTCAGGAAAATGCAAAGGTTGTGCTTTCGGTTGCGGTTTACAATCATTATAAGAGAATTGCCAACAATGAGGTTAAGAAGAATGATGTAGAGCTTCAAAAAAGCAACATTTTGCTGCTTGGACCCTCAGGAGTCGGTAAGACTTATCTTGCGCAGACACTTGCAAAAGTACTTGATGTGCCATTTGCAATCGCGGATGCCACAACACTCACCGAGGCGGGATATGTCGGTGAGGATGTCGAAAATATTTTGCTCAAATTAATTCAGGCAGCTGATTTTGATGTAGAGCGCGCACAGCGCGGTATTATCTACATTGATGAGCTGGACAAAATTACTCGCAAAAGCGAAAATCCATCAATCACACGCGATGTCGGCGGTGAGGGTGTTCAGCAGGCTCTTTTGAAGATAATAGAGGGAACTGTTTCTAACGTACCGCCGGGAGGCGGTCGCAAACACCCGCAACAGCAGTTTATCCAGATAGATACAACAAATATCCTGTTTATCTGCGGTGGAGCCTTTGATGGGATTGATAAAATAATTGAACAGCGTGTGGCAAAATCATCGCTGGGCTTTGGAGCAAAGCTGAAAGAAAAAGAATCTGATATACATGAGAATCTTGTCAAGCAGGCAACGGCTCACGATATTGTAAAATATGGGCTTATACCTGAACTGGTAGGTAGGATTCCGGTAATAACGGTTCTCGATTCGCTCGATGAGGATACTTTAATCAGAATTCTCAAAGAACCAAAAAATTCTCTTGTCAAGCAATATTCAAGAATCATGGAAATGGACGGAATTAAACTTGATTTCACCGAGGATGCTCTGCTGGAAATTGCCAAAAAAGCGGTTGAACGTAAAAGCGGAGCGCGTGGGTTGCGTTCAATTATGGAAAATATGCTGATACCGATCATGTATGATGTGTCCTCGCGTTCCGATGTAGATACAATAACCATTAATGGTCAATGTGTTAAAAACGGAAAACCACAGCTTATATTGAAATAGTATTATTAAATGTAAGAGAAAACCTTGTTTTGCGCACAATGCAAAACAAGGTTTTCTCTTTAGTTGCATTATTAATTAATTTTCTTTATAATATACATTTACAATGAATTAATAACACAGAGGTAGTGTAATGATAACAAAGATAAATGTAAAGCCAAAAAGCGCAATAACGTTGCCATTGGTTGCAATGCGTGGAGTGGTTGTATTTCCGGATACGGTCAATCACTTTGATGTAGGTCGTGCAAAATCAATTGCAGCTATTGAATATGCAATGAAAACGTCAAGTCCAATATTTCTTCTCACTCAAAAAGATGCGGCAGTAGATGATCCTCTGCGCGAAGATATGTATAAATACGGTGTTGTTGCGGAGGTTCAGCAGGTTTTGCGACTGTCTGAAAACTATATTAAGGTGCTCGTAACCTGTGGGTACCGCGCCAGAGTCGTAGAGGTTCATGATGGTGAAGCTTTTTATACAGCGGATATTGCCAAGGCTCCGGTTCGCACTCTCAAGGAAATAGATTCGGAGGCCGCAGACGCACTTGTGCGCGCAATTCGCGAACAGTTGGACAACTATATTGAGCACTATCCAAAGCTTGCTGCAGATATTGTCTCAACAGCTTTTTCGACCACAGATCCGTCAAAATTTGCAGAATATCTGGCATATAACCTTACATTTGATTTTCAGGACAAGCAGGCCATTCTCGAAAAATCAAATGTAATAGACAGACTTAATCTTTTACTTGAGATTCTTGTGCGTGAAAACAATGTCCTTGATATTGAACGTGACATCAATGACAGAGTACAGGAATCAATTGACCAAAATCAACGTGAATACTATCTGCGTGAACAGATAAAGGTTATATCAAATGAGCTTGGCGATACGGCTGATACCATGACCGAAGCGGACGAGTACCGAAAGAAGATTTCCGCACTGCCGCTTGAGCCGGAATATATAAAGAAGCTGAATAAAGAAGTTGAGCGCCTTGTCCAAACACCCGGAAATTCACAGGAAGCAGCCGTCATAAGGACATATCTCGATACTGTTGTGGATTTGCCGTGGACAGTGTTTTCAAAGGATACGTATGATATCCCGAAAGCAAAAAAAATTCTGGACCGCGATCATTACGGACTTGAAAAAGTTAAGGAACGAATTCTTGAATATCTTTCGGTTCGCAGCCTCACTGATAATCTCAGCGGACAGATTCTTTGTCTTGTAGGGCCTCCGGGTGTCGGCAAAACCTCTATTGTTCGCTCGATTGCCGAGTGTATGAATCGCAAATTCGTGCGCATGTCGCTCGGAGGAATTAAGGACGAGAGCGAAATCAGAGGGCATCGTCGTACGTATGTAGGCTCAATGCCGGGGCGCATTATCAGCGCTATCGAGCAGGCAGGCACATCAAATCCGCTTATCTTGCTCGATGAAGTAGACAAACTCAGCAATGATTATCGCGGAGATCCTGCGTCAGCACTTCTTGAGGTGCTTGACCCGGAGCAGAATTCCACGTTCAGAGATTTGTTTCTGGATTTGCCGTATAATCTCAGCAAGGTTATGTTCATAACAACCGCAAACGACCTCGGAACAATACCTGCTCCGCTCCGCGACCGTATGGATATAATTGAGCTTTCAAGCTATACACGCGACGAAAAATTTAAAATCGCAAAGCTGCACCTGATTAAAAAGCAGATTGATAAGCACGGATTGACAAAAGAACAGTTCAGTATTACCGATAAGGCACTGTATGATATTATTGATAATTACACACGTGAAGCCGGTGTGCGAAATCTTGAGAGAAAAATTGCCACACTGATGCGCAAAACAGCTAAGGTCATTGTGTCCGGCGAGGATACTCAGGTAAAAGTCAATAATATTGTCCTGGAAAAAATGCTCGGACCTGCAATGATTCGCGGCAGCATAGCTTCGCACAGCTCGGAGATTGGCGTGGTAAACGGGCTTGCATGGACATCGGTTGGCGGAGAGGTTATGTCCATCGAGGCTATCGCGGTCAAGGGCACAGGAAAAATAGAAATCACCGGCAGTCTCGGGGATGTCATGAAGGAGTCCGCAAAGCTTGCAGTAACCTGTGTTCGTACCTTACCGCCGTTTTATAACATACCCACCGATATTCTCACAGGATACGATATACATATTCACGCCCCCGAAGGAGCTGTTCCAAAGGACGGGCCTTCGGCAGGAGTTACGCTTGTGGTTGCGCTTGTTTCCGCACTATGTAAAATTCCCGCAAAACAGGGAATAGCTATGACAGGAGAGATAACCTTGCGCGGAAAGGTTCTGCCGATAGGCGGACTTCGCGAAAAGCTGATTGCGGCGTATAAAGAGAAGCTCTTTAACGTAATAATACCAAAGGAAAACATTGTTGATTTGCAGGAAATAAGCGATGATATTAAAAATCAGCTTAATATTATGCCTGTTGACAACATTGAAAATGTGCTGAAATTGGCACTTGATTTCCCAAAACGTTTTGGCAAGGAAAAAAGCCTGCCAAACGTAAACAGCGAAAATGTTGCATCAACGGTTACAATATGAAGGCAGCCGCTGTCCGATAATAATAGATTTTTTGGGAGAAACAATGGATTTTAATCAAGCACAATTCACATGCTCATTCGGACTTAGAGATCAGCTCCCACCGTCAGATACGGTGGAGCTGGTTTTTTCGGGGCGCTCCAATGTAGGCAAATCCTCTCTTATTAACAAACTTTGCACACGCAAGGCCTTGGCTCGTGTCAGCTCAACACCGGGGAAAACAACAACAATAAACTTTTTCTCTCTCGGCAAGGACACCACGCTTGTGGATCTTCCGGGATATGGCTATGCAAAGCGCTCACACGAAGAGAGAATACGCTGGGCCAATCTTATGGAGCACTATTTTAAATCGGATCGCAATATAAAGCTGGTTTTGCTTCTGATAGACAGCAGACATAAGCCGTCAGATGAGGATTTCGGAATGCTTGAGTTTTTGTCCGAAACGGAAAGTCCCTTTATGGTGGTGCTTACAAAAACCGACAAACTGAATAAAACTCAATATCTTGAAAACATGGCGAGCTTTATTGAATGGCTGTCACCGTATCCCGTCATTAAGACAGTCCCTTTTTCGGTGAACGGAAACGAGAGCGCTGAAAAACTGCGCGAAACTATCAAAGAATATATGGAGTAATACTGCTTATGTTAATTTCTGACTGCCTCTCGGTAAATGCACATGGCAATCTGGCAATCAGCGGTGCGGATACTGTGGCATTGGCTCAAGAATTCGGCACACCGCTGTATGTAATGAGTGAGGAAGAGGTGAGACGTTCATGCAAAAGCTTTGTAGAATCCATGAACTGCTGCTATGGCAGCAACAGTCTTGTCGTCTATGCGAGCAAGGCGCTTAACTGCAAAGAAATGTGCCGCATCGTCCTCAGCGAAGGTCTTGGACTCGATGTTGTATCCGGCGGAGAGCTGTATACTGCAATGAGCGTGAATTTCCCAACGGAAAAAATACTTTTTCACGGGAATAACAAGACAGCGTCAGAGCTTCAATACGCGCTTGAGTGCGGAGTCGGTACAATTGTTGTCGATAATATTACGGAGCTTGAGCTGTTGAATTCACTTGCCGAAACCATGGGAATCTCTCAGGAGATTATGCTGCGTGTAAAACCGGGAATAGAGGCGCATACCCACCGCTATATTATGACAGGAAGCATTGACAGTAAATTTGGTTTTGCGCTCGAAAACAATGAGGCTATGGAAGCTGCGAAAGCAGTGCTGTTGTATAAAAATCTGAATTTAAAAGGAATTCATTGCCACATCGGCTCTCAGATATTTGAAATTGAGCCTTTTTGCGAAACAGCTCGTATAATGATTAACTTTATAAAAGAGATTAAGGATTCTCTTGGAATTGAAATTGATAAACTGAATCTCGGCGGAGGGTTCGGAATAAGATACATTCCGGAACAGGAGCCAAAGGAACCGATTGACTTTTTAAGGCGAGTTTCGCAAGTTGTAAATGCAGAGGTTGAAAGGCTTGGATTAAAGCGGCCGATGATGATTATTGAACCGGGAAGGGCTATATCCGCTCCAGCGGGAATAACTCTTTATACCGTCGGATCCGTTAAGAAAATAAAAGATATACGTACCTACGTTTCGGTCGACGGAGGTCTGCCAGATAACCCGCGATACGCTCTTTATGGCTCGGAATATACCGCTGTTATTGCAAACAAGGCAGACAGAGCCGCAGATATGAAGGTCACTATTGCCGGAAAGTGCTGTGAGAGCGGAGACCTTTTACAGGAGAACACTTATATCCAGCAAGCTGCGGTTGGGGATGTCCTCGCCGTACTTGCGACAGGTGCATATAATTACTCGATGGCTTCAAATTACAATAGAATTGCCAGACCTGAAATGATAATGATAAGAGAATCAAAGCCACGCGTAATTATACGCCGAGAGAGCTATGAGGATTTGATTCGAAATGATGTCTGACACTTTACTTTCAAGCTTTCATATGGTAAACTGTAAAAGCATTAAATGTGCCGGAGGATAACTATAGTGAATGATAAATTGCGTTCGAAAGCATTAGATAATTTGTTCGAGGCCGTGCTGGCGCTTGACACAGAAGATGAATGCTATGCATTTTTTGAAGATCTTTGTACAGTGCCTGAATTAAAAGCTATTTCTCAGCGATATCAAGTTGCGAATCTTTTGCTTCAAAACAAGGTATATAATGATATCGTTAAGGAAACAGGCGCGTCCACAGCAACAATCAGCCGTGTTAACCGCTCTCTCAGCTTTGGAAGTGACGGATACAAAACAATTTTAAAAAAAATAGGAAAAATATGACGGCTTATGAAGCATTGTCAGCGATGTATGACGACTTAACCCATAATATTGACTACGAAAAACGCTGCCGTTACATCAAATCGGTATTCAAACAAAACAGTATTAAAGGAATCGTGCTGGATGCCGGATGCGGTACCGGCACGTTAACTTTGTTGTTGTCCGAATGTGGATTTGATATGATAGGCGTCGATATTTCGAATGCTATGTTGAATTGTGCATATATAAAGTCGGCTGAAAGCGGATGTGATATTCGTTGGCTTAATCAGGATCTGTGCAAGCTTGATCTCTATGGCACGGTTGTCGGAATCACCTGTATGCAGGACACAATCAATCATATTGAAAATGAGCAGAAGCTCGACGAGGTATTTCGCCGATTTTCCCTTTTTATGGAAAAAGGCGGAGTCATTATATTCGATTACAACACGGAATACAAGCACAGGGATATTTTGGCGGATAATGTATTTGTATTTGAAAGCGAGCAAGGCTTTTGTGTATGGCAGAATGAGTTTCAGCCGCAAAAAAATCGTGTGATGTTGACAGTTGACGTATTTGAAAAAAATGAAAGCGTATACACAAGAAAAACAGATGTTTTTTTCGAATATACTTATCAGCCGAATCATATAGAAGAGCTGCTAACAAAGCATGGCTTTGAAGTAATCGAAAGTATCGACGGGGAAGAATATACCCCGATTCACTCAAAAACTCAGAGAATAATTACAAGTGCAAGGAAAATAGTATGAGCAATATGGTCAGAGCTATTTCAAAAAATGGCGGGGCAATAGTGTGTGCTGTTGATTCAACCAATATTGTAAGCAAAATGGAAAGCATTCATAAGACGTCTGCTACTGCTTCTGCTGCCTTGGGTCGGCTGCTGACCGGTGCCGCTCTGATTGGCAGCTCTTTGGAAAACAAAGAAGACAGCGTGACATTAAAGCTGAAAGGCGGCGGTATAATAGGCACGGTTACTGCCATTTGCGGATTTGGCGGAAATGTGCGCGGATGCTGTGATTGTCCACAGGCTGACCTGCCTTTGAATCCTGCTAATGGCAAGCTTAACGTAGGCGCTCTCGTTGGCACTGACGGCTGTTTGACCGTCATTAAGGACATTGGCCTTAATGAACCCTACATCGGCCAGACGCCCCTTGTGAGCGGCGAGGTAGCTGAGGATATAACAAGCTATTTTGCCAAGAGTGAGCAGATACCTACTGCTTGTGCGCTGGGCGTTCTTGTTAATCCTGATTTGACAATAAAGGCAGCAGGCGGATATATGCTGCAGCTTTTGCCGGGTGCATCGGAAGAAGAAATACTGCTTATTGAGCAAAACATTGCCAAACTTGATGCGGTAACTTCGATGCTCAACAGAGGAATGACTCCTTTGAAGATAGCTTTCGCGGTGCTTGACGGCTTTGAGCCAAAAATACTTGAAACGAGCAGTGCAGAATTCCATTGCAACTGTTCGCGTGACAAGATGAGAAGAGTTTTAATAAGCTTAGGTGAGCAGGAATTGAGGCAGCTTTCCGAAGAACAGGACATAACAGAAATTGTTTGCAGCTATTGCAATTCAAAATACGAATTCACAAAAGAACAGTTGAGCACTCTGATAAAAGAAATTTCAAAATGAGATATTTGTTTGATTTTAGTGTTGACAATTGAATGAATATTTAGTAAAATATACAAGCGTTCTTAAGTCGGATGAACGATAACTTTGGGAGCATAGCTCAGCTGGTTAGAGCGCCTGCCTCACACGCAGGAGGTCACAGGTTCGAGCCCTGT
>JAVXQD010000051.1:0-13701 GCA_036644375.1 Oscillospiraceae bacterium
TATAGTACAATTTAATAGATGTAACAAGAGCATGAAAATATTACGGTAAATATCACAAAAATTCAAGTGTCATGTCAACAAAAGCGAGTCACATTGCCGCATTTTACGGCCATTATATGCGGGTTTACTTTTGATGGACATGCCGATATAATAAAGCTTAATAAAGATATGGGGATACAACAAATGCTTTTTTCGTCAATGACTTTTTTGTGGCTGTTTCTGCCAATAGTTTTTGTGCTTTATCGGATTCTTCCGCTAAAGGCGAGAAACACGCTTTTGCTCGCGGCAAGCTTGATATTTTATGCGTGGGGCGAACCGCTGTATATACTCTTGATGCTGATTTCAATCGGTTTGAACTATTTGTTTGGCCTGTGGATAGACAGCCGAAAAGGAATGCTTGCAAGAAAAATCGCACTTATAGCGGCAATCGCCGCAAATCTCGGAATCCTCGCATATTTCAAATATTTCGATATGGCTGTAACGCTTTTCAATGGAATTTTCAATGCCTCGCTTCCTCTCCGAGATATTGCCCTCCCGATAGGTATTTCTTTTTACACGTTCCAAATACTCTCGTATATTATTGACCTGTACCGCAAAGAGATACGCGTGCAGAAAAATCCATTTAAGCTCGGTCTGTACATTTCGTTTTTTCCGCAGCTTATTGCCGGGCCTATCGTCAATTACCGCGATGTTGAATCAGCTATTTCACACAGGAATATATCCGCGGAAAAAACAGCCTATGGCATAAAGAGATTTATATATGGGTTGGGCAAAAAGGTAATTATATCAAATCAGCTTGCATCTGCCGTAGACAGCATATTCGCAATTAAGCTTGATTATATGCCAAGTTCATTTCTATGGCTCGCCGCTGTACTTTATATGTTCCAGATTTATTATGATTTTTCAGGCTATTCCGACATGGCAATAGGGCTCGGAAAGATGTTTGGATTTGATTTTTTTGAAAATTTCAATTACCCTTACATCGCCGCATCCATAACCGATTTTTGGCGAAGATGGCATATTTCACTGACGCAGTGGTTCCGCAGCTATCTGTATATCCCTCTCGGAGGAAACCGCAAGGGCGCTTTCAGAACTGTATTGAATATCGGAATAGTGTTTTTTTTAACAGGCCTTTGGCACGGAGCCGGACTCAATTTCATATTTTGGGGCGTGTGGCATGGATTTTTCATGATTATCGAACGACTTTTTCTCGGAAAGTGGCTTGAAAAATGTCCGTTCAAGTTTTTGAATCGAATGTATACTATTCTTGTGGTTTTAATCGGCTGGGTAATGTTTCGCGGAGACGGCATGAAATGGGCAATTAATGCACTTTCTGTTATGTTCAGTTTTACAGGAGGAAGCACGCTTCCCTTGCAGATGTTTGTCGGCAGCGGAACCGTTATCACCCTCATTATTGCAATAGCCTTTTGCGGAATTGCCCAGTCTTTTTTACCAAAGCTCAAATGCGCATTATATGACGAGCACCGTACAGGATATGTGCAAATTGCACTGCTCGGTGTTATATTCTTTGTTTCCGTAACGTTCCTTGTCAGCGGAACGTACAACCCTTTCATTTATTTTCGCTTTTAATACCGTACATCGGAGACATTTTATGAAAAGACAGCACTATATTTTAATAGCACTTTTTTTGGCTATTCTCATCGTTCCAAGTGTACTGTTCCCATTGCTGAGTGGAATTATTGACACCGAAAATCACGAAAATCGCGTCCTCGCCGAATTTCCGGATATTCACACAGTCGGCGTAACCGGGCTTGCTTCGGCATTTGACAGTTTTTACAACGATCATCTGCCATTTAAAAATCAGTTTACCGCCCTCCATTCCGAAATATTTTTATCTCTTTTCAATACAACCTCAAATCCCCGTGTTGTCGTAGGCAAGGACGGCTGGCTGTTTTACAACAATTACGATGCGGAAAATCCAATTGATGACCTGCTCGGGATATCGAAATTTTCAGACGATGATTTGACTGTCATAAAAAACAATATTTCGGATGCCGAGCGACGTTTTGCCGCGCAGGGCAAGGAGTTTGTGCTCATAATGCCCCCCAACAAAGAGACTGTTTATGCAGAGTATCTGCCGAACTACCTTTTTGAGAGAAAAGCCGAACAGACCCGAGCGGACATTCTGTCTGAATATCTCGAAAAAAGCGGTGTTTCAATGGTCTATCCAAAAGCTCGGCTTTTAGCGACAAAGCAGTCGGCTCAGCTATATTACAAATACGACACACACTGGAACAGACTTGGAGGCTATGTGGGCTTTGCGGCTTTGTGCGACGAGCTCGGTGTTGATGTGTCAAGCTTTGATAAAGAGTCTGTCGTGAATGCAGATGAGGATTTTCCAAAAGATCTCGCTATGATGGCGGGAATTCAAAAGGACTGTAATGATGATACCGAGTCTTATATTCGCAATATCAGTCCCGCGGTTACCGTCAGCACAATCAAAGAAGACGGGCACCGCGAAACTGTCTATACATCAAATGCCGCAGACAAGCGCAGCGTGCTTTTTATACATGACAGCTATTACAGGGGCATGATTGATTATCTTCCAATGGTTTTTTCCGAGGTGGTGGAGGTCAGCCGTGATTACGAGGACTTGTATTCTTCGCGGGATTTATTGGAAAAATATGACTGCGACATTGTTGTAATGGAGGTTGTTGAGCGCGGAGCTTCAATTTTACTGCATGACAATATGCCATATTGAATTTTCACGGTTTAAGCAAAATCACAAGACATGGACCGAAAGCATACTTTTTGCTTGCGTTTTCGGTAAAAACTGCACTTATTTTGTAGATAATTGCATATTACGGTCAAATTCACTTGCAATATAAACGTTTATATTTTATTATTAGGTATATAGAGGTGTTTACTATACATGCTTTAAACAAATACTTCACAAATGCTGCCTGAGCAGTGCAGTTAAAATATTATGATTACATAAAGGAGTTAACAATGTTTAATCTGCGAAAAAACAAAAAAGGCTTTACGCTTGTTGAGTTGGTAGTTGTTCTCGTTATACTCGCTATCCTTATTTCAATAATGATTCCGGGCATGACGAAATGGATTGACAAGGCAAACGACAAGGCGGTTCTCGTAGAAGCGCGCACATATCTTCTCGCCGCCCAAACAATAGCCTCGGAGGAATATGCAGCCGGGAATCTTTCAATAACGGACAAAGCAAAGAGTAAAGTAGTTTCCGGTAAAATATGCGGTGATTTGGTAAAGGACCTTTCCGGACTTAAAAACATTGATTCAAATATAACAAGTTTCAAGTGTGATGATTCGAATACTGTTATTTCACTTTCATATCTTAAAGGCAATAAAATGGCTGAATATAATGGTACAACGGGAACATGGACAGTTACGCCTTACGTTTCTAAGACGCCTTAATTTATTACGCTTTAGTAAAGCCGCTCTTAAAAAGAGCGGCTTTACTTCTATAATCCTGTTTTCGTCCGCTTTAACGATTAATTTTTCACAGGAGCTTCGTGCTGATGCTTACCTTGCCTGTTTTTTTACTATATGCGTATATTTTTGTTGTCGGCTCTTGCATCGGCAGCTTTTTGAATGTCGTTATTTATCGGCTGCCAAAAGGTATTTCAATCGCTAAAGGGCGCTCATTTTGTCCGAACTGCAAGCATTCTCTCGGCGCGCTTGATTTGGTTCCTTTTTTCAGTTGGATTTTTCTCGGCGGAAAGTGCAGATATTGCAAATCGCCCATTTCGATTCGATACTTTTTTGTTGAGGCGCTCGGCGGAGTTTTTGCAGTGATATCCGCCTTGAGATTCGGTCTTTCATGGGGCTGTTTGTTTGCTTTTGCCTTTTTTTCTGTTATAATATGTATATCTTTTATAGATATAGACACGTTGGAAATACCTAACGGGTTGTTGCTTTGGCTTGTCGCTCCGGCGGTCTTTTTTGCTTTTTCCGACCAATCCGTAAGTCTCGCAGCAAGGGCGGTCGGATTTATCGCTATTTCTCTCCCTATGTTTCTTCTCACCATTGCAATACCCGATTGTTTCGGCGGCGGAGATATAAAGCTTATTGCCGTGTGCGGATTTCTGCTTGGCTGGAAAAACGCAGTGCTTGCTGCTTTTATCGCAATAGTGTCGGGCGGAATTTATGGTGCTCTGCTTTTGGCAACAAAAAACGCAACCGGGAAATCGCGTTTCGCATTTGGGCCTTTTTTATGTATCGGAGCAGCCGCTGCATTTTTATTCGGTGACAAAATTATTGCATTTTACATGACTTTTTTTAAATGAGGAAACGATGAATGCCAACCTATCAATATAAAGCTTCCACAATGGACGGAAAAACAAAGCGAGGAACCATTGAAGCCAATGATGAGCATCAGCTTCGCGATGTTCTTTCTCATGATAATTTGATTTTAATGAGCTTCAAGTCGGATTCTGATGAAAACACAGTAATCAAAATGAAAACAGCAGAGATTGCCGAGCTTTGCAGACAGCTTTCGGCGATGCTGTCTGCAGGAGTTCCGCTTGTCCGCGCTGTTAGCATTTTACTTAATCGTGATTTGCCTGCTCGCTTGCGCAAAATTTACACCGAGCTGTACGGCTCACTTCAGCGCGGCAAGACGCTTTCGGAGGCTATGGAGCTTCAGGGCGGATTTCCTCCTCTGCTCGTGAATGCCTTTCGCGCAAGCGAAGCAAGCGGACATATGGATAAGACATCAAAAGAAATGGCGATACACTACGAAGCCGAGCATCGTCTGAAAGGCAAAATAACCTCTGCAGCTTTTTACCCTTTATTTCTGCTCTTTCTCACATTGATCATAATGGTTGCCATCTTTAAGTTCATTCTTCCTCAATTTTTTGTTTTATTTGAGGGTATGGTTCTGCCACCGATTACCCAATTCGTAATTGGCATAAGCAATGTGCTTACCAAATACGGCGGCTTAATTTTGATAGGAATTATGGTTTTGATTCTCGCCGGAAGCTTTGTTTTCAGAATTCCGTCGGTAAAATGCGCTTACGATCACTTTAAACTCAAGATACCTTTTATTGGCAAGCTTTTGAGAACGATTTATACATCGAGATTTGCGCGCACTCTGAGTTCACTGTATTCAAGCGGACTTACAATCGTAAATGCGCTTCAAAGCACCAAAAACACACTCGGTAATACATATATTGCCTCACAGTTTGACGGAATGATCGGTGAAATTCGAAACGGGTCTTCCCTGTCTTCGGCAGTGGCAAAAATAGACGGTTTCGATTCAAAGCTTGCTTCGACAATTAACATCGGCGAAGAATCCGGTAATCTCGATTATATGCTCACCACCATGTCTGATTCATTTGACTATGAGTCCGAACAGGCGATGAATAAGCTAACCTCGCTCATCGAGCCGATTTTAATTATCGTCATGGCGATTTTAATCGGATTCATAATGATATCGGTTATGCTGCCGATATTGTCCTTATACGACAATATCGGTGCGGGTGCGCTGTAAACAGTGAAAGGAATTTTGATTAATGAAAACATCGGTTTTTATCCAGAGTAAAAGCATACAGGTGCTTTGCGGAAAAACAAGAAAGTCAGAGCTGACTGTTACCGATTGGTTCAGCGCGTCGCTCGATGATGATGTGGTTGTTAACGGAGTTATTGTAAATGAAGCTTCCGTACGCAATTCACTGTCCCTTATCAAATCAAAGCTCGGAAATGAAATTAAGGAAATAAATCTGATTATCGATTCAAACAGTGTTTTTGCAAAGCAGCTTGTAACACCTATTTTACCTCATAAAAAGCTCATAAAGCTTGTGGAAAGCGAATTTTCAGATATAGAAAATCGAAGCGAGCTTCTATATGATTATATGGTTCTGCAGTCTAAGGCGGCAAATGGCACAAGCGGAGTAATTCTCGCTTCGGCTGTTGAAAAAAGCTTTATTGAATCTTACATAAATCTTTTTGAGAGTATCGATATAAAAATCCGCTCAATTGATCTCGCGCTTGCGTCTGTTATTAGATTTTCCAAAACCGAGGTAATTCGGGGAAAGACCTGCATAGTTGCGATTTTGGACGGAAACACGCTTAATGTATCTCTCTTTATCGACGGTGTATTCAGAATAAACAATCATACGAGACTTTTTCAAGAACGCGGGACACTTGCTTCCGCATCGGAAATAACTCAGCTTATTTCCTCGCTGATTCAATTCAATCAGGCTGAAAAAACCGGACGCGAAATTCAGCATGTCTATTTCGGCGGGCTTGAAAGCAACGAGCTGCGCACAACACAAAGTGAAAATAACAATTCTGAGCTTGCAACCGTATCATTGTGCGAGCGCATCAACGCATCTCTCGGAATACATGCCTGTGAGTTTCCTGGATGCGGCGAAATAAAAATCGATTCTTCGGGCAAACGCCGCCCATTTCCCCTTGCGGATTATATTTGTTCGTGCGGGAATCTTTTGGGAAGATAATGAGAGGGGGCAGATTACATGAGGGCACTGAAACAAAAAGAAATTAACTATTACAAAATATTCAATCAAAAGCCGGAGCTTTCGGATAAAAGAAAAAAATATATCTCGATGATTGCGCCAATCGCAGCAATTACTTTTTTGGGCGCAGTAGTTTTATCTGTTCAGTTAAATCAAATCAACAGCGTCAAAAAGCAGGTGTCCGCTGAAAAAGCATATCTGAATGACAGGACAAATACTGCAAAATATGAGGAGTACAATAAACTGTATTTGCAGGTCGCCGAAATTAATGTAATAACCGAGGATATGCGCGCTGCGGTTGCTGCAATTAACAGCTTTCCGCAAATACGCTCTGAAATATTCGGAAGCATTTATGCGTATGCCGGAAAGACCATCTCTATTTCTTCAATTCAATACGATGAGAATAACGCTAAAATTTTGATAACCGGAAGCTCTAAGGATGTTTTTGACGCGAGCAGCTTCGCTGCAAGCCTTGAACGCATAGAGGCTTTTTATTCCATAGACTATACCGGATATCAAAGCGGAAATGATAACAGATATTTTTTCACAATGGAATGCACTGTCAACGGAACCGAAATAATCCCTGAGGAGGCCGAATAATCATGAATCTGTCAAGGCGTGAAAAACGATTGCTGTATTTATTGCTGATTGTGGCTTTACTTGCCTCATTTATGCTTGCATTCAAATACTTTTCCGACAAGAAAGACACTTTTGATGCCGAGTTGGTTTCAGTTCAGGACGAGACAATGAAAATCAAAAATGCAGTAAAAAATCTTTTACCATTGGAATCCTCAATTCCCAATCTGAAGTCCGAAGCGTTGTCCATGAAGGATTCTATGTATGATGTTTTGAAAAACCGTGAAATTGACCGTTACATTACAGAATTGGCAGTTGCCTGCAAGTTAAAACCGGTTTCACTGTCTATTAACGGAGCACAGCTTTTGCCGATTAACACCTATTCACTTTCAGGAATAAGTGAAAATGACTCAGAAATGGGAACGGAAACAGCTGTGGTAAAAACCGCATCTCTAATATTTTCCGCAACCGGAAATCTTGATTCGTTTTACTATTTTGTCGATGCCATAAATGATCGTGACGGACTTCGAATTTCTGCTTTTAACCTCACGGCGCCAATCGTCGGAGATAATTACAATATGACATTTTCATTAAATATGTTCATGAGTGATGTATCGGAGGAGACCTTCAATGTCGTGGAAAGTGTCGCTTAATAAAAAAGGTTCGGCATTAATATGGGCAATGCTCGTGATGGGCATGCTCAGCATTTTTGTTGCCGCCGCCATAGCGATTGCCTTTTCATATCATCAGCGAAGCCTGAACAGCAATACGCTTCAGCAGGCTTATTTTTCCGCGCGTTCAACTGCCAATGCCATCGCGACTGATATTGCAAAGGGCAATGAAACCTTCTTGCCGAAAAATGTTGGTGACAAGGTGTCAATTGACAGCATAGCTTATCCCTCAGACAAACACATGGGCACGTGCACAGCTGTTTTAGAGCGAATCAACGATGCAAAAATTGCGGTAACAGGAACTGCTGTGTATGGAAAATCCACCTCATCGGTAACTGTTGATTTGGTGCAGAAATACACTGAAATCAGAGCGTTTACAGGCGGTGCGCTTATTATGGAAACCCCTGCCCCGTTCAGCTTGATAAACGGAGATTACTTTTACGGCGGAAATAATACATTAAGCGTTAATTTCACCGTTGACGGTAACCTGTTTGCCCCATTTGCCAAAGTTGTCGTTGAGCCGAGCGGGTATGTCAGCGGTGCTGTTTTAGCCAAATCATGTTCTTATAACAGCCTTCAAAATCCCCCATCCACTATTATTGTCGAGGATAAGTTAAACTCGGTTCCTGTTCCAAAGGATGTCATCGTGGCTCAGGTTGCAAGTATAAATGACCTGCTCAAGAAGCTCAAGGGCGACGAATATAAAATTCCCGAATCATTTATCCATCTCCCCGATATTTACGACAGTCGGGGGTTCAGCCCAACAAGCGTTCCGCCCCCAACCGAGCTTACAGTTCCCAACAAGCCATTGCCGGATATCACTTTAACCTCACCAAAAAACAGTGCGCTCTATTGCATTGCGACCGCCAATCCCGTTAACAATTTAATCTGTGACGGCGGAGGCTGGGTATTCATTTCTGTCGGAGACAATATACATTTTACACTTTCCAACATTGTTGTTAATGATAAAACAAAGGTGTGCTTTTTGCTCGGTGAATATTCATCGGTTATATTTGATTCGCAAATCGACTCACGCTGCTCTTTTTTCGGAAGTCAGACATCAAAAATGCAGCTCATTAACGGCAGCAGTATATCAGGTGAGATTATTGTCGGAGAAATTCACATGCCAAGCGGAAAGTTGAAGTTTACCACTGAGATATTTTCCGATAAAAACGGCAATTCCGATGAAACCATACTTGTTCCCGCAGGATGGAAGATTGCAAAATATGAGGATGGTGATATTGTTGAATAACTTAAAATCACTTAATAAGCGCGGAATGACTTTGGTTGAAGTCATTGTAGCTATTGCAATTTTATCATTGGTATCCCTTACTATGGCAACCGGTTTCCTTGCTTCCACCGCTGTAGTCAGGCGCGGTATTGACCTGCAAAACAGCGGCGCTTCCCTTGCAAAGCTGGCGGAGGAAACTGCGCTTGACACCTCGCACATCGCAAAAAGCCCCGTAACTTTTTCGGATGCAACAGGAAAGTCCGCACAGCTGTACGGAAAATTTATTGAGGTTACCGATGAAAAAACCGGAACTGTATTTACCATGTTCGTTATGGAATAATCGTGAATGGGGGGCTTGAATACGGTGAAACTCGGAAAAAAAGGTATGACTCTTGTTGAAACCGTTGTTACGCTTTCAATTTTTTCAATTGTTCTTTTGGTAAGCGGAATAATGATTCTGTCAAGCGGTGACATTGTTAACCGAAATTCAATTGCCAATGCCGAAAAATATATCGGAGATTCTATCTGTGATTTGATTGAAGAACAGGTTAAATTTGCCACAAAGCTTTCAATTACAAAGCCCACCGAAGCACTGAATGCTTCGGATAAAAAATACGAAACAGCTTTCACTGTATTTGACGGTAAATTCATGTATTCCAATTCCTCATCGGATTACATCAACCTGTATGGCGACGAGTACTATTATAATCACACCGTTCAGTATACCGCCATTTGCAGGTCTGTAACCGAAAATGACAAAACCATAGAGCTTCTCAATGTAACGGTTAAGGTTTTCAGGCCGGACAACCAAGTTTCACCTGCTTACACTGCTACAAATGAAATACGGCTTATGAACATGGGACTGAAGAATAATTTCACTGCAGATACTGCAAAGGGTACGGTAAATCCGATTATATCTTTCAGCAAAGAAAATATTATGGCCGGTTCTGCCGATGACCCCATTGTAAATGAGCTTATGATTCGCACCGACCTTATGATGGACGAGTACGATATGTGGCAAAGGAGATACGTCACAAGCTCTGACAAGCAGCAGGTGTTATCAGGATTTCTAAAGTCGTTTTATATCAGCAGCAATCCCTCGATCAATCGCTATATGTCTCGAGATGATTATGCCAATTATATAAATAAGCATCTCGGTGCAAAATGGCCGCAATTTGACAATGAGCTTCTTGCCCCATTAAAAAACTATGACTTGAAATATTATGATTTTTTAGTCAAGCAAAACTTAACGGTTCGGCCGTATTATGATGACATTTCAAGTAATCACCATATAGTCACTCAGTTTTACTATGCATTTCCGAGTAATTGGGAATCTTACTTAATTTACAACATGCGGGATCAACACTGGTATTTCTATTATGAACCGGATTCCGGAATGTGGAAAAGGCCATATAAACAGTTTGATGTCGCTTTTATGAATTCAAATGATAAAAGTGTTGATTGGCTTTATGATCAGCTTGAGGATCCAAAAAGCAACTGGCATATTCTTGAAAAAAAATAACTGTAACAGGTAAATTATATGAAAAACATGCCGATAGGTGAAGTTCTTAAAGAATACGGTTATATAACCAATGAGCAGATTGAAATCGCTCTCAAGCAACAAAAAGATTCCGGAACAAAAAAACGACTCGGACAAATTTTGATTGATATGAATTTTGTGACGGAACAGCAGGTCATTGAGGCTCTTTCGCAAAAGCTCGGCTATGCCTGTGTAAACATAGAGACAATTAAGGTGGATATTGATGCAGTTCAGCTTATCCCGAAATCAATCGCATTAAAATACAATCTTATTGCAGTCCGCAAATACGAGGGGCGTCTGTCCGTTGTAATGAGCGATCCACTGAATTTTTATGCCGTTGAGGACGTTCGCCAAATTGCAGGTATTCCTCTCGAAATATTTCTTTGCATTTCAAGCAAGATTAATGATGCAATAAGCTACTATTACGCCGAAATTAATGCAAAAGATCAGTTTATCCGGGCAAGCAAGGATGTGCTGCCGGTCAGTGCCGCTGATATCGACCTGAATCTTGATGACTCCGGTGACGCCAGCGTCGTAAAGCTTTTAAACAGTATGCTCAATCAGGGCTATAACTCCGGTGCAAGCGATATACATGTCGAGCCGCTTGAAGGCAGCACACTTGTGCGAATTCGTATCGACGGAGTTATAATAGATTACGTCACGCTGCCAAGCGCGATTCATCAATCGCTCATTGCGAGAATTAAAATTATGTCATCGATGGATATTGCGGAGCGGCGTCTTCCTCAAGATGGACATTTCAGGGCTAAAATCGAAGGCAATGAAATCAATATCAGAACTTCAATTATCCCGACGGTCTACGGTGAAAAGGCAGTTATGCGTTTTCTGACGAACAACAGCCCCATTGATCACTCAAACCAATTTGGAATGTCGGACAACAATTATGCAAAAGTCGTAAAAATGCTGAATGCTCCTCATGGCATCATCTATATCACTGGGCCTACAGGTTCAGGTAAAACCACGACGCTGTATATGATTCTCGAGGCTTTTGCAAAAAGACCCGTTAACATATCAACTATTGAAGACCCTGTCGAACGCAATATCAACCGCATCAATCAGGTTCAGGTGAATAACGTATCCGGTCTTACGTTTGAATCCGGTCTTCGCGCGATTTTGCGTCAGGATCCGGACATAATAATGGTCGGAGAAACTCGTGACAGTGAAACCGCATCTATATCTGTTCGCGCCGCCATTACCGGGCATCTGGTTTTTTCCACGCTTCATACAAATGATGCCGTTTCATCTATAGTTCGTTTGGAGGATATGGGGCTTCCGAGATACATGGTCGCAAACTCTGTTGTCGGAATTATAGCGCAGAGGCTTGTTCGAAAAATCTGTCCCTACTGTAAAGAAGAATATGCACCTGATATGGCTCAGCGCGAAATTTTAGGACCAAATGTAACCAAACTATATCATGGAAAGGGCTGTAATTTCTGCAAAAACACAGGTTATAAGGGTAGAATTGCAATCCATGAGGTTTTGTTTACAAACAAGGATATAAGAAAAATGATTACCGAAGGTGCTTCAGTCGATGAAATAACATCTTACGCAAGAAAATATCAAGCAATGAAAAATTTAAGAGAATCAGCAGTTGAGCTTGTTGCTAATGGAGTTACTACAATTGAAGAGCTTTTAAAGGTTGCCTACACTGTTGATTAAGAGGAATTGTGCATGATAAATCAAATCGTAAATGCGGCCCGCAACGCCAAATGCTCCGATATCCATTTGGCAGTTGGCAATCGTTGTATGCTTCGCTTGAACGGAGCCCTTGTCCCTGCCCCGTTTTCACTCAGTGATGAGCAGATTCAACAGCTGATTTTATCTTTATGCAGCAAAGAGCAGCTTGCTCTTCTGAGCGAAGGCAGCGATATTGATTTTGCATTTCAGACTCCTGAGGGATTTCGCCAGCGCGTAAATATCTATCAGCAGCAAGGCAGAATCGCGGCAGCCATAAGACTTTTGAACGACAATATCCCAACGCTTGCTGATTTGCATCTTCCGGAGTCAATTCAAATGCTTGCCGAGCAGCCACGAGGTCTTGTGCTCGTCACCGGTCCCACCGGAAGCGGCAAGTCAACAACTCTCGCCGCCATGATAGACCACATCAATCAAATAAGAGCCTGCCATATTCTCACTATTGAAGATCCGATTGAGTATCTTCACACCGATAAGCGCGCGATGATTCACCAGCGTGAAATAGGTCGTGATGTCAGATCGTTTTCCGATGCACTCCGCTCGGCTCTGCGTGAAGACCCTGATGTTATCCTTGTTGGAGAGATGCGCGATTTTGAGACCATTTCCGCCGCTGTGACCGCCGCAGAGACCGGTCACCTTGTTCTCTCAACACTTCACACTACCGGCGCTTCGCAGACAGTAGACCGCATTGTGGACGTCTGTCCTCCGCAAGCCCAGCAACAGATGCGCGGTCAGCTATCCACTGTGCTTAAAGGTGTTGTCACTCAGGCTTTGTTACCCCTTGAATCCGGCACGGGAAGAACCGTTGCGACAGAGATTTTGCTCGGAACTGACGCGGTTCTGAACCTCATTCGCGAAAACAAAAGCTACCAGCTGACGAGCTGCATGCAATCGGGAGGCTCCTCTGGAATGCATACATTTGATTCGGATTTATCCATGCTTCTTCGGCGAGGTCTGATTTCCAAAGCAACTGCACTCGAATGGGCATTCAGTCCCCGTGATTTAATGATTTAAATTGTTTTCAGATGTTATTAGTTCATAGCATGTGCATGAAATATAAAGCTAATGTTGAATTGTCTTTACAGCTTCACAACGAATTTTGTATTTTGCAATATAAATACAAAATTTGTTTTCCGAAATCAGATATCTCTATTGACTTCAATCGGTTTTTAATTTATTATATTAAGGCACGTTAATAACGTTTGGAGAAATCGCCTAGCTTGGTCGAGGGCGCACGATTGGAAATCGTGTAGGTGGTAAAACGCCTCGAGGGTTCGAATCCCTCTTTCTCCGCCAAAGCAATTCAAATCCGAACCCTGTGTTTATCTTTGTAAATGGGATGTTCGGATGTGTGTTTGTGAGAGAAAAAACGCTTACTACCAATTAAGGTAGTAAGCGTTTTTTGTTGCCCACAGCTTCTCACGCCACCGCTGCGCGCACCGCGGCGAGCTTTGCATTCGCGGCAGCGGCCTCATCCCTCGCGGCTTGAAGCTCGCACCT
>JAVXQD010000052.1:0-13516 GCA_036644375.1 Oscillospiraceae bacterium
GATACATTGATACTTTTCACCCCACGTGTTGCCTTTGAACTCATATATTGAGAGCGCCTCTTGAAGCTTTGGTTTAGGATATGATACTATGTCAAATATCCGAATTACACCGGATAGCGAGAGGTTCACATCTCGTGCCACGCTTGTGAATGAACGCTCATCACGAAGCTTATCGATTACAAATGCTGACAGCCTGTTTGTTATACGATAATATTTCGGCAAGAAATTATTCTCCTCAAAGTATCGTTTGCCGCACTCTTTGCATTTATACCTTCTTTTTCGCAGGATAATATACAAATTCCTGCCGAAGCTCGGGATATCTTTTATTGTCTGGCTTCGGTAATCGTGTACTGCGTTTCTTGTACTTGCACAGCGGGGGCATTTGCATTGTTTTCTTTTCATATTTCCGAATACTTTGGTTTGCGCTTCTGTCTGCTCGATTTTTGTTATCTCAAAATCTTGCAATCCCAGCATTTCTTCGCTAAAATGTTTGTAGAGCATATTCAGCCTCCGTTCATGGTGTTTAGCAATTCCATTTTAACGGTTTGGTCGTTTATGCTCTACTTTTTTTGGCTTTTTTATTTGTAGGCTTTATTTCCTCTCCCCAACATTTAGTATAGAGCCATTAATTTCTTCTGAAGAACTCAATCGTAAATTCTTAAAATATGCAAAACAAGCTTGACATTCAGTCCAACGGTGATATACTCGTAAAGTAAAGCTGACTTTACTTTACGGCAGCGAGGTGATATTTTGAAAAACAGGCTTACAGAGCTCAGAAAGATGGCTGGTATCAGACAGGATGAGTTGGCTGATGCACTTGACGTATCAAGGCAAACAGTCATTTCACTTGAAAGTGGCCGCTATAATCCGTCAATTATTCTGGCATTTAAAATCGCAAAATATTTCAGATTACCAATCGAGGATATTTTCATATACGAGGAGTAGAATATGAATTTAATTAAACGCAGAAGGATATATTATTTGTGCACGATATTTTTAGGGCTTCTCCTGGTTGGCATATCGTTCTTTGCAAATACAGACAATGTCTATATCATCGGATTGGGGTGCGGGCTGTGCGGAGGCAGCGGGGCAAAGCTGATTCAGCTTCGGAAAATAGCATCTGACCCCGAGAGTGCAAGGCGGTTTAACACAAGGCAAAGCGAAGAGCGGGCGGTTTTTCTTGCAAATAAATCCGGTAATATTATGTATCTGCTGGTGAATTTAGCGGAGTTTACCGCCATTGTTGTGTTCATGTTCATGGGCAATTCTAAAATAATCAATATCCTATCACTGGCCGTGTTTGTTCAGCTTTTTGTCAGGGCAGGGATAATGTGGTATTTAAACAAAAAGTACTGATTTAAAGAAAAAAGTGAGGTAACTTAAAGTGTTTCAGGTAAAAAATGTCACAAAAAAATATGGCAAGCTGATTGCAAACAGCAATATAAGCCTTGAGGTGAGAGACGGACAGATTGCAATTCTTCTCGGACCGAACGGAGCGGGAAAATCGACTTTAATAAAATGTATTGCCGGTCTGCTGAGATTTGACGGCAGCATTGAAATTAACGGGTTTGCAAACAAAAGTATTGAGGCAAAGCGCATGCTCGGATATATACCGGAGCTTCCGGCGGTATATGATCTGCTGACGGTAGGTGAGCATCTTGAATTTATCGCGCGCGCCTATCGCCTTGACAAGGATTGGACGGACTTCGGCACAGAGCTGCTGACTCGTTTTGAGCTTATGGAAAAGAAGAACAGCCTTGCCAAGGAGCTGTCAAAGGGAATGCAGCAAAAGCTGTCGGTCTGCTGTGCGCTGCTGCACAAGCCGAATGTACTCGTGTTTGATGAGCCTATGATCGGGCTTGACCCGCACGCGATAAAAGAGATGAAGGAGCTGTTTCGGCAGCTGCGTGCCGACGGCTGCTCGGTGCTGATAAGCACTCACATGCTTGACTCGGTCGAGGATTACTGGGATGTGGCGCATATAATGATTCACGGACAGTTTGCCGCGACAAAGATCAATGGCTCTGATGACGAGGGCAAGAGCCTTGAGGAATTGTTCTTTGACATAACCGAGGGTTCAGACAGAGCGGAGGAGGCAAAATGAATGCGCTTAGCTATCTGCTGATTACCCGCTTCAAAAATTCCGTAAAAACTTTTTTTAAATCCCCTGCGCGTGTTATCTTTGTGATTATAATGGCAGGGCTGTTCGGAATGCTGCTTGTTTCGGGCGGCCGACCGCCTGAACCGTCTTTAGACATGCGCGGTGCACAGGAACTTTATGCATTAGTGTTTGCCTTTTATTTTGTGATGTATATTTTGGGCACATGGTCAGGTCTGAGCAACGGAGCAAGCTTTTTTTCGATGGCAGACGTAAACAATGTATTTGTCGCTCCGTTTTCGCAGAAGCACGTGCTTATCTACGGGCTGATTCGTCAGCTTGGCATGAATTTTTGGATGGCGTTTTTTCTTATCTACCAATATGGCTGGCTGCAAAGTGCATATGGGTTAAGCATCGGAGGACTGTTAGCTATACTGGCGGCCTATATTGTGGTTGTATTTTGTTCTCAGCTTACGGCAATGGGAATTTACGCATGGTCAAGCAGCAATGACAAGAGAAAAACACTGGTTAAAAGGATAATAGTGATAATATCCGCAGCGGTTTTGGTCTATGCGCTTTTTGACGCGGTCACAGCACAGAATAAGCTTGAGGCGGCAATTTCCGGTGCGAACAAGCCGCTGATTGACCTTGTGCCTATTGCCGGATGGATGCGGATGTTTGTCGTCGGAGTAATAGAAAATGATGCTGTGGGGATGGTTCTCGGCATGTGTGCCGCATTGCTCTTCGTGGGTGCGTTTGTCACTGTACTCATGAAACTCGATTCCGACTTTTATGAGGATGTTCTGAGCGCGACCGAGGTGATGCACTCTGCAATTTCCGCCAAAAAAGAGGGACGCGTGGCTGAGTCTATGCCCACGAAAATCAAGGTCGGTAAAATCGGACTAACAGGCGGATTTGGCGCGTCTGCCTTTTTTTACAAGCACAGGCTTGAAAGCAGGCGCTCAAAGGTCTTTATCCTTGACACATCCGCGCTGATAATCACCGGGTTGACCTGTGTATTTGCATATTTTTTGCGCGATAATGGGATGTTACCCGCATTTATGTTCAGCGTATATATTATGTTTTTCAGCTCGTACACCGGAAGGTGGGTAAAGGAGCTGACTTTCCCATATGTGTATATGACACCCGAAAGTCCATTTAAAAAGCTGATAATGCTGTGCGGAGAGACAATTTTAAAAAATGCGGGCGAGTCACTGCTTGTATTTGTGCTTGTCGGAATAATCACAAAGGCATCGATTGGTGAAATTTTAGCATGTGCACTTGCGAGATTTTGTTTTTCGCTGCTGTTTATTGCGTCAAATGTCCTCACCGACCGCCTGTTTGGCGGCATTCCCGGAAAGGGTATGCAGGTTATGTTCTTCTTTTTGGTAATGCTGATTTTAGCGCTGCCCGGTATTGTCGGAGCAGCAGTTGCCGGAATGCTCACGTGTTTTGCCGTGGGTCTGTTGGCAATGTCGCTGTGGCTTGTGGCTGTATCCGGCGCCGTGCTGTTTCTCTGCCGCGGTATTTTGAATATCGCGGAGCTTAATGGCTGATTAGAGCTTTGAACAATCGCATCGGCTTCGGCATATTGTGGGTTAATCAACAAGCTGAAGGGGAGATTGTTTTGGCAATTATATATGTGTTTAACGACAATGACGGCGGAATAGAAAAATACACGAGAGCGCCCTCCGATCCAATGCCGTACAATATAGGCGGGACGCTTAAGGTCTCCGAGTTTATGGGGACAAATGCGGTTGGGTGGACCGATACAAACACCATGAATGCATGGAATACATTCCGGAGCTTTTACGGTAAGCCTGTCCAAGTGAGCTATGCCTATCTTAAGGTTTCACAGGAACTTGCCCCGCTTGTAAAAACAGTTCAGCACTTTGCGGGTACGGCGTTTGCTGTCGGAGGCGATCTCACTGCTCAGGGCAGACAGGAGCTGTATGATGACGCGGTGGAAAGTGATGCATTCAGCGTGGTCCAGACATACGACGGGATTGCGCCTCATGTGTATTTTGACAGCAGATATTTGCCGTCGGACTATTTCGTGACGTTCGGTCTGCCTGTCTGCTCAAGGGGCAGAAAGGGGAACTACTGTCAAACGATACAGGATATTTTGATAGCCTCAGGGTATAATCCGGGAGAGGCAGATGGCATATTCGGGCAAAATACCGAGGCGGCGGTAAGGAAGTTCCAGAGTGACAGGCTGCTCACAGACAGCGGAATAGTCGGTCTGATCGAATGGAATTCCCTATTCAACTATGATGGTGTGGTTGTTTAAATACAGCAATGCGTGCCATGCAAGTCAGAAATATCTAAAAGGCATAGCTCCCGGCGGGAAATCGGCATTTGATAGAAATCGAGCAAAACCGCAGCTCTGAAAATAAAAATCCTCAGGCCTATGAAAAAGGCTTGAGGATTTTTTTAGCAGTGCGATTATGACCTGTTTACAGGGAACAGAGCTGCGGCATGTGTGCTCAGTCCACTTCGAAAACAACAAGTGCACTGTTGCGCTCATCAGAGCGATAGAGGGAGTAGGTATCTCCGAGACGGGTTGAATAGCCCTTGTATTTCAACTCTTTGTTGACCGACTCAATGACCTTTCCGATCGAATCCGCACTGTCGCAAACGGCTTTGTAATCCGCTTCGTCGGCAACTCTGAATTCAATGAAATAAATGTCTTTGTCAACATTTGCAATGACTGTCTCGACTACTTTATCAAAGATATCCTCAAACAGATTACCTTCAAGTCCGAGTTTTTTAAAGTATCCGTAGCTCTCGGGACAGGTGGGCACTGCGGCTTTGTTGTCTGTCTTGTGGTCGATTGCAATATCCTCGTCACCGAGTAAAAAATAGTTATATGAAACAATGTCGGAATCGTGTGCCTTGTCGCTCTGCTCGGCATCGCGGTCATCCCATGTAATATCCAGATGATAGTACTTTCCGTCGATGCTGACGACGTTCCATGCATGACCCTCATCCTGCTTTGCGGTTGTGCCGGTTCCCTCAACATATTCGTTCGCGATTCCCATTTTGTTCAAAATGAGCTGAGTCGCATGGGCATAGCCGTCACACACCGCCTGCTGTGCGACAAGCGCGCCATATGCGGTATGTACCTGTTGAGTTGACTGTTCGTCATATTTGCAATTTTTTATAAGATAATCATGGACAAATAAAACCTTGTCATATTCGGTTTCCGCACCGGCCTCGGCAGCAAGTGAGACAATTTTGTCAAGCGCAGCATTTATCTCCGCCGACTTGGTTTCGGTATCCGCCTTATCGTAAATATATCTGGGTGCCACTATAAATCCGTTGTCCTGCGAGCGCACATCCCATGACCAGTCAACCCAAAAAAGCTCCGGTGAATCGCTCATTATGTACCACAGAACATCTCGTACATCCTCCTCGCCATAGGAAAATCGGCGAACCAGAATTTCGTCCTCGTGGTTGATAAGACCGGTCTTTATGACATCGTACAGCTCTTTGTTTTCAGCGCTCAGGGTTTCGCGGTTGGCACCCTGCTGCTTGACAATTGAAGCGGCATAGGGGTGCTCAATGGATTTTGCAATATCGGGGATGCTCTGTGTCGGAACTATCTGCCCAAAAAAGAAAACAGCTGCGGCCGCAAGAATTACAGCGATAAATTTATTCATAATCATTCACCTCTGAGTTACATAAAATATCAGTAAAAAAAGCCGCAAAACAGGCTGTTGAGATACAGGCGGCAACAGAGCGCAAGTGGCACAAAAATTCTGTGCTAATGCGTGCTGCAGGTGTGAGCTTACGCTTAGAGCGCAGTGACATAAGCAAGCGGTACTATTAGGTATGCATTATAATAAGCGATATTTATTTAAGTTTACAGTTTTTTGACTCATGTTGCAACCAATATGGACAAAATATATTTTTGACCTGAATAACTGAGCAGGAAAATCCAAATAATACTAATGATAAAGCAAATTTTGGAGGGATAAAATTGAAGGCAACAGGAATAGTCAGAAGAATTGATGATTTGGGGCGTGTGGTGATTCCAAAAGAAATAAGACGCACGATGAGGATAGGAAACGGAGCACAGCTTGAGATATTCACCGATGATGAGGGTGAGGTTGTATTTAAAAAATACTCGCCGCTGGCAGAGCTGTCAAAAATCGCGCAAAGCTATGCTTTTGTTCTTGGAAAAAGCATGAAAGCCATGGTTGCAATATGCGACACAGAGCATATAATTGCAGTGTCGGGCGGCACAAAAAAGGATATATGCGGGGCGCATATCGGAGATGAGGTTGAGAGCGCACTAAGGCTTCGAAAGGTAACGACATTGCCTGAAAATGCAAAGCGCATAGGTGACGGAGACCTGACAATTACTGCGGTCAGTCCGATTATAGCGCAAAGTGAAGTTCTTGGCGGAATATTGCTTATGCAAACAAGGGCTTCGGCTAAGACAGATATGCCGGACAAAACTGATATTGCGGTCATAGCTATGGCGAGCAACCTGATTGCTCTGCAATTTGAGAACTGATCGATTACAAAGCAACGGCCGGTTCAAAGCCTTCACAGCGCCTATAAAACAATTAAACAAAAGCCGCCGATGCTATTAGGCATTCGGCGGCTGTGTTTTGCTTATGCGGTCTGCTTGGGCTGTTCGCGGACGGCGTAAATATAGTAGCCCTTGGAATCCTTGCGCATTACATATTCCATATACTTTGAGACAGTCTGTGCCGAAGAATCCGTTACAATATCGACTGAAGAGGTGCTGTATTGCATGTATGCAACAGTGAGAATCTTGGATTTTCCGGAGGATTTAATATCCTCAACGAATGGAATATACGAACCGCTCTGACTTGTAATCGGGATGATATATGCGGACAAATCCGAATCGTAGACAAATTCAATATCCAAATCAAAGAATGAGTGATGCGCAATAACGTAAGACGGACCGTACATTTTCGTTATATACCGCTCGACGTCTACCGACGGAAGAATTATCGCATCATATTCGTTTCGGGTGTATTTCGAGGTGTCCTCATACTCAAGAGCTGCCCAGATAGACGCCTCGAGCAGTATGTCCTGATTTGCATCTTCGATACTCTCGAAAGGAGTCGGGTCCATTGAAACAAGAGGTGCGATAAGCTCCTGGAAATTCTGCTTATCGGAAGTGTCGTCAAAAAAAGCAGAGTAAATAAAGTTGCCTGCTCCGAAAATAATTGTGCCTGCGCCGATGACCGCGAGGCACACAAAGAACACACCGAGCGCCTGCCTGCGAAAACGCCGCGCTCGATCCCGTTTTTCTTTTAGGATGACTGCATCTGTAGTTTTTGCCATATTAAATCAGAATTCCTTTATATAAAAGCTTAGGAGAATCGGTTGTAACTATTGTTCCATTATATCATAAAATACAGGTGTTTGCACATGCGCGGGCTTATATTTGCGAGGCAAACACGACTCGCTCGGAGTAAACTACCAGTGTGTTACAAAGCATATCGTGAAAGCCGCGGTGCTTTTTGTCAAAAGCAAGCACAAGATAGCCTATACATAAAATTGAGCTCAGATAACGCCCGATGGTCTCTCGATATATTACATTCCACCAGCTGAGCGGTGTTTCATCACTTGAAATCACACAAATGCGAAAAAGCCGCTTACCGGCGGTACATCCGGTCAATTTGGTGAGAAGCACAAAATAAGCGACGGACACAAGGTATTTTAGTATATCGGAAATCGTGAAGGTGAAAAAAACAGTTTGAGTCAGGCTGCCGTTTGTGGCGGATGAAATTGTGCTTAGTATAAAGCCTACAGCCAAAGTCATTATCCAGACCACTGCACAATCGATAAGCCATGCCGCAAGGCGTGTGAAAAATCCGGCGCAGCGCTCGGGAGAGACAAGGTCGGGAGAGCCTTCTGAGGCTGTGGAAAAAGAGGGCGCAAAGGCAGGAGGAACCGGAATTCCGTCCATGTCGGAGGGAATTCGCCCCCCCGAATACGGTGATACAGGGCAAGCGGATGAGGTGCTTGTCGGCTCAGTGTCAATAGATTGGTCTACACACGGCTGATTTTCAAAAGGATCTGCCGATTGTGCACAGGCTGTTTTGCTTTGCGGTTCATATCCGGATGGCAAAGCTGTCCCGCCGTTCAGCTTGGTTGAATAAAGGGGAGCGTCATTTTCAAGGACAGATGCAGGCGAAATGTTGTCGTCCGCACCTTCCGCAGGCTGAGAGCAGGATGTTTTTCCCTCGGCATCAATTGCCTCGCGCGGCAAAAGCAGCGGCTCACCGGTCTGATCGTTGTAGCGGAGCACATAGTTCTCGGGCAGATTGATGTTGTTATCCGGCATAATACATCGGCACCCCGCTTTCGCTGTTTTCGATAAGCTCAAGCATTCTCTCGGTCTCGGTTTTTGTATAGCTGTTTACAAGCGAGCCCAGCAGAGAAGAAAGGCCATTGGACGCGGATTTGCGCTCATATACCTCACTTGCACCGCACAAGGTCTTAAAATCCTCCAGTACATCATCGTAGGAGCTTTCGGCATCATCAATGATTCCGATTTCAAGCCCTTGAGCCGCGGTGTAGATTCTGCCGTCACAAATGGGCAGCGCCTGTTCACGGGTATACCCGCGGGACAGGCACACAATGTCGATAAATTGATTATAGCATTCGTCGACAACGCTTTGAAAAATTGCACGCTGCTCGTCAGTAAGAGGATCAAAGACATTGCCCATTGCCTTGTTTTCACCGGATTTTATAAATTCGCCGTGAATTCCCAGCTTTTCATACAGACCCGAATAATTTACACTCTGCACATATACGCCTATTGACCCTACGGTGGAATTGCGGTTAGCAAAGATTCTGTCCGCCGCACAGGCAATATAATAAGCGCCCGATGCCATGGTGTGTGTGGCATACGCGTAGACAGGCCTTCCTGTGGTTTCCTTGTAATTCATGAGCGCACGATACACTTCGTCAGATTCATAAACCGCTCCTCCGCCGGAATCGATTTTGAGCATAAGCCCTGTATTGTTCGGTGAATCGGTCATATCCTTAATCAGCTTCATGACAGAGTCATGATTATATGTGCCTGTCGGAGCTCCCAGCGCGTTGTATTTCGTCGCGTCGATGGTGCCCGCAATGTTGACAACGGCAATGCTTTTGCCGACAGGCATAGGTGTGTCAACCGCACTTGAGCCGATTATTGATGACACATTGCTTCGCAGGGAGTTTGCGGCGGCAATGCCGGACAAGCCGACAAACACAAATACAGCTGCGGCGATAACAATTCCGATAATTTGCTTTTTTTTCATAAAACGCCTCTTCAGTATACTTATTTTATTTTAAATTCCGTTAAAATCACTCTGGATAGTTTAATAATACAGTTAAATGGCAGATAAATCAATAATATGCTGAACGTGAGGCAAACATAAATTGACTAAGGTGCGCCGTTTTGGTAAAATTCAAGAATAGGATAATAAACCAACAAAAGAGGTAGCAACATGAAATACTGTACTCGCTGCGTGATGCCGGACACGCGTCCGGGCATATCATTTAATGAAGAGGGCGTGTGCTGTGCATGCACTCACTATGACAACAGAAAAAATATCAATTGGGACAAACGCTTTGAGGAGTTCAAGGCGCTTTGCGATAAATACCGCGGAATGAACGGACCGGGAGGATATGACTGTGCTATTGCCGTGAGCGGAGGCAAGGACAGCCACTATCAGGTTCATGTCCTGAAAGAAATCATGGGAATGAATCCGATTTTGTTCTCCGTCGAGGACAATTTCCCGATGACCGAGGCGGGCAAGCACAATCTTAAAAATATAAGCGAGACCTACGGCTGCACAATTATAAGCTGTAAGCCCGACATCAAAACTCAGAAAATATTGATGAGGAAGACCTTTGAAAAATACGGTAAGCCCACATGGTTTATCGACAGGCTTATCTACACGTTTCCTCTTCATATGGCGATAAAGTTCAATACGCCGCTTTTGTGCTACGGCGAAAATGTGAGCTATGAGTATGGCGGAAATTCCGATGAGGAAACCTATTCCGCAAAGGATCAGGTAAACAACGGCGTGGCGATTGGGATACCTCAGGAGGAGCTCTTGGGTGACGGTGTTACCGAGCGCGAGCTGTATTTCACGCAGGCTCCGGCCGAAATGGACAAGCTGGACCCGATGTATCTCTCTTATTTCATGGAGTGGAACAGCTTTAAAAATTACGAGCACGCAAAGAGCCGCGGATTCCACGACCTCACGCATGAATGGAATCGAACCCATCATGTCGAGCAGTTCGATCAGATAGACTCTCGTGCATATCTTGTGCACAGCTGGCTTAAATATCCGAAATTCGGACATGCGGCGGCGACAGATTACACGGCGCGTATGATTCGGTACGGTATGCTTACCCGCGATGAGGCAATCGAGCTTGTAAAGCAGCGTGACCACGCACTCGACCCGCTCTCCGTCCGCGATTTCTGCGGATTTCTCGGATATACCGAGACCGAGTTTTGGACAATCATGGACAAATTCTATAACAGAGATATTTTCAAAAAGGACTTTTCGGGTAAATGGGTGCTGAAGGATCCAATCTGGGAGCAAAAATAAGCTACCCTGTTTTTGTGAATAAAAACGATTGAAATTGGGGAGACGCGCCGTGACATTTGATATATGCAGGGATATTTTGAGCTTTGAAAAGTCCGGTGCGGACATTGTTGTATTCACCGACGGCGGTTTGTGCGTCGGGTTTGAGAAAATTGTCGAAAGGGCGGTCGAGGGAGGAACTGACGCATTCGTGCTCAGAACTGCTCCATTTGAGGCGGGCTATTATACTGATCCGATTTCAGGAGAGCCTTTCGCAGCGTACAACAATGCATTTGCAGCAAAAACATCTGCGATAGAGTCGGTCGGCGGCGTTGACAAAAAAATGGGCGCAGCGGCGGCTACGGATATAATACTCAGGATGGAGCGGGCCGGTTTCAGCGTGAGATACATTCCGTGCGCAAGGGCGATTCTCAATAAAAGCCCGAAGCCCGCCTATTCTCAGCTGCTGTTCGGGACGCTTATGCTCCGAATTAAATTCGGAACCATGCGAGATATATGGCGGGGAAAAGTTCTTTGGCTTAAAGCGATTTTGCACTCGTCCTCGTATAGAATCGAACGAAAAACGGCAATCATTGGCGGATTGAAAATGTTTGGCGGTGCGTGGAGCCTGTTCATTTCACGATATGGAGTGAACAACAAGCTGAAAAACACTAAAACGGAGTGGAACGGCGCTGAGCTTGGATTTGCGCTCGGAGAATACACGGATATCGAATGTGCAAAATCCCCCCTTGTATCGCTGATAACCCGCACTCGCAACCGCCCCGAAACTCTTCGCAAAACCCTTGAGTCACTGCGCGCACAAACATACGACAATTTTGAAACGGTGGTTGTTGAGGACGGTGAGCCGCTGTGCGAAGGTATGATAAAAAGCGATTTTTCCGATTTGAATATAATATATAAGGCCACAGTAAAAAACGTCGGAAGAGCTGCGGCGTTTAATCTGGGAGTTTCGCTTGCCCGAGGAGAATATCTCAATATGCTCGACGACGATGACTTTTTGCTGCCGGAGCATATCGAGCTTGGTGTTGCGAAAATATGTTTCGAAAATGCCGACATGGTTTTTTTGCGAGGTATCGCGCTCGAGACGGAAAGAATAACCGATGAGCCATATGAGTTCAAGGTTATGGAAAAGCGGCTTTTGGACTTTCCCCGCATCGAGCCGTTCACGATGGTCAGGCGTTGCCTGACGGCAGAACAGGGAGTTGTGTTTAAAAAGGCTCTGTGCGAGAAGGTCGGTCTGATGCGTCCGGAGCTTCATGCGCACGAGGACTGGAGCCTTTGGCTTCGCATGATGGCACACGGAAATTATGCTGTGCTGCCATATGCCGCAAACTGCTGTGTTGTGCCGCACGACAGGGATGCTGAAAGGGCAAGGATTGAAAAATATTCCGAATACGATGCGGAGCTGCTGAACGATGATTCGATTGTGTTTGTCACCACACGTGCGCAGCTTGACGGATATTATGAAAGCGTGATAAACGACTGTGCCTATCTCGATACGCTGGGCGGGCTTGATGAACATCTCAAAGCAGAAAAGGCACAAGCGTGTGCGTTTTTGGGCAAAAGCAAAATTCGACCTGCGAGCTTTGACGCGCTCGCTCAGTGCGATGAAATCGCGCTGAGCGGAATTCAGCTGAAAGAGCTGTACTACACGCTGATTTTGGAGCTTGAGCAAAAAAATCAAATAGGAGAACTGCAAAAATTCATTAACAGCCGAATTTCAAATCAGAGCTGAAAAGCATATCGGGTTTCTGCGCCGGCCCCATTTTGCACTATACTGAAACCGAACAGGTGGCCTTTTTCAGCGATATGGCACGCTTGGCTGCGTTAAAGAGCGAATATATATTCGGTGGCTGTGATTAGATGTTTAAACGCGGATTGAGTTTCCGTATAATAAAATACCCTTTGCGGCATAATAGCCACAAAGGGTATTTTTAATTAATGGAGATGAGCATCTATGGATTACCTAAAAGCATTTTTGGTGGGCGGGGGCATATGCCTTGTGGGTCAGATTCTTATTGATTTCACAAAATTAACTCCCGCAAGAATTCTTACGGCATTCGTTGTGTCAGGCGTCGCGCTCAGCGCGCTTGGACTTTACAAGTACGCGGTTGATTTTGCAGGGGCCGGTGCAACAGTTCCCATTATCGGCTTCGGACATTTACTTTATGAGGGCGTAAAATCCGCCATTGCGGAAAAGGGAGCTGTCGGTGTGCTGACAGGCGGTCTTGGCGCGGCGGCGGGCGGTATTTCGATGTCACTGATGTCCGGACTTATCATTGCGCTGATATTCAAATCCAAGGATCAGAGCTGACAGATGCAAATCCCGAGCTCTGAGCCGCAGCGACGCGAAATAGAATCTCGAACTGCATGTTGAAGAATCGAAAAACGGCGACCGGAATTTTCAAATATCCGGAAAAGAGGCGGGCTAAAAGCCGATTAATTGCAGAATAGTGTGCTTGATTAACAATTCCCGGGTTCGGAACAGCGCCGAAAAAACATTTTCGATCACATTAGCCGAGAGCCTGCGCTCTCGGCTTCAGCCTGTCGAGAAACGCCCTCAGCACGGGAGTGCCGAGGGTGTTTTAGCTTGGAATATTGAAATAGCACTAAACAGATGGCGAAAAAGAGGCGTTGGATACCGCCAGTTTGCCAGCTTTTTCAGATTCATGGCAGCGAACTTAAGCCTAACCCAGTTTGTAACCTGAGATAGACCTCTGTAGGTTGTATAGCGCATGCCATGTTTTTCCTTTGCGTCGGCAAATACACGCTCGATCGTGCGGCTGCGCTGGCTGTAGGTTTCCTTGCCGAGCGGCGAATGCCG
>JAVXQD010000053.1:0-13273 GCA_036644375.1 Oscillospiraceae bacterium
ATCTTTCATGACGTTGTCAGTCAGATATACTGACGGACAAAACAGCCCGAAAAGACAGGGGGACGAGAGAAGAGCGGTGCGATATATCCGGCATTCGGCGATGGGTACGCTGACTTCAACGCGCTCTTTTTTCAGCTTGAGATATAGCAAAAAATTGGAAGCGGCAAACCATGCGGCCGTAGCGGTCATACCCGCCAGCCACACGAACAATACAGAGCTCTTTAAATTCGCGCGGCTGAATGAAATAGGGCTTTTTGCTGTATTCGGTTTCGGTTCAGACGGACGGAAATTGTTTTCGGCTGAAGATTGAACGCTGTCTTCGGAAATTAATTGGTCGGAACCTGACCTTGCGGAATCAGGCGCCTGCATGGCAGATACGATTGTTTGAGCAGTCTGTTCAAACACACGCGTATTCTCAAGGTTCATTATGCTAATCGGGCTCGACAACAGCGGCAGCGGAATCAGAAGACGGATAGCGACAAGCAGCCAGAGCGCGTATTGCAGCTTTGCCGATACCCTAAACCCCAACACCCGCCGAAACAGGAAGAGGACAACTATAATGACAGAAGAGGTTATTATTGTCTCAAGCATATTACTTTTTCTCCTCCTTTTCCTTTTGAGCATTGCTCAAAATGCTGTGAAGGCTTGATATTTCATCTGCGGATAAAGAATGGCTGTCAACCAGAGCGGACAAGAGAAGTCCCGCGTTGCCATTATAAACCTTGTCGATAAACTCCTCGGTTTCGCTGCGCACGAGCTCCTCATGTGTTGCCGATGGAAAGTACATACGAGCTTTCCTTCCCTCGGTATAATATACGGCGCCCTTAGCCTCCATTCGATTTAAAAGGGTGATTACAGTGCTTTTCGACCAGTTGCAGCTCTGTTTAAGCGCGCTTACAAGCTGAGTAATAGTCCTTGGCGATTCGCTCCAAAGCTCTGATATTATTTTCCACTCCGAATCGGAAAGCCGTATTTTTTCGTCCATTCCCGTCACCTCCGGATACAATAATTATTAATCGGTTATTTCCATTTTGTCAATATATTCGTTTTGAGCAAGACTGATACAGGTTGTGCCCTTATTTACAACAAGCTCATCACCGCTGTCGGTCAAAAATACAAATCCGCGTTTTGGTTCTTGCTTTGACCAGGTTATGTGTTGATAGGTTCCGTTTGAAAAGTAATAACCCTGCTCGTATTTTGCAAAATCATCAACGAAACAAAACCGGTTTGCACGGTCATTGTTCGGAGTGTAATAGAGAACAAATACATTGTCAAAAGCAAGTTGAGCACCGCTGTTGGCATCTATTTGAGGCTCGCCGAATTCGCTCCGCAGATATTTTCCTGTTGTGCTGTCATATACGTACTCAAGATAGGCATAGCCGGTCAGACAGCATTTGATGTTTTTTGCGGAACCGTCGGTCAGCAAAATCCTCTCACTATTGCCTTTTGCAAAATTAAACGCGGAGTACTGTGGCGGATTTGTCGTTTCATGCTTTATCAGAGGCAGTTCAATCAGCGCGTTATTTATAAGTCTGCCCGAAGTAAAAAGGCAGTGTTCAGGGCTATAGGTTTGTTCTCTTATTTTATCGCGCCAAAAACCTGAAGGGCAGAAGTCTGAACTAACGGTTCGAACAGCGTAATGCCGCAAAAACTCGTCGGCCTTGGCGCCGCCTATTCCGCAATGAACGACAATTGGGTCAAGCTGATAAATGCCGTCCATCGCGGAATTTCTCAGAGAGCGCACCGAGCCTATTCGCGGGACATCTCTGACATCTGAAAATACTGCCATGAAGCGCGTAATGCCTCCCTCTGTAAGAAACTCGTACAGAATATCAGCTTGGGATATCCCATACTGCGGCCAACAGGTGTAAATATTATTGATATCAACCGCAAAAGGTCTCATTCCGACACGGTCGCGCGCCATATCGCTGTTGCCGGTAAGCGGGTTATATGCATCGCACGGCGACTCGAATTCCACCCTCCCATAGCTGTCAACATAATCATGGCAGACCTGTTGAGTGACGGAATTTTGCTCGGAATCCATCCCGCTGTCGATACTGACACGGCAGCCGAAAAGTGACAGACAAAGTATAAATGTCAAGACGGAAAACGACAGCTTTATTTTCATGTTTTTTCTCCTATACCGGGCATTGATGATAGGTTGCCCCGCTAAATGCGGTGCAGAGAAACAGAGTCTGTATTTGGATATATAATAGCACTAAGGTCTACTTGTGTCAACCAATATTTCGCACATGATTATTATGCTGCCTTGATTGCGCGGGAGCACACAAAAAAACAGCGCCGAGCCAAAACAAAATCGGTCAGCGCTGAAAATAACCGGTGCTTAGTTGTATCATTACACAACGAAGTTGCTTTAGGTGCTGAAAATTCCTTAAAAGCTATTTAACACCTGTGGCTTTAAAGTGTTCGGCAAATATTAAAACGGTATGCTATTCGAGAACCCATGCGTCAAATGCTATTTTTCGGGTGACAAACTCATATGGCATAAAGCCATAGCCCATTGCCCCCCACTGAACGCCCCAACTGTTGCGCACAATAAACAGCTGCTTTTCGTCGTCATACCCCACGATCAGCAGGGCATGACCGCCGAGAAATTTTTCGGTTTTCGTGTCGGGCACAGGCACATAACCGGTGCGCTCGGCAGCTTCGGATTCGAAGCTCTCGTAAACAAGAACACCTATTAAGACAGGCTGGTGTCTTGTGGCGAGATATTGACGTATTTGTGCGACATAGTCCGCAATCCCGTTTTCATCGAAGGCCTTGTATCCGAGAATTCTATATTCCATGGCGTTGATATCGGCGACAAGCGATGGCTTTTCGGCAAAATTTTCGATATTGTACGGCCATAGCTGTTCGCTTGAAACGCCGTATTTGTGCAGTGCTTTGCAAAGTGTGCGCATGGTCGCGCCGGCATCGACAGAAACGGTGCCCTCTATTTCACGCTCCTTGTAATACAGAAAAAGTCGCGAAAGCAATGTTTTAACGCTTGTCAGCATCATGCGCGCCGCAACCCCGGCATTTGCGGTGCAGCTTCCGAGTTCTCCCTGATTAAATACAGGCGGACAAAGAGGGCGAAGATCCACAGACATCGGAATCGGTCCGAGCATTGTTTGATTAAGCTTGGCGTCGCGCGAATCCTCCCGCTGCGGGGTTAAATTATACACTCTCATATGCTTCTCTCCTAACGGCTCTAAGCCTGTTGCTACATAGTATTCAAGGAGAGGTATTCATGTTATTAATGGCTGCTGAACAATCAAAAAATTCCGCATACATTGCTGTGTGCGGAATTTTTTTATGACTTTAATTTTGTTTTGCTTGATGCGTCGGAAATCACAGCGAGTGAAGTGCGCTTTAATTGAGACAAGGTCTCGGATAGGATAGCCCCGACAGGCGAATAGGGCAGTTAAAGCGTTCGCAGCGTCTCCGATATCCTCGTTTTTTCGAGCATCGTAATGAGAATCAGACCGAGAATCATACATGCACCGAACTGACCCAGCCCCACAGAGCCCATGAAACCGAGCATCATCACGACCCCGCCCTCGGTCGGATTTACAAGATAAAGCTCTGCACCGATTACAACGGCGTTTATTATAATTGGCGGGACTGCTGCCAAAACAGGCAGTCCATTGAATCTGACTTTTCCGAGTTTTGCCGTCAGAAAAGCCGCACAAAGAGTTGCGAGAGTCCCTGTAACAACATCAACTGCTCCGAGAATATTGAGTCCCATCGATACTCCGGCGGCGTTGGTGATAAGACAGCCGAGGGTAACGCCCCATATTGCGCACGGATTTAAAATCGGCAACAGTGTCAGCGCCTCCGATATGCGGATTTGCAAGGGTCCGAAAGAAATGGGGGCGAGAGTAAGGCTCAGTGTGGCATAAATTGCGGCTATAAGGGCATTGAATACTATTTTTTTTGTTTTTGAGGCTTGCATTTCAATCCTGTTCTTTCCGAGAGAGTTATTGTTCCTTGCTTTTCATGACAAGATAGGCGTTTATAAATCCGTCAAGATCACCGTCCATCACGGCACCGACATTTCCGACCTCGAAGCCCGTGCGGTGATCCTTCACAAGAGTATATGGCATAAATACATAGCTTCGAATTTGAGAGCCCCAAGCTATCTCCATCTGATTTCCCTTGATATCGTCTATTTTTTCAAGATGCTCCTGCTCTTTGATTTTCACGAGCTTGGATTTCAGCATCTTCATGCACATATCCTTATTCTGAAATTGGCTGCGCTCGTTTTGACACGCGACGACAATACCGGTGGGAATATGTGTCAGACGAACGGCAGAGGAGGTCTTGTTGACATGCTGTCCGCCCGCACCGCTTGAGCGGAAGACATCCATCTTGATATCCTCATCTCGGATTTCGATTTCTCCGTCATTTTTAATTTCGGGAATTACCTCAAGTGATGCAAAGGAGGTGTGCCGTCTTCCGGACGAGTCAAACGGTGAGATGCGCACAAGACGGTGAACACCGCTTTCTCCCTTCAGATATCCGTAGGCATTGTGACCCTCAATGAGAATCGAGGCGCTTTTTATTCCTGCTTCATCCCCTTCGAGATAGTCTACAAGATTGACCTTAAACCCGTGGGATTGCGCAAAGCGGTTGTACATGCGATATAGCATCTGAACCCAGTCCTGCGCCTCGGTTCCGCCCGCACCCGCATGAAAAGTCAAAATTGCATTGCTGTCGTCATATTTTCCCGTGAGCAGTGTCGATAGCCGCTGCTCCTCAACCATATGCTCAAGGCTTTTTAGGGCGGACTCAATCTCGCTGCCCATCGTCTCATCGCCGGATTCCTCGGCAATTTCGATAAGGGTAGCGACGTCATCGCGCCCCTCTTCCATTTTTTGGGCAAACTCAACCTTGGATTTAAGTCCGCTTTGGTGCGCGAGAACCGTTTTGTTTTTTTCAGGATCATTCCAAAATTCGGTTTGGGCGGTAACCATTTCAAGCTCATCAAGCTCTTTTCGGACGCTTTCCAAATCAAATGCCTTGACCAGTGCGTCGATATCATCTCCGACAGCAGACAGGCGCATAACGTATTCATCGACAATTAGCATATAGCTCATTACCTCTTAATTTTATTAGTACTGATAATTATACATAAAATCGGATAAAATCAAAAGCTTTTTTTATTTTGCATTTTTAGCCTAAATAATATAAAATGAATATATGGGCGTTATACCCAGCGGAGGTTATTTATGTATATGTATCAGGATTGCGAATGCCCGTATTGCGGAAAGGCATTTTCCGAATCGGATGATCTTGCGGTCTGCCCCGAGTGCGGAACGCCGCATCACAGGGCTTGCTATAAAGAACATGGTCAATGCGCCAATGCTAAACTGCACGCTGAGGGCTTTGTATGGGCAGCTCCGAAAGCGCAGAATGAGGAGGCTTCAAGCAGCAGTGTAATTTGCGCCGGCTGCGGAGCGGCAAATCAAGATGGAGTTAATTTCTGCAATCAATGCGGAGCTCCGATAACCAAGGCACCGCCGCTGCCCGCATATGTCGAAAACAGCGCAAGCGGAAACCGACAGATGTCCGCAGATGTGATTCCGCCCGAATTGGAGCAGGCGATTAAAGATAATAAGAAGCTTGACGGAATCGACATAAAAAGCTGGATGACATTTATTGCGACAAGCATCGGATATTATCTGTATTGCTTCAAAATACAGGATGACAGCGGAAAAAAATTCACATTCACATGGAGCGCAATGATGTTTCCGGTTGTGTATTTTCTTTACCGCAGAGTCTGGACGGCGGCGATTGCCGCATTTGCAGCGAATTTCATTATGAGCATTCCGATGGTAATGATCACACTGTTTGTCCCTTTAGGCGTGAATCTTGGGCTTTCTGTGGAATTTTGGACCTCGGCCGCCAACGTTTGCTCAATGGTGATTGTCATGGCAAATTTCTGTTGGGGTCTGTTTGCGGTTTACCTGTATCGGAAATCGGCAATCAGGAAAATGACCGCTCTCCGCAAAAAATGCAGCACTGAGCAGGAGTTTTCATCGCGGCTGGCGGGAATATCAGGTCCGAGCACGGTGGCGATTCTGCTTGTTTTTGCCCCTTATATATTGATGATGGCTGTGGCATTTTTAATTGTGACACTGCTGTAGCTCTTAAAGCCGAGTCGCAAAACACTTTATTGTGCGGCTTATAATAAAATCACGGAGGAAGTGCAATGAAAATCAAGAAGGCCGTCATACCCGCAGCGGGTATGGGGACTCGCGTTCTCCCTGCATCCAAGGCAATCCCTAAGGAGATGCTCCCCATTGTGGACAAGCCCGCAATCCAGTACATAGTCGAGGAGGCGGTCGCCTCGGGAATTGAGGATATTCTTATTATCACAAGCAGGGGCAAGGATGCTATTCAGGATCATTTTGATCGCCATCCCTCACTGGAAGCGGCCCTTTCGGCAAGCGGCAAAACCGAGCTTTTAGAAAGTGTGATGCAGCCGGCGCAGCTTGCAAACATCTGTTTTATGAGGCAAAAAGAAATAAAAGGGCTGGGTCACGCCATCTACTGTGCCAAATCTTTTGTCGGCAACGAGCCGTTCGCCGTTCTGTACGGAGATGATGTTATTATGTCCGAGATTCCGGTGACGAAGCAGCTTATAGATGCATATGACGAATTTCAGCTTCCGGCACTCGGCATCAAGCAGGTGACAAAGGAGCAGATTTTAAAATATTCATCGATGAATGTGCACCCGATTCGAGATAATTTGTTCAGAATAGACGATATGATTGAAAAACCGAAGCCCGACCAAATAATGTCGCTTTATTCAATTCTCGGGCGTGTGGTTTTGACAAACGAGGTGTTCGGTATACTTGAGAACCTCCCTCCCGGTGCATTGGGTGAAATTCAGCTGACCGATGCCATACGCATTCTCGCACAGGGAAAGGGGACGATTGGCGTCGATTTTGTCGGAACCCGATATGATATGGGAAACAAGCTCGGTATGATGAAAGCAATCGTGGAAACAGCTCTTAAACACAAGGAAATAGGCAGGGATTTCGCGGAATATTTAAAATCGCTCAATATATAATTAATGCTTTTATGCAATTGACAAAAAAGTCTGTTATTGATATACTTAATCAGTTCTGCGCAATTCGCGTATAACATCCTTGCCCGTATCAACGGGCCTAAAGTCCAAAAGGAGGTGCAAAATAATGTCAGCAAAGTATGAAACCATCATGGTACTCAACACAAAACTTGACGAGGATGCGACAAAGGCTCTTATAGAGAAGTTCACAAGCCTCATCGCGGCAAACGGTACGGTTGTGTCGGTGGATGAATGGGGCAAGCGCAAATTGGCATATGAAATTGAGGATGAAACCGAAGGTTATTATGTTCTTGTAAACTTCGAAGCTCCCACAGATTTCACAAAAGAGCTTGACCGCGTTTATCAGATTACGGACGGCATTCTGCGTACAATCATTGTGCGTAAAGATGCCTAAATCAATGTAACAGGAGGCCGAAATTATGTTAAACCAGGTTGCTTTGATGGGTCGTCTAACGGCCGACCCTGAGTTGCGTCATACGCCGTCCAATATTTCGGTGACAACCTTTACATTGGCGGTTAATCGTTCCTACGTAAAGCAGGGTGCCGAGCGTCAGACCGATTTTATTGATGTCGTCGCGTGGCGAAACACCGCAGATTTCATTTGCCGCTATTTTAAAAAAGGGCAGATGATGGCTGTGGAGGGTTCTATTCAAACCAGAACCTATACCGACAAAGAGGGCAAAAACCGCAAGGCCTTTGAGGTGCTTGCAAATAACGTCTATTTCACTGAGAGCAAAAATCCGGGAGCATCACCAAGCGCGTCCGGCGGCGGGTATGAGACTCATCTCGACCCCCCTCCAATGCCTGAGGTTGGCTTTTCGGCAGGCGACAACGATGATTTCGCTGTTATCAGTGATGACGACGATTTGCCATTCTAATTAAAATCTAATCTATAAGGAGTATAACAATGGAAAACACTACCGCAAGAGCGGAGCGTTCTGACCGTCCCGAAAGGTCGGACAGACCTTATCGCAACAACGGTCCCCGTCCCCGCCGCAGAAAAGTTTGCCAGTTCTGTGTAGACAGACAGGGCGAAATTGACTATAAAGATGTGGCTCGTCTGCGCAAGTTCATGTCAGAGCGTGCAAAGATTATTCCCCGCCGTGTAACAGGCGCATGTGCAAGACATCAGCGCGAGCTTACAACTGCAATCAAAAGAGCGCGTCAGATTGCGCTTCTGCCATATGTGAACGACTAACAGCTGCTCACAGAATAAAATCCCCATTTGCCGCGAAAAACTGCGGCAAATGGGGATTTTGTGTTCTTAATGAGTATGATTGTCAAATTCAGCGCGGGTAAAGGCAAACCATGTAAAATGCTCATGCTCATACGGAATAGATTCATGGATTTGACGAAGTCAGGAAATTTGCCTATATGGATAATCGGGTAAAAAAGCATATGACTATTCACATGAATTTGAAGCATACTAAAGATAATTAACGAAATGCAGAGTATTTTAAAGTATTACGCAGTCTATCTGACAAAACTACAAATAAGCTAAGAGGTTTATCGGATTATTTAAATTTTTCAAAGTTATTGACAAACTCATTGCAGGGCTTTATATTATGAGTATTGTCCTAAAATGACAAGAAACCCGATACTCGACACTGCCGCTGTAGCTGTGCTTGCTTGCATGGTGTAACAAACCTTTTTGCGGGGTGGCAACGTTCGATATCGCTCGTCAAAGAGGCGAGAGCCAATTAACCGCAAAGGGGTATAAGAAATGGAAAACAATGTATTGGTGCGTCTCGACAACTGTTCTATTGCGTTCGACGGAGAGACGATACTCAACAACCTCAGCTTGGACATTCATGACGAGGAATTCGTTACTCTGTTAGGTCCGTCCGGCTGTGGAAAGACGACTACTCTGCGCTTTATCGGAGGATTTTTAATTCCCGACAGCGGCAGGGTGTTTTTTGACGGCAAGGATGTGACTCATGTACCACCGTATAAGCGCGAAGTGAACACGGTATTTCAGCGATATGCGCTGTTTCCGCACCTCAATGTATTTGAGAACATCGCATTTGGATTGCGCTTGAAAAAAACTCCGGAAAGTGAAATAAAGGCAAGTGTAGCAGAGATGATTGAGCTTGTGAATCTCCGCGGCTTTGAGTCACGCAGAATCGGAGCAATGTCGGGCGGACAGCAGCAGCGTGTGGCGATTGCGCGCGCACTGGTGAACAAGCCTCGCATCCTTCTTTTGGATGAGCCGCTCGGGGCGCTTGACCTAAAGCTGCGCAAGGATATGCAGGTGGAGCTGAAACGAATTCAGCAGCAGCTGGATATAACCTTTGTGTATGTAACCCATGATCAGGAGGAAGCACTTACGATGTCCGATACCGTCGTTGTTATGAACGGAGGTATAATACAGCAAATCGGAACACCGGAGGATATCTACAATGAGCCCAAAAATGCTTTTATTGCTGATTTTATCGGAGAGAGTAATATAATCGAGGGAATAATGCACGATGATTATCTCGTTCAGTTTGCGGGAGAAAAGTTCAAATGCGTTGACAGCGGCTTTGCCAAGGACGAATTCGTCGATGTCGTTGTAAGGCCCGAGGACATTCAGCTTGTGACGCTTAACAAGAGTGACCTTTGGGGCGTTGTAAAGAGCGTTGTTTTCAAAGGCGTCCACTTTGAGATGCTTATTGAGCAGGCAGGATATACATGGAAGGTTCATTCCACCCAAAGCGCTGAGCCCGGAACACAGGTCGGCATGAAAATAGGACCCGATGAGATTCATATAATGAAGAGACCGGAGGAATGACAGATGAAGTCAAAAATCGCCGGTGTACCATACATCATATGGATGATTATTTTTATAATTGCACCGCTCGGACTTGTGGGCTACTATGCCTTTACAGATAAAAGCGGCAATTTCACAATTTCGAATATATCAAGTATAGGACAGTATGCGCCCGTGTTTGCGCGCTCTATATGGTTGGCACTCATTGCAACCGTTATATGTCTGCTGCTTGCATTCCCGTTGTCATATCTGATTTCACGCATGAGCGGATCCCGTCAGTCGCTGATGATTATGCTTATCATGCTTCCGATGTGGATGAACTTTTTGCTCCGCACCTATGCATGGATGACACTGCTCGAAAACAATGGGATTATCAACAAGCTGTTCGGACTTATCGGGCTTGGCCCGTTTCAGATGATAAACACGCCGGGTGCGGTTGTGCTCGGCATGGTATACAACTACCTGCCGTTTATGATTCTTCCGCTCTATTCAATTATGACCAAAATCGACAATTCGATTATTGAGGCGGCTCAGGATTTGGGAGCAAACATGTGGAGGGTCACCTCAAAGGTGATTATCCCGCTTGCACTGCCCGGAATAACAACGGGAATCACGATGGTGTTTGTGCCCTCAATCAGCACGTTTATCATTTCACGTATGCTCGGCGGGGGCGGAAATATTCTTATCGGAGATTTAATTGAGATGCAGTTTCTCGGAAACACCTACAATCCGCATCTCGGCTCGGCAATGGCGCTTGTTCTTATGGTAATTGTGCTTTTGTGCATGAGCATGGCCAACCAGTTCGATGATGAGGAAATGGAGGGTATGCTGATATGATGACAAAACGCATGAACAGAACCTCACGGGCATACACTGTGCTCGTCTTTATCTTTCTCTACCTTCCTATTGCGGTACTGATTTTATTTTCATTCAATCAATCAAAAAGCCGCAATGTTTTTACCGGATTTACTCTCGATTGGTACAAGCAGCTTTTTCACAACGATATGATAATAAAGGCTCTTGGGGTTACGCTTCTTGTTGCGGCAATTTCCTCTGTAGTGGCGACCGTTCTCGGAACTGCCGCTGCTGTGGGAATACGCTCAATGAACAAGCTAAGCCGTTCACTTGTTATGAATGCCACCTACGCCCCTGTCGTCAACCCTGAAATTGTCACCGGAGTATCCATGCTGCTTCTGTTTGTGGGGTTCAGAAGCTTTGCGGAGTATTTCGGCATAGGGTTCGAAATGGGAATCTTTACCCTCATACTCGCACATATCACGTTTAACGTTCCATATGTAATTCTGTCGGTGAGCCCTAAACTGCGGCAAATGGACAAAAACCTTTATGAGGCGGCGCTTGATTTGGGATGCAGTCCCCTGCAGGCATTCTTCAAGGTTGTGATTCCTGAAATTATGCCGGGAATAACAACAGGATTTTTAATGGCGCTGACCTATTCAATAGATGACTTTGTCATAAGCTACTTTACCTCGGGTACGGCGCAGACACTTCCGATCGCTGTCTATTCGATGACACGGCGCAAAGTCAGCCCCGAAATAAATGCGCTCTCCGCAATACTTTTTGTGACGGTGCTGTCGATTCTGCTCATCATGAACTATCGTGATATAAGGGGCGAAAGGCAGCTTTCAAAGGAGCGCAGAACATGATAAAAAAATTGTTTTGTCTGATTATTTGCGTTTTGCTGCTCTGCTCAGCTTCCCTTTCGGTATTTGCATCTGTGGATGGCAACAAGGAATTTTATCAGAAGCTGAAGGATCAAAAAGTAACGCTGAACGTCTACAATTGGGGCGAATACATCTCGGACGGGTCGGATGATTCCGCGCATGTAATAAAGGAATTCGAAAAGCTCACGGGAATAACCGTTCACTATACGACATTTGCGTCAAATGAAGAGATGTATGCCAAAATCAAAAGCGGCGGAGCGCAGTATGATATTATAATTCCGTCGGATTATATGGTTGCAAGAATGATAGAGGAGGACATGCTTGAAAAGCTAAACTACTCCAATATTCCGAATTTTTCGATTGTCGATGACGTATACAAGGGCATGGAATACGATGCTGAAAACATGTATTCTGTTCCTTATATGTGGGGGCTTGTAGGACTGATTTACAACACGACGATGGTCGAGGATGAGATAACGTCCTGGGACGCGCTGTGGGACTCAAAGTATATCGGAAACATCCTGATGTTCAGCAATTCGCGCGATGCCTTCGGAATTTCGCTTTTGCGGCTCGGCTATTCACTCAATGACTGTGATCCTACACATCTTGAGGAGGCGGCAAATGAGCTGAAAAATCAAAAAATGCTCGTGCAGGCTTATGTCATGGATGAGATATTTAATAAAATGGAGGGCGGGGAAGCCGCCATTGCCCCGTATTACGCAGGGGATGCCATCACAATGATGAGCGAAAACCCTAATCTTGCTTTTGTAATTCCCGACGAGGGCACAAACTATTTTGTCGATGCTATGGTAATACCGAAGGGAAGCCAGAATAAGGAAGCCGCCGAGATGTTTATCAATTTTCTGTGCGAACCGGAAATTTCGGCTGCAAATGCAGAATATATCGGCTACTCCACTCCTATTTCTCAAGCAAAAGCCCTGCTTGAGCTCGATGAAAGCGCAATGGCAATTGCGTATCCTCCGGCTGAGGTCATTAAAAAAACCGAGGTGTTTAAGGCTCTGCCTGAGGAGACGAATGAATCTATAGACCGTTTGTGGACAGCGATTTTGAGTTACAATGAAAATCCGAACGAATGGATAGGCCCCGTATTTTTGGCTGCCGCCTTTTTGGCCTCGGTAGTTATAACTATTGTGCGCGCCCACAAGAAAAAGCATGAGATATACTGAATAGTACAAAACACACCGCCTTGCTGACAAATCAGCGGGCGGTGTGTTTATTTGGACGGCTATTCACGACTGTACCGACAGTGATAAGACTGATACCGTTTTTGCAATGCTGCTCTGTTTTTACATTTTGCTATCCTAATATTTAATATGCTTGATGTAAGATTAGTTGCCCAATTTAGCTAAAATAAGGGTATAATATGTACAGAAGGGCGGAGAATTGATTGCCAACCGATAATTATGCTGATAAAATTAATATAATGAGTAATTAAGGAGGAAACTGTTATGACGCCGTATGAACAAACAAGAGCGTACTGGAACCACCAAAACATTGATTCGGTTGAAACGATTGACCGGGTTCTATATAATTTCAGAATACTGTTTGCATATAATTCCGGTAAAATTGAAAACGAAGAAATCAATTACCATGACACACGAGAAATTTTTGAAAATGGTAAGGTGCTAAATTACACAGGAATGCCAAGGACATTGTTTGAGCAACAGAACCAAAGGCTATGTTATGAGTTTCTGAAAAACAAAATTGTTTCGAAAGAGATGATTT
>JAVXQD010000054.1:0-11442 GCA_036644375.1 Oscillospiraceae bacterium
GGAAATTTTCAGCATTACGGGCTTTGCCCGAACACCGCCACATCGCTCAGCTCAGCTCAGCGCGGGGCGGGCTTGGATTGGAAATTTTCAGCATTACGGGCTTTGCCCGAACACCGCCACATCGCTCAGCTCAGCTCAGCGCGGGGCGGGGCGGGTTTACTTGGAATAAATATATAAAGGATTTGAGGGCTTTACTGCCGATATCCTCTCCTGTTATCTCCGATTGCTCTCTTGTTGTCTCGCTTACTGTCGTCAGTATTCTACTCCGTCGGCTTGTATTTTTCGATTATCGACGAGGCGGATTTCAGTCCGTCTACTGCGGCGCTCATTATTCCTCCTGCGTAGCCTGCGCCCTCGCCGCACGGGTACAGACCATGAAGCCTTGTCGCCTCTCGGCTCAGCTCGTCACGCATTATCCGTATCGGAGATGAGGTTCTGGTTTCGACTCCTGTCAAAACCGCGCTCAGGCTGTCGAAGCCGCGCAGCTTTTTGCCGAGCTCGGTTATTCCGAGCGCAAGTGTTTTGCTTATTTTTTGACCGAACAATTTTGTAAAATCACTCTCGGCCACCCCTATCGGGTATGTCGGTTCGACCGACGATATTTTCAGTCCTGGCTTCGAGTTTTTAAAGCTCTCAAAGTCCTGCGCCGGAGCCCTATAGCTGTTTTCGCCGAGTCTGAACGCCGTCTGCTCCAGCTCGCGCTGAAACCTCAGCGCATCAAACGGGTCACTGCCGAAATCCGACGGAGACACCGACACGGCTACCGCGCTGTTTGCGTTTTTGCCGCCGCGCGAATACTCGCTCATTCCATTGACCACAACGCCGCCGCTCTCGCTCGCCGCGGCGACGACCGTGCCGCCCGGGCACATGCAAAAGGTATATACCCCTCTCCCGTTGACCTTTGAGGCAAGCGCGTATTCGCCCTTTGGCAAAAGCGGGTTGCCCGCATGTCTTCCGAACACGGCTCGGTCGATATCCTCCTGCAAATGCTCGATTCGCACACCTACCGAAAACGGCTTTGCGCAAAGCTCCAGTCCGTTTGTGCGCAGCATTTCAAAGGTGTCTCGCGCGCTGTGTCCGCAGCAGAGCAGCACCGTCTCGGTCTCTATACTGTCCTGTGCACAGCTCACGGCGCGGATTTCGCCGCCCGCCGACACAATGTTTTCAAGCTTGGTATTGAATCTGAATTCGCCGCCGTTTTGTATGATTCTCTCGCGCATCGCTCTCACAACTGCGCGAAGTCTGTCTGTGCCGATATGGGGCTTTGCCCTGTATAAGATATCCTCGGGTGCACCCAGCATCACAAGCGTGTCGAGCACATAATCGCAGAGCGGGTCATTTATGCGGGTCGTGAGCTTCCCGTCCGAAAAGGTACCCGCCCCGCCCTCTCCGAACTGCACATTGCTCTCGGGGTTAAGGCTCGCATTTCGGAAAAAGCCCTCTACAGATTTCACTCTGTTTTCGACCTGCTCTCCGCGCTCGATTACGATGGGGCGAAAGCCGTATTCGCTCAGCAGATATGCCGCAAACATGCCCGATGGTCCGAAACCCACAACCACGGGTCTCGATTTCAGCCTATTGTTTCCCGCTGTCAGCTTAAGCTCTTTTTTGTCAAATGCGCTGACCGCGCCGTTCTTTTCGCACAGCTTGATTTCGTCGCCTGAGCTTTTCAGCTCAAGCAAAACCGAGCAGACCTTGCTCACGCTGCCATGACGCGAATCGTATGAAACTCGTCTGACCTTTCCCGAAACAATCTCAGAGGGCGCAAGTGCAAGCTTTTCGCGCGCCGCCCGAACGGCGCTTTCGTCATTTTCCCCGAGCGGAATTCTCACTCCGGATACTATTATCATTAATTGGGCTCCACTTCTATAAGAACGGTGTAGCTGCCCGACACAAAGGTTGTGTTATTGGCAGTAACTGTGAATTTTACAGGCACGTTATAGCTTCCTTTTTCGACACTGAGCTGGCTGACGTCGACTATCGCAATCACCGACCCCGACAGCAGACCCAGAACATCGTCGGTTGCACCGATTACCGTGACATCGTTGATTCTGGTATTTTTCACGGTGACCTTCATGTTGGCGGGCGCGTTTTGAACCCTGATGTCGCTCACGTTCACTTTTTTGCTTGCGATATTCTCCTTCGGGAACGAAACCGTAACCTGCTCAATATTATCCAGATTGACGACTCCGGTCGGAAAATCTATATCAAAGGTATAGCTCTCCCCAATTTCAAAGGCGGCGAGGTCTACATATCCGACAATTTTCGTTTTCAGATTATCAATGACCTTTGCGCTCGCCGCGATATCGAGCTCTTTTATGCTCATTACATATTTCAGAGTCGAGATGTCAAAGCCCTCCGGCACGTTGCTGAACTCGATGTCAATCGGCACAACTCCGCGCTTGTAAACGGGAACCGAGACATCTACGGTCTCGTTGTCTATCTTGAGAGTGCTGCTTGTAATAGCATTGCCGTCCGCGTCCAACAGCGTCAGCGCACAGCTCTGAGTAACGGTTTCACTGACCTCGGCGTTTACCGTGCAGTCCGCAACCACCTTGGCGATGTTGTTGACGTCAAGCTCGGGTCCGGTTATCGTGACCTCGGGCGGGTTTGAGACAGGCGTCTCAACAATAAATTCCTCGCTTGTTTCAAGTCCGATTACATTGACGGACACGGGGAATTTTTTGCTTGTTGCATTGTCGAATCTGAGCTTTACCGTTATCGGGTCGACCGATACAATGGTGAAATTTTCGAGCTGATTTGACTTTGTCGCCGTGAGCGGAAGCTCATATACACCGACCTCTTTTACCGAGGCAAAGCTGGGCGTGACCTTGACGCTGTTTTTGTCAAGTGCACCGACCACCGTGCGAGGACCCTCGACCCTGACATTTACCGTAATCTCGTTTTTGTCGATTATATCGAGACCGAGACTTTGAAATGCGGCGCTTGAGGTATTTATCGTGACCGGCACATCGGTAATCGTGACCTTGGATTCGGTGCTTATCGTAAATACGACCGCCATCCAGCACACTATCGCCATCGCAATTGAGAATATTACCTTGAAGACTCTGTTTTCAAAAGGTGATTTTCCGTCTTTAAACTTCATTTCTTTTTTAACCTCCCGAGAAAGCCCTTTCCCGTCTCCTCGCCCTCCTCGGGCTGCGGCATAATTTCATTCTGCAAAATCCGAAACAGATTGGACTTGTCAAGTCTGCGCACAATCAAACCGTTCTGTGCGATTGAGATTATTCCCGATTCCTCCGAAACCACGACGATAATCGCATCGGAATTCTCGCTCATTCCGAGTGCCGCGCGGTGACGTGTGCCCATGTCGCGGCTTATGTCGGTGTTCTGCGATACCGGCAGCAGACATCCCGCCGCCTCGACACGCCCGTTTCGTATAACGACCGCGCCGTCATGCAGCGGCGTGCCCTCATAAAAAATCGTCTCGAGCAGCTCGCAGGTCGGAGCGGCGTCTATCTTAGTGCCCGTCCTCACTATTTCGCCGAGACTCGTCTCCATCTCAATCACGATGAGAGCGCCTGTTCTCTCCTTTGCCATTCGCTCGGTGCTGTCGCAGACCGTCACTATCGCATCATTCCATGTGGAGATTTCATCCGAGCTCATTTTCCCCGAAAAAATCGCGAGGGTCGAGAGCTTGCTGCGCCCCACCTGCTCGAGTGCGCGCCGAAGCTCCGGCTGAAACACAACGACAATCGCGAGCAGTCCGAACTGCAAGACGTTTTCAAGCAGGAAATTCGTGGTCTTTAAGCTCAGCATAAGCGCTATAAAGCGGGCGATCAGCAAAATGACAATTCCCCTCATCAACTGAGCCGCACGGGTCTGACGCACAAGCGTTATCACCGCGTAAATTATATAGGCAATCAGCGCAATATCAATGACATCGCGCCATTCAAAGGTGTTGGAAATGGTGGTGTACGCATCTCCCAGGCTGCTTAAGATATTCATTGTTTTTTCCCTTTCGGAGTAGTGTCGGAGGACATTATTGTGCGTTTAAAAGCGCGACGGCGTGAGCTGCTATTCCGCTTTTGTCACCCGTGAAACCGAGTCCCTCCTCGGTTGTCGCCTTTATATTAATCTGCGCTATGTCAATTTCGCAGCACCGTGCGAGCTCTTCGCGCATACTGTCTATAAACGGTCTGAGCTTCGGAGCCTGACACAGCACTGTCGCATCAATATTTCCGAGCGAAAATCCGCTCTGCCTCACCCTGTCGGTCACTCTTTTCAGCAAAGTCAAGCTGCTGATATCCTTGAACTCATCGTCGGTGTCCGGAAAAAACAGCCCGATATCGCCCAACCCCGCAGCGCCCAAAAGCGCGTCCATTATCGCGTGAGTCAGCACATCGGCATCAGAATGACCCAAAAGTCCGGTCTCGTGCGGAATCTCAACACCGCCCAGAATCAGCCTTCGGCCCAATGCAAGCCTGTGAACATCATAGCCGTGCCCTATCCTCATATCCGACTCACCCGCAATCTGCCGCGCGCGCGCAATATCGCACCGCTCGGTTATTTTTATGTTGTTTCTGTCACCCTCGACCACGCGAACCTTTCGTCCCATTCGCTCCAGAAGCTGACAGTCGTCAAACGAATCGTCCACTCCCTTTATGGCGGCGCGAAACAGCACCGCCTCAAATACCTGCGGAGTGCTTATCGCGACAAGCTCGTCGCGGTTCGGTGTACCGATAATGGTACAGTCCCCGTCCACGCGCTTTATGGTATCTATCACCTTAACCCCCGGAGCCGCCGCGCCGTAATCAATGGCGCATTTTATTGTGCGCGTTATGAGCGCGGCGCTGACAAACGGCCTCGCCCCGTCGTGAATGGCTATGTATTCCACATCGGCGGAGCACGCGTCAATGCCGCACCTGACCGATTTTGTGCGCGTATTTCCGCCGCACACCACTGCCTTGAGCTTTGACAATCTGCCGCAGATGCGCAAAAACTCGTCCGCCGCGGACTCGGATGCCACAATGATAATCTCGCTTATGAGCGCGTTGTTTTCAAATGCCTCCGCCGAGCGTTCTATCACTGTTTTCGAGCCTATTTTCAAGAGCAGCTTGTCGACTCCGTCCATACGTGCGGACGAGCCGCCGGCAACAATAACCGCACTTATTTTGTGCATGGCAGTTTCTCCCTTTATCGCAGAATAAGTATTTATCGAAAATGCTTGCAGTTGAAAATAAGCAGAGCATCGGATTTTAATACAATTAATGAATATTATATCACAACGAGCTTTGTTATACAAAAATTTTTGCCGTTTTAAAAGCGTCCGAGACAAAAAGCAGCCGCCGGTTCAAACTCACCTTTGAACCGGCGGCTAACATTCAGCCCTTTGCTGCTTTTTCACGTTCCCGTGTTGCATTCGCTTCTGTTTATTTTCTTCAAAGACAGGCTGACCTTGTCGCTGATCATTGCAATAAATTCGGAATTTGTAGGCTTTCCGCGCAGTGAATGTATGGTATACCCGAAATACGAGTTCAATATATCAAGATCTCCTCTGTCCCACGCCACTTCAATTGCATGGCGTATCGCGCGCTCGACGCGGGAGGAGGTTGTTTTGTATTTTTTTGCTATCGTAGGATATAACTTTTTGGTAACCGCATTTATCATCTCGCTGTCCTCAATTGACATGATAATCGCGGTTCTCAGATAATGATACCCCTTGATATGTGCGGGAACACCGATTTGATGAATTATATCAGTCACCATGATTTCGGTATCCACAGGCGCTATGTGCAGCGTTTCGGGCTTGGCGACGTTGGTGAACAGCGCGATGCGATCGGCAAGCACCGAAAGGTCAAACGGCTTCAGAATATAAAACGCCGCGCCCGATCTTATCACCTCTCGTTCCATAATGGCATTGTCGAATCCCGACATAACGAAAAAAGCGGGGAGCTTGATTTTGTTGTCTTGCTTTATATCGTCAATAATTCCTATTGCATCCTTGGAAGGGAGAAACATATCCAGTACAACCGCATCGGGTTTGAGCTCCCGTATTTTTTCTAAAACTACATTTCCCTCTTTTTCACAATTGATTGCCGCAAAGCCTCTTTTTTCGAGTTCTCTCGTGCATAATCTGCCGAAATCAATGCCGGAATCCGCCACCAGGACCGTCACCTTGTTCTCCACTTTTTTGACCCCTTTGAAGCTGTATTTAGCTTTCTTCCAAGTACATGACATACATTACCATAATTTACCAACCCACGCAAGGCCTTTTTTGTCGATAAATCACGCTGCATCGGCATTGTTTTTCCTTAAAAGAGCGTACTGCTCGTTATACAACATATTCTCGATGAATATGCCGTAACCTTTTGTCGGCTCGTTCACAAACACATGAGTAAGGGCGCCGATAATTTTACCGTTTTGCACGATTGGGCTGCCGCTCATGCCCTGCACGATACCGCCTGTAATTTTAATCAGCTTTTCGTCGGTTATGCGCACAATCATGTTTTTCGACGGATTTTCGTCCGACAGGTTTATGGATTCTATCTGAGCGTCATAATATGCCGGCTCATCTCCGTTTGCCGCACACAGAACCTTGCAGCTTCCCATTCGAATCTCCTGCTTGAGCGCGACCGGCATACTCGCGCCGAGTCCGAAGCTGTCGTCGGTTCTTTTCGCGAATATTCCGCACTCACTGTTAAAGAGCAGATTTGCAAATGGCTTGGACGAATCAAATATACCCTTGAGCTCCCCCGGACTTCCTGTTTTGCCCTTCTCCACCCCTGTTATCGAGACCCGCACCAGCTCCCCGCTGCTCACGGGCAGCACAAGACCCGTGTCACTGTCGGTTACGCCATGTCCCAGACCCGCTATTATTTCACTGCTCTCATTATAATAGGTCACGGTGCCTATTCCCGCCGATGAGTCCCGCACCCACATTCCCGCCTTAAATCCATTGCCGTTCTTTGCGTTTGCGGGTGTGAGCTTTGTGCTTTTTGACGCGCCGTCCCTCACATACTGTATGCTCAGAGTCCTGCCCTCACTTGAGCTGACTATAGCCATGATGTCCTCGTTGCTTGACACAAATGCGCCGTCAATTGTCAGAATAATGTCGCCCGCCTCAATGCCTGCCTGCGCCGCCGGATTTACCGACCCGCCGAGCGTGTAGATGTCCGAGGTGCCGACAACGACAACTCCCGCCGTAAACATCTTTATCCCGAAGCATATCCCGCAGGGAATCAGCCTTTTGTCATCCACAGTCTGTATCCGCACGGTTTTGAGCGGAATCATGTCAAACAGGTACAGCGTGCCATTGCGTGATGTGCCCGCCGACGTCGATGCGGCCGCAAGCTTTTTTCCGTCCGCCTTTACCGTGAGCAGACCCTGTCCGAAGCTGAAATTCTCCTTTTCGCGCACACAGATAATATCGGGCAGATAGTTCTTTCTGAAATAGAAAAAGCCGCATGCCAAAACCGACATTATCAAAACAACCGTCAGCACAGTCTTCATTACCCTTGTCATAAGTCACCTCGCAAAATTTATAAAGCAGCACAGGCGGCAGCCTCGGAATCGTCATTCGCCGCCGTGCACAAATAATGACTGGCGGGCAAGACTTGGCTTGCTGGGCGGGATTTAAGTGCAGCTATGCGTTTAAATCCCGATGCCCTTTGCTATCCGCCTTACCGCGCAGACACTAAATGCAAAACCGAACTGCGACCAAAGCCGCAATTCGGTTTGTTCCTGCTTATTGTTGGCAATTTTGCGTCGGTCTATTAACAAAAATAAAAACTAATTTTTGGCGATTTTATTTTTTATAAAAACGTGATCGAGCATACCCACCAGCGGGCTTATCAAGACCGAGCCGAGCACGGGTATCAAAAGCTCGCCTGTGACTGCCGCCGTGCTGAAAATTTTCTGCAAAATCGGCAGATACACGACAGCCAGCGTCACGACTATCGACATGCCGCACGCAAAGAGAAGCGTCTTGTTGCGGAACGGATGCAGGCTGCCGAGCGGTGCGCCCCTGTCGAGCTTACACTCGAAAACATGCACCATCTGCGCGAAAATCAAGGTCATATATGCCGCGGATCTCGCGACGACAAGGTCTTGTGAAAGTCGGTACACAACCGCGAATGACAGCAGATTGCACAGCCCCAATACAAGACCTCGAAAGACTATGGTGATGCCCAATCCGTTTGCAAAAAGGCTCTCGTCGGGGCTGCGCGGCGGGCGGTTCATTATCCCGTCGTCCGCAGGCTCCATTCCGAGCGCGACTGCGGGCAGACCGTCGGTTATGAGATTTATCAGCAGAATCTGAATGGGTATGAAAATGACAGGCATACCGAATATCATGGCGAGCACCACGGTCAGCACCTCACCGAGATTGCTCGAGAGCAGAAACCGTATAAACCTCTTGATATTCTGATAGATTATGCGCCCTTCCTCAACAGCCGCCACAATCGTCGCAAAGTTGTCGTCCAGTATGACTACAGAGGACGCCTCCTTTGTCACATCGCTTCCCGATATCCCCATAGCGACGCCTATATCTGCGGACTTTATCGCGGGCGCGTCATTTACCCCGTCACCCGCCATCGCTATAATATGTCCGTTCTGCTTGCAGGCATTTACGATTCTCAGCTTGTGCGTGGGCGACACCCGCGCGAACACACTTGTTCTCTCGACAAGCGCCCTCAGCTGCGCGTCATCCGAGCTCTCGATTTCCGCCCCCTCGACAACGCGCTGGGCGTCGGTCATTATCCCAACCTCCCGCGCAATCGCACGCGCCGTAAGTGCGTGGTCTCCCGTTATCATCATCGGCTTTATTCCGGCGCGTCTGCACAGCTCTACCGCCCCCTTGACCTCGCGTCTCGGAGGGTCCTTCATACCCGCAAATGCCAAAAACGTGAGGGCATTTTCGTTGAAATCACCCTGCTTTATCGCAATTGCAAGCACCCGCTGCGCGTCGTTTGCCATTCGCTCAAGCTCTGCGCCGAGCCGCCGCCTGTCTGATGCTGTTATCGGGCGCACACCGGTGTCCGTGCCGATATAGCTGCATTTTTCCAATATGCGGTCGGGCGCGCCCTTCGTCATCACGGACAGCCTGTCTCCGTGCTTAACATAGACCGACATCATCTTTCGGGTCGAGTCAAAAGGAATCTCATCCAACAGATGAATTTTTTTGATCAGCTCATCTTTTTTGATTCCGCACTTAAACGCGGCGCACAAAAGCGCCGTCTCGGTCGGATTTCCGCGCACCGTCAGCGCCTTTGCGCCGTTTGGCTCAACCGATGAATTGCTGCACATGGCACAGCACACAAGCGCCGCTTTCAGCGATTCGCTCGCATTTATGTCAAACGCTTTTCCGTTTGAGGACAGCTTTCCAAGCTGCATATTTCCTCCGCCCGACAATGAAAAGCGCGTAAAATCGCTGTACAGCTCGGTAACCGTCATTTTGTTTTCGGTTATTGTACCCGTCTTGTCGGTGCAGATTATCGTCGCGCTTCCGAGCGTTTCAACCGCATGCAGCCTTCGAATCACCGCACCGCGTGAGAGTATGCGATTGACCGACAGAGCGAGTACGATTGTGACTATGGCGGGCAGACCCTCGGGGATTGCCGCAACAGCAAGAGAGATGCCCGTAAGCACCATATCCATTGCGTTTTCGCCTCTCGCCAAGCCCAAAGCCGCAACCGAAGCTCCGCACGCAAGGCAGGATATCGCAATGAATTTCCCGAGTGACGCAAGCCGCCTTTGCAGCGGTGTCGGCTCCTCCTTCACCTCGCCAAGCAGATTTGCGATTTTGCCCATCTCGGTGCTCATTCCGGTCTTTTCCACCACGGCGATTCCGTGACCCGACATCACGCTCGTTCCCATGAAAAGCTGATTGTGACCGACAGCGCCCGGCTTTTTGTCAATCGCCTTGCTCTCCCCGCTCAAAATCGACTCGTCCGTTTTAAAGCCCACGCCCATATGCAAAAGCGCATCCGCGGGTATTCTGTCTCCGGCTCTCAGCTCAATGACGTCTCCCACCGCCACCAGCGCGGCATCAATATTAAATTTTTTACCATCGCGCCGCACCCGCGCGACAGGCGCCGTCATCTGCTTGAGCGACTGTATCGTCTTTTCCGTGCGATATTCCTGAACAAAGCCCATGACCGCATTGAGCAGCATTATGCTGATTATTGTCACCGCCTCGGTCATCTGCCCCACGATAACCGAGAAAATCGTGGCGGCGGCAAGTATCAAAATCAGCACGTCCTTAAACTGCGATAAAAATAAATACATCGGGCTTTTCGGCTTTTGCGACACGAGCTCGTTCCGGCCGTATTTCACAATGTTTTTGCGCGCCTGTTCCTCGGAAAGTCCGTTTAAATTTACAGCTTTCGGCATAACTTGTTCCTCTTTTTCTGCTTCTTGTCCTTTTGAAGTCTATGAAAAAGTCATCCGAAAAATTCCGAGCCACGCCGTTTTATAATCTTCCTGCATTGCATCAATACGCGACATTTGATGCCAATACTCTCTTTTTTCTTCAATCAGCCGCTTAAGGCTGCTGTGATAAGGGCTCGCTCATACCCTTGTTTTGATTAATTCGGCAGCTTGTGATGGCGTGATATTGCTTACATCAATTTTTTCTGTATCTAATACATCATAATTGTTTATCCGAGCAACACTCCTGTCAATAACATCTGCCGACCTTATCCCGCTGTCAATATCCGACTCTATTCTTTTTACCAAGGAATGTTTATATGCAATCAGAGAGAACGATTTTATCAAACAATCGTCGGTATCGAGTGAGGATAAAATTGAATCAATGATACTTTGTTCGTGCATCACCCAACAAAAAATAATGTATTCATATTGAGAACACTTTAAAAATTGGTTTAACTGAAAACAGATATTTTTCATAACCATAGCTTTCGTTTCTTCGTTTACAACGAATGGCTGCATATCCCAATACCAAACTCTATCGAGAAAAAACATTGCGAGGCAATATTTTTTGCAGTGCTCGACAAGTCGTTGTTTTACCAACGCCCATTGTGCCACATATAAAAACGCCGAAGCGTTCTCACATCTACTTATACTTTGAGATTAGTTTCTTTATCTGTTATAGAATACCTACTAGAAGCATGATTTTTTTTAAATTCCATTACCACACTATAATTACAGCTAATTTCTTTTTCAATCAAAAAATCGAATTGCTTAAAATAACTCTCTTTATTGCACCTATAAAAATTATTAAAAGATATACAGCCCATACTTTCAGTCATGTATAGTGGAAAAAACTTTATTTTTCTAATTATTGATTTTTGTTGTTCCCATTCTAAAATAATTAGTCTTCCATCTTTTTTTAATACTCTAAATGCTTCATTAATTATTTTCTGGCGAAGCTTTGGAGAACATTCATGGAGTACTAATCCAATTATAACATAATCAAATGTTTCATTATCTATTTTCATATTTGTGGCATCTTCACATCTC
>JAVXQD010000055.1:0-9607 GCA_036644375.1 Oscillospiraceae bacterium
ACTAAATTCAGCATAGCCGAATACACAAATGTCGAGGTCGCCGTTATCAGCGTATATTTCCATCCCTTTGCTATATATGCCCAGACAAGAAATGGCAGGTTCATCACAAATACAACCGTACCTACCGAAACAGGTACCAGATAGTTTATAACCGTGGCTATGCCGGCAAATCCACCCGCTGCAATATTGTTATCCAGAAAAAACATATCCAAAGCAAGCGCATAAAGCAGATTTCCCAACATAAAAAACCCGATTCTTTTTATTGTCGGCAAGATTTTTTTAATTTTCTCCACCTTTATCAATTCCTTAACGATTAATACTTATAACACTTATTATCTTAATTCCGAATCGCTTATCACAACGGCGTCGACTGCGCACACTCCGTCCGCATTGACGAATACAGGATTAATGTCAAGCTCGACGATGCTGTCCTTGTATTTTTCCGCCATCTCCGATACCGATACAATGAGTTTTGAAAGTGCTTCTGTGTCGCACTTGGGCTTACCTCGGTAACCTTTAAGGAGTCTGCTCGCTTTAAGTGAATCAATCATTCCGCGTGCCTCCTCAATAGAAACCGGAGCAAGTGCAAGAGCGGTGTCCTTAAATACCTCTACAAAAACTCCTCCGAGCCCTACAAGGATTGCCGGCCCGAGCTGCGGGTCACTGTTGACTCCGATTATAATCTCGGTTCCGTTCTCAGCCATATGTTGAATGAGCACACCATCAATTTGCGCATTCGGATAATGTGCTACTGCATTTGCTATGATTGTGTCAAATCCTGCTTCCGCGGATTCAAAATCGTCTATACCGAGAATAACTCCACCACAATCAGACTTATGCAGAATATCCGGACTCACAATTTTCAATACCGCCGGAAATCCGACCTTTGAGATAATTTCGCGCACCTCCCGCTTAGACGATGCAACACCCTCTTCCGGTATGGGCACTCCGAATTTTGACAGGAGCATTTTGCCCGCGTGCTCATTTAACGAAATTCTTGCATCTTTTCTCCGTCGATTCGGAATTGAGAGCTTATCATTAACTCCGGAGATATCGTAATCGGCAAAATTGCATAGCTGCTTTATGATTTTCATACCGTATAGAGGCGGAGGAAGAACACAGACCCCGCACTTTTCAAGTCTTTGCTGATATTCGCGATTTCTCGTATTTCCGGCAAACGGCAGCATGACCATAGGCTTGCTGTCTTTTTCTGCCGCCACTATCTCCATCGCCTCCGCCATATAATGAATTGCCGGATCGGTGATTTTTTCAAGCAGCGTATACCCTATTATGACAAGCGAGATATTCTTGTCGCCCATAACCGTGCGCAATGCCTCTGCGTATTTTTCGGTGTCATAACTCAGAGTTGCAGTCATGTCAAGCGGATTTGACGGAGAGGCGTAAGACGGCAGAAGCTCTTTCAGCCTGTCAATCGTGGTCTGTTCAAAATCCGGATAATCAATTTGATATCCACTGCCGACATCAGCGCAAATGCCGGTCTCTCCGCCCGAGAGGTTCATCGACGCTACTGCTCCCGATTTCGGCAATTCTTTTATTGTTGCAAAAAGCTGTGCGGTGTAGATCAGCTCCTCTAAATCATCCACACGGATAACCCCGAATTTTTTAAACAGCGCGTCAAAGGTTTTATCCGATCCCGCAAGAGATCCTGTGTGCGACGCCGCAACCCGCCCGCCCTTCTCGCTCCTTCCTGCTTTTAAAACAATTACAGGCTTGCGCTTTTTTGCTGCTTTTCTCAAGCTGTCAGTGAATTTTTTCGGATTTTTCAACCCCTCAAGGTAGATTGCAACAACCTTTGTCGCCTCATCCTCTACAAGAAAATCTATATAATCCTCCATGCTTGTCACTGCGGAATTTCCGGCAGATATTGCGTAGCTGAAGTTCGAAGCCGGATTTTCCATCATGGAAAGACAAAGCTGACCGCTCTGGGAAACAAACCCGACTGCTCCCTTTCTGTCCCTGTCCTCCGCAATAAACGCAAAGGCATGAATTGCGGAGACATAGTTGATGAATCCTGCGCAATTCGGGCCCATGACCGCCATATCAAGCTCTTTCGCTGTATTTATAAGTGATTCCTGAGCAGCCGCTCCGTCCTCAGTTCCGGTCTCCTTATACCCGCTCGCGTACACAACCGCCGCTGAGGCACCGTGTTTTTTTGCCTCACGCAGAAGGCTCTCTACCGTCTGCATGGGGGTACACAATATTGCAAGGTCAAACTGCTCCGGAATATCAGATATAGATTGGTAAGCTTTTATGCCAAATACCCTGTCGCGCTTCGGATTAACAAAGAAATATTTGCTCTCATCCATGTATTTCATGGCATTTCGACAGGTGTCGCCGCCAAAGCCCTCTTTTTCACTCGCTCCGACCACACATATTCTGTTGGGTCGAAGCAATTTTTCAATATTCATAGGAATTTACCTCATTTTTCAGCTTCTGAACTGACCTGTTTTGATTGATTTCTATATGCGATATGCGAGCATTTAGCGTACTTGAAATTCATGCTACCTGCCAAATTAGCCGCCCGTCCGCTTAGGGATTAATCACAAAAGCTTGCAGCTTTTAAAGCCCTCTTCAAAAACAAGTTTGTTTTTCGGATTGTTTTTTCCTTTTGAAAGAAAAAATTCATCTATTCCATTTTCAATCACGTTCTTTTTATACATAGCCTCGGAAAATGCCAGTCCGCCGAGCATAACGATGTTGCCGCCTTTATCGTTTTCACAATCATGCGCAATTGCCGTTGCCGGAACGGAATAGACCTTTATGTCCTTGCGAAATGCATAATCCTCGGGCACCATCGTGCTGTTTACAACAAGTGTCGCACCCGCTCGCATCATGGGCATAAACTTTGCGACCGAAGGTATGTTCATCGCAATAAGCACATCAATTTCTCTTATGAACGGACTTGATATTTTCTCGGGAGAAATTTTCACATTGCAATTCGCGGTACCTCCTCGCATTTCACTGCCATAACTCGGAATCCATGTAACGTTGTCGCCAAAGTCCATTGCAGTTTTAGCAACGATAAGTCCTGCCGTCAAAACACCTTGACCTCCGAATCCGGCAAAAATTAAATCAGCCATTTTTCTCCTCCCAAAGTCTATACTCACAAAGGGGATAAATCTCTTCCACTGCATGTTCGATTCGCTTAAGCGAATCGAGCGGCGAAAGCTTCCAGTTTGTGGGACAAGGCGAAAGAACCTCGACGAACGAATATCCTCGATTTTTGCGCTGACATTCAAATGCGGTCTGTATACATTTTTTCGCTTTCAAAATATTCGCATTATCCGTTACGGAAACACGTGCGAGGTAAGCAACATCAAGCGTTTTCATGATTTTTATGGCATCAAGCGGCTTTCCTGTCTCTGAGCAGTCTCGCCCCTTTGGGCTTGTTGTGGTTTTTTGACCCTCAAGGGTAGTAGGCGCCATCTGTCCTCCGGTCATCCCGAAATTTCCGTTGTTCACGAAAATAACAGTTATATTCTCATTGCGAATCGCCGCCCACATAGTCTCGGAAAATCCAATCGCAAGCGCATCTCCATCGCCCTGATAGGTGAATACAATATTGTCCGGACGACATCTTTTCATCCCGCAGGCAACAGCCGCAGCTCTGCCGTGCTGTGCTTGCACACAGTCTATTCCGAAGGTATCGGGCATGAGTGAAGCGCATCCCACAGCAATTGCCGCAAGCGCATTTTTGTCATCCCCCGATTCCTCAAGGACTTCCGCAACGAGGCGGTTGATTATTCCATGACCGCAACCCGGACAGTATTTATTGTCAACAAACAGTGCTTTTGGACGTTTCATAATCATTGTCAAAATACCTCCTTTACAGTTCCGCGATAAACTTTGTCCACCATGTCACACACGTCCTGAGCGGTATAAAACTTTGTACCGCCCCCAAAATCATAGACCGGTTTTTTCATTCTGCACGCGGTCGCAACATCCTGAGCCATCTGTGCGAGCATTGTCATCTCAACACACATAAAGCCCTTTTCCGGTGCGATGCCCTCAAATGCTTTGTTTGGAAAAGGATACAGAGTTATCGGTCTTATCATTCCGACCTTCTGCCCTCTTTCGCGGCAATTTCCAACCGCTTCCTCACAGATTCTCGAGCTTATTCCATATCCGACCAGCACAAGCTCAGCGTCCTCAATTCCTGTGCTCTCCCACCGCTGTTCATTCTCTTCAACTTCTCTGTATTTATTTGCAATGTATTCGTCGTAGTTCTCATTGTAATACATTACCGAGGTGTGGCGTTTTGCATCGCCATCGCCTTTTCCTTTCAGTGCCCAATCAAATTGATTCGGATCGTGCTCTTTCATCTCAGGCAGTTCGACCGGTTCCATCATCTGCCCTATAGAAGCGTCGCTCAAAACCACGACAGGCATGCGGTATTGTTCGGCCTTGTCAAAGCTAAGCGCCATAATGTCCGCAGTTTCCTGGACTGAATTCGGCGCATACACCATTGTGCGATAATCTCCGTGACCGCCGTTTTTAACTGCCTGCCAATAGTCGCTCTGCCCGATAAATATGTCACCCAGTCCCGAACCGTAGCGCATCACATCAACTATGACGCAGGGCAAGTCCGCTGAGGCTATGTACGAAATTCCCTCGTGCAAAAGCGAAAATCCCGGGCCTGAAGAGCTTGTCATTGTGCGGTATCCGCAGGCAGATGCCCCATATACCATTGATATTCCGGACAGCTCGGATTCACATTGTACAAAGTTTCCGCCGACCTCCGGCAGACGCCAAGACAGGTATTCGAGAATCTCACTCTGCGGTGTAATCGGATAACCCGCAAAAAATCGACATCCCGCTCTTACGGCAGCCTCGGCAATTGCCTCTGTTCCCTTCATCAACTCTCGTGCCATCTCTCTTTACCCCTCCTTTTCAACTTCAAACACGTAATCAGGGCACACATTGTAGCATATGCCGCAAACAATGCACTTTTCCCTGTCAAGCTGCACAGGATTATATCCCTTTTCGTTTATTTCCTCAGACACACTCAATGCCTGCTTAGGGCAAAAATTGACGCAATATCCACAGCCCTTACAGCGTTCTTTTAAAACTCTTACCTCTTTCAATGCTCTGTCTCCTTAATAAGAATATGCGTTGTCCGGTGTATCAAAGGTATCCGGTTCGTAAAGTTCCCGCGCAACCTCGCGCTGTGTTTTTCCCGTTTTTAGGGCACGCTCAAACATTTTACGTGTAGAGCGGCGTATAATCGTTTCGGTATCCTTTACAATATCCTCGGGAATCGGTCCGACAATTCCGAAAACCAATGCCTCGTAAATGCGGATTCCGCCCATATTTGAAACAAAATCAACAGCAACATCAATCCCTTTTTTCTCAAGAACCTTATCGGCTTCCGACGTAACCGGAATATTCGCCGCCTCAACAATAAGCGAAGCTTTCACCTTATCCGCATTGCCTGCATTGATAACATCCTCAAGTGCAGCCGGGACAAGTATGTCGCATGGCACATCGAGCCATTCGCTGTTTTTCATAACCCTGTATTCGGGTTCAAACGCGTTTGGATCAAGCTCACCCTTTGGCTTGCGTGTTGCAACAAGCTTTTTAACATCAAGCCCGCTCTCACAATACACCAAGCAATTGGCATCGGCTATTCCGACGACAGTGTATCCCATTTTGTCCAGACAAAATGCCATACTTGCACCGACACAGCCAAAGCCCTGGAGCACGACCTTCGCATGCTCGGAACCACCCTTGAAGTTCCATGCCTCATCAAGCGCAAAAGCACAGCCGTAGCCCGTTATCATATCGTACATCAAAAATCCGTCATATCGAAGGCCGCAGGCCTCATCGTGGTTTTTAATCTGTTCTTGAATCTTAGGATCATTGCGCATTGCTCTTGTCTGAGGAAGCCCTATTCCCAAATCGTCAAGTATGCGCAGAACATCACCGTAATCGACTCCGAGATCTCCTCCGATTGAAACACCCGCGTTTATGTATGGTGCCATTGCAGTCAGATATCTTCGCAGTACATCTTTTGCATCCGGAGCCTTGTAATCATAGGCAATTCCGCCCTTGCAGCCTCCCGTTGTTTTTGATTCGCACGCCTTGTACTTATATCCCATCGTTGTTGCCAATCTCACAACTTCATCCTTCGTAACAGTGGGATGCATACGCGTTCCGCCTCCGCAATAGTGATTCACAAAATTGTATGCGCAAAGCCATCCCTTTGCCTCTGTCTCCGTGTCGTTCCATTCCACAACCGCATACGGTCTTTTAAGCATAGTTTGATTCCTCCGATTCGTTGTTTTTCTGTTGTTGCATAAAGTATACACTTTTAGTTGGCATACGTCAATATAGCCGTCATTGTTCAATATTACCGATATTTTATCTGTATTTTGCACGAATTCGTCAAAAATATCTGTTGTTGACTGCAATATTTTAAGGTATTCAGCAATTTATTCGAATAATATATTGTATACAGTTTTGATATATGTTGACTTATCTGCTCTGTGGCTATATAATTATATTGAAATTACACAACACCTCGCCAATGCCTTTTTGCCTATATCATTATGTATGGCGTATTTCTTTTATAAACTCAATCGATTAAATAAGTATTTAAAAACAGAAACGGAATCTAATAATGGCATCTTCAACAGAACTGACCTCACTTCGCTCTCACGTGCGAACATGTATTGTAAATGGAATTTCCGATGGAAGCTTATGCCCCGGGGATAAGATCAGCGAACAGAGCATCGCAGACTCACTTGGCGTCAGCAGAACCCCGACGCGCGAGGCGCTGTTGCAGCTGAATTCCGAGGGCCTGCTTGATTACATTCCGCGCAGAGGCTTTTCTATCAAACTCATGACCGCAAAGGAGAAGGAAGACACATATGAGCTCGTCGCCGTAATGGACGCATACTGTGCACTCTGCGCAGTCGCTCATATTGACGCGGGCGATATAAGTGCAATGAAAGAAACAATAGACAAAATTGACATTTCCATCAAATATCAAAACACTGACGATTACCGTGAGCTTCAGCACATATTTCATTGTATATATCGCAAAAAATGCGGAAATGCACTGATCATGAACATTCTTGACAACAGCGAAAGCGGAATTGCTCCGCAGACTTTCATGAGCGATAATCTCGATGAACTTATGGAGCTCTACTATATGCTCAACAACGAGCATCGCGAAATTGTATCTCTATTTGAAAAAAAGGACGCACACGCACTTTTTGAATATCTTCTGGAAACTCACTGGTCTCTGCGCTATTTGCAGATGACCGAGCTTGCAAAGAAACAAAATCAATCTAATAAATCAAAACGAAAGGATACCTGATGATATGGCAATCGTTGATGAAAAGCTCAAAAGCACGGTGAACGAGCTGAAACAAGAGGTTTTTCCACTGTCCTGCTGGCTCACAGATCACCCCGAAATTTCCGGAAAAGAGGAAAAAAGCTGCGCATATATCGTTGATTTTCTAAGAAGACATGGGTATGAGGTTCAAACCCCATGCGGAATTTCGCATTCCTTTAAAGCAAAGCTAAAGGGTATTGAAAAAAAAGGTTATCCTAAAATTGCAATTCTATGCGAATATGATGCTCTTCCTGATATCGGACATGCATGCGGGCACTCTCTCAGCTGCGGAATAAGCATTTTGACCGCCCTCGCCCTTACAAAGGCATACCCCGACCTGCCCTTACAGATAGATCTTGTCGGAACACCTGCAGAGGAATCCGTCGGCGGAAAAATCGAAATGGCAAAAAATCATGCATTTGATGAATATGACCTTGCAATCATGAGTCATCTTGACAATGATAACTGTCCTCAGAGTGCTCTGCTTGCCTCCAATGACATGCTCATCACATTTCACGGAAAGCCCGCTCACTCTTCCGGCAACCCATGGGATGGCATCAATGCGTACAACGCCGCACAGCTGTTTTCGCATGCCGGTGATATGCTGCGTCAGCATCTGACGCCGGATTGTCAGCTTCATGGTATTATTACGGAAGGCGGAAGCGCTCCGAATATTGTGCCCGATAAGGTTGTGCTTGACTATTACCTACGTTCGGCAACTCTCAAAGGACTTGAAAATCTTCGCGAGAAACTCACTAAATGTGTCGAAGGCGCAGCGATTGCTACCGGATGCACCTATGATATTGAGCAAAGATGGGACACCTATTGCGATATTTTCTATCCTCGTGAAACCATGCAGGAAATCATAAACATCTACGATGAACTCGGTATGACGCATATTTCATATGAAAAGGGCTGCGGAAGCTCCGATGTCGGCAATGTCGACCTCGTAACCCCATGCTTATGCCTGTACTGCAAGTGCTCTGACGTCTTTACGGATTTTCATTCTCCCGATATTGTTAATCTCCTTTACGGTGAGCGCGGCCTGAAAACTCTTTATGACGGCACAATTGTCATGGCAGCTTTCATTGAGCTTCTTGCGACACACCCTGAAAAATTTCAAAAGCTCAAGGATGAACACGCAGCTTATCACAGCAGAAAAGTTTAAATTGATTATCTGTCAATACACACAAAATTTAATAGCCGGTAAGGCGGAGGTTGCTCCTATGAATATTTCAGATGCACTCACAAGCTCTATAGATAAGCTGTTCAATCAGGCGTGGGAACTGGCCGACTTCATAACGAATCACCCTGAAATCGGCGGTGAAGAGGAGCAGGCTGTCGCAAAGCTCACGGAATTTCTGAAAAAGCACGGGTACTCAATCATCTCTCCGTACTGCGGCATGGTTCACAGCTTTCTTGCTGCAGATTTGAGCGACAAAAGCAAAGGCAAGCCCAAGGTTGCATTAATGTGCGAATATGATGCGCTACCCGAAATCGGGCACGCCTGCGGGCATTCGATTCACGGAGTAATCTCTGCTTTGGCGGCAGTTGCTTTGCGAGATGCATTTCCCGATTTTCCATTCAGACTTGATGTCATCGGAACTCCGAATGAAGAGGCTTACGGCGGCAAGGTTTTCATGGCAAAGAACGGGGCTTTCAACGGATATGAATTTGCAATTATGGGGCACATTGACAATATTAACTGCCCTCAGATTAAGGTTATCGCGTGTGATGGGTTCTATGTATCATTTAAAGGTGTTTCGACGCACGCCTCATCATCCCCGCAATTGGGCGTAAACGCTCTCAACGCCGCCCAGTTTTTTATGCATGCGAGTGATATGCTACGCCAGCATTTGACCCCGGATTGTCAGATACATGGAATAGTTGCTTACGGCGGCGAAGCTCCTAACATAACTCCTGACCGAATTGACCTTGATTACTATTATCGTGCCGCTACCATGGAGCATATGATAAATCTCAAGTCGAAGCTGATGGACTGCATAAAGGGTGCTGCCGTTGCCACAGGATGCAGCTACTCTCTCAAGGAAAATCACAGTGAGCTGTTCGCAGAGCTGAGCTATCTTCCGACAGCGGTCAAAGCTGTATGTGACACCTTTGATGCCCTTGGTATGCCATGGCAGGAGATGGCAGGTCCGGAAGGCTCTACCGATGCCGGAAATGTCGATTTGTGTATTCCCACCTTTCATATTGAGCTTAATGGCACAGATAAATTTTGCGGGTTTC
>JAVXQD010000056.1:0-9310 GCA_036644375.1 Oscillospiraceae bacterium
CGTTGATATTAAAGCAAAGCTTCTTGATCTTGCAGATTCTGTTTCAAAAAGAAGAAAGGTGGTTATTTCCGTAACAGAGTCAATGGAAAAGCCGCCGGTAAAAATGGATGGAACACTGAATTCTTTACTGGAGAGATGCTCTGAATCTCTTGGGTTAAGTGCTGTTCGTTTAAACAGCGGAGCCGGTCACGATGCCATGGTGATGGCGGGGATAACAGACGCCGCGATGATATTTCTTCCCTGTTTTAAGGGAATTTCCCACAATCCGCTGGAATATATCTCTGCCGATGCGCTTGAAAACGGTGTTTTGCTTTTGGCAGAGACGATAGTACAATTTGATAATATGGAGTAAATCAATGGATAAAAATAATAATTTAGAACCGGTTTCTATGTATGAGATGTTTCCGAGACTGTTTGCCACTATCGCAAAGCATGTGACAGAGCGCTTTGGAGATGAGGGGAAGGAAGTAATAAAAAACGCTGTTGACGAGTTTGGAATGGAGCGCGGACGTGATGTCGCAAGGCGAGCATTCGCCTCGGGTGCAACAAATGATGTGGATCATTATCTGCGTTGCTACGACATGGAACGAACTGACAATTTTGAATATGAGGATACATATAAGGACGGCGCTGTTGAGCAGCTCTTTACCCGCTGCGTTTTTGCGGACACATGGAAAAAGGATGGCTCCGAGGAATACGGGTATCTTTACTGCCAGATGATAGACCCTGCAATTGCCCGCGGATATAACGAAAACCTGGAGTGCATACACGACAAACATTTTTTCAAGGATGGAAAATGCACCTTTTGTTTTAAAATGAAGGATAAGAAATAGCCTGCTGCATATAGTTCGGAACACTTACAGATACAGTACAGAGAAAAGCTCAATTAGACTTGACAATGTGGCAATAGCTACAGCATGGAGTTTGGCATTCGAATAGGATTAACCCGCTGAAGCGATGGCAAAGACGGGAAGATCATCGAGCTCGTGCCGGTAAAGGCAGCATATTATTTTCAGTGAATGCAAAGCTGTGTACGGCTCATGAATGCCCATGGATTTGAAAGTCTATTCAATCGGCTTGTTTGACTTTTTCACGAGACTGCCGTAAGATACGGCGTGTTCGCCGTATCTTACGCGCAGCTCGTCAATGACGCTGTCAATTTTTGCCCCGTCGGGGTTTGACGGCTCGGATTTGTCAAACAGGCTTGTTTGAGCTACCGCGGTATCGGTTAAATTTGTCGCTGTCACCGTGAGCAGACGGATTGGCGCGGTGATGGGAGACCATGACTGCTCGAGCACGGCAATCGACGTTTTATAGATATCTCTTGTGACATTGGTCGGAGAGCTCAGCGTAAGCTGCCGCGAGATGGTTTTAAACCGTGGATCTTTAATCTGCACAGTGACGGTTGAGCAAAACATGCCAAGTCGGCGAAGCCGAGTTCCGACCTCGTCGCATAGTGGGAGCAGCCCCGCGCGAATCTCCTCCATTCCGCTCAGGTCACGGGCAAATGTCATGCCTTTTCCGACACTCTTCGGCGCGTCGAGCTCACTGCGCTTGCGCACCGGACTGTCCTCAAGCCCCGCAGCGTTGACCCACAGTGAATCGCCCGATTTGCCAAGCAGCCGGTTCAGCTTTTCGCGCCCGGCTGAGACAATGTCGCCGATTGTGCGTATATCGTATCTGCCAAGTGTTTCCGCAGATGATTTTCCCACGAAAATCATCTCTCGCACGGGCAAAGGCCATACGATATCCCTGTAATTTTCGGGGGAGATGACGGTGGTTGCATCCGGCTTTTTATAGTCGCTGCCGAGCTTTGCAAAGATTTTGTTAAACGAAACCCCGACAGATATTGTCAGCCCCAGCTCCTCGCGTATGCGGCGGCGCAGCTCATCGGCTATGGCTTTTCCGTCGCCGAACAGATGCTCGCTGCCGGTCACATCAAGCCATGACTCATCAATGCTGAACGGCTCTACACGGTCGGAGTACTGCTCATAAATAAAATTGATTTTTTCGCAGTACTCCTCATAAAGGTCGTGATGTGCCGGAACAAGCACAAGCCCGGGACATTTTTGCCTTGCCTGCCACACAGTTTCGGCAGTGGCTACGCCCCGCTTTTTCGCAAGCTCGTTTTTTGCGAGAATTATTCCGTGCCGACTGTCGGGGTCCCCGCAAACAGCCATCGGCACCGCTTTAAGCTCCGGCCTGCCGATACTCTCAACCGAGGCAAAATATGAATTGCAGTCGCAGTGAAGTATTGTTCTAAGTTTTTCCATCTCCGCCTCCTTTGAAAGTCATCGGCAAGCTTGAAGCATTTTTGGAATTTTCAACTGTCTTATACTTTATTATTCCATTACTTTATCGGGGTGTCAACAATAATCAAATGTGACACAATCAGAAATCTGCGCTTGTGAAATAAACGCAGATTCACGCGGAGAATATGTGCCCCGTGCTTCAAATGCGGGGTATACCGGTGTAAGCTGCCGGTGTGTTCAAGTTGGCAGTAATAAGCTGTTCAACAAAAATCCCTACCGAAACTATAGCCGGTAGGGATTTTGCAATGCTATTTGTTTTATGCTCTGTACCTTCAAAGATGTCATCATCAAAAAGTTAATAACAATATACTTAGGTTGTCAGAAGCTTTTTGTCTGCAGCGGCTGAAAAACACTTGTGATTTTCACACAGCATACGAACTATACAATCGTGGTCGCAATTGACAGAGCGGGCTGCGTTGTATCGACACGCGTGTACTGAACTGCAATTTTTTCGGGGCATTCGACTACCATGGCGTATGGAACTCCGCGCGGAATTTTTTCACCCTTGTCATTTGCAAGCTTGTCAAGCCGAATGTGAAGAGTTCTCTCCGATCCAATCGTGATTTTGAAGCCCCCTAGCTTTTCTCTGTCCTCAAAAAACAGCGTGAGACAGACATCAACGGGCTGTGTACTCGTGTTGAGCACACACACGGCCTCATGGCTGACATAGTCGCCGTTGTCAACCTCAGGCCAAAAACAATCCGGTATAAACCACTTCATTATAATCAATCTCCTAATAAATGCATATTCGTGTTTGATTATACATTAGGAAAATAAAAAATGCAAATATTGAGAGAATAGAGTGGTTTCATGTCGTATATGCACAATAAAAGTATCTGAAATTTATCACATAGTTCCAATTGCAACTGAAAATAGATAATGATATAATGATGTCCAAGGAAAACGTTTGCACACCGGTTTCCTACACTGACGAATAGATAGTAACCCAATATTTAAAAGAATACATTCAAAATGGGGAATGGTGAGAAATGGCGGATATAAAGGACGTTGCACGACAGGCCGGTGTGAGTATTTCAACGGTATCACGTGTCATCAACGATTCAAAGGCGGTCAGCCCCGAGCTGAAAAGCAAGGTAAATCAAGCTATAGCACGGATTGGATACTCCGCAAACAGTGTTGCGCGCGGACTGAAAATTTTTAAGACAAATAATATTGCAATAATCATCACCTCGGTTTCGAGAACGTTTTTTGCATCGGTGCTTGAGGGTGCTAACAATGCGGCAGATCAGCTTGGCTATTCAATGATAATCGCGGAAACCCATGACAGTCTTGAGCGGGAAATGCAGCTGGTGGATGCCTTTGCGTCACAGTGGGTAGACGGAATCGTTCTTGCATCGAGTGCCTACGGAAATGATCCGAAAACAGTTCAGTATATTGAAAAATTGCAGAGCCTTGAAAAAAAAGGTATGCGTATTCCGGTTATAACACTGGAATATGCGCTGGACAGCCAATATATTGATGCGGTTGTGATTGACCACGAAAAGGCAGCTTACAAGGCGGTGTGCTATTTAATTAACAGTATAAACAGGAAAAACATCATCCACATATCACTGCCCAAAAATCATCTTATGGGCCGAATGCGCATCGCGGGCTACAAAAGAGCTTTCGAAGAGTCGGGGCTTGTGTATGATGAAAACAATATCATTGCAGGAGATTACACGACCTATTCCGGCTATAAAATTGTCAAACAGCTGCTTGCCGATAACCGTAAATTTGACGCAATATTCTGCGCAAATGACCAAATGGCGGTAGGTGCAATTAAGGCTTGCGAGGAGTTCAAGATTTTAATTCCCGAACAGGTAGCAATCGTCGGAAACGATGACATTTTCGCAGCATCGATTGTCAGTCCGTCACTCACCTCAATCAGCGTGCCGAAATTTGAGCTCGGAGCGACGGCGGTTCGCAGGATGCACGAGATAATAGGTGGAGACGGTACCCGCAAACCACGCCAAATCATCTCTCTGGATACAAGCTTCGAGGAGCGGGAGAGCACTGTACGAAACGCAAAAAGGAGCCTTAAATATTTAGAATGGTAGTGTTTTTATGCACTACGGGAAAACGTTTGCCTACTATATACGTTAAATTTTAACAATATTTTGATGACAGGAGCAAATAAGATGTCGAACATCGAGAGAAATTACCAAATTGCAAAAGAAAAATATGCTGAGGTCGGTGTTGATTCCGATGAAGCGCTTAAAAAACTCGCTGAGGTTCCGGTAAGCGTTCACTGCTGGCAGATAGATGACCTTTCGGGCTTTGAAAATCCCGATCGCGGTCTTACCGGCGGAATCGCCGCAACAGGCAATGACCCGAGCAAGGCAAAGAACAAAGAGGAGTTCATGGTGAACCTCAACAAGGCACTTTCGCTTATTCCGGGAAGCAACAAGCTTGCGCTTCATGCCATATATCTCGACAATGGCGGCAAAAAGATCGACCGTGACGAAATTGAGCCAAAGCATTTTGCGGGTTGGGTTGACTATGCAAAGGAAAAGAAAATAGGGCTTGATTTTAACCCTACATATTTCAGCCATGATAAGGCAGACACTAACTTCACCCTTTCCAGTTATGACAAATCCACACGTGATTTTTGGATTGAGCATGGAAAACGCTGCCGCAAAATAGGCGAGTACTTCGGAAAAGAACTCGGCTGCGAGTGCATAACAAACCATTGGATTCCGGACGGATACAAGGATTACACCATTGACAAGATGAAACACAGAGAGCTTCTCGCAGACAGTCTCGATCAGCTTTTTGCGGAAAAAATCGATTGGAAATACAATATCGATTCGGTCGAGAGCAAGGTTTTCGGACTCGGCATCGAGAGCTACACCGTCGGTTCGCACGAATTCTACACAAATTATACGGCAATCCGCGACAACAGTATAGTGTGTATGGATATGGGTCATTTTCACCCGACAGAGACAGTATCGAGCAAGTTGACAAGCTATCTTGTATTTGACCGACAAGTTATGCTGCACGTCAGTCGCCCTGTTCGCTGGGACTCCGACCACGCAGTAACACTGGATGACGAGGTCAAGGAAGTAATGCTTGAAATCGCCCGTCACGACGCATTTGACAAAATTCACATAGGAACAGATTACTTTGACGGCTCAATAAACCGCATCGCCGCAACAGCTCTCGGGGCGCGCAACGTAAAAAAGGCAATTCTCTATGCGCTGCTTGAGCCTACCAAGATACTCACGGGTTATGAGGAAAAAGATGATCTGGTCAGCAGGCTGGTATACTCAGAGGAGGAAAAAACAATGCCGTTTGGCCTTGTTTGGGATATGTTCTGTGAGCAGCAGGGAGTTGCGGGAAGAAATTGGCTTAAAGAAATCATCTGATTCTCCGATAAAATCAATATGGAGACAAATGAAAATATAAAGAGAAAAAGGAATTGTGACTTATGAGTAAAAGAATTAAAATTGCAAATACAGATTTATCACTTTACCCCATAGGATTAGGCACTGTTGATGCAGGGCTTCGCTGGGACGGTGCTGATGCCGATAGAATTTTTGAATCCTACATAGATCTCGGCGGAAACCTAATAGACAGCGCACATGTTTACTCGGACTGGGTTCCGGGTGAGGTTGCGCGCAGTGAGCGTGTGGTTGGAGACTGGATGAAGAGAAGCGGAAAGCGCAACCAAGTCGTGCTTATCACAAAGGGCGGACATCCCGACATGCTCCCCAAGGTGCCCGACATGTTAGCTTCCAGATGCGCGCGCGCTGATATGATTGCAGACCTCACAGCCTCGCTCAAGCAGCTTCGCGCAGACTGCATCGACATTTACTTTTACCACCGTGACAACGCGAACCAGAGCATTGAGGAAGAAATTGAGACTATGCAGGACTTTGTTCGTGAGGGTAAAATCAGATATTACGGCTGCTCAAACTGGACAGCGGATCGAATGATTGCCGCTGACGAATACTGTAAGGCAAAGGGATATCGCAGTTTTGTCGCGGATCAGAGCCTGCTCAATGTCGGCATGAAATACATGAATCCAATGCCGGATCCAACCCTCGCGTATACTGAGGGCGCAGCATATCAGTACCACATCGACAATGCCAATAACCTAATGATGCCATATATGGGAGTTTGCAGCGGATTTTTCCACATTCTCAAGTCAGGCGGAGAAGAAGCTGTCAAGAACAGCAACTACTGCACCGAAGGCAACATGAAGGTTGCTGAGAGACTTGACGGGCTTTGCAAGAAATACGGATGCACAATTACACAGGCAGTTCTCGGCTACTTCTACACTCTGCCATTCGATTGCCTTCCCCTGTATGGTCCCTCAATTCCCGAGCACATTAAAGATGCAGCGTGTACATTGGACATAAAGTTTGAAAAATCAGACTATGAGTTCAATTTCTAATCAAGATTTGCACGGGGCACATTGTCCCTGCTTATATACAACTATTTGCAGTAACTAAAAACAAGGGAGATAAAAACAATGGCAGACAAAAACTACGGACCGGGCAAGAAAGCTACATACACCTACGAGGAAGTGCGTGAGTATGCGGTAGCAGCAATGAAAGACCGCGCAAAGACATTGGGCGCATTCTATCAGGTAATGCCGAGAGAGCTTTTCCACGAGTACGCAACAAAAGCAATGTTCGCTTATGGCGCAGCAAAGGGCGATCGCATCCCCACAAAGAACAGCCCAAAGGCATTCTCGGAATTTCTTGTTTCCTGCAACAGCGTTGCAAATACCTGTGCCGACAAAAATTCACTTATTTCCTGCACTGATGACGAGGCAGTCGTTCGCTTTGACGGTGTGTGCGCACTCGTTGAGGGCTGGCAGGAGATGGGAATCACAGCTGACGAAGTGAAATATCTTTGCGAAGTTCAGAGCTATGGCGACTACGGTCACACAGATTCTGTCGGCTGCAAGGGTGAGTTCCTTTGCAACAGTGCAACACCGGGCTGCGATCACTGCGAATTCAAAATCACAAAGAAATAATTTGACGCAAATAAACAGTCGTTGTCATATCGGGAAAATTCTGTGCACAAATGACTATGCACGTCAAAGTCCGGTAACGGATATTAAGTCAGCATAGGGGATATTAAATTGATTCCAAATAAAACTTTGGTATATAAAAATTTAAAGGAGATACAAAATGAAAAGAGTAATTAGCTTGATTCTTGTTCTTGTTCTCGCATTCACAATGGTGGCATGCGGAACAAAGGCACCGGAGCCTACAGAAGGCGGAGACACAGCACCTACAGGAGGCACAATAAAAATCGCGTTTGTCGGTCCTCAGACAGGTGACAACGCCGAATACGGCAAGATGATGAAAGCCGGCGTTCAGGTTGCAATCGATGAGTGGAACGAAAAGGGTGGAATCATCGGCAAAACAATAGTCATGGAAGACTTTGACGACAAAAATGACGCTCAGGAAGCCGGCACAATCGCAGAGAAAATCGTTTCGGACGACAGCTTTGTCGCAGTTATCGGACATTTTTCAAGCGGCGTCGCAATGACAGCTGCCGAAATCTATCAGGAAGCAGGAATTCCCCTTATCAACGGTTCGGCTGCCCATGTTGATTACTCGGCAATCGGCGACTGCATTTTCCGTAACAACGCTATCTACACAGTTGATGCTGCGAGTGCACTTCAGATTATCAACCACTTCGAGTACAAGAAGTTTGCTTCACTTCAGCCCAACTCAGATGCAGGTGTTTCAATCACTGCTTGCGTTGAGGATTACATGGCTAAATACGGCGACAAGCTCGGCGCAAAGCTCGTTGCAACAGAGCTTTTCGAAGACGGCACAGTTGACTTCTCAGCTATCATAAACAAGATGAACGAGGCAGGCGCCGAGGTTGTTTACACAACAGCCGCGTACTCAATCGTTGCACCTTTTATCAAACAGTATGCAGCAATCAATCCCGACGTAAAATTTGTCCTTTCATCAGGCTGCTTTTCACAGGAATTCCTTGAGCTTGCAGGCGATGCCGCAAACGGATGCTATGTTCCGAACAGCTTCTTTTACAAGAGCGACAGGGAAGCTACAAAGAATTTCACCGCAGCTTTCAATGCTTTTTACGGCTCAGACCCAAGCACATTTGCCGCACAGTGCTATGATGCTGCAAACATGATTTTCCTTGCAATCGAAGCCGGTAAGTCAGACGCACGCGCCGACATCGTCAAGAACCTCTATGAGGTAACATTCGATGGTGCAGCGGGCAAAACAGAATTCAATGAAAACGGTGACTGTCCGAAACAGCAGGTCTGCCTGAAAATTGTCGACGGAGATTGGACAGAGGTTCCCGACGTAATTCTTTCGCCGGTTGACTGGGCTGCTTCATTGGCATAGTAACTTATAATTTAACCCTGTAAAACTTTTGTGTTGAAACGACCCCGGCATAATAATTCGATTTTATGTCGGGGATTGTTTTCCGTTGAGTTTTGAAATTACTTGGAGGTGATTTGAGGTGATCGTTCAGCAGCTTGTTTACGGTGTAATCCTCGGAATGGTCTATGCGCTGCTTGCTGTCGGCTATTCTTTGGTATTTGGTATTCTCAGACTTTTAAATATGTCCCACGGCTCGGTGTACGCCTTTGGCGCGCATATGGCTCTTATGGCGGTGACGGTGACTTGGGGTCTGCCCGCTGCGTTTATCTTTACAATTGTTATGACCGGTATTCTGAATGTCATAATCAACAATGTGGTGCTTGCACCGCTGCGTGCTAAAAATGCACCTAACATCACGTTGCTGATTTCAGTAACCGGTGTTTCTTACATTATACAAAACGGTCTTATGCTTGTATTTGGCAGTTCAAAAATGGCATTCCCGAAAATATTCGACTATGGCAATCTGACAATCGGCGGAGTTACTATCACAAGCACACAGATTTCAATTCTTGTGGTCTCACTTCTGCTGTTTTTTGTTTTGTTCTTAATAACCAAATGCACAAAAATGGGTCTTGCAATGCGATGCTCCTCACAAAATCCGAGGGCGGCAAATCTTGT
>JAVXQD010000057.1:0-9163 GCA_036644375.1 Oscillospiraceae bacterium
TACCTGTTGTCCTAATTAAGACATACTTTGTTCTAATTATAAAGCAAATTGAAAAACTGCGGCGCGTTGTGTTATAATATTATACCGCGCTGTATACCGAGCAATCGGTCTGCTTCACGAGTCATCGTGTCACAGGTTGGCTGACCATGGCTTTTTGCCTTTGAATATAGCAAAACAGGACACGTGAATTTTATGGTTTAAAAGAATCATAGACAGTAAGGGGGTACTTGTTATGAAAATATTAATTGCAACCGATTGGTATAAGCCCATTGTAAACGGAGTTGTCACTTCTGTGCTTAATTTGGAGACCGAGCTGAGAAAAAGAGGGCATGAGGTTAAAGTTTTGACTCTGTCGCGAGACAGAAAGTGCGCCGAAACAGAAAATACCTATTACTTAAAATCATATGCTGCCAACAAAATCTATCCCAAAGCGCGCGTTGCGCTGAGAATATCCGATGATATGCTTGATGAAATCGTCAGGTGGTGTCCGGATATCATACACACGCAGTGCGAATTCAGCAGCTTTCATATCGCGCGCAAAATCGCCGAAAGGACGGGCGCGCCGATTGTGCACACATATCACACGGTTTACGAGGATTACACACACTATTTTTCGCCGAGTAAAAATCTTGGACGTAAGGCCGTCGTGCTGTTCACACGAAATATATTGAGAAAGGTTGACGGGGTCATAGCGCCAACCGAAAAAGTGACAAAAATCCTGCAAAATTACGGAGTTGAAACAGGTATATATACAGTGCCTACAGGAATTGATATGGCGCAGTTTCAGCATGAAATGTCCGAGCAGGAAAGAAACGAGATGAAAAAATCACTCGGAATACCCGCGGAAAACACGGTTCTTCTGTTTCTCGGACGACTTGCAAAGGAAAAGAATATTGAGGAGCTGATTGAGTTTTCAATGCGCCTTGAGGACCGCAATACAACATTGCTCATAGTCGGCGGCGGACCCGATTATGATGAGCTCAAAAAAGAATCAAAAAAACTCAGTCCCGATACGGTTGTTTTTACAGGAATGGTTCCGCCTGAGAATATCGCAAAATACTATCAGCTGGGAGATGTGTTTGTCAGCGCGTCCCAGAGCGAAACGCAGGGACTGACATATGTCGAGGCGCTCGCGAGCGGCCTGCCCGCACTTTGCAGGGAGGACGACTGTCTCGAGGGGGTTGTGGTCGACGGTGTCAACGGTTATCAATACAGCGGCTTTGATGAGTTTTCACGCCGCTTGAATGATATTATGGTTGATAAAAGCGGCGATGACAGCATGTCCAAAAATGCCAAGCGGATTGCTCAGGACGAATTTTCAAGCACTGTTTTCGCAAAGAGGGCGGAGGATGTATATAAAAGGGCGATAAAAGATGCGGAATAAGGTTAAATCAGAGCTTGTTATCGGCTCCGCTTCGCTTCACAATTATTCCGAATCGACTATTGCCGCGCGCCCCCCGAGCTGTTAGGCTATGCCGAATTAAAGTTCGAGCTTTTTAAAAGCAATAAATGAGCATTTTTAATTATTTACACTTTATCTATTGATTATAATATGAAATACTGATAAAATGCTATACGCGGCATTTGATGCCGAGTCATCGAACTGGATTTTTCAATAATATGGAGCAAATAGTTTGGATTTTCAATGTAATGAATTCGAACTGAATAATTTGTTATTTTACAACAAATCATTCAAATATATAGTATAATACATATAAGTAGCCAAATTGAAACCGATGAATGAAAGTCTAACACTTCAGTGTAATACAAACAAGGAAGGTACAATATGGATAACGAGAAAATGGTAGAGGCTGTTATTAAGGCTCAGAGCGGGGATAAAAATTCCTTTGCCGAGCTGTTTATGGGATACAAGGATTCTACCTATTACGTCGCAAAAAAAATGTTTATGGACGACAACAAGGCTTTGAATATTGTCTATGAAACTGTTATTTCGGTTTTCAGACAGATCAAAACATTGAATCCCGCATCTGCTTTTCCGCTTTGGGTCAATATGCTGTCGGGAAGCATCTGTAAGCGCAGAATGACAAAAGAAGAGCAGGCAATGCTCTCTGTGACAAGCGGAGATGCGTCACTCCTCGGCACTATTGAGGATGCACGCGCTCAGATTTCACGCGAGGCGTTTGACAACAACGAGACCAAAAGCATGATCTGCTCAATCGCGGACACGCTTCCGTCCGACCAAAAGCTATGTGCCTTGATGTACTACTTCTGCGGTCTTAAGGTTGAATATATCGCTCAAGCTCTGGGCTCGAACCCGGTCGTGATTAAAAATAGAATATTCAGTGCCACAAACAAGATAAAAGAGGGCATGTACGGCTTTGAAAACAAGGGAGAAAAGCTATATGCTGTTCCCGCATGGCTTATTGCCGCATCTTTTGCGGCTCAGAGCAAGGGCGTCGGCATAAACAGTGCAACTGTTCAGCAGATATTCGGCTCCGCCTCACAAACTGTGTTTGGCGTGTCGTCCGGTTCACCCGCACTTTCCGAGCAGCAGGCTCAGGCACCGGTGACGCACGCGGCACCTCACGCTGCGCAGGCTCCCGTCAATCAGGAGAAAGCGTCTGTTGAGGATTTGTTCTCGGACGAGAACGAGATGCCGGTTTCACCCGTCCATTCAGAGGCATATGAGTCGGTCAGCTTTGATAAAATCAAAGAGAGAGACTACGATCGCTTTGAAAACAGCGATGACGATGATGCTGATGATTACAAGAAAAAGAAGAAAAAGGCAGGAAGCGAAAAGGCTGCGGCAAAAACAAAGGATAAATCCGAAAAGGGCTTTTTCCGCCGTCCGCTCGGAATTATTCTCATTGTGATAATTGTTCTTGCCATTCTTGCAGCGGCTGCAATTTTCGTATTACCGAAAGTAACAAATGGCAGTATCGATCCGCTGTCAATGGTTACCTCACTGTTCTCAAATCCCGAGAAGCAGATGGAGAAGGTCGACACGCTCATGGCTACCTCAGATTATGAGGGTGCGGTAAAGATACTTCAAAAGCTTGTCGAGAAGGATCAAACAAATGCGACAATCTATGCGAAAATGATTACCTGCTATGAGGCATTGGGCGATAATGCAAAGGTGATTGAGGCATTTAAAAACTATTATTCACTTGTTCCGCGTCAGGACGATATTGAGCTGTACAAGCACTATATTTCCATCGCCCAAAATGAGCCTGTGACTTGGGTTGACACAGCATTAGGAAACCTTGTGTGTCAGGCTCTCGGAAAAGAATCGGTAACGCCGGCTGACCTTGCAAATGTCACCGAGCTGATACTGTACGGAGATTCAAAGCTGTATGTCGATGCCGCGACTTTGAGTGCAGACATGGGCACCGCAATTACAAACCGCACGGACGAGATGGAAAAAGTCATCGGCTACACCTTTAACGGTGAAGAAAAGGGCATTGCCACCTATTCGACATTTATTGATTTGCTCAATTTCAGCAGTCTTAAATCGCTCAGCTTCAACTTCGTGCAGTACGGAGACCTTGAAACAGCACTCAGGAATAACCCCGGAATCAGCTCGCTTAGCTTTGTCGGGTGTGAGCTTGCGGCAATACCCGATTTCACAATGCTGACCGCTCTGAATTCCCTGACCATTACCAATGATTCAATATCAGATGTTTCTCCTGTCGCCACAATGGCTCAGCTTACATCTCTTGATTTGTCCAACAATGCTATCACGGATATTTCATCGCTGTCGGGCATGACTGCACTTACCTCGCTGAACCTATCCGGAAACAAGATTGCGGATGTGACGGCACTTAAGGAATTGAAGACGCTGACTGCGCTTAACCTCACAAGAAATGAGATTAAGGACAAGGATTTAAAAGTTTTGAGTGACCTTAAGTTTGAGAAAGATCAGCTGAAAACAGACGAGCAGTTCTTTAAACCCAAAAAGACCGAAACCGCTGCAACCGAATAAGTATTTACAGTAAAAACACCCGCGCCATATGGCGCGGGTGTTTTTGATAAAATAGGGGTGGAGGGCTGAGCTACACAATTGACCAATGCTTGTCAACATGATTCAATATCTCACAGCCGTCCTCGGTAACTATTACCAAATCCTCTATTCGGACTCCGAACTCACCCGGAAGATAGACGCCCGGCTCGATAGAAAAGGTGTTTCCGACCTCAAGTGCATTTTTGTTCGTAGCGCTCACGTCGCCCGCCTCGTGGCAGTCGGACCCGATTGAGTGGCCGAGTCTGTGGGTGAAATACTTTCCGTAGCCCTTGTTTGAAATATATTCGCGCGCCGCGTTGTCAAGGTCACAAAAGCGGACGCCCGGTTTTATCATGCTCTCGGCAAGCTCATTAGCCTCGCGCACTATGTCATGAATTTTTGCGTGCTTCTCGGGCGCAGAGCCGCAAAAGAAAGTGCGCGTCATGTCCGAGCAATAGCCCTCATACACACAGCCCATGTCTACAACGATGCAGTCGTCATTTTTAAGCACGGTTTCATCGGGGGAATGATGGGGATCTGCGGCGTTTGCTCCGAATGAGGTGATGGCCGGAAATGCAAGCCCCGAAGCTCCGTTTGCCAAATAAAGTGCCGCTATGTGCTCACAGACCTCTTTTTCGGTGACGCCCTCATGCAAAAAGCTCGGAACAGCCTCCATGCATATGTCGTTTATCTGAGAGGCGCGGCGCATCTTTTCCTGTTCCTCGGCATCCTTGCGCGCACGCACGCGGTCGACACATTCGCTGCTGACAATATATTTGACATTCGGGAATATTTTCATAAGACGGAGCAAAAAACCGGCGGGCCATATCTTGTCTACGCCGATATCCGCAGTGCCGTCAATATTTTCACTGACGATTTTAATGCAGTCGTCGGTATCGGACATCCAAATCTCTTGAAGCCCCGTATCAGGAACCGTAAACATATTGTTGAGGAACAGCTTATATTCACCTTCATCACTCACATACAGCGCAAAAAGCCGCTCCATCGGCTCAATATCAATGCCGGTTAGATAGCGTATGCCGGACGGGTCACTGATTATCATCTGCGACAATCCGATGCGTTTAAGCTCTGCGACAACTTTTTCAAGTCTTGTTTTATTCATTTCAAAACCCCTTTGTGCTTTTTTTCTATTGTAGCTTATTTTTGTCGCAAAAGGAAGAGATATGAAAGAAATTGACAATGACGCTTTAACTTGCTAAAATATCAACAGTTCATATATTGAGGAGGATAATATTAATGGGTTACATGTTGGTAATAGGAGTTTATCTCGCCATCCTAATAATCGGCGGATTTATCATGAGCAAGAAAAAGGTCAAGAATTCTGAGGACTTTGTTGTCGCAGGCCGGCGCCTGCCAATGATTATCCTTGTGGGCACACTGCTTGCCACGTGGTGCGGGGGCGGCGGAATTACCGGAAGCGCCAGCCTGATTTACAATTACGGGCCATGGGTGGGTGTACTCCACTTTCTCGGTGCGCCTATCGGAATAATTTTGCTTTACTTTATTGCGGGCAAGGTCAGAAAATCAGAAAAGCTCACTATTCCTGAAATATTTGAGGCAAGATATGGCACATGGGCGCGGCTTTTGTCTGCGTTGTGCATCATGCTTGCCTATGTCGGAATTGTCGCCACGCAGGTCAAGGCGGCGGGAAACATCGTGTCGCTCACAACCGGCATGAACATAGGTCTTGCGACACTCATTGCAACGGTATTTATTATTTTGCTGACAGTTACGGGCGGAATGGTGACAGTGGCATATTCCGACGCAGTCGGTGCACTTGTCATGGTCGGCGGTTTTCTTGTGGCGATACCGATTCTAATCAGCGCGGCCGGAGGCTGGAGTCAGATGGTTGCGGCTATTCCGGAGGCGAAAAAAGGCTTCGGCGGCCTCAACGCAATCCAAATTGCCGGATACATGATTCCGACTATATCGCTGATGCTCGGCGACCAAAATATGATGCAGCGCTTCGCGTCAGCTAAAGATTCTTCGGAAGCGAAAAAATCGAACATAGGCATGTTTATAGCGGAAATTATTGTCTGCACATTGATTATATTGATGGTAACTGTGGGCATTGTGCTCATTCCGAGCATTGATATTCCGTCAAATGTCATCTTTGTCCTCGGCATGAATTTCTTACCGTTTATACTCGGGGCGCTGGTTCTTGCCTCGTGCGTGTCGTTTATCGTCACAACGGGAGATTCCTTCCTGCTTTCAACCGCCACGAATCTCACATACGATGTGTGGGCGAGATTTTTCAAAAAGGATGCAACCGACAAACAGAAAATGTTCTGCCTTCGTCTGACGGTCATTTTGCTCGGCTTGCTTGCGGTTGCGTGCAGCTTGTATTTCCCGTCAATAATCACGCTTCAGATGACGGCGTATGGCATGTATGGCGCGGCAATTACCCCGGCTCTTCTGTTTGCGCTGTTTTCGAAGAGGGTCACAAAGGCAGGCGGGATAGCGGGAATAATCACGGGCGCTTCGGTGACTCTGGTGTGGAATGTTATCCTCTCAAAGCCGATGGGTATCGAGAGCGCGATAATTGCGGTTCCGGCTGCGATTGTGATGATAATTGCCGTGTCGTTTCTTACAAAAAACAGCGACAAAACCAACGATATCGGCGTGCTTTACAATGAGTAATCAAGCTGCGTAACTCGCTTCGGCATAAAGTCATGTTGAAATACAGGAGGAACAGGTGATAATATGGAAGACCCACGTTTGAGAAAATTTGCAGGATTTCTGATAAATCATGCGGTATATCTTAAAAAAGGCGAGAAAATTCTCATCGAGCTTCACGGGCACGAGACAAGCTTTTTAAAAATGCTTGTTCAGGAAGCATACAAATCCGGCGGTAAGCCGTTTGTTCACATTTTTGATTATGAGGTTGAGGCAGCCCTTTTTGAGGGCGCGGATGATGCTCATTGTGAGGAAATCGCCTCCTATGAGCTCGAGCGAATGAGGGATATGGATGCGTACATCGATATCCGTGCGACCGAGAACATCAGTCAGTGGAATAAAATTTCCGAGTCCAGTCTCGCGGTTTATCGCAAGGGCTATTGGGGTCCGATTCATCTTGACCAACGCTGCAATCACACAAAATGGTCAGTGCTTCGTTTCCCGAATCATGCCATGGCACAGCTTGCCGGCATGAGCACCGAGGAATATGAGGACTTCTATTTTAATGCCTGTCTCGTGGATTATGATAAAATGGGACGTGCAATGAAGCCGCTTATGGAGCTTATGAATAAAACAGACAGGGTGCATATTGTAGGACCGGGAACGGATATCTCATTCTCGATAAAGGGTATCAACTCGGTCGGCATGTCCGGAAACATGAACATTCCCGACGGGGAAGTTTACACCGCTCCGGTCAAAAATTCCGTAAACGGAACTATTTCTTATAACTGCCCCTCACCTAATGACGGGTTCGTTTATAGGGACATCACACTGATATTCAATGACGGCAAAATCGTCGGCGGATCCTCCAACAATACCGAGAAGATGATGGAGGTGTTCAAAATAGACGAGGGCGCAAGCTACATCGGAGAATTTGCTTTGGGTGTAAATCCCTGCATAAACAATCCGTTCGGTGATATTCTGTTCGATGAAAAAATTGCGGGAAGCTTCCATCTCACGCCGGGTAACTGCTATGACGCGTCGGAAAACGGAAATCATTCCGCGGTACACTGGGATTTGATTTGTATACAGACTCCGGAATACGGCGGCGGAGAAATCTATTTTGACGATGTGCTTATCCGAAAGGACGGCATGTTTGTCACGGATGAGCTGAAATGCTTGAATCCCGAAAATCTGGCGTAGAGCCTGATTTTCGGCTAATGACTGCGACGGGGAATTTGTTTCGGCCACTTAAAGCGGTGTCGGCGAAAAGAATTTCCCGTCGCTTAAATTTCAAAGCGCCGAGCGTTGAGAAGCGCATGATACAGCCATGTAAATCAGGCGCTTTCGGGCAAGGGATAAAGAGATGAAAAAAAGAACTGCTGCTGTTGCCGCCGCGCTGTGTGCGGCGCTGCTGTTCTGCGCTTGCACAGAGCAATATTCAGGGCATAAGAAGGGCAGGCAGGAGGTTGACATTATGACGGGACAGGGTATTGACGGAACTTATGAAAAGAAGGACGGCACAAATGAAAATGAATACCATAAGCCGCCGCGTGACAGTCTAAAACAATTGCTGACCGCAGAGCAGTATGATGTGACACAGAATTCAGCCACTGAGCGCGCCTTTACCGGTGAATATTGGGATAATCACGAGACCGGAATATACGTGGATATCACTACAGGTCAGCCGCTGTTCAAATCCTCGGATAAATACGACAGCAGCTGCGGGTGGCCGAGCTTTACTGCGCCCATAAGCCGAGATGCGGTGAAGTTTATTGATGACGAGTCTTTCGGAATGACCAGAACCGAGGTCAAAAGCCTTATCGGCGAGGCTCATCTGGGACATGTTTTTGAAAATGATTCCGAATCGCCGACAGGAATTAGGTATTGCATCAACAGTGCGTCTCTGCGCTTTATCCCGAAATCCGAGATGGAGGAGCAGGGCTACGGCGCGTATCTCGAGCTGCTTGACAAAGCCTGACATGTGAAAATCAGTGTTGGAGAGCGATAGAGACTGAAAATAAGAAATGCGGGGGGAAGCGGAGTTGCGGATACATACTAAGCTGAGTTTGAATAGGAGAACAGTGTTATGGGCTGTCGCTGCTTTTACTGTGTGGGCGGTGATGAATATTGTCCTTCTTGAAGTGCCGATTTTAAGTATGCTTCTGTTTTTCTTGTTTAATCTCCTGTTTGTGGCAATGCCCGGAATAGCTCTTGTGAAAGTTCTCAGGCTGAAGCTCAGCCCGCTTGCCGCATTTGTCACTGCGTACGGGCTGGGCCTTGTGACGGTGGTTGCGTCATATTTTTTATTTGCTCCATTTTCTGCGGTTGCGTTTATGCCGATCGGATTGATTGCTGTTTCGGCTGTTTCGGCGGCCGGACTTTTTGCGCTCAGACACATTCCTTTTTCTCAAGAGCAGGATGATGGCGAGATAAGTACGGCAATACTGTTTTGCATTATCGGGACGCTGATAACCTTCTCTGCTTTTTCAGCAGCTACATTGAACCCTGCAATATCGGGCACAAGAGCATATTATCCCGATATGATGAATGGGGCGGGGCTGG
>JAVXQD010000058.1:0-9002 GCA_036644375.1 Oscillospiraceae bacterium
GTTCCACCGCGAAGCCTGCCGTCTTCGAGCAGATATTCATATAAGCTACCGTCTGCCTCTGGCGAAACAGGCTGTGCAGCAAACGTATATCCCTGTAGATTGCTCAATTAGATCACCTCCAAAGATTTTTCTGTCATTGTCACTTTGAGTTCTCCCGACTTTATGAGATATCGGTCATCCTTTTGAGATTTGATTATCCGTGAAACGTAGGATGTCACGACTCCGCCGTGAAGTCGAATGTTGAGCTTGTCATAGAATCCAATCTGCTTAGATGTGTAGAATTCTATGCTGTGAGAATGGCTGTTTTTTGCAAATCTATCTGCAACAATATCAGCCACTTTCGACTGGTCTTTTACGACCAAGGCCTCCCACTTTCCCGTAGCACGCGGGGCGCTACCCGGTGTGACAGTTATGGTGCCATCTGCGAGCAGATAGTAATCTGTACCGACGCCCTCCACAACAGCTGTTATTTTGGCCACAGATGAATAGGAATACTTCTCGTCGGTTAACTCGTGTGCCGTCTCGGAAAAGTCTATGTTGTGCGTTGCAACCGGCCTCGCGGTAATCGTAACGGTTAGATTATCTCCATCAACCGCGAAAGAGGTGAAAACACCCTTGACGCGACGCGCCAAAGCGATATATGACTTTAAGTTGTAGAGATAATCGTCCTCTATGTCCGGCTTGATAAACGAGGTGCTTGTAAGTGGCTCAGTGATATCGAGGAACGGCATCGCATAGGCAGCATCCGATACAGTGCCGAAGGCTGCGGTGAGTTGTGCGGCGATAAAAGTCTCTGTGCTCACGCCGGCTCCAGTGTAGACAAGGTCACGGGAGAACGCCGAGAGTATGCCAGTGCAGTTGATTTTTGTCTGTCCATTCTCGGGCGCTGCGTCGCGGACTACCCCAATATAACCCTCGGTGATAAGGAAATCGCCATTAATGTCTTGAAGTTCTCCCTTGACATCGACGGGGGACACGTTGTCGTAAATCGACTCAAGTGTCAACTTCCATGCAATAGCGTCAAAGGTGGCGTACGTCTTAAAGGTGTTTCTCCGTTTCAAATATACTTTCATGTTCACCGGCTCCTGTAATAGTCGTAAATTTGGATTAGTGCCGTTGTGACGACATTTGTATCCGCTGACAACGTCAGCTCGCACGTCTTGTTAAGTGGAATCTGGAAAAAGTTCTCGTTCGCTAGATTGAGATATTGTGAGGCGTCCACTCCGTCAATATCTATGCCTGACCTGTTTTCTATCGTGGAAAATGTCACAATTGAACCGCTTTGCACTGTAGTGCGCAGTTTCATACGGCCATATTCTTCACCGCTCAAAACATCAGTAAGCGTGAATACAGGGTTGGTGAGTGGACCTGCTATAGCTATGACGAGTCCAGACGGTATGTGCCCCTGGGCCCTCACTTCAACGGATGAGGAAAAACGTCCCGTCTGATAACGATAGGGGTATCTGTAGGTGTAACGCTTTGAGTCCCCGCCAGACGACGAGGGCTCGAGGCGCATTGAAATAGGGTTTTGCTTGTACCACGGCGTGAGTTTGTTGAATACCACAGGCACGGTAAGATATCCACCGTCGCCGATTTCCGTTTTCTCGAAAGTGTCTATTTCGACGGAACTGAAGAATTGCACATCAAGCGGCTGATAGGCAAATTCAAGCTCATAGCCTTTGTTCATCCAGTCCACGAACACCATATAGTCCGCATATGGGTTTGCTCTTGTGAAGACGAGATCACCGCCGCATTGTCCTTGAGGCTCTTTCTTTTTGTTGGTAACCGCATAGAAACCGTGATTGAGTGCACCATATGTAGGCGCAAGCTGATAGCCAAATCCGAACGGGTTGATGAGGCGCATGCCACTTTCTCCGTTTAGTCCGTAGTTTTCACCGAGAGAGTTTTTAAGCCAGAACTTACGCACTCGTTTCATCCCCCATTCTTACGTTGAATTTCTCAAAGATATAGTCAAGCTGCTCGTTCGAGAGGTTTTGTGGCTTGATGATAACTGTAGTGGTATTTGTTGTTGATGTCGGAGCGCTACGCTCGATGTCCTCAGCATCGAATCCTCTTATAGCCTGAAGTCGCCTGTTGATGGAATCCGTGAAATCAAGATCAAGCGAGTGATCTACGACATTCTGTAGGGAGTCCGCTACCTTCTTCTTTTGCTTTTCAAAGCCGACGATGAAGCCCTCGTCAATGTCAACAGCAATTTCCTCTGTGGCCTTTGATGGCGAGTGCGATCTGGCAGCGCACTTTTCACAACGCTTGCCATAGCTTCGGCCAGAGCACCAGATCGGGAATTCACGCCAGAAATAAGTCCATCTACCAGACTCACACCGATAGTGTTCATTTGCGGAACAAGCGACGCGGTAGCCGTGGTGACGGTCGTTTTGAGTTTTGTCAGTTCGGCATTTGTTTTTGTTTGAATTTCAGCAAATTTGGTGATGAAGCCCGTGACAGATAGTTCGCTGCTCTGCTTCATAGTTTCGTTAAGCGAGCTGCCAAATAGCGTTGCAGCACCCGTGACCAGCGCGGTGCTATCGGTTATGCCATTCGCGAGCCCAAGCCCGTAATTATATCCGCTTTCATACATGACCGTCGACGGCGACGCGATGCCCATAGCTGAGTTCGCGGCGTCTACAGCTGCTTGTCCCGCTGCTCCAGCCGCTTCTGTGACCGCTCCCGTTCCTTCGGTAATCCCTGATGAAAGCCCTGCGCTGAAGTTTATGCCTGCCGCATCGGCGTCAACTCCAACGCTTGCAAATGCGGAACTAACAGCGTCAGCAAAACCAGAGAAATCAGCTGCGGCGGCCGCTTCCTCTATCTCTGATAAGGCTTCTTCAAGTCCGATTTTCGCAGCGGCTATTTCGTCGGAAAGCGCGTTACGCGCTTGTAGGTTCTCTCCGAAAGATGTGTTGATGCTGTCAACAAACGTCTGGGCGTCTCCGCTCATCCCTTCAAGAGATCCGCCAGCATCTTCAACACCCTGAATGATTGTTGCGAGATAACCAGCACTTTCAGCGGATCCGTCAGAGAGTGACTGCACGAGACCTTCATCCAGTCCATATTGTGCTGCTTTCTGGAGATTTTCCGTATAGGACGCAAGATTCGCGGTTTGTTCCGCCCACCGTGAAATCATTTCTTCGACGGTGTCTGTGTCTGCGGATACCTCCGCGGCAAAAGAGTCAAAAAGCCCTATCTGCGAGTTTATGCTATCAAAAGCAGCATCGCGAGCTTCTTTATACGACAGAGCGAGCTGTTGAATCTGAGTAGTGATACCACTGATTGCCGAGTTGCTCGCTTCAGTCGAGGAGGTTGAGCTGTCTTGTGCCGATGTTAAATTGTCAAAAGCTTCTTCTACAAGTCCGATTTCTTCTTCGTACTCAGACAAATATTCTTCGCTGTCCTCAACGGCTTCGGTGTATGTGTCGATTCGATCTTGAGCTTCCCACATCCTATCTCCGTAGGTCTGTAAGGACTGTTCAAGCTCAAAATACTCAGCGTCAAGCTGAGTCATAGGATCAACCATATAACCGTATTCGTCCGAAAGAGCGGTGACTTTAACCTCTGCCTCACCATATAGCTCGTTCATATGGTCAATGGTAGACTGGTGTTCTTGCTGGATAGCGTCAAGGTCGCTCTGCGCCCGAGTTAGTTCTATGCTGTTGCGCTCTGCCTCAAGCAGCACATCAGCATAAGCCCCGTATTGCGCCGTGACCCTCTCTTGCATTGCTTGAGCAAGTGCATTTGCTTTCCACGCTTCAGTGTTCGCACGAAGTGCGGATGTCCCACCGATAATCTCGTCTGTTTCAAGGTTGATATAGTTTGCGAGGTCAGGAACGACCTGGCAGAGTAAGGCAAGTGTATTATGATATTCGCGTTGGGATTCCGCTGATGTGAGGCCAGAGCGTTCGAGTTCCTCAAGCTTTGTGATATACCGATTTACAACAGCGGTAGCCGCTTCGGTCGCCGTCGCATTCTGCTCGTAGGTCGCATTTGCATCATCAAACGCTTCGCCCATCTCCCGTGTAGCCGCAGTGAGCTCCTTAACGGATGGCGTCGCGCTATCAGAAGCGGTGACAGCCAATGCAGCGAGCGACGCTACAAGGGCTACAACTCCAATTACAATGCCTGCTGGCGTAGCCATGAAAGTCAAGAATGACTTCCCAAGTAGAGTCGTAGCTATTGTGGCAATCTTTGTTACTGTAACGTATACACCAAGACCTGCAGTTAGAGTTACTACGCCAGTAAGCACCGCAGTTGTAACAGGCACTAAAGCGTCGCTTTCTTCGACCATGTCGGAGAGCCAATCAAGAACGGTTATACCGCCATCTGCAAGTCTCTTTGTTGCAGGCGTTAATTTGTCACCCACAGCAATGCCGAGGTTATTAACGCTGTTGGAGAGCATTGTCATTTTGCTCTCGGTGGTTTCGTATCTAAGAGATGTCTCGCGTGCCAACGCTGCATTTTCATTCCACGCCATATTCGCCGTATCAATTGCGGACGTCAAATGTCCTGTCTGGTTTTCTGCATTGGCGAGCGATGTGATCATCTGCATCATACGGGTCTCGGTAATTCCAAGGGTGTTGAGCGTTACCGTTGCCGACGAATCCAGATTATTGAGATTACCAATAAACGTGGTAAGAGCGGCGGCAGCGTCCTTTCCCCAGAGCTGTGTAAACTCTGCGGCGCTCATGCCGGCAGCGCCAGCCCATGCATCGAGGTTTTCGCCTGTCTCGACAGCGCGCTGCATCTCCATGATGAGCTTGCTCATCTGAGTGCCACCGGTGGCTGATTCAATCCCGACAGACGTTACAGCTGTAGAGAGCGCCATCATTTCGGCTTCGCTCATCTGCGCATTGTTGCCGGCAGCCGCGATGGCAAGCGACATATCAGCTATACGCTGCTCGTTGGTGGCAAAGTTATTTCCGAGAGCGACAAGCGTTGAGCCGAGATTTTCATAGAACGAGGCATCCATGCCGGTGATGGCAGAAAACTGAGCCAGCATGGTAGCAGCCTCTTCCGAGGTAAGGTTGGTCGCGACGCCGAGTCCCGCCATTACCGTAGTAAATTCGAGCAGAGCACTATTTGCAATACCGAGTTGCCCCGCGGTCTCGGCGATTTTCGCAAGCTCTGTAGTGGTTAAAGGAATTTTGGTGGAAAGGTCTTTGATATCCTCTCCCATGGCGGCGAGCTCATCCTGTGTCAAGTCGGTAGTCTTAGCCACCCCAGCCATCGCGCTTTCAAACTCGATTGAGGCAGTCACACATGCTTCCATAGCATCTGCGGCGTTCTTCAGGGCTGTCATAAGCCCAATAGTGCCAAGCGACGCAGCCAAGGCGTCAACAGGATCAATCGTATTGGAAACTTCCTTGCCGAACTTATCTATAGAAGTGGCACACCCGTCAGCACTGCCAGCAGCTTCCTGTAAATACTGATCATTCTTGGCGATTTCAAGATTAAGGTTGCCGAGTTGAGCTTTAGCGTTGTTTAACTGCGTCTGCCACCCATTCACGCCTTTCTGGGCACTCTGTAAATAGCGTTCGTTGTCCGCAAGTTCCGTATTAAGCCTTTTGTTTTCCTCGACAAGCTCAGCTTCTTCTTTTGAAGTGTCATCAGCAGAAGCTCGAAGCTTTTCGAGCGCTGTATTGTTTTTCTCGATTTGGGCAGTCAGTTCCTGCTTTTTTTGAGCATACACCGACGTGGCGCCATTAGCGTTTTCAAGGGCTTTTTGAAGCTCGCCGATCTTCTGCGTAAGTTTAGCTTTTATGTCATGTAGAGATGCATCCTTGGCCTTGAGCGCATCAATCGAATTTGCTTGTCCTGCAAACTCGCTTTTTGTCAGTTTGAGAGCGGATTGTAAAGTCTTGAGCTCGGTGTTAATACCAGAGATGGCCGACTTATATGCCGCCTCTCCGCTGATAGCGAGTTTGGTTGAAATAGTCCTGACAGCCAATGCTCTGTACACCTCCTACAGAAGACATCGGCACTTTGGCACTACTTGTCTTTTTTGTTTTCGGGTAGTCTTATTTCAAACTCCCTGCCGCAGCTGCGACCTTTGCACTTAACCCATATGCCGCGGCTTACCGCATCGAGATCTTTTTTAATAGGCATCCTGTATCCGCAGTGCGGGCAAGTGACTGGAGATAGCTCGTTATGTTTATTCATCTTTTTCAATGTGGATTTCTTGCTTGTCGCTGATGCTACGTTCGGATTTCCGCTGCGTGTTGCACTCTACCATGAAGCCCACGATATACAGCATAATGTCCGATGCATCGGAGACGGTGGGCTTTCTCTGTTCAAAGATTTTTTCAAACGCGCCAACTTCAAGGACATCGTCGATGTCGCTCTTAAATTTAGCGAGAAGGTCCAATTTGGTTTTGACACCTTTAGCAATTTCCGATGCGACGTCTTTTTCCTCGAGAGTATGGCTGCGCACCTTGTCACCTGCATCAGTGCTGGTGTCAATGTCGAAGATGTTTCCTGCTATGGTTATTTTTTCGTAATAGTCTCTGAATTCAAAAGCTTTCATGCCGAATCCTCTTTCTTTTGGCGGCTGTGACGCTCGCCGTGTATTGATACCATGTCGAAAAAAATGCCCGGGTTCATTCGATAGAACTCAAGACGAGACATCCTTAATTGCGTAATCGCTATATAGTTGAGGCGGGAGCGATAGGTGCGATGTCTGTTTTTTTTTGCTCAAGTTCTTGTAAGCCCTCATCCACCTCTGATGACTTCTGCTGTGTTTCGCAGATATATCCCGCAGATATGGCATCTGAAACCGCTTGCTTCATGATCTGAAAATCAATTGGCTTCATTCGAGGTGTGATGTCTTTTTCTTCAATCATCGGTTGCGAATCATGACCTTCATATCTACGCATAAGTTCTCCGTCGTTCGCCATTGTGATGAAGAACCACCTTAACGCTTCAAAACCCTCGCGGTCATCTTTTGAAATGATGTCGAGAGCTGCCTGAAGTGTACCAAACTTTTCCGTCATACCAAACATTACCTCGACTGAATAATTCAGCGTGACTTCACGTCCGTTTACCTTTGCCATTACAACTCTGTCCACAAGTTTCCTCCTATCTGCGCCATAAAACCCGTTGCAACGGCGCGTAATGAAATTCAAGGGCAGGGGGGTGAAACACTACACCCCCCACTCTTAATGTGAGCGACTTTAGAAAACGATAACGATATCATGATCTATAGTGACACCGGTGAGTTTGTATGTCCCTCCGCCGCCAGTGATTGTCGCCGTTGTGTCCGTTCCATTGTCATACGCAGCAGTAACGCTCGCGTGTCCAGTAACGACAATTTCAAAATTGGTGCCAGAAGGAACAAACGCTACGCCATCATGGTCAACGTACTTAGCTGAGGTTTCACCCTGTTGCTGCACATTGATTTTAAAGTAGACACCTACGCCGAGTTTGTTGGCACACCAAGCGTAAGCATCGTCTTCGGTTATGAACGGCTCGCTCTCCACTTCGGTCAGCCCAAGATTATCGGAAAGACTCTTCATAGAGATGGATTCGGTACCAAACGTGACGGCGTCACCTTTGGTCTCAAAGGTACGTGGCCCTCTGGAAGCACGTACCTTGGGATAGAAATGCCCGATGTGAACTTTTTGCCCACTCCGCTGCGCCGTGTGATAGAACGCGTATCCACCATAGGGTGAATTGTCCTCGATGCTATATTCAATATCGTTGCCGTTGAACTTGGCTCCGTAGATTGCAACCGCATTCCTCGCAATAAGATCATCGGTTTCAAGAGCGATATCCTGGTCCTTAATCTCTTTCGCATATTCTGCGATTGTATTGTCGGCGGGAAGGCTTCCCTCGGAATAGTTCGGGGTAACTCCACAACTTGCGAGTTTACCGATGGTGAGGCCTGTGCCGTACGTCGGATGAGCTCTGTCGAGCTCTTCGGCGATGGGAGCCCACAGGGGACTCTTTGCTCCGTATCTTGCCATAGTGATAATCCTCCATTACAGATTGTTTTTTGTTAGCCATTTGTTGTAGACTCCATATCCAGCCTCGACAGCTTCGTCAGCATGCGTTTCGAGCGCAGTTTTGATAAACGGTCTATCCTGCTGTGATTTTTTGCCATACTCGTTGACGAATGCAATCTCCGCTATCCTATTTCCGTGCTGCGAGCCATTGAAGGTCAGATACATCTTTCGCCCGTCCGAAGTTGCCACGGGCCGATTCTTGGTTACAGCGGCAGCGATGGCACCTTTGTTGTAAGGTCCAGTCAGCATTGAGAGTGCCATGCGTTTTTGTGCCGGCATAATAATGCCCGCCTCAGCTTCAAGGATTTCATCCTGTACCGAGGCGGGCATTTTAGCTATTTGGGAAAAGTCGCGCTCGAGTTCATCAATGCCGACGAAATCGAAATCAGCCATCAACATCAACTCCCTCGATTGTTTCGCACTCGAACACGATATGACGGCCGTCTGCGTCCGAAGCATCCGTTGTGCTTGGCCAAGTAAAGTCGGCATCAAATAGCACTTGCTTGGTTGCTCGCCTCCGCGCCTCGAACTTAAAGTTAAGAGGACAGAAGAAGTTGATCGTTACAAGGTAGCGCTCTACCTGTGGTTTGTTGTCCGCAAAATCTGCGCCGAGCGTGATGATTGTAAATGTGTAATATTTCCCCGTGTCAGGGAGGTCGGTTACGCTTTCTTTAGTTCCACCAAAAACAGGATCTCCGAATTGGGATAGCGCAAATTTTATTCGCGATGCAACATTCATTTTGCCGCCACCTTTCGCTGGATTTTCAGTTCAAGCCACGCGTGCCGATTCTCGACGTCATCGATGCTTATAATCTCATAGTCATCGTCGTCGCCAAGTTCTTTCTTTATCGTGAGCTTTTGATCACAGATATTCGCGGCGTACCTAAGCGTAAGTGTAACGGGTTCCCTAAGCTTCTGCTGCATTGCGGCGAATACCTCTGTACCGTGTAGATTCACCCATTTTGCCATTACCGGCGTGGGGTTTCC
>JAVXQD010000059.1:0-8897 GCA_036644375.1 Oscillospiraceae bacterium
TGAAATTCAGGAGGCCGACAAGGCTTATCCTGCATAGCAAAAGCGCAGGTATTCAGCATTGCGAAAACCTGCGCTTGATGTGTGAAACTAAAACGCGCTCGTATTGTCCAAAAGACCCGCCATGCTCCATGCACCGCGTCCGCCCGCGCTCTCGCGCTTGCTCTTTTTAATCTCGACCGGTCTTGCGTTGCCTCCGAACATAAATGCAACTGCGCCTGAAATAGCTGCAACAACCTCTGCGGGCACTCCGCTGAACGGCACTGCGGCTTTTGCCGGCGTGTCAAGCGGGCGAAAGACAGCTTCGACAGTTTTTCTGTTTGCCATATATACATTCCTCCGAACGATTCATTTGAAATTTCATATACAGCTGATTATACTCCGTATTTGAAAAGTAATCAAGCATTTTATACGCGCCGCCTTTGAGATTAAAATCGGATTATCCTCACCGAATCACTCTCTGTCCAACATAGCAGCCGCAAACGCAACACAAAGCACAAACTCCGCACCCGCGGACTTGAGCGCTTTTGCACATTCGTTAAATGTACTTCCGCTCGTTATTACATCATCGCACAGCAGCACTGTTTTGTACCTTACGGCTTCGCGCGCTGTGAATGCCCGCGACAGATTTTCCGCGCGTTCATCCCCTCTGAGCGAGTGCTGCTTTGCGGTTTTTCTCTTTTTCACAAGTGCGGATCGGTAAAAGCCAACGCCGAGATTATAGGCGATATCCTTTGCAAGCAGCTCTGCGTGCGGGTTTTTATTCCTGTAGCTCGGCACAGCAACCACCGCGTCAATCTCCGATTCGCCGTATATTTCCCGAACAAGCTCGGTCATTCTTCGGGATATAAGGATGCGCAGCTCACGCCGGTACAAAAATTTATATCTCGACAGCAGCTCGCGGATTTCATCCTTGTAAGTATAACAGGCAATCGCACAATCAACCGAATCGAGATTTCTCAGTTTGTTGTCACTGAGCATATCGCTCAGCGATATCTCGCTGCTTTTAAAAATTCTGCTGCACTTGCCGCAGCTTCCGCCTATGGCGAGAATCTCGTCGCAGAACTCACATCGAGGGGGAAACAGCAGCTGCTCAATGAATTCACCCGCTCTCATTATGCTTCACCGCTTAAAAATGCGCGCAGGCCGGTATATCTCAGCATCTTTCGGTCGTTTTCCACCATACGCTCGAGCATCGCCTGTTCCCCGACAATGACAAGCAGGCTGCGGGCACGCGTGACTGCGGTATACAGCAGGTTTCGGTATGCGAGCTTATTTGAAAAATCCGCAAGACCCAATACCACGCACGGAAACTCGCTTCCCTGACTTTTGTGAACCGTCACGGCATACGCCGACTCTAACTGGCGAGCTTGCTCAAAGGTGTATTTAACTCGGCGGTCGTCAAACAGGCAGACAATTATCTGCGTGTTTCGGTCAACTGCCGACACAAGACCGATATCCCCATTAAAGACCCCCAGACCGTTTTCACCGTTATCCTTTTCCCACTTGATGTCATAGTTGTTTTTGATCTGCATGATGCGGTCTCCGACACGGAACAGCTGACCCATAATTCTGACCTCGGCCTTCTCCTTTGACTGAGGGTTTAATCGCGCCCGAAGCTCGTCGTTCAGGTTCATCGTCCCCAACAGGCCTTTTCGCGATGGGGTAAGAACCTGAATGTCCGAAAACGGGTTGAACTTATACGCTTTCGGAAGCCGTGCGCCCACCAAATCGCAAATAAGACCCGCTCCCTGCTCCTTTTGTGTGCGCAGAAAGAAAAAATCCTTGTCCTTCGTGTCAATGTCCGGAACCTGTCCGTCGACAATGCAGTGGGCATTCACCACTATTAAGCTTTTTGCCGCCTGCCTGAATATTTTTTGAAATTTCACGGTCTCACATGCACCGCTGTCAATGATATCCCTCAGGATATTTCCCGCACCGACAGATGGCAGCTGATTGAAATCACCAACCATAATAAGGCGGCAGTGCGGCTTGATTCCTCTGAGAAGCGATTCAAACAGATTGACGTCAACCATCGACATCTCGTCAATGACAACCACATCTCCCTTGAGCGGATTTGTCTCGTCGTGTACGAATTTCAGCGTCTCTGCGCTTTGATAATCCACCTCAAGCAGACGATGAATGGTCTTTGCCTCGCGACCGGTAAGCTCGCTCAGACGCTTTGCGGCACGGCCGGTCGGAGCCGCAAGCAGCACATCGTCGCCCCCATGCTCGCACAGCGAAATTATCGCGTTGAGCGTTGTGGTTTTTCCTGTTCCCGGACCTCCGGTTATAACTACCGCTCCCGTGGTCAGCGAAAGCTCAATTGCCTTGCGCTGAAGAGCCTCATACTGAATATCGTTCAGCTTTTCAAATTCGTTTATCTTTTCATCTGCATTTTCCGCATCGACATAGCTCAGCGAGTTGAGCAGCTGAAGCCGCTCGGCTATATATCTCTCCGCGCGCATCAGCTCGTTTAAAAAGACGCGTTCCGCACCCTCTATTTTCGCCACCTTAAGCAGATTGTCCTCAACTGCGTCATAAAGGGCAATCTCCACACTGTCGCGGGCTAAATCCAAAAATCCGAAAGCCGTATCTATGAGCTTTTCGGTCGGAATGCAGGTGTGCCCGTTGGAGAGATTGTGTCTCAGAATATAGACAAGCCCCGCGCGTATCCGCTTTGCATCATCGGGCGCTATCTCAAACCGAGAGGCGAGTCCGTCCGCAAATTCGAATTCCTTGTATAGCGGAAATCCGCACAGCAGATATGGGTTATCCCTTATAAGCTCAACCGAATACTCGCTGAATGAGCGATATAAAATCAGCGCGTCGGATGTGTCGAGACCCAGCGCGGAAAGTGATGCGATTGTCTCGCGAACGCCGTATATTTTTCGAAACTCCGCGCTTATTTCATCCGCCTTTGCCCGCGAAATACCCTTGATGCCCGACAGCAGCTCAGGCTGCTTGGCGATGACATCTAAAGTCTTGTCACCGAACGCATCGACCATTCGCCGCGCTATTGCAGGGCCGACTCCGTTTATCGCTTTATTCGAGAGATATTTGAGAATTGCCGCGGATGTGGAGGGCAGCACACGCTCACACGCGGACGCCTTGAACTGACGTCCGAATGACGGGTGAGTTGCATACTCGCCCCACACCGTGAGCTCCTCACCGGCCGCAACTCCAAAAAGCTCGCCGACAACCGTCACAAGCTCATCTGCAACACCGAGGTCAATAACGGCAAAGCCGGTATCATCGTTGCGAAATATTACATTTTCCACACTGCCCTGAATTTTCTGCGCTTCCATTTTAACTTCCAAACGAAAAACCCTCATCATCTGCAGCCCGCGTATCGCAAGCTGTATACATGATAAGGGTTTTTGCACTTGTTTTCAAGGCTGAGCGGATATTTTCAGCCCGCTTTCGTCAAATCTTTTTTGCAGAATGCCGGAAACGCCATCCGGTCCGATGACCTCATCGCAGAGTCCCAGCTCAACGAGTCTTTTGCGGTTGCAGATTGTGCCATGCATGTCTGCAACAATCGTTGTCTGTCCGTACGAGCTGCATTTTATCACTCTGAGCATCTCCGAAACAGGAATATTCTCATCGAATATCGGCACAATCAGTATTGCCTCGCGAAGCGGAGCCAGCACCGTCAACTCAACAAGCGCGTAAAATATCGTGCAGACTCCTACTACAACGGGTATACAGCACACAATTATCAACCCTGCGTTTTGCATCAACTCACCCCTTTTTCATTTGAGCCATATTATGTGAGAAATCGGGGTTTTGTGAGAAAACTGCTAAATTTCAGCTAAAAGAGCCGCTGCTTTGTCTGTTTTCTCCCATTTTACATCAAGCTCTTCTCTGCCCATATGTCCATAAGCCGCAAGCTGAGCAAATATCGGCTTGTCAAGACCGAGCTCTCGAATAATAGCAGCCGGGCGCATGTCAAATACCTTTTTGACTGCTGCTATGATAGTCTCGTTATCGAATTTGCCCGTTCCGAAGGTATCAACCAAAACCGATACCGGGTGGGCAACTCCGATAGCATAAGCAAGCTGTACCTCACACTGAGTCGCAAGACCCGCTTTCACGATATTCTTCGCGATATAGCGGCACATATATGCGGCACTGCGGTCTACCTTCGTAGCATCCTTGCCCGAAAAAGCTCCGCCGCCGTGTCTTCCATAGCCGCCATATGTATCAACTATAATTTTGCGGCCCGTCAGACCGCTGTCGCCTACAGGTCCGCCTATTACAAAACGTCCTGTCGGATTAATGAAGTATTTGGTGTTTTCATCAAGCATTTTCTTTGGAATTGAGGGCATTATGACCTTTTCTTTTATATCCCTGCGCAGGGTTTCCATATCGACCTCGTCCGTGTGCTGAGTGCTCACGACAACCGTGTCGATTCGAAGGGGCTTGCCATTCTCATATTCCACCGTTACCTGAGATTTGCCGTCCGGACGAAGATAGGTCAGCTCACCGCTTTTGCGAACCGCTGTGAGCTGCTTTGTCAGGTTGTGCGCAAACGCAATCGGAAGTGGCATTAGCTCTGCCGTCTCGTCGCAGGCATATCCAAACATCATGCCCTGATCCCCTGCTCCGTTTTCATCATTCGAACCGCCCTTTGCCTCAAGGGATCTGTCGACGCCAAGAGCTATGTCCGCCGACTGCTCACGCAGCAGTATCTGCACCTTGCAGCTGTCAGCGCAAAAGCCCGTATCCTCTGTCGTGTATCCGATTTCGCGTATCGCGTCACGCACTATCTGCGTGTAGTCAACCTTTGCGGCAGATGTGATTTCGCCCGCCAATATAACATTGTTGTCCTTTACAAGGGTCTCGCACGCCACGCGCGATTTCGGGTCCTGCTCAAGCAGTGCGTCCAGTACGCTGTCCGAAATAAAGTCACACACCTTGTCGGGATGACCCTCTGTAACCGACTCGGATGTAAATAGATATTTTGCCATTTTTTGTTTCTCCCATTATTTTTTTTTGCAAAAAAATAACGCCCGGCGAACCGAACGTTTTTTATCGCAAAAAACTTATCTGTCGGCAAAGCCGCAGGACTTGGCACCTTGCACCATGCAGGTTGCCGGACTTCACAGGGCCTGATCCCTCCGTCACTCTTAATAAGGCGTTATTAAATTGTGTGCTTATTATACTCAATATGTCATTTTGTGTCAAGACGTACGACTATACTTTTTTCTTTGCTTCTTTGTCCTTGCGAATGTCAAACAGCCTCTCGACCGGTTTGTAAATCAAAAAAGTTACAACCGAGTTCAAGCCCGCTTTTATCAGGTTGAACGGTATGACGATCGGGACAAGCATGTTGATTACCTCGCTGCGCGGCAGACCTGTATAAAGCGGGGTGAGCACCACATTGCAGCCCGCCATGACGAGCGACATGGCAATCGCGCCGAACACCAGTCCTGTAATTGCGCCCTTGAGTGTGCGCTTTGCCTTGTAGATATAGCCCGCCGTCAGGCAGAACGCGCTTGTCGCCAAAATATGCATAATAATGCCGATGGGACCGCCGTCCGCGCTCACCGTCAGACCCTGCAGCACGCTGACTATTGCGGTCACCGCAACCCCGTGCCACGGGCCGTACATAAACGCCGCCACAAGAATCGGGACGTCGGCGGGGTCATATGTCAGATACGGTGCGGCGGGAAAAATCGGGAATCGAATAAATGCAACCAGCACCACCGAGAGTGCCGTGAGCATCGCAAGCCTGGAAATGCGTTTTGTTCTTTCTTTGGATGACATTTTTGAAACCTCTTTTCTTAAATTGGGGCAATAAAAAAAGCCCCTTGAGATTTCAAGGCGCAAAACATGGCGACACAAAAGAACGTATCGCAATATCGTGTTTCTCTCCTCCGGACTATAACCGTCGGTATCGGAATTACACCGAATCATGCCATTGTTATTACGGCTTGCGGACTGTAACCGCCGGTGGGGTATCTGACCCCGCCTCGAAACTATCTTCATTATACGCGAGCAGGATAAAATGTCAACTCGGCGACAGGCTTTTTGTGAGCCGGTCACGGAGATTTTTTCTACGCCGACCTTCCTTTGCATGGATTAAACCCGTGAGCCGCGACGGCTCGTCAATGCTTTGAGCAGTGCCGCAATAAAAAGACTTGCAACTTGCAGCGGAACAAAAGAATAACAGTGCAAAGGTATTGAAGCATCCGCTTTTTGTTCATCGGACATTGGTCTAATCCGGCGTGAAGCTTTTGCCGAAAGCGGTTCAGTCAAAGGCTTAATTCGATTAAGGTAACACAAAAAAGCAAAAGCCACCCTTATTGGAAAGTCTTATTTACTTCAATTTCGTTATACTTACCACTCGCAAAAGCTGACAGCTGTTTCTGATAACACGAATTCTATCGAAATTCAAACAGCTTTGATATAGGAATATCCAATACCCTTGCAATGCTGAAAATCACATTAAGGGATACAGCACAATCATTGTTCTCAATGCGGGACATATGAGTCCGGCTAATCTCTATGCGGTCGGCAAGCTGCATTTGCGAAAGACCGCGTTCCTTGCGGTAGTATGCGATATTCAGCCCTAATTTTTTGTACTCTTCATAGTATTGACGTTCCATAAGCTATATCACCTCGTTTATAGCTTATGCAATTTTGAGCGTTATTACGACAACGTGCATGGTAATTTATGTTATATTACACGTTGCATCATACGCGATGAGTATGATATACTTCTATTGTCTTACTCTCGCAATCGGAAAACGCATCCGCTATGCTACTTTCAAAATATTTTAAGTCTATATGTGTGTAAGGCGGCAATCGGCTCGCACCGCATGCAGAAAGCTTGCTCTTGCCGATTTTGAGAGACCCCCTGCCCATGACACAGTACCGCCAGCAAACGATATTGTGCTGCAATCATTATTGAGGTTAATATTATGTCCGATTATAAAGAAATGTATCATCTGCTTTTTAATAAAATCACTGACATCATTTGCGAACTGCAAACACTGCAGCAGCAGGCTGAGGAAATTTTCATGAGCCACGATGAGGCCACGATAATAGAACTCGCTCGTTCAACAGACAAGAAAGATAACTGATAGCAGTATAACCTTTTTGCATTTTACACAATTTTTCTATACCGGCCGTTACCAAGAAACTCAATGTAACCTCGGTCTCTCAGCAACTGCATTTGCTGACGGATTTTCGGTCTGATATTATGGTTTTTCGGATGCTTGACAAGCAGGGTATGCTCAAACGAATACATATTTTCCAACGAAAACTGCTGTGAGCGGATGGTATTCAAACAGTTCAAAATATCCATCAGCCATCCGCGATCAGCTATATCCTTTACATTCAACGCACAGCATTTTTTAACCTCATTTACGACAGCACTTATGCCTTTTGCCTTACCTTCGGAAATAATGGAAATTTTTCCTTGTGAGGGTATTTTATCAAGCAGAATATTGCAGCCGACCCATCCCGCTCTTCGTGCGCTGTCTGATAACGGCTTGCGCTTTTCTATAATATCAGGAACAAAAAAATGTTTGGGAATTAAAATAAGATCTTTTACTGTCAAATAATCTTTTGAATAATTCATAAAGAAAAAATCGGGATTTTGATTTCCCGTTATCCTCTGTATCATGGTTTCATACGCCCCATCACTTGACTTGTGCCCGAGTGTGCCTTTTTTGCTTTTCAGCTCATATTCGCTTTTGCATAATGGACAAAAGAAATCCGCAACAGGGCGATTGTTTGGAAAGCTGTTGATTTGCACGTTTCCGCACCGTGGACAGAACATGTTTTCGGCCACCCATGCTTCTGTCAGAACTCTTGCAATCTGTGAGCCTGAATGCAAGCCTGAAATCTGTGTGATATTGGAATCAAAATGTAAATTCATGCTGTTCATATTCCTTTAATCTTTTCTTACTGCAAAGCGTTGCCCATGCTTTATTTAACAACATGTCCCACCCATTTCTGATATTCCGCAACAAATAAAAGTCGGAAAGCGAAGCTGTGAGTTATCGTTGAAAGTGCAGCAAAGGCCCTGAGTCAGGGCTGAGTTTGGTATTCATTTCAGGGTTAGCTAAAGAGATGTATTTCATTAATAGCCATCCCGCTCTGCTAAGCTGTAAAATTCAGCTGAACGGGATAACTTTCCTCTTTTTTATTTTAAATGATTGGGATATAAAAATTATCGGTCAACATAATTTTCGTGACTGCATCAGTCTCATAGGCTGTTTTGAAGTGCTGCAAAACCGGAGTTTAAGCCACTGTCAAGCCTTTTGATACCCAGTCACATTCGCCGTACGCGATTGTAAATAGAAGCCACGATGGTCTGAAAGCGGCTTGAAGCTGTGGTTCTTTTCTTCATATTCTCGTGGATATTTGGATTATTACGAGTTTTTGTTATCGGTGAAGATTAGTCAATATAGCAAATGCATAATTTAACACTATTTTTAGCAACAAATATTATTTTAGTGTATGCATAAAATTGTTGATGAATTTGCAATAAATTTATATATTACATAAGTAATTCATCATATGTCGTTTCTAAGATTTCTTTAATTGCTTTTAGCTGTGAAGCATAGATATGCTGTATGCCACGCTCAATCTTAACAAGGCTTTCTCTCGTCATCGAAACACCTTGCAGATGAAGCTGTCTTATCAATTCCGTCTGCCCCATATTCTTGCCTAATCTTATCCTGCGAATGTTTTTGCCAATATCTATATTTTCATCTGACTTTATTTTCTGTTCTAACATACTTAATACCTCAAATTCGCCTGGACTGAAATCAGTTTTTCGGATTCATTTTATAAGCATTGTATGTTATAATGGGACTAATATCAGTCCACCATTTGAGAGGTAAAGATTATGGCAGACTATAAAAAAATGTACCACACACTAT
>JAVXQD010000060.1:0-8884 GCA_036644375.1 Oscillospiraceae bacterium
ACGACACATACCCTCCACATTGATAAAATCAGATTTAAACTGACTTTATAGTAGATAGAATCCGGCATACTCGCAATTGTGTGAATTAGTTGTTCTCCTTAATCTGAGCCTCCGGCGTGATTTCATCATCAACAACATCATCAGGAGCCAAAAAGACACTTTTAACATTATAAGTCATTCTTCCTGATTTATACTCGGTTAATATAGTGTGATTATCTATTACCTTGCGTGAGACAATCTCACATATAGGTTTTGGCTTTTTTTCTTTCATAGCTATGGATACCTCAATCTAATTATTGTAAATCCAAGCGGCAATGTTTAAAGTGCTGCATTGCCGCTTGGTTTAAAGTAAAGTAACATGCGCTTAAATTTGTCCTCGACCCCCCGAAGCACACGGGAAATATCAAACGCCTGAGCTGCTTAACTCAGTTCCAGCGGGAGTTTCACCCCTATTTCAAAAGCCGTCAATACCCTAATGGCGTTCAAACGGGCATATCATAGATCATTTGTCATCGCCTATATCGGGCGCAACCCGATACTCGCAGCCGATGTTTTATCGCACCCAAAATGGGCTTTCGCGCATGGCTGACATGGCTTACCGCTTTTGGCGGCGTAATGATCATGACGTATTTGATATTTGAGTATTCAAATGTCAAGGTGCCGTTTAGAGATTAAATGGGATAGTTATAAAACCTCTATAGTAAATATATCTGAATATAAAAGCATTTGCAATTATGCAAAGGCTTTATTTGCACATTTTTTATATTTTTTTTAAATTGATATAATCTAAGCATCAATAAAACAATGAAGGAGAGATTCATATGCACAATTTCGTTGGGGAAAAAGTATTGATTAAACATGGCGATAGGATATTTTCGGTTTTTTGCTATGCTCGTGAATGCGATACAAAAAAGTATTGTGGTATGCAGCTCCGAGAAAAGTCCGCTGCCGACTATGTTAAAAAGCAAAAAATTATATTTTTAGGCGGCAAAAGCGAACTCAACACAGCAATGGTATCAAGGATTAAAACATTTAAGCAATCGGATGTTTTACGCATACTTGAATCTGTGGGAAGCAAATATGCTGAAGGCGCAAGTGAAAAAGCTCGCAACGGAGAAAAAGTGGAAGTATTATTAAAAAAAAGAGCAGCGGTAGAAATGAACATTTCCAAAAATATGCTACTTTCTTTCGCAATTAAGGGTTTACACAAAAAGCTGAGAAAGCTAAATCGTTTAATCGGCGATAATGAGTATGATAGAATCAATCAAATCGCCAACCGATAAATGAATATACAATCGCGAAGGAGCTGTGTGAAACCGAAATTCACACAGCTCCTTTTGCAGCTTAGCTAAAAGAATGCAAGCGGGTCTATTCTTGCACCATTAAGATACACTTCCCAATGCACATGAGAGCCGGTTGAATTGCCGGTCGACCCCATTGCGGAAATTACTTGCCCTTTTTTCACCGACTGTCCCTGCACCACGGATATCGACGAGCAATGCCCATAAAGAGTATCGTATCCTCCCGAATGGCTGATACGCACGTAGTAGCCATATCCTCCACCCCATGAATCTGTAGCATTTGCAACGCTCACAACGCCATCTGCCGCAGCAAGAATCGGTGTGCCCATCGCCGCCGCAATATCAAGGGCCCCGTGATACTTTGTCTCACCGGTGAATGGGTCTGAGCGATATCCGAAATACGAGGTGATATTTCCTCCGGATTTAAGTGGCCATGACAGAAAGCCCTTTGAGACAATGTCGGATATTATAATATCGCCATTGCCGGGTGTAAAAGCTCCGATAAGTCCGGCCCATTCAGCGCTGAACTCATCGCTCATCAGCAAGTCGAGCTGTTCGAGCTGATCCGCATCGAAGTGATACGCCCGTGCCATCTGCTCCGCACTTACATGAGTGATGGTAATAGTAAGCGTAGTTTCATATATCGTCTTGATACTCTCAATTTTCTTACCCTCATCATCGAGCTCAATCACGGTTATGGTTTTTTGCGTTGTGTGCATGGAATGGGTAATGCTATTCATTTCCCACATAAGGTCTCTAAGCATATTTTTCTTATTTTCATCCATCGTCACCACTTCCATGCCAAAGATAGGGTCTGTAGTTGTTTTAACTGCGTAGATAGATAGTACATCATTCCACTTTATAGCTGTGTATCTGTCGTCCGCTTCAATTTCCACAACATCTGCGGGATTCTGCTTCCTGATTTTTTTAATTTCGTCTGAAAATTCTGTATTAAGCTCTGCAACTGCATTTGTCATAGCATTAGGTACATCGCCGTCATTAGAGAAAAATATTCCTATGCAAGAATAAAGTATTGATGCGAATAAAAGTATCACAAGCAATATTAACATGAGGCCGCTTCCACCCGCAGCAAGCGCAACAGCCAAACTTTGTGCAGCTTTCATTAATAGCTTCAGCGTGGCTGCTGTTGCATCGGCAAATAGCTTAGCAGCTCTTGCCGATGCTTTCAAGCCCATTCTCGTTACTTGCTCTGCCTTTGCTGCGGTCTTAGTCGCAAGCTCGGCTGCACGTATGTGAGATAATGTCCTTTTTTTAATCGTCGCTGATTTAAGCATAAGGTCAGAGTTGCTTGCAGTAATTACTTTTTCACTCACACCTCGGCTACGTACTCTTAATGCCTTTTTTGTTGAGTTTCCCTTGTAATAATCTGCCGTCTTTATTTTACGAGTGCGGTCCGGACGAGTGGAGTTGGTCTCGAAAGCATGAGCGCGAGTATCTATTCTGAATTCCTCATATTGTGTCGCAGAAATATTACCCGTGTTCCTCCCGCCAAGCTCATTCATTGTCATTGTATCTGCGCAGCTTGATGCGGGAGGTTTACTATCCGCATCAAGCTTTTTCTTATCGTGATACCTTAGAATGCGGCGTTTTGAATAATAACCGGCAGCCTCAATTAGTTTTTCCGGCATTGAATTTTTGTCCTGCCGCTGTTCTCTTTCAGTAGGTTGAAGCGATGCAATTTCACGTATTCTTGTTGATACGCCGGTTATTGCATCGATTTCCTTCACTTTCAAAAATGTTTCACGTGTTTTGAGCCTATGCATATCTCCCACCTCCGAAAATTCAATTAATATATTTCATTCGGTTTGGTCGACATTAGCTTGTACAGCTCTGTATCCTTTGGAAATTTATTCTCAAATGGGACAAACGCATTCCCATATTTTATAAGACCTTTGCCCTCTGCTGCATCTGTGATAAATCCCAGTTGCTCATTTGAAATATTGAACAAATCCGCAAGACGGTCTCTGTCTGACGGTGCCTGATTCAGCATGACTACGAATTCGCTGTTTGCAAGCATTAATCGCGCACTGTCTGAGTTCAAAACATATTCGATGTTTTGTGTGATTGCGGTAGGACATGCGTTGCGTTTGCGCCATCTGCGCCATGCGGAACAAAAGAATTTCCCGCTGTGTTCATTCTCGAAAATGACATGGAATTCATCAATAAATACATGCGTTCGCTTTCCGAGCCTGTCGTTGTCTGTGACGCGATTCAAAATTGCGTCGCAGACAACTAAAAGGCCCATCGTCCGGAGTTGCTCACCGAGATTATACAAATCATAATCAATAATCCGACTTTTTGTATCAACATTTGTTTCATGAGCAAATACATCAAGACTGCCGGTCGTAAACAATTCGAGAACAAGAGCAATGTCCTGTGCTTCTTTTTCGGGTTGCTTGAGCAACAATTCACGCAAGGACACGAGCGTGGGGACATCTCCGCTGTTCTTACTTGTCTTGTAAATGCTATCGATACATCGTCCGACAATGCTTTTGCCACGTGGTGTTACGCAGCTTTTGTCCAGCTGCTCGAGCAGCGATAATAAGAATTCGGTTTTATCGGCGATAGAGTTCGCGTGTTCTCCGTATCCCTCTGTCATATCCATTGGATTTACGTAATTATCGCTCCCTGCTCCCAATTGAATTATTCCCCCGTTAAGTCGACGTACAAGCGGTGGGTATTCCCCGTCCGGGTCACAGATAAGAATGTCATCATCGGTACTGAGCGCAAGGAAAGTAATTTGCTCTTTGATTGAAAATGATTTCCCGCATCCGGGGATGCCAAATACAAATGCGCCTTGATTTTGAAGCAGGGCTTTATTGCACATAATAAGATTTTTGGAAATCAGATTTCGCCCATAATAAGAACCTCCCTCATCCATGATTTCCTGTGCGCGAAATGGCATAATTGCGCAAAGGCTTTCTGTTGTAAGCGTACGCCTCACATTGATTTTTCGCACTCCGATAGGCAGCGCGGTATTTAATCCATCCAATTGCTGATACTTTAGCGTCGCAAACTGGCAAAGCCTTTTGCGCGCAATCGTAATAATTGTATCTGTATCTGAATCAAGCTGCTCTTTTGAATCTGCTGTGTGTGCGAGTGTAAAAACAGTCAGAGTCATGCGCTGATCACGTGAAGTTATATCCTCAAGAAACTCGGTGCATTCTTTGCGCTGCTTTACCAAATCCGGAGGCGCGAAAGCGGAAAAGTTATTATGCCGGTTCTGCTTTTGCTGCCAGTTCGTTATATCTGTTTCCACTCCAAGCAGCTTGCTTTCCACTTCGCGCACCGCTTCGTCGGTCGGTATCGGAGTTATATCAATCGACATTACAACATTTTTATTTATGTCATTCAGCTCAGCAATAAAATCATCTCGAAGAAAGGTTGAAACATCTTTAAAATAAAGCACTCGACAAAACCTATCTCCGATTTTCAGGTAATCCTTATTAATTTCAAATGAATCAGGACTGATATAATCTCTAATATCATGACCTTTTCGCATTGTATCCGAAAGATTAAATTCGAATAGTTCCTCTTCTCCGGCACGATAAAAATCGTGCAGTATCCGCAGCTTATTATTTGCACTGACATCAGTAAGTCGAGAACCGATTTTCGCAAAACGAGTCGTAAACTCGCTGCTTGTTCGATTAAAGTAGCTTTGAGCCTCATTTATATTTTTCTTGCAAACTGTAATCGTTATGTACAGCTCTCGCGTCATACCGTTCGATTCATCGACATCTTTAAGAATCATACGATTGTATTCCTCACGCAAATGGTCCGCATCATCTCCGCGCATAGACAGAAGTACCTTATTCTCAAAATCCCTGTGATTCAGCCGACGCACAATAATAGTCAGCTTATTCTCAGCACCCGAATCGAGTCCGTTTATAATCGAACTATAATTCTCAAATATTTTTACTTTATCCTCATTTGATGCAACAGCATAATTAATGTCTGAAAATTTGTAGGACTTCGCGTACTTGTTTTTTCCTACTCGAGCTACCCCGGTATCCCAAATTGCGCTCATCGGAATAGCCTGCTGCACGGTTTTCGGAATATTGAATTTATCTTTATTCCGGATTGAATTAGCTCTCAGTGTTTTCATCTTTTAAAAATGTCTCCTTTTCATATTCTTTTAATTTATCTTTCATTATTTCGTAATACAAATTCTCCGGCTTAAATTCAAGATGCTTCGGTGTTAAAATCTCGGATTTAATCCATGCCCACGCCAACTTTTCAGCCGACATACCATTGTATTTCACAAATCCAATAGCCGCGAATGGAGCTGCGCATAAAATGCATATCCATGAGCGAATCTCCACTCCCCAATATGGTGAGGATATAAGATATATAAATACACCTACAGCACATGCACACAGAGAACAAATAAATTGTCTTAACGATAATCCGAAATATACTTTTTCGGTATATTCCCGAATATCGCGATTAATTTTAATTTCCAAAGTTTATACCCCTTTTCACTGTCTTATAATATTGATTAATATTGCCTATTTTAAAGTCCGGTCATATCGGTTACAACTTTCTCGGAAAGTTTCATCGCACTGACTACTACCAGCATATTTATAATTAATTCCCCCATGTACCCCCATACCATTGCAGATGCGGACAGACTTTCATCAACAATTGGAGCCGAAGTAACATAACTTGAAAATATAATACATACAAGCACCATTACACATCCTTCTAATCCTGCGGCTGCATATTTTTTCACAAAGCTTCGCCCGATATTTTGCGTAGGCTCTCCTGCGAACCCCGCAAGGGGAATCGGAGCAAAAGATGTGTAAATAAAGATTTTGAAAAATCTTTTATATACAGTGAGCAACATCATTACGCTCAAAGCAAAGACCACCACACTGCATAGAATGGATATGGCGCTCAATCCAATCCCATTCATAAACCCAACATTCGAGATTGCACTGACAATACTGTCGGGCAGCACCATTTTATTTGAGCTTCCATATCCCGCCGTGCTGATAATAGTTCCTGTGATACCCTGTGTGATTGCAAATATCATCAGTAAAAATTCCGGCGCATAGGTTATAGCGGCCTTTGCAAGAATAAATCGCACAAACAGCTTAAGAAAATGCTCCGGCTTTTTAAGTTCAACAAAGCTTCCGCACGTCTTTACAACTCCTGCCGCAAAGAAAAGTACAAGAAGTGAAAATCCTATTGCTTGCAAAGCGTTTTCTATACGCAGCATTGAAGCCCAAATCTCACCACCCTTGAATTCGGCCGGAGACTGAGTTGCCAATTCCATTATGGTTGTCATTTTATCGTTCCAAGTATTAAGCACATTTTGCAATGTCTCTATTACCCAATCGTTCTTCATTGACTTAATCACTCCATTTCAAAAAGCAGCATCAAACTAATCGGTTTGATGCTGCTTTGAATTTTCCCGCTTACACACCTGTAATAATATTGAGTATTTCCTTTGTGAAAATAATGAGTATTCCTCCCGCAATACTTAAGAATCCTGTTGAACGCTGTGTCGCATCGTGGGAACTAATGGACATCCCTACCTGTAAAATTCCGAAACCCGTGATTACAATTCCCACCGCTCGGACTATTCCGAAAATAAATTCCGTGAAATTATTCACCGCAGCAAGCGGATCTGTTGCTCCTCCTGTTGTGGCGAATACAGGCAGTGCCGCTGTCATTAATAGTGCGAGAATAAAAACCAAGCTTATGTATGTTCTAAAATACATAAGCCCTTTTGCTGTCATACTGCCTTTAAGTGATTTGTGTGTTTTGTTCGTCATAATATATTTCTCCTGTTTTTTTAATATAGTTCATCGATTTCGTCCTCGGATATCAGTTCGTATGTTCCCTTCGGGACGCGCTCAGGGACAATTGCATTATTTAAATCATGACTCAAGCTGAGCGTAGCGACCGATAGCGTAATTTCACCGTGGTCATATTCCGGTGCGCCGCCATCAGATGTTTCTTTTATATTAGGATGCTTTAGCAAGTCATACTTCAAATCCAATATTGGCTTTTCGCCACGAACGAACAGAAGTGCAAAGCGATTATCCAGCATTCCTACCTCATCCGGAGTCATAAGTTCACGTCCGGATATCTGATAGTTAGTCGAATAGTTTCCGTTTCGTCCTGAGCTTTTACCATAGGTGTTTGTATCGATGGTTTCCTTTCCCAAAAGCTCCGAGATGTATTTGTGCGTTGATTGCTCTTTTCCCCCGAGATACAAAAATTCATCACAGTTTCCGACTATGGATTCCCACTGCTTTTCAAATAATGCCTTTAGCTGTGACAGATTCTGCAAGATGATTGATGCCGATATTCCGCGAGAACGGATGACCGAAAGGATTTTTTCAAAATCATCGGGAAGCGATAATAGTGATAGGTAATTCTTTGAAGTAATCTCCGAATTTTCCCCCACTCCACACCGTGCATGCGACTTTCACCGCACACGGCGTTCCATCAACTTTGAATAGTCCGTAATTTATACGGTTTTCAATGACATTTGTGTTTTAGATTGAGAATAGTCCCGCGACTTTTCGCAAGGTATTGACCTTTTGCTTTTGCTTCAAATCAAGTTTCAATTCATTCAGATAATGCTCAATGAGAGCAATATCCGTAGCGTGGATAAGCATATGAACGGCTTCGGTGACCAACACAAGATTGCTGTATTTATCACTACCGCCATTCTTTCGAGGTTCTTTGTGATGACAATGAATATCACCAATTTCTAAAAGCTGTTTCGTGATTGCACATTTTCCTTGTTGAGCACAGTACAGCGACAGCCTATTGCTGTTGAATTCTACACTTGCATACCATACTGGATTTCTCATAAGACAGTGCAAAATATCAAGATTAACAGCTTCAAGATTTTTGTGAATTTGCTTGCGACCGTCAGACGTGTACTGTTTGATATTTCTACGCATAAATAGTGGTGCTTTCGTCTGAATATACCCAATGGGTATCAGTGCTTGTCCATTCACAAACCTCAACTGTTTGCTTTGTCCATACCGTTTCGCAATATAAGGCGGTAATGGATTGCCCTGCAAATGCAGGCGATTTCCCAATCTGTTTTTCATAGTTCGAGTTAGACCAAAGGCAATTTTTCTCATATCTTTGCTGATGTGCGTAGCGTAACGATAATAGTTGTGAATCCCCGATACATACGCATTGTAGGCTCCAATAGCCTTGAATTCCTCATTTTCGTTTTTGGGTTTTTGAATATGCTTAACCATTTCACGAGATTGCATTTTAACCTTTTTAATTGCTTTTTCGCTCATATGACTTTCAACCACATACTTTGTTTCGCCGTTTGCCTTTTTGCTTTTCTTGACAGCCTTTAGCTTAAAACCAAGGAACTCCGAATACTGCTTACGCAGATTAACAATTTTGGATTTTTCGGGACTGATATTCAGCCCTAATCTTTCATATAGCCAATTTTCAGTAGCTGTAAATAGCTTTTTAGCGTCGCTTTTATGTCGGCAAAATATCTTGAAGTCATCGGCATATCGAACAGAATAACACTCTTTTAATTCTGTCTTTTTTCTGAGCATTTCATATTTCTG
>JAVXQD010000061.1:0-8665 GCA_036644375.1 Oscillospiraceae bacterium
GCTAATCGCGCTCTATACGGTCTATTACCGATACGTATATGCCTGATTCTTCCGAAAGCTGCGCTTGACTCAAGCCTGCTGCGTGTCTCAAAAATGATAATTTATTAGTAGGCGCATTATGGCAATCTTTGCCATAAGATGATATTGAGCATGACGTACATTTTTCATCGGGCTTTTTGCAGTCTGTATATCGTTTTAACATTATTATTCTCCTTATCTTTTATTTTATCGTGGTTTTACCTTTCTTTTGTTAATAAGTAGATACAGCCCGAATTATTTCATTATTAGCTTGAACTTGGCAAGCTGTAGAGTTATAATCAAATATAGCATATTTCGCTAAATATAAGTTTAGCGAAATAGAGGGAAGCAAAATAAGAACTATACCTAATACCTATTACATAAACCGCATAGAGATTTATAACGTATTTTGGAATTCCTCTTTTATTTTAATTGAATATGTCTGAGCAATCAAATGCATTTAAATATGTTTCTGCTATAGTTTATAGAACAAAATCTGCAGCTATATTTTTCTCGCAAATGAAAATTCGAGTGCTCATCATATACATTGATTTATCAGCGTTAATGAGTCTCAAATAATAGTTAACCTCAAACAAGTCATATGATTTTGTGATATAATATTTTTATTACAAATATTTGGCTAAACTGAGTTTTTTGTTTGAATTACAAAGTAAAGACCGAAGGATGATTTTCAATGATTAGTTCAACTTTTTCTGACTGTCCGTCAATCCTCAGTGAGTTTTTATATTATATGGAGACCATAAAAAATCTCTCTCCGCGCACGATTGAGGGATACTATATTGATATTCGCACTTTCTTTCGCTTTTTGAAGCAATATCGCAAGATATCCCCTGCTGATTTGAAATTTGAAAAAATCACGATATCTGACATCACTGTTGACGACCTTAAAACGGTCAATACCAATGAAATTTATGAATATCTTCATTATGTCAGCCAAAGCCGTAAAAATAATGCCAACACACGCTCGCGCAAGGTCTCGAGCCTGCGTTCGTATTTCAAATATTTGACTGTGAAAGCACACAAGCTTGAAAATGATCCTGTAAAGGATTTGGAGGTACCTTCAATTAAAAAAAGCCTTCCTAAATTTCTTACACTTGAAGAAAGCATTGATTTGCTCAAAAGCACAGATTGGGCATTTTCATCTCGAGATTATTGTATTTTAACACTGTTTTTAAATTGCGGAATGCGCCTTTCCGAGCTTGTAGGAATAGATGTAAGCGATATTCGCGGTGATATGATCAATATTACAGGTAAAGGAAATAAAGAACGTCTGGTATACTTGAATGACGCGTGCATTGATGCCATTGAGCAATATCGCAAAGAACGAGATGCAAAGCTTATCCCGGGAAAAGAAAACAAGGCGCTATTTCTTTCTGTGCGCGGCACACGCCTCACCGGACGCCGTGTTGAGCAGATTGTAGATGAATGCCTTAAATGTGCGGGACTCGCCGACAGAGGCTTTTCAGCCCATAAGCTGAGACATACAGCGGCCACATTGATGTACAGACATGGAAATGTTGATATGCTCGCACTTAAAGAAATTCTCGGTCATGAGCATGTATCCACAACCGAGATTTACACACATATAAGTGATCAGAAGCTGCGTGATGCCGCAAATGCATCTCCTCTTTCAAAAGAAACCAGTAAAAAAAACAGCAAGTCAAAGAACCAGTAAAAATCCAAATTTTTTAATGAGTATAGCTTCCAACACACAGCCTATAACCGAGATAATGAGGGAAGTTGCGACAGCGTGATAAAACTCTTCGAATATTTCCTTTGTGTTGCGTGTCTTCCCTTTTACTATTACATTATTTACGGCAATTGATGCTTTAATTCCACTTGAACATACAATTATCAAAGCCGCCGCACACATCATAAGTGGCGGCGAGGTCGTTATAATTCCCGATAAAAAGCCCTTGAATCCGAGGGCTTTTATAATGCAGGCACTTGCTACTCCGCCATAAAATCCTCTGAACAAAGTAATTGTTATTAAAAAAGGAATTCCCACCGCACTATTTGCAAAAATGCAACATAAAAGAATTAATGTAAGCTGCGGAAATGCCGCTTTAAGGACGATTTCCGCAAATCCGCTTGATATTCTTTCGGTAATAGTGGTTTGCGAAAGATAATCAAGATAACTGCTGAGAACCGATTTTGAAAAAGCAGACCAAATTATTCCGACAAGCATTGACAGCAAAAACATTGCCCCGATAAAAGCTATTAATTTGTTTTGCGGAGACAGCTTGTTTGCGGCGATTGTCAGAAATCTTTTTTTTCTTCTGGGAACAACAATTATATTGCTGTTTGTTCGCGGCATATTTTCACACCCCTTGTGCTTTATCAATGCTTGACTTTTTTTGCCTTTAATCCTCTGTTTACTCCGGTAAGTCCGCCTAATCCGCCTGCACTTAAAAGAGCCGCAAGCTTAATTACTGTCTGCATGGACACAATGCGGTCTCCAAAAATGGCGGACAATAAGAACAGAACAAGAAAAACAAGTCCTCCGACAGACAGACCCATTAACAATCCGGTCTTTTGTCGTTTTTTTCCTACAAGAAATGTTGATACCAGCGTTGACAATGCCGTGATTATTGTTGTCAGCGGCTGATGAAGCTCAAATGGAACATCGACATTTACGAGAACAACGGCGGTGACACACATCAATGCCGCCGCGATAACAATGGAAATTCCACTTGAAACAGAACAGCATTTTGCAAACTGCATTGCTTCCGAGCTTTGATTCTTCTTTTTAACTGCGGTTGTTTTTGCCAAAAAAACACCTCCCCTGCCATACTATAAAGTATTCGCAGAAGAGGTGTTCTATTCATGTTATATTGCTATTGGGCAGCATAAAAGCAAATTGTGATTATTTTTCGGCTTTAGCGGATGTTTTGTCTGAATCTTTGTCGGCATCCTTGGCTGAATCTTTCGCCGCAGGTGCTGCAGGCTCGTCAAGCTTGAGCTTTTCGACATCCTGAATTGCCCATTTCTGAAAACGAACCTTTGTGCGGTCAGAACCGGTTTCAATTACAACTGTTTCGTCTTTAATTGACACCACACGGCCGACTATTCCGCCGATTGTTGTGATTCCATCGCCGACTTCGATGCTGTTGCGCATCTCACGCTGCTGTTTATCTTTCTTTTTTTGTGGTCTGATAAGCAGAAACCACATGACTCCAAGCATTGCAACCATAAGAATGATGGACGTATAACCGCCGAAACCACCTGCGGCCCCGGCTGTAAGCATAAAATAATTCATTTAAAATCCTCCATAAAATTATAAATAGTATTATACACAATTAAAGTGTCAATAGCAAGCATTTGCCTTTAAATGCGGGTGTCGAGGCGATGCGAAAATTCATTCCGAAATGAGGAGAACGTTTCGCAGTCAAGTTCAGTGCGTATTCGTGACATTAGCGAATTGTAAAAATAAAGATTATGCTGAACCGCCATTCTCAGCGCAAGCATCTCTTTTGCCTTAAACAGATGGCGAAGATACGCACGGCTGTATCCTTTTCTGCACACAGGACAGCCGCACATTTCATCTATTGGCTTTGAATCACGCTCATATTTTGCATTATTGATATTCAAAATGCCGTCCCAGGTGAACAGATGTCCGTGTCTGCCATTGCGTGCAGGCATAACACAGTCAAAAAGGTCAACGCCTCGAAAAACCGCTTCAATTATATTTGAAGGAGTTCCTACTCCCATCAGATATCTGATTTTGTCCTTTGGCATCTGCTCTTGTACAACATCTATGATATTGTACATCTCCTCAGCCGTTTCGCCTACAGCAAGGCCTCCGATTGCGTATCCGTCACAGTCGAGCTCGGCGATTTCCCTCATATTATCGGCGCGAATATCCTCATAGCAGCCGCCCTGATTTATACCGAACAGCAGCTGATGTTTATTTATCGTTGAATCAAGCGAGTTGAGGCGAGTCAACTCAGCCTTACAGCGCCGCAGCCAACGCACAGTTCTATTGCATGAATCTACCACATAGTTTTTCGGAGCCGGATTTTCAATACATTCGTCAAGAGCCATAGCCATTGTGCTCGCCAAATTTGACTGAATCTGCATACTGACTTCCGGGCTCATAAAAATTTCGCGTCCGTCAATATGCGAATTGAATATTATTCCCTCTTCACGAATCTTTCTTATTTTTGCCAGTGAAAAAACTTGAAATCCTCCGCTGTCCGTCAAAATCGGTCCGGTCCAATGCGTGAATTTGTGAAGCCCTCCAAGCTCATGAATGAGCTCATCACCCGGCCTCAGGTGCAGGTGGTAGGTGTTTGAAAGCATTACCTGACAATCAATGTCATGCAGGTCATCGGCGTTAAGACCGCCTTTTATTGCCGCCACTGTCGCGACATTCATAAACGCAGGGGTCTGAAATTCGCCGTGAACGGTTGTGAACTTTGCGCGGCGTGCATTTCCCTCTGTTTTCAGCAATGTATACATAAAAACTCCTGTTTAAATTTCATATGTGCAGAATGATATTGAAATACAATCCGTGTCAAATTATTATTTATTTTGATTTGCAATGAACATTGCATCTCCGAATGAAAAAAATCTGTACTTGTTTTCAACTGCGTATTTATATGCGTTCATTGTTGCTTCATAGCCCAAAAATGCGCTTACAAGCATTATAAGAGTGCTTTCCGGAAGATGAAAGTTTGTGATAAGCCCATCAAGCGCGCGAAACTCATATCCGGGAAATATAAAAATATCCGTATCCTCGGAACAAGGGACAATGGCCCCATGCTTCTTCATAGCCGATTCAAGTGTGCGGCAGCTTGTAGTTCCGACTCCGATTATTCGTCCTCCCGATTGCTTTGCCTCATTAATCGTTTGAGCTGCTTGCTCGCTTATGACAAAGTGCTCTGAATGCATATGATGGTCGGAAATATCATCTGCTTTTACAGGCCGAAAGGTTCCCAGTCCTACATGAAGCGTTACCTTTGCTATAGACACGCCCTTTGATTTAATTCTGTCAAGAAGCTCATCGGTAAAGTGCAAGCCGGCGGTCGGAGCGGCTGCCGAACCGTTTTCATTGGCATATACCGTCTGATACTCACTGTTGTCTGTCAGTGGTGCTGTGATATAATGAGGCAGCGGCATAAGTCCGATGCGGTCAAGAATTTCATAAAATGATTTGCCTTTTGCATAAGAAAATTTTACAATGCGGTTTCCGCCCTCGACTTCATCGATAATTTCGGCAAGTAATTCATCACCGAATTCAATTTGACTTCCGATTTTTAAGCGCTTGCCCGGTTTAGCGAGACACTCCCAGTTGTTGTCTCCCAAATCCTTCAGCAACAACAGCTCAGCCGCTGCACCTGTGACCTTTTTTTTGCCCAATAGTCTTGCTGGAATAACCTTGCTGTCATTGATGACAAGTACATCCCCCTTTTGCAAAAAGGACTCAATTTCACGAAAAATATGATCCTGTATTTGTCCTGTTGTGCGGTCAATGACCATAAGTCTTGCACTGTCTCGCGGTTCGGCGGGATGCTGTGCGATAAGCTCTTTTGGAAGAGCATAATTAAACATTGAACGTTGCATATTTTCTCCATTTGTGTTCAAAGAGTGCGCATTTGACATATAATTATAACAATGATACTATTACCTATAATTGCTTCAATTACACGAATTAACTTGTTAAAGCAAAAGAAAATGCGCGAACTATATTATTATAGGTTAATGCTCATCGTAATTCAAGTTGACAGACATATAAAAACGCTATATGAAAGAGGAATTGTTTATGAAAAACACAAAAATCGCAGTTGTTGGAGCTACAGGCATGGTTGGCAGAACTTTTTTAAAGGTTCTTGAAGAGTACAATCTGCCTAATTGTGAGTACACTTTATTTGCGAGTGCTAAAAGTGCCGGAATTAAACTTGCCTTCATGGATGCAGAATACACTGTTCATGAGCTGAATGAGCACAGCTTTGATGAGGGATTCGACATTGCGCTGTTTTCCGCAGGAGCCTCAACAAGCAAAACTTTTGCGCCGATAGCTGCGTCAAAGGGCTGTATCGCAATTGACAACAGTTCACAGTGGCGCATGGACCCAAACGTTCCTCTTGTGGTTCCTGAGGTTAACGCTGATGACATCGCAAAAAGCAGCGGTATTATTGCCAATCCGAACTGCTCTACAATTCAAGCTGTTGTTGCGCTGAAACCGCTGCACGAAAAATACGGTATCAGGCGTATAGTTTATTCAACATATCAGGCAGTCTCAGGGGCGGGTGTTAAGGGATGGGATGATCTTGAAAATGGCGCAAGGGCATATGTTAACGGTGAAAGCTTCGAACCAAAAAAATTCCCTCATCCGATTTTCAGCAACTGCATTCCGCATATAGACGTTTTTCTTGATAATGGTTATACAAAAGAAGAGGAAAAAATGATTGAAGAGACACGCAAAATACTGCATGACGATTCAATCAGAATAACGGCAACTACTGTTCGCGTGCCCGTATTTAACAGCCACAGCGAATCAATTAATGTGGAGCTCGCAAAGCCATATGATCTTAAAGAATTAACATTGCTTTTGTCAGAATCGAAAGGCATAAAGCTTGTCGATGACGTAGAAAATAACAAATATCCGCTTGCAACCGAGGCAACAGGTCACGACGAAGTCTATGTGGGACGTGTCCGTCGCGATGACAGTGTGGAAAACGGACTGAATATGTGGGTTGTCGCAGACAATATTCGCAAGGGCGCAGCTTCTAATGCCGTTCAGATTGCTCAGTATATAATTAACGGGAGGTAGGTCATATGGAGAAAAACTCGATTTTCACAGGCTGTGCAACCGCAATTGTAACGCCATTTAAGGACGACATGTCAATTGACTTTGACGAGTTCGGAAAGCTCATTGATTTTCAGCTTGAGAACGGTATAAAAGCACTTGTTGTGTGTGGTACAACCGGCGAGGCCTCTACCCTGTCCGATGCGGAACATATTTCGGTTATTAAATATGCCTGTGACAAGGTCAGAGGTACCGATGTGAAAATCATCGCCGGCGCAGGAAGTAATGACACCCTTCACGGCGTAAATCTGTCAAAGCTGTCACAGAGTGTTGGGGCTGATGCTCTCCTTCATGTTACCCCGTATTATAATAAAACTTCGCAAAAGGGACTTATCGCCCATTTTGCGAAAATTTGCGATTCGATAGACATTCCGGTTATTTTATACAATGTGCCCGGAAGAACAGGAATGACTATTGCACCTGAAACTTATGACGAGCTTGCAGACATTCCGAATATAAAAGCAGTCAAGGAGGCCGGCGGAAATTTCAGTTCGATTGCCACCGCTATGAATCTGTGCGGCAGCCGTCTTGACTTCTACAGCGGTAATGACGAGCAGGCGGTTCCGCTGATGTCGCTCGGAGGTAAGGGCGTTATATCGGTCTTGTCCAACGTCAAGCCGAGGGAAACAGCAGCGATGTGTGATGCAGCTTTAAACGGCGATTTCGTCACTGCCTCAAGACTTCAGCTTGAGTTGATTCCACTGATTAACGCTTTGTTTTCAGATGTTAATCCTATTCCGGTTAAAATTGCGCTTAATCTCATTGGATTCAATGTCGGGAAGTGCCGTTTGCCGCTTATCTCTGAAATGGACTCGTCAAAAACTCAAAAGCTAAAAGACTTGCTACTCTGAGATTGATTATATGAATTTTTCAGTCCGAAAAGAAATGACTTTAAAGGACAAATGAAATGATAAAAATAATTATTTGCGGAATACTCGGCAATATGGGCTCAAGGCTTCTTGAAACATGCTTTAATGACAACGGTGTAAATGTTGTTGCCGGTGTAGATAAGCGCGGAGGTGTTTTGTCCAATATACCGCTGTTTGAGTCGTTCACGGACTGCAATGTGAGCGCAGACGTAGTAATAGATTTTTCAAATCCTGCACTTACAGCCGAGGTAATTGCTTTTTGCAAATCATCAAAGACTGCGCTTGTCATGTGCACTACAGGTCAAGACAAGGAACAGCTTGCTTCTATAGAGGAGCTGTCAAAGCATGTTCCGGTCTTTAAAAGCGCAAATATGTCTCTTGGAATTGCGCTTTTATCCTCACTTGCAAAAAAGGCTGCGCTACTGCTTGGAGATGACTTCGATATTGAAATTACAGAAAAACACCACAATAAAAAAATTGATGCGCCAAGTGGAACAGCACTTGCTCTTGCAGATGCAATTAATTCCGTCTGCTCTGAAAAGTATGATTATATTTATGACAGACACAGTGAAATTAAGCCGCGCGACAAAAACGAAATCGGCATCCATTCCATTCGTGGAGGAACTATAGTCGGAGAGCACGAGGTAATATTTGCCGGAAATGACGAGGTTGTCACTCTTATGCACAGCGCCTCAAGCAAGACCGTATTCGCAGCAGGGGCAGTGAGCGCAGCAAAGTTTCTTGTTCGCCAGCGTGCGGGACTTTACAATATGGATTCGATGGTACACGGTCTGTAAAGATATACAGATTAACCCGAATAATCGAAAATCACTTACCTCATGAATAATGCATTAATTAGGTATATATGTCCCCGAAAAAACGAAATATGCAGGTGGTGGCGTTAAGCTGCCGCCTGTTTTTGTATGCGAGAATGTTGATGAGAGAA
>JAVXQD010000062.1:0-8518 GCA_036644375.1 Oscillospiraceae bacterium
AATCTTGTAGGCATAAATGTGCGTTCAGTCATTACCTTCACCTTCTTCCTTAGCGGCATGTGCGCTGCAGTCGCAGGATTTATGATTGCCGGCTATTATGAGATGGTCTACTTCACAATGGGCACAACAGCGGGTCTGAAAGCATTTTCAGCTGCGGTTCTCGGCGGTATCGGTGTTCTGTACGGCTCGGTCGCAGGAGGTCTCATTGTTGGCATAGCAGAGGCAATGGCCACCACCTTTTTCGGCAGCAACTATGCGGAGGCTGCCGCATACATCATACTGTTCCTTGTTCTTTTGCTGAAACCATCGGGTTTGTTCGGTAAGGACAATCTTGAGAAGGTATAGGGAGGAACTTAAATATGAAAAAACTGACGGCTACTTTGTCCGAATTTTATAATAAATACAAACAGATTATATCGGGTTTTATTTACAAGTATAAAAAATATTTGCTGCTTGCTCTTCTTGCGGTGCTGATTTTACTGCCTCTTTTGGGCTTCAGCTCATATATGATTCGTGTTTTCTGCGTCATTGTGACCTACAGCATTCTCGCAATCAGCCTTAATCTGATCACCGGCTATATGGGTCAGACCTCGATGGGTCATGCTGCGCTTTACTGCATTGGCGCATATGCGGGCGCCTTAGCTACAACAGCACTCGGTTTAAGCTTTTGGGTTAGTCTGTTGATTGCAATCGGAATCGGTGCGCTTGCCGGTGCGTTTGAGGGATTTATTACAATGAACCTCTCGGGCTCGTACATGACAGTCACGACGCTTGCCTTTGCACAGGTTACAACAATGGTTGTAAAAAACTGGGTCTCACTTACAAATGGTCCTTTAGGAATAAAAAACATTCCGCGCCCGACATTATTCGGCCTTGAGCTAACCACCAATAACGGCGGTCTGTATTGGCTCGGACTGTTCTTTTTGGTTATGACGGTGTTGTTTGTGCTTGCAATCATCAACTCCAAAATGGGACGCGCAGTTATAGCAATAAAGGAAGATGAGCTCGCAGCAAAGCTGATGGGCATCGAGAATAAAAAATACCGCATCGCAGTGGTAGCAATCGCAGGTGCAATTGCAGGTGTCGCAGGCTGCTACTTTGCGCATATGAGTCGGTACATCGACCCGAACGTGTTTAGCTTTGACGTGTCGATGACCATTTTGACAATCGTTATTTTCGGCGGACTTGCATCAATCCCCGGCTCCATTGTGGGAGCTATTATCATGATTGCCTTCCCCGAGGTTCTGCGTTTCCTCAGTGAATACAGATTCCTTGTTTACGGGTTTGTTCTTGTCATCATGATGAGATTTCGTCCGCAGGGTGTGCTCGGCGGGCTTAGCAAGCATCCATATAAGCTTCCTGCAGGAGTGCGTTCCAAAGCGAGGGAAGCCGCTAATCAGCAGCCAAAGGAGGACGCGGAATAATGGCACTTTTGGAAGTAAAAGGTATAACTAAGGTTTTCGGCGGTCTGACCGCTGTTGAAAATGTCGATTTTGAAGTCAACTCGGGCGAAATTGTGAGTATAATCGGACCGAACGGTGCGGGAAAAACCACGATTTTCAATATGCTGACAGGTATATACAAGGTTGATGACGGAGGAGTTTATTTTGACGGCAAAGCAATTCACAATACGACTCCTCAGCACATTGTTCGATCGGGTATAGCGAGGACATTCCAGAATATACGTCTGTTCCCGAACATGCGTGTCATCGAAAATGTCATGATCGGAAATCACATAAATACAAAATACGGATTTTTCGACGAGGTGTTCAGGACTAAGAAATTCAAAACAGGCGAGAGAGATTCTGCTCAAAAGGCTGTCGATATTCTCGAATCACTTGATTTGGGCGATAAAATCGACAACTACGCAAAAAATCTGCCATATGGTATGCAGCGCAAGGTGGAAATTGCACGTGCAATCGCCACAGATGCAAAGCTCATAATTCTTGACGAACCCGCCGCAGGCATGAACCCTCAGGAATCCGAGGACCTGATGAAATTCATCTCGGGTCTCCGCAGCAAGGGCTTCACAGTTCTGCTCATCGAGCATGATATGAATCTCGTCATGAAAATCTCCGACAGAATCTATGTTATCGAATACGGTAAAAAAATCGCCGAGGGATTGCCTGTTGATGTCGCCCATAACCCGCGGGTAATCGAGGCATATCTTGGAAGCGGAGGTATTTCAAAAGATGAAGAATAAGCTTCTTGAAATCAAGGATATCAACACATTTTACGGAAGTATTCATGCCCTCAAGGGAGTGAGTATGGAAGTGTATGAAGGCGAAATTGTCACGCTTATCGGAAGCAACGGCGCAGGGAAAAGCACCACGCTGAGCTCCATCACGGGACTCACACCGCCAAAATCAGGTTCAATTATTTTCGACGGCAAGGATATCACACACGAAAAGTCATCAAATATCATAAAAATGGGCATCGGGATTTCGCCGGAGGGCCGTGAGGTTTTTCCGACACTGACTGTTCTGGAGAACCTTAAGGCAGGTGCTTACACACGTGCAAGCAAGACTGAAATCAACGAATCCATAGAGACGGTATTCGAGCTGTTTCCGCGCTTGCTTGAACGCAAAAGACAGTATGCCGGTACACTTTCGGGCGGAGAGCAGCAAATGCTCGCAATCGGACGCGCGATGATGTCAAAGCCAAAGCTTCTGCTGTTGGACGAGCCTTCACTCGGTCTTGCTCCGAATCTCGTTGAGATGATTTTCAAGTTAATCATGAAAATCAATAAAAAAGGTGTGACAGTGATGCTCATCGAGCAAAATGCAAATATGGCACTTCAGATTTCCGATCGCGGCTACGTTCTTGAGACAGGCACGGTTTCGCTGTCCGGCCCCGCGGAGGAATTGCGCGTAAATGACGAAGTGCGCAAGGCGTACCTCGGCAGCGTGTAAGAGAAAATTATTGTATCTTAAATAGAACTTTGCTGCTAAAGGCACGTTGGGTATATTGCCTGAACGTGCCTTTAGTTAAATAACAAGAGTATATGCGAAAATTGGGAAAGCGAGTCATGGTATGAAATATTATATCGGAATCGATAACGGCGGCACCACCACAAAGGCGGCGCTATATGATAAAGACGGCTGCGAGCTGTGTGTGTCAAGCTGTGCGACAGATATGATTGCACCTCAAGCGGATTTTTGCGAGCGTGATATGGAGGATATGTGGGAAGCAAACTGCTCTGTAATTCGCGAAATCCTTGAAAAATCAAAAATTGACCCCTCAGATGTGTCGGCAGTTGCATGCTGCGGACATGGAAAGGGTGTCTATCTTTGGGGTAAAGACAACTGTCCGGTCGGCAATGGAATAATATCCACCGACAACCGCGCATGGGAATATCCCGTCAGGTGGGAAAAGGACGGCACGGCAAAAAAGTTGTACAAATACACTTGTCAGAGCATCATGAGCTGTCAGCCCGTTGCGCTTCTCGCGTGGATTCGCGATAACAAGCCGGGTATGCTCGACGAGATCAAGTATATTTTCTCATGCAAGGACTACGTCCGCTTTCGGCTCACCGGTGTTGCAAACGGAGAGCTGACAGACAGCTCGGGTACAAACCTGCTCAACCTGCATACAAGAGATTACGACAAGCGCATCCTTGAGCTTCTCGGTCTTGAGATGCTGTGGGATTGCCTGCCGCCGCTTAAAAAGTCATCGGATATCTGCGGCTATGTGACAGCGGAAGTCTCTGCAAGGACAGGCTTGAAAGAGGGAACACCCGTAGCTGGAGGTATGTTTGACATTGACGCATGTGCTATAGCGGTTGATGCTGCGGACACGAGCAAAATTTGTATGATTGCCGGTACATGGAGCATCAACGAATACATTTGCAAGCAGCCGGTGCTGGATGGAAGCGTGCGCTTGAATTCACTGTTCTGCGACCCGGAATACTATCTTATTGAGGAGAGCAGCCCGACCTCTGCCGGCAACAATCAATGGTATATAAACAATCTTTTGCCTGAGGCGGCAAAGGAGGCGCGGGCAAAGGGCAGCTCAATATATGATGAGGCAAACTCGTGGGTTGAGCCTATTTTACCCGACGAATTCTGTCCGATATTTCTGCCATTCATAATGGCAAGCAATGTCCACCCCAACGCCAAGGGCAGCTTTGTCGGAATAAGCGCAAACCACACTCGAGCACATATTACACGCAGTGTTTATGAGGGAATTGCGTTCTGTCATCGATATCACCTTGAAAAGCTGATGAAAAGCCGCACCGAGCCGGTTGACTGCATTCGTCTTGCAGGAGGTGTGGCACATTCTGAGGTGTGGGTGCAGATGTTTGCGGATATATGTGGAATCGCTGTTCAGACTGCCAATATCGGAGAGACGGGAGCGCTCGGCTGTGCCATTACGGCAGCGGTGGCGGTGGGCGATTATGCAAACTATCATGAGGGTGCAAAGGCGATGGTGAAGCTCGGAAAACGCGTGGAGCCACGCATGCAGTGGATAGAAACCTACAACAGAAAATACAAGCTCTACTGCAAGGTAATTGACTCGCTGGATGATACTTGGGACTTGATTCAGAAGTTTGTTGACAAAAAATAAAAAGCCTTGATTCAATCGGGCTTTTGACTGTGTCTAATACAGTGTGAATATATAATATGGCATAATACCGATGCTTTTAACTTCGATACGAAAGGAAAAAATATGGATCAAATAATTTATAAAAACTACGTTGCAATTCTCGAAAGTGAGCTTTTCCCCGCACTTGGATGCACCGAACCAATTGCTGTTGCGTATGCAGCGGCAAAGACCCGCGAGGTTTTGGGAGAGATGCCGGACGAAATTGATATTACCTGCTCGGGTAATATAATCAAAAACGTCAAGGGAGTTGTAGTACCCACCTCGGGCGGTCTCATTGGAATTGATGTGGCAACGATTTTGGGTGTCGTGGGTGGACAGGCAGATAAAAAGCTTGAGGTGCTGTGCGGGATTAACGATGAGCACCGCAAGCTCACACGTGAACTTGTTGCGTCGGGTATGTGCAGGGTTCATCTTTGTGAGGGCGAGGAAAATCTGTACATAAGCTGCACTGCAAAAAAAGGCTGCGACACCGCCACTGTTGAAATTAAGACATATCACACCAATATCACAAAAATAGAGAAAAACGGACAGGTCATTTTCACAAAGGACGATAAAAGTGTTGAGAAAATTTCAGGAGACAAGACTTTACTCAACATGAAAGATATCTATACCTTCTCAAACGAGGCAGTGCTGGCAGATGTAGAGGAAATCATCGACCGACAAATCAAAATGAACAGCGAAATCTCCGAAGAGGGTCTGAAAAACTCATGGGGCGTGAATGTTGGCTCAGAGCTTTTGAAGCAATATGGAGATGACGTTAAATTTCGTGCGGCTGCATATGCAGCCGCAGGTTCAGATGCTCGTATGAGCGGCTGCGCAATGCCGGTTGTTATCAATAGCGGAAGTGGAAATCAAGGCATCACCGTATCAATGCCTGTCATAATCTATGCGCAGGAGCTGAAAGTATCGCATGAAAAGCTTGTGCGTGCTCTTGTTCTTTCAAATCTCATCTCACTCAATCAGAAAAGACATATCGGCAGCCTGTCGGCATATTGCGGTGCGACCAGCGCGGGAGCAGCGGCGGCATGCGGTATTGCATATCTCAATGATGAGAGCTTCGAGGTCATCTGCAACACTATCATAAACTCCATCGGGACGATCGGTGGTATGGTCTGCGATGGAGCAAAGCCGAGCTGTGCCGCAAAAATCAGAAGTGCAGTTGACACAGGGCTAATGGGCTATTTTCTCGCAAAGGACGGTTTTGTGTTCGGAAGCGGCGAGGGCATTGTCGAGGGTGATATTGAACAGACAATCATCAATGTCGGCAGAATGGGACGCGTCGGCATGGCCGGAACCGACATTGAAATTTTAAACATAATGATCGGAAAATAGTAACGTAAATTTAAAAGCGGGAGGTGAATTGACACCGTCCGCCGAGCAACACAGACTCTTTTAAAACACGATAAAAGCAGATACCCGATTAAAATACACGCAGCTTCGGATGAAAACGATGTGGTGGGATTTAATGGCTTTGTACACATCCGAGCTATTTGATTGAAGCTTCGATTTTGCTGCGTAAAAATGCAGAGGAAGTCTTAAGTGTCTGCTTGAAATCCGGTTCGCCGAGATACCAAAATTCACCGGTGTACATGCGCACACCCATTGACCACAGCTTTTTGATGCACGGCTCATACTCAGTGTGACCGTCTCCGAAATTGCGGTCTCGGTAGATGCCCGGGACGGTTTCTTTTAAATGTGCGGCAAAGATGTGGCCACGGCCCGACTCTATGTCCTCAAGCAAATCAGAGCTATAAACGAGCGATGCGTTTTTAAGATTGCCAATGTCAGGATATACACCGAGAAAAGGCGATTCGACCATGTGTACATAGTGCATCGATTTTTTGACAGTGTCCATGAACGGAGTTTCCATCGTCTCAAAGCCGAGAATCAAGCCGCTTTTTGCCGCCATCTCGGTGCTTTTAGCGAGGTTTTCGCCGAACCGCTTCTCTGTGTCCGAATTCCCCTGCTCGTAGTACACGTCGTAGCCTGCGAGCTGGATGATGCGCACACCGATATCCGATGCAAGCTCAATGGCTTTTTGCATAATCTCAAGTCCGCGCTCGCAAACTGCACTGTCGTGTGAGCCAAGCGGAAAACGACGATGACCGCTGAGACACATTGTCTCAATCGGAACACCGCTTTCGCAAATATAATTGCGCAATTCTGCGCGTTGCAGTGAGGTCCAATCGAGACGCGCAAGACGACTGTCGCTTTCGTCAATGCTGATTTCGACACGGTCAAACCCACATTCATTTGCGCTGTCGAGCATTTCGCCCCATGGCATGCCGCTCGGCATTGCTTTTTCATAAAGTCCAAGTGAATATTCTTTCATAATAAAAACCTCATAATTATCCGCTGTTTTATTGCTGATTTAATCATAGCGTATTTAAAATATGCCGTCAATTACAAAGCACTTTATTATTGTAATTATGTACGGTATAATGATTTCATAATATTTTTTAAAAAAGGAGAGTGAAAAAATGCTGGAAAAGCTCAAGCAACAGGTTTACGAAGCAAACATGCTTTTGCCTGCGCATAAGCTCATCACTTTCACATGGGGAAATGTGAGTGGAATTGATCGCGAAAATGGCTTTGTTGTCATCAAGCCGAGCGGTGTTGAATACGACGTCATGAGACCGGAAGACATGGTTGTCGTCGACCTCGCAACGGGCAAAAAAGTCGAGGGTGACATGAATCCGTCGTCGGACACCGATACGCATCTGGAGCTGTATCGAAAATTTTCCGAAATTGCGGGTATTGTGCACACGCACAGCCGTTGGGCAACGGTTTTTGCTCAAGCTGGTATGGATGTCCCCGCGCTGGGAACAACACACGCCGATTATTTCTACGGCAAAATTCCATGTACCCGTCGTATGACTGACGAAGAAATAAGCGGTCAATATGAGCATGAGACAGGTAAGGTCATCGTTGAGACATTTGCCGACAAGTCGGCGAATGATATTCCCGCTGTTCTCGTTCACAGCCATGGGCCGTTTACCTGGGGAACAAGTCCCGCAAATGCGGTTCACAACGCGGTTGTCCTTGAAGAGCTCTGCTTCATGGCGTGGCATAATCTCTCAATGAATCCCACACTGCCGGATATGCAGAAAACGCTGATGGACAAGCACTACCTGCGCAAGCACGGTGCAAACGCGTATTACGGACAGGCAAAAAGCGTAGTTATACCTAAAGTATAGCGTGATTGCGCGGAGTCTCCGCGCATGAAAAACGTCAGAAACCTCAAATCTTAATTAAAAAAAATAAAAAACGGATGGTGACTTCTGATGAAAAAATTTAAAATCGGCGGTGAGCTTGAGAGCTCGATACTGGCACAAGGCTGCATGAGACAGTGCCGCGTGAGCTTGCATGAGGCGGATAAAGTGATTCACACCGCACTCGAGTGTGGGATCAACTTCTTTGATCATGCGGATGTATACGGCTTTGGTGCGGCTGAGGAAGTGTTTGGAAAAATTCTTAACCTAAAATCGGATATTCGTTCAAAAATTCTGATTCAGTCAAAGTGCACGCTGCACCGCGATGAGGTACAGACACTGTACAATGACCAGTCAAAGGAGTATATAATAAGCTCGGTTGAAGCTTCGCTCAAGCGTCTCAACACAGACTACCTTGACACATTTCTACTACATGCACCCGACACGCTGGTCGAACCAGACGAGGTAGCAGAAGCATTTGAGCAGCTTCACACGAGCGGAAAGGTTCGCTATTTCGGCGTGAGCAATCACATGCATCTGCAAATCGAATTGCTGCAAAAATACCTGAAACAGCGTCTGATCATCAATCAGTTGCAATTCAGCGTTGCACACACGGATCTGATTGATTCAAGCATCACAATGCGGCTGCGTGACTCGAGAAATATAGACAAGACCGGTGACGTGCTCACATATACAAGAAT
>JAVXQD010000063.1:0-7756 GCA_036644375.1 Oscillospiraceae bacterium
AATCAAGCTCATTTAGCACGATATTTGATAATAGTGGCGATATGATACCGCCCTGTGGTGTTCCTTTTTGAGGAAAACCAATTCCTGCTATTTCTGCTTTTAACATTGCAGATATAATGCTCAAAAGCTGTTTATCTCGTATTCCGAGAGTCCACATTTGTTTGAGTAGCTTTCCGCGATTAACATTGTCAAAGAAGCCTTTGATGTCGATATCAATCACATAATGCAAATCTCGCTTTTGTATCATCGCATAGCATTGTGCCAGAGTGTTTTCAGCACTTCTGTTTGGTCTAAAACCGTTACTGCGTTCGTGAAATTTGGCTTCACAGATTGGCTCTAAAATTTGCAGGAAGCATTGCTGAATTAAGCGGTCAGCAATTGTGGGTATACCAAGAGGTCTTGTTTTACCTGTATCTCCTTTGGGGATTTCCTTACGAAGTACAGGTTGCGGTTTGTAGTATTCAAGCCTTTTCCTGACATAGCGAATGAGGTTTTCATTGCTGAACCCAGACAGATAACGAATAGTTTTATTATCCGTACCTGCTGTTTTACTACCTTTGTTCTTACTGATATTACGATACGCAAGTAGAATGTTTTCTTCGGATTTCACCATATTCATAAGCGAAGTGAACATTTCACCTTTTGCACTTTTTGAATACAGCTCATCTAACTGCATTTGCAAATCATAATATTCAGCGTTGCGAAGTTTTTGCTTCTTTTGCGTTTTCGTCATTGTCATAGTCGGCATTTCTCCTTTCGGATTTCTGCCTTTCTTAGTCATACTCGAACCTATGATTACTGTATATTTACTTTTCTATTCAAAATTGACTTGCGGCTATCCCTCCACCGTATTATCCACGGCTTCAACGGTACTGTGCCGCTACTCTCAGTCGGATAAAATAAAGTTCCCTCAACGTCCTTTTCACAATTAACTTTGTTTCCTTTATAACGCTTCAATGCCCACAATGGCTCAGCGTTCCGACCTTTCCACGTTCCAATATTTCTATCTGTACATATGCCCTTAGGTGACCCCTTTGAGCCAGTGTATTTTGACGATGCCTGTAACATCGTAGGGATTTTCATACTAACGACTTTTACTCGTCCCCATACACACCGCCTTTGGCGGCAACCGCATTTCTGCGGCTCATTCGTCTTGACCCGTACGTTCAGGGTTTCGTCAGTGCTTTCAACGGCACATTCTCACCTTAGACATTTTGTAGACTCCCGGCATATAGGTTGCACCATTCGCCTCCGAACAGCTTTCCACAGCGACATTACTATCCTGTTTGGGCAACTCTCTGCCGACTTCTGCGAGCTCTCAAACACATCCATACATTGCGGTAATCCGTGCCTGTCGCAGTCTTAGAGTAGGCGTTTCAGGGCGTTACCCCATCATTCCACCTATCGAAATATCAGTTCTATGAAACTGATTTTAGAAAACTCCTTTCAATTTATTTATAGATTTCAGTTTCACGTCCAACCTTTTAGGTTAGAAACGTGTCACACCGTTCGCGAACTCGTCCATGAGGAAATGAACCGGAATGGGAAGCTGTCCGTGATACTTGTAGTCGGCAAGGTCAAATAGCTGCTGAAATAATTGTGTGTACAATATGCTTATCAGGAAGTTATAGCTCGTATCATTATCCGGAATCACCGCGAAAATCACCGTTTTTTTCTCTCCTAAGAACGGAAGATTTAACTCGTCTGTCGTGGTTATCGCCGCCAAGCTATCGAGGTTAAACTTTTCAAGCCGTGCCGCCAAGGAAACCTGTATAGACTTTAAGGTCTTAGCCGCTCCACTGTGATAGCTCTTGTAATATTTCAGCGCAATATGATTTGGATTTTTCATGTTCAATCGCTGAAACAGCTCGTCAAGAGGGCTTTCGTATTGATCATCGTCCTCCCGCACATCGCCGGCGCGGAGAAGCTCCATTACCATCGGAAAATTTTGTTCATCACTCGGAGCTTCGTAATGCAAAAAAAATACCAACGCAAGGAGAAGCATTGATGCTGCTGTGTCCCAAAACGGGTCCTGAGTCTGTGCGTTTTTGGCCGATGTAGCTTTAAAAAGATTTGTGACAAGCCGCTGCACATCGTTATCATTTCGCAGATACACAAATGGATTGTAGCAATGCGATTTTTCCATATTGCGCAAATCCAAAACCTTGACGATGTAGCCGCGCTCCTTTAGCAGTCCCCCAACCGCACGAGTTATCTCTCCTTTTGGGTCAAGACAGACAAACGACGAGTTGCATTGCATTATGTTAGGCTTTGCAAAGGCTCGTGTCTTTCCTGCTCCGGAGCCGCCAATCACAATTACATTGAGATTGCGCTTATGCTTCCTCGTATTGTCGATTCCTATTTTCACCTTATCGGTCAGCAACACATTGTTCTGCACTTTTTTCCGGCTGCAAATATGTTTATTGATTTCATTCGGAACCCCCCATGATGCACTGCCGTGCTCCTCACCGCGCCGGTGATACTTGTGCCGTGACGATACATACACGGCAAATCCAAGCACATATGCAATTTCGAGCACGAGGACAGTCTTTTGACTGTCCTCGCATAATGTAATGTGGAATGGATTGTTGATTAAATTGAAGTTGCGCAGTATCTCAGGAAGTCCCCCGTTTGCGGCCGGAGCTATTAGCAACGCAAACCACACGGTGATTATTAACCCGAAAATAAAAATCGGGAAAAGTCCCTTATTATCTCGTTTCATCATGGATTACTTTAACCGGCTTTAGGGGGGCATTCATTACCTTGAGAAAAACCTTATCCAGATAAGCAACAGGCTCCTTATCATTGATTCGACTTGTACGCAGATTATTTAGAGCTGTAGCAACAACACTAAACTCTGAATCATCAAGCGTTAGGTATCTCAGTTTTTCGTATGCCATACTATCTCTCCTTCATATCAGATTTTTCGCCCTTAGCTGCATTCAGTGTTCTTGATAGATTTTTCTCCATCTCACATGCCATGTCGTTCATTCGCGATATTTCGGAACGAATACCTCCCGGCTCCATCTCGAAAAAAATATCGGAAACATCGCTGAAATCAAATCCATTCACACCAATACCGTGTTTGCGGCACAGTATGTAAGAAACTGCGTTTGCATCGAGAATTCGCTCATCGCGAGAATAGGCCTTATCGTTTTGTGCAAACTTTGCATGTGCAATTTCACGGGTAAGATTTCGAAATATATCGGGCGAATCCATCCCGCGCGAAACAAGAACAACATTATTTTCGTGGTCATACATCGCCCCAATTTGTCCACCGGGCAGTTCGTTCACGCCCTGCGTTTTTATATGCCCACTATTTATGAGCGATACCAAGAGTGTTCTGGCATCCTGCTCTTTCGGTTGCTGTGCCTTGCTATACGCATTTGTCTGCGATGCGTCAAATAGCTTTTTAACATTGTATGATGTTCCGATTGTTCCATCAGGCTTTAGGTACTCGTTTCCGGGCTCAAAGATTACAATTGGCGTTTGGCTCTTGCGTACATATGCTCCGGCATTTTTCCACCCATCATAGTCCTTTAGTTTTGACGCCAGCGGCATTTGATTTGTAATCATCATTGCGTTACCAACCGAATAATGGTCGAATTTACTTTGCACATCAAGATAGGTTTTAAACATACCTTCTTCTGACACAGCTTCAAGCGTTGCAATATCGCGAAGCTCATATGCTGCCTCGCGCTCGGCTTTCTTTTTTTCAATCCAAGCTTCTTTGTCGAACTCTTTCTTTTCGGGAATCGCGTCTGCTTCAAATTCCTGTGTGATTTCAGTATCAAAAATATCATCTAAGGTTTCCATATAATTATCTCTCTTTCATTTTTCTTGATTTAATAGGTTTATTTGTTGGCTGAGTGTGCTGTGGCGACACTTGTTCCTGAGGTGTATTAATAGACTCACGCTGCATGGTCTCCTTTTCTTTACGTTCGGATTTTATTTCGCGAAGCTGTTCACGCACAGATGGCTTGTCCGTTTTGTCTCTACCGGTCGATGATTTCTCGCCTTTGCTTGATGTAGGCTCTGACAGACTGGCGCTCTCCATCATTGCCTCCATAGGGTTTTCCAATGACGGAGTTCCTGCTGTGCCCATCAAATCATCAATAATATCCTCGGAGTCCATAACCGAAAATTGTTCTTTGACACTTTCAGATTGAGCCTTTTCAAGAAAGTCCATAAGCTCGTTTGTGTTTTGCACCTGATTGGCGTCTATACCAATTTCAGAAAGCTTGCTCCCCAGTTCATTTGCATTAGACTTTTCGATAATCGTTTTTGTCTTCTCCGCCTCAACTGTTGTGTAGCTGCCGCGTTCAAGGATATGATTTATTCGTCCTGCATCCTCCGCCTTAATCATGATATCGACGGTTCCTTTTGAGTCGGAGTTTTTGCTTCGAATGGCCGAAAACATAATTCCGTACTTTTTTGCTTCCTGCGCAAAAATTTTAAGCTTGTCCTCGCTTATACTAAAAAATTCCAGTGGCTTATCGCTTTTCAGCATCGAAGCCATTCTGATTTTTCCCTTGGTGCGTTTTTTATCCGTGAGAATTGCATATAGCATCGCGGCAATTTCTTTTGCGCCCTTGCCGACAAGCTTTAATGCTATCTCTGCGCCATCCAAAGTAATTTTGAAAATTTGTTCAGTTGAATCGCCCGAATAATCCATTTTGGGGGATCTCCTTTTCCTTTGTTTTTAATTTTTTGTGTTCCTTTTTTTCCATAAGGAGTTTAGCTCTTATCTGTTCCGCAGAGCGTTCATAAATCTCGTTACATAATTTCACCTCCTTAATTGCATTTGAAATATCCTTGGTCAATTCTGCAATCTTTTCTTTCAGCTCACGTCCAATCGCCTCCTCTCCGTTTTCTTGTAATTCTGTTTTCAGCATCCTTCTTTGTGCTCCCGCATTTTTCCTTCGTTGCACTAAGTCTGCTTTGTATGCCAGCAGCTGAGCATCGGTATCAATGTGATTTTCCATGAGCAGCTTTGCCTGCTTTGATAATGATTTCAACTTAATTAAATCCTCGCGATAAAGAAAATACACTTGTTTTGTCGATTGACGCTTTTGCGGTAAAACTCCGAGCTTGTACATGTATGCAAAATATAAAGCTCGAAAACCTGTTAATTTTTTTGACGCTTTGTATTTACCCGAAAATCTACAGGCTTTCACAGTCTGCGCTGCCTTTAGCAACGCCGGATTAACGGGCTTATGCGAGAGAATTCGATTGCATATTGCTTCGCGGGAATAGTTATCTCCAAAATTGCGAAAGAGCTTTACACCACGCTCCTTACCTTGTGGTATTAATGTCACATCCTTGCCCTGCTTTATCTGATACCCCATTTTTCGCAGCGCATCGTAGAATTGCTTTTCAGTTGAAGATTGTGCGATTGCTCGGTCAATATCATCTTTTATCATCCCACGCACTGTCGGTTGCTCTTTCCTGTCGGCACTCCATTCTGCGTAATGCTTAGCTTTTCTTCCTTTTGGAGCCTGAATTACCGATAAGCCATTTTCAAGGCACAGCCTATCGGATTCGGCGCGCATATTAAAATAATCCTTTTCACTGCGATAGTACCTTCGCCCATTCAAAAACGAAACTGTATTTAACACAAAGTGGTTGTGAAGATGATTTAGCTTATCTAAATGAGTTGCTACTACCACCTGAAATTCATTACCCCAAAGCTTTTTCGCAAGGCTCACCCCGATTTTGTGTGCCAGCTCCGGGGTTGCCTCTCCGGGCGCGAATGATTGATATCCGTGATAGGCCATTACACCCTCATTTTTCCCGTATTGCTTTTTTACAGCAAGCATTTCATCTCGCGCTGTTTCCGGCAAACAATTCACGCCCGATACAAAGCTTTGCAACACTATCTCATTTTCGTCATCGAGTTTTATGCTTCCGGTTTTACCCGCGTCAACAGCGTACTCAATAACATCGTTGAGATTTTGCGCTTCAAAGTCGGTCATGTTCTGCTTTTCATAGTATTTTGGGTTTGTTGTCTTGTCGGGGTTTTCCGCATACAGCACCACCTTTCCGAGCCAGCCCTTTACACTCCATATTGATGTCACAGCCATTACGTTGGCTTGTGCGGCAATATGGTCTCGCCGGTAATCTCCGTAATGGTTTTATAAAATGTCTGTAGCGACTTGTCATATCTATTCGCATCAATGACATTTAGCACATGGGCCTTTTGTGCAACTTGATTCATGTTCACACCAAGCTTATGAATCTCGCGCATCATTGCGTAATAGTCGGGCGGCGGTGCGTCACTCGGTACTACTCCGTTTATCAGGTGTCGAAAATATGCGGCTTGTGTTATTCCTGCTCTTTTAGCAAGTGCTGTGAACTTTTCGTTTTCCTGTCTGCTTAGCCGAAATAGCTTTTGAACAGGACGCTTTATCATATGGATTCTCTCCTTCCAAAGTAAAAACCAGCTATCCTATGTGGACAGCTGGTTTTTACTACATAACAATTATATTATCGTTCGTGGTCTCTGTTTTTGTTTTTTGGATTAACTTGTTGCTGTTGTGCTGATTTTAAATTTTTATTTTCGCTCTTTAGCGTTTCGCATTGTTGAGATAAATCCTTATTGTTAGCTATAAGTGTCGTGACCTTGGTTTCGAACGAATCGCTTTTTTCTATTAAATCATGGTTGCGAGATTTAAGAAGCTCATTTTGAGATTCCAAAGATTTTACGAGTTCCTTAGTTGTCACAATCTCAGATTGCAAGCGTTTAAGCTCCTCGCCCATTGCGGTGATTGAGTTTATCGAATCGGCGATGTTTTTTTGTTTGTCAGTAAGATTGCTATATCTAAATTCTTGCTTGGCTTTTTCTTCTACAAAAGCTTTAGCAGTATTTAAAACTTCGGTTTTAATTTCATAACAAGACTTGTCAATCGCCTCTGACTTTGATAAAAGCAATTGGTTTTCAGCAGAAATTTTTGTATGTCCCTCAAAAAGCTTGTCGTGCTCCTCAGAAAGTTCTTTGCTTTTCTCTTTTAAATCACACGTATTATCTTGAATTTTAATAAGCTTTGTTTTGTACAGGATGCCCGTACAAATAATCGTAGTTGCCGCCGCAATTACAGCTGCCCAAAATGCTTCCATCCAAAATTCCTCCGTCAGTAAAAAGTCAAACATCTTTTCTCCTATCTTCTCATTTATTAGTTTTGTTATCAATTAATTTGCACTCTAATTGCCTAATCGAAATTCGGGTTCTTTTATATTATGAATTTCCCTCTATCTTTCTCGTGTCAATGTATTCAAGCTCATGTACCTCATCAGGATATGGACTAACTATGCTATTTTTTTCGTAATGTGACTTAACGTCGTAGAGCCATAAATTAAGCTCTTTTGCCTTATTGACATAAACCATTGATTCTAACTCTCCAGGCTTACCGCTATATTCTTCGATTCTGTTTTTTTGTGCGATAAATTCATTGACTTCCGAATAACCAATACAAGCAAAAAGCATTGTCGCTACTGCAACACTCATCAAAAGCCACACACCCAAAGCCCTCATCATCGCAATTATCCATGAAGTGCTATCTTTAATCTTAATTAACATAAGGAAAACCGACACCAAAATGCATATCAATGCAAAAATTATATTTTCCATAAAATAAATCCTTTCTTTAATTACAAGCAAAAGCAGCCTACATAATGCGGGGAAGCCATAAGGGGTTTTAGGGGGCGCAGCCCCCTAACAAGCTGTGAATGAATATCAGAATGATATACATTTACGATG
>JAVXQD010000064.1:0-7512 GCA_036644375.1 Oscillospiraceae bacterium
TCCATGATTTTTTTGCAGAAAGCGACTGTATCTTTATTTGTTTACAACCAAAAGCTTTACACTGCCTAAAAAAGCTATATTATAATTATGATATTTAACGAAAATTTGTTAGGGGGTAAAAGTATGAAATGCATTAACCACGATGACCGTCCCGCAGTCGAAGCTTGCCTGCACTGTGGGGAATTTTACTGCAAAGAATATGCTTTGCAGCGGACTCCTTGCATTTGCGATGAATGTATAGACAGAATCAATGCTAAGGCATTTGAAAAGTTGGAAATAGCCTACCGAAAACATAGCGCGCCATCGAAAAAGAAGACAAATGCAAACTTATTATTAATTCTCGGTTTAGTAACTTTCATTGTTTTAAGCGTAGTTGCCGTTTGTAGACCGAATTCCCACAAAGAATAAATTTTGCAATCAAGAGCAATGTAGCTAAATTTAGTTTTGCGTTTCAACCTAAGCTTTTTTGCTTTTAAAAAGTGTAGACAGTATGCGTCCACTGTGCTATTATTAAATAGTAAGATATATATTTATAAGTGTAAATTTTTAGCGGTGAAGTCTGCGTTCGCCAAACGACATTTAAATAGAAAAGGCATTTAAGCTCAACTTAATATGAAAGCCACTCTTTTTTAGGGTGGTTTTTTCTTTTATCTAAACGTTTCCGCCAATCTAACTGCCCGTTGAAATGAGATTATTGGCACAGCATTGTATGAAGCTTTCGAATGTCCGTAATAAAGATTTTGATAATATAATTTACATTCTTTTCACTACTCCCATTTTAGCAAGGCACTTTCTAAAAGTTTGTGCCGACATATGAATAAGTGATTCAATCTTTTCAAACAATCCCATTATCACGGCCAGATATTTTTTCGATTCAAAAGTGCCCGTATTATTATATTATTAATGGATAAATCTAATCGATTATTTTTTAAAAGGAGAAAGTTTAAATTATGAAAAAAGAAGAAACCTCGCTTAATATTCCCAACGTATCAACCCTTGACGAATTATTCGAACTGCTTAATCAATATATAGATTTTAATAAAACAACACCATCCGAGTTGGAAAAATCTGTGGCCCCCTTGTGCATTCTAAAACCTGAATATCAATCTCAGAATTGCTCAAGTGGGGCCGCTGTTACATTAGCTGACATTCACCACGTGCCAGTTAAGCAAAGGGTTGCTAAGTTTGATTTGTCTCGCTTAAAACCCGGTATGAGCTTTCGTAAAAGCGAAATGTTGCGATTGCTTGGAGATATTCCTACGCAGTACGGCGTAGAAACAAGCAAAACATCAATGGATGCCATTCTTAGAGAGCTAAACAAGCAAGGAATTATAATTAAACGCGATACCGCACGTGGAAAAGGCTATTATACCGTTCTCTCCACATCTTGTGAAAGCCCCCTATGTTTTTCTCTTTATATTCCAAAGCCTTCAGCAGCGGTCCAGTTAGTTGCGGATTATATTTCGCAACAATTGAATCGAACCGGAAAAGCAAGTGATAATACTCTCTTCGGATTTTTCAATACTGCTGTTGTAAACAGCCTTGATGACGTGCAAAAAAACTTGAAAAAATGCTTAATGTACAATAATGTTGCACTCAGTCGGCCAGCTGATGTTTTTCTATCCGACTTAGCTGAAAAAAACAGAGACATCTTTATTCGATGCGGATTTGAAATACTGGTCAAAAATGGTGCTTTAATTGCTTCAGAAACTAAAGATGGAAAAGTTAAATTTGACACTCGTTTGGTTATACAGATAGATGGAATCCTACATCACGATGATGCATTGGCACAAGAAATCAATGAGGCTTTCAAAATAGATATCGAACGTGTGGACAACAGTCCATTTTTCAGTTACAGAAAAAACCTTTATTTTTTAAAAGAAAAATTATGTAAGCTTGAATCCCTAAAAGGGCTGGAATCTATTTATCTCGAAAAACTTGCACGCATACCTACAAGTATCGATTATCCAGCCTTGGAGCAACAAGAAAAGCGAAAGCTTGCATATGGAATACACTCTGACATCATTACAAAATTGTCCGTTGGTTTGCAAAATAACAAACATCTGTTTTTCACTGAACAAGAGTTTTTGGATTATCAATCTTATATTTATGCTTATAACAATTTTTTAAATGAAGAATACACTGATTTGTTGACCTAACTTAAAAAGCATCTGTCCGTTTTATAGGTCACCGGGTTTATTATAATAGTAATGTAGAACATCTAAATTGACAAAAAAACAAACAAAAACCCATAATGCGCTTGATACTATTCAGATAAAAGAATATAATTAACGTGTAAAACATTTATCTAACTAATGGAGGTGCAGTCCTATGGAGTTTCTAACCACAAAGCAGGCATCGGAGCTGTGGGGCATTTCACCACGGCGAATTGCCATTCTTTGTGAGCAGGGGCGAATTACCGGAGCAGTCAAAGCAGGCAAAACATGGCTGCTGCCGCCCGATGCGAAAAAGCCGACGGACAAAAGGCTGAAAAGCAACAGAAGCAAAGCCGAGGAGGAATAGCTTTTCTATGAAACCACCTAAAATGCTGGATAACAAGCGCAACGGTACAGTTGCCGATGAACTGCGCAAAAATATCGTAAAAAGCTCAAAATTGTCTGTGATGACGGCTTACTTCACCATATTTGCATTTGCGCAGCTCAAAAGGGAGCTTCTTAAAGTTGAGCATGTAAGAATGCTGTTTACCGACCCCGCCTTTGTGAAAAAGGACGAGGAGCACTTGCGTGAATACTACATAGATAATCATGTACAGCAAGCGCTCGGCGGAAACGCTTATGAAATGAAGCTGCGCAACGAGATGAACCAAGCAGCAGTGGCGAAGGAATGCGCCGCGTGGTTTAGAGACAAGGTTGAAGTAAAAGTGTTCAAAAAAGCCAATTCAGCCAATCCTCGTCTTATATATGTAGATAATGGCGCAGATAGTCTTTCCATTAACGGCACAGTGGATTTTACAACAGAGGGCCTTGGTTTGACACATTCAAACCGAGTGGACAGCAACATGTGTATGTATGGCAAAGAGTACACTGAGCATTTTTTGAGAATGTTTGACGAACTGTGGACTGACAAAACCGCGGTAGAAAACGTAAAAGAAGAAGTACTTCGGCAAATGCAGATTCTTTATAAAGAAAACACGCCGGAATTTATCTATTTTGTCACGCTGTATCACATTTTCAATCAATACTTAGATGAGTTGACCGAGGACAACATTATCAAATCAAAAACCGGCTTCAAGGAAACAGAAATTTGGAACAAGCTATATAAATTTCAAAAAGACGGCGTTCTTGGTGCCGTGGATAAAATCGAAAAATACGGTGGTTGCATCTTGGCTGACAGTGTGGGCTTGGGCAAAACCTTTACTGCCCTTGCAGTAATAAAATACTACGAACTGCGCAATGACCGTGTGCTCGTGCTTGCACCAAAAAAGCTTCGGGAAAACTGGAGCATTTATACGCTCAATGATAAACGCAATCTTTTTGCACAAGACCGCTTTAATTTTGATGTCCTCAACCATACCGACTTGTCGCGAGAAGGCGGCAAAAGCGGTGATATGGACTTAGCCACCATCAACCGGGGCAACTACGATTTGGTGGTAATTGATGAAAGCCACAATTTCCGCAACAATCCTCCGGTCAAAGGCAGGGTGACACGGTATGAAAGGCTGATGAACGATGTAATCAAGGCAGGCGTAAAAACCAAGGTGTTAATGCTCTCCGCCACCCCTGTCAACAACCGCATGACGGACATCAAAAATCAGATTGCCTTCATTACCGAGGGTAAAAACAACGCGTTTGAATCCGTTGGCATCCCCAATATTGAGCACGTTCTGCGTAAAGCACAGCTTGTGTTTAACAAGTGGTCGGCTCTCGACGACGCTGAGCGCAACACTGATACTTTCGTGGAAATGATGGATTTAGGCTATTTTAAGTTACTGGACACTGTCACCATAGCACGTAGCCGCAAGCACATTGAAAAATATTACAACATTGCAGAAATAGGCCAGTTTCCCAAACGCCTTCCGCCGCAAAACATCTATGCGGCGGTGGATGCAAACGGCGATTTCCCGCCCATTGGCGAAGTAAATACGCTCATAAAAAAACTGACACTTTGTGTATATGCGCCCCTTGCTTATCTGTTTCCCGAAAAGCGCGCGGAATACAGCAAACGCTACGATGCAAAGGTGGGCAATAGTATCTTTAAGCAAACTGACCGTGAAAGTAGTCTTGTTGATTTAATGCGCGTAGGGATTTTAAAGCGCATGGAGAGTTCGATTTCCTCGTTTACTATCACTACAGAAAAAATTCTGGGGCGCATCGATAAAGCGCTTGACATGATAGAAAATAACATTCTTAGCGAACCTGCCGACATTAGCATCAATGACATCGACATTGACGATGCCGACTTTGACGCAATGAGCGTTGGCAATACAGTTAAGGTGCTGCTGCAGGATATGGACTTAATTCGCTGGCAGGACGATTTGCAAAGTGACAAAGAAAAGCTGCAAATAATCCTTGCCGCCGCACAGCAAATTACGCCCCAGCGTGATGAAAAGCTGGCTCAACTCAAGCAGCTCATCGCCGCCAAGCTGCAAAACCCCATTAATGCAGGCAACCGCAAAATGATTATCTTTTCCGCATTTGCCGACACGGCAAATTATCTGTATCAAAACCTCAGCGGATATTTGCTGCAAATGGGGATGAACACGGCGGTGGTGACCGGCTCCGGTGACAATAAAACAACGCTTAAAATACCCAGTCACCTTAAAAATCATGTGAAAGTCAGCGATTTGAACACCCTGCTTACTCTATTTTCTCCAAAATCGAAACACAAAGAAAAAATCTTTCCCGAAATGCCCGGTGAGATTGATGTTCTCATTGCAACCGACTGTATTTCGGAGGGACAAAACCTGCAGGACTGCGACTACTTAGTCAATTACGACATCCACTGGAACCCTGTGCGCATTATCCAGCGGTTTGGCCGTATTGACCGTATCGGCAGCGAGAACGACGTGATTCAGCTGGTCAACTTTTGGCCGATGAAGGACTTGGATGCCTATATCAATTTGCAACAGCGCGTCAAGGGTAGAATGGTGCTACTTGACGTTTCGGCAACAGGCGAAGAAAACGTAATTGAGCAGGACGCCAGCCATGAGATGAAAGACCTTGAATACCGCAGAAAACAGCTACAAAGCCTGCAAAACACAGTGGTGGACCTTGAGGATATTTCAGGTGGTATTTCCATTACTGATATGACGTTCAACGATTTCAAAACCGATTTGATGGAATATCTCAAAGTAAATAAAAAAGAGCTTGCCAAGGCTCCTTCCGGAATGTATGCCGTGGCACAAATTCCCGCCGATTTAACCGAGCAGGTGAAACCGGGCGTGATATTCACCCTGCGGCAGATAAGGGGCGCTGAGCAAACAAAAGAGCAAAATGCGCTCTTTCCTTATTATCTGGTTTACATCACCTCGAACGGCGATGTGCGGCTTTCTTTTATACAGAGTAAAAAGATACTGGACATTTACAAAAAGCTGTGCAGCGGGCAAAATACGGTGCTCGCAGAACTTGTGGCACAGTTTAATGCCGAAACCCATGACGGCAGCAACATGAAAGCGTATTCCTCCTTGCTGGAAACTGCCATTACTAACCTGATAGGCAAAAAGCAGGAAATTGGCATTGCCAGCCTGTTCAGTAAAGGCGGCACCACGCTGCAAACCGAGTTTTACGATGGCATTGAGGATTTTGAACTGATTTCGTTTTTAGTGCTGCGATGAAAGTAACGTCCCTCATGTCTTTTACATCAAATGACGCTTTGAACGACTTTATTGCTTACGAACTTATAGCCGAAGAAGACACGCCCAAAAAGCAAGTGTGCAAGAGGCTGCCTGACAGCGGTAATCATGCTGCTGTGGCTGTGAAAGAGGTGAACGCAATGCTGCCCTATGATGCGCTGCAAATTCCGCCCGCCTGCAAGGTGGACAAAACCATTTACAAAAAGATGTTTTACGAAAATGCTGCGCTTTCTGCCGCTGACCGCAGCTTGTTTGCAAACGGCATTGAAAAAGCCACATGGCTCTATTGCCTAAAGCCTGAAACCACCCATATCTCGCCCTTTTGCGATAATACACGGGAGTATGGCGAAGTAGAAGTGCTGGAAATTACCCTTGCCGCAGACAAAGGCCTGCGTCGCATGGCTGAAATTGCGATGCGCACCATTCCGTACCCCATGCTGCTGGTGTTTCACCTGCAAGAGAACTTTCAGCTGTGGGCGGCGCACCTGCGAAACAGCCAAAACGACGCCGCAAAATGCACGCTGGAAGAGCCGGTGCACACCGATTGGCTCACCGCAGAAAGCCCGCTTTGGCAGGCGCTACGCTTGCCCGGGCTGCGCCTTGGCAATATGCTGACATTCTACACAGACGTAGTGGACGTCATTTCAATTCATAATGCACAATTCATAATGCACAATAGCGAGGACTTGACCGGCGAGCAGGCGCGGCAGCTGCTGGCAAAGCAGCAAGCCACACAAGCCCAAATTGCCGCCCTGCGTGCCCGGCTGAAAAAAGAAACCCAGTTTAACCGCAAGGTGGAAATCAATCTGGAGATTAAGCGATTGGAGAAAGAGAACACTTGATGAATAACGAATTGCAATTTTTAATTTATAACACACCCGAAGAAAATGTTTCGGTAAACGCCATCGCCAAAGATGAAACCATCTGGCTGACGCAAAAAGCAATGGCACAGCTATTTGATGTTGAGGTGCCTGCTATTTCAAAGCATCTCGCCAATATTTACGCTGAGGGAGAATTAGTCCTCGATGCAACCCTTTCCAAAATGGAAATAGTTCAACAAGAAGGTTCCCGAAACGTAAAGCGGACAGTGGATTTTTACAATCTTGACGCAATTATATCCGTGGGCTATCGCGTGAACTCCAAAAAAGCCACCAACTTTCGCATCTGGGCAACCCGTATCTTGAATGAATACATGACAAAAGGCTTTGTTTTGGATGACGAACGGTTAAAGCAAGGCAAAACGGCTTTTGGCAAAGATTATTTCAAGGAATTGCTGGAGAGAGTACGCTCTATCCGTGCAAGCGAGCGCAGAATATGGCTGCAAATTACAGATATCTTTGCAGAATGCAGCATCGATTACGATAAAACCGCAGAAATCACCCATGAATTTTATGCAATGGTGCAAAATAAATTTCATTATGCCATTACAGGGCAAACTGCGGCGGAGATTGTGCACACAAAGGCAGACCGCACCAAGGAGTACATGGGCCTTACCACTTTCAAAAATGCTCCGGACGGACGTGTTTTGAAATCTGACGTCACGATAGCGAAAAACTATTTGTCCGAAAAACAAATTCGCCAATTAGAGCGAGCAGTGACCGGCTATTTCGATTATATTGAAGACTTAATCGAGCGGGAAAACACTTTTACCATGCAAGAGTTTGCAAACAGCATCAACGAGTTTTTACAGTTCCGCAAAT
>JAVXQD010000065.1:0-7488 GCA_036644375.1 Oscillospiraceae bacterium
CATGAAAGATAGCGAAGCCTCTGAATATGTTCTGCTTCACGAGCTGACCCATCTTAAACATCTCGATCATATCTGGTCGTTGGTTCGCGGTATCTGCGTGTCAATATACTGGTTTAACCCGCTTGTCTGGGCTGCGGCATATATGTCTCGGACTGACTGCGAGCTTGCATGTGATGAGTCGGTCATCGACAAAATAGGTGAGTCCCGACGTTTTTCATACGGACACACTCTCATATATATGGCCTCGCCCTGCTCGCAAAGCAGCATGTTAAGCGCAGCCTCCACGATGGCCGGTAGAAGCGGCATATCCGGTCGCATCAAGCATATCGCCTATGGCAAAAAAAGCATATTGGTATCGGCAGTCGCAGTTGCAGTCGCGGCACTGCTGCTTTCCTGCACCTTCACTTCTGCAAGCCAATCGTCGGATATTCAATTTTGGACAGATCCGTGCCAATTTTATGATGTATTCGTAAACAGCGATAATTCCGCCTCCCTCGCCTGTGAACCTGAATCCGAGGTTGTGGCGGTTCAATCCGGAACTGTAGCAACCACAGAAGTCGGCTGTGTCACCATCAAACACGAGAACAGCATTATATCGGCATATGACGGACTTGCGGATATCAAGGTTCAAATCGGTGACCGCGTAAGCGCCGGGCAGGAGATAGGCTCGGTCGGCAACATGAAGCTTCATGGACTTGCGGGAATCAGCTTCACTGTTTCAAAGGACGGCAAGGCGCAGAATCCGTTTAACTATATTGCGCCGTTCAGATTATTCAGGTTCGACACCACCGGGTCAAGCTTTGTCACTGATTTAAATTGTATTGTCGAAGCCGTTAGCTATAACGGAGCTGATTATCGAGACATAAAAAGCTGCGCCGCCGAACTTAAAAAGCAACTTGAAGGCAATGACTATCAGCCTGTAGGTCTTGTACCTAACAAGATATTGAGCACCGAATGGCACAGTGGGATGAATCTAAGCGTTTTTGACAACCCAAAACATGTGAAAATCTACACCGATTCAATGCTGACAACCGATTTGCTGACTACCGCCGCTCCTGTCCCTTATTACGGAGATACAATGCCTGAAGCTCCCTGCGTGTATATGCTTGATACTGCAATTAACGAGTATTTTTCACTGTCTGACTACTCTGTCTTTGCAGGGACAAAAAACGAATCCGAGACATTTTTCATTGATATGGAATGGCAAAACGGCAACCGTATAATCGCGGCGATAAAGGTGTTTAACCCACAGCTTTCGCAGTGAGTCACAATATAGCAATTAAAGGCGCAGAGCACAAAAAATGCTCTGCGCCTTTTAACTTGCTTGTTTTAATGCTCCGATCTGTTTTGTCGTACAGATATTTAATCGGCGCTATTTCACCGCGTAATACGAATATTCAGAACTCAAAGCAGACGCAATATCGCTCACGCCGCTGTCTAACAGCCGCTCTTTTTTATCTGCCGTATATAGATAAAGCTCTCCCTTGCCGAGCTTTGAGTTATATTCGCGCAGAGCAAGTACGCGTCCGCCGTCAATTACCGTAAAAGCATGCACCCTTTCGGCAATCAGCACCGCATTTCCGTCTTTATAGCAATACAGCTCACCGCTGAGTCCATCAAATGCCTTGAGATAATAAATGCAGCATTGGCTTTTTGATACTGTCACCGTTGACAGCTCGACCTTATTATCAATCTTGCCGTTGCCGGAAAACAGCTGAACCGCCGATGGATCTTCTTCCTCCGGAACGGAATATACATAGCCCCAATCATATACGCGCATCGCGGTAACACCGCTTTTTACAAGCTTTGCCGCGCTGCCGGAGACAGCCTCCTTCTCATACAGGTTCATGGTATACGAGGTCAAATCCGTATTGAGCAGATACATCATATCTCCCGCCGCAGAGCTCTTTGCCGAGAAAAACTGTGACCCAATATCAGAAGCAAGCTCTCCTCCTCCGATTCCTGTCTTTGTAATTTCGGTTTTTTGCGCAAGCCTATATTCAAATGAAGAATTAACTATACCCTTAACTTGAGCTGACACGTTCTGCGCAGCCTCGTCCGCTGTGTCTCCGAGATATGTCAGTTCAATATGTGTTCCGCCGTCCTCGTCCGCGTATTCTATCGCCTTAACCTTGCCCTCAATATCCTTTGCAAGCTCATCAATACTGATTTTTTTTGAACCCTCGGCGATTTTTTCATATATCAGCGCGGCGGACGAATTTAAGGCTTTATCCGGCGTGACCGCTTTGACAACTCCCGAATCAACAAGCCTTGCGGTTTTCCCGTCAAAATAGTACAGTGAGCTTGTCCTCATTCCGCTATATTCCTCAAGGATTTTTCTGAGTGCCTGTCTTGATGAATATTCCATATAATCCTTGCGGGTCATCAGACTCTGCTCTCCCTTGACCTCATCGCGGTTCTGTGTCTCATAAAAGCTGTACCAGTAATACCACTCGCCAGCCGGGTATCCGTACTCGCTTTTTTCGCCCTCCTCCACCACCCATTTTGCATCATCTGCCGCCTTTGAATCCACTATTTCAATAGCGGATTCATCGCCCTCGGCAAGAAAATAAAAGCAAGAATTATCCTCAAAGGATGCGGCGATTTCCGCATTTTCATATTCGTTCTTCTCGTTGCTTCTGACATTGTATATAACCATTTTATCGGTGCTTTTATCATCCGCTGGGGTCTTTTCATAAACAACGTATTTGCTTGAGAACAAGTCGATAATAAATACATCGTTTTCTACTTTAACCTTTTGCGCACCCTCCTTTGTGGATATGCAGTACAGCTCTCCTGCGTTAGTTGTATATGCACAATAGGAAAAATCATCATTGAATTTAAAGGTGAAAACATCTGTCGCAAGAATGCGTCTTGATTTTAAGTCGTGCAGATACAGTTCTCCGTCTCTGTTGACATACCATACTGTTTTTCCGTCCGAACTTATTCCATATGACATTACCGGCTCGTTCACGACAGAAATATATCCGTCCTCTGTTTTTTGAGAATCCGCAAAGGTCAACGCGTAGAAATTGTCGCTGAATGCGGTATCAGACTCGTTTACAAACACAAATCTGTTCAAAGCATTTTTCGCAAATGCGACATTCGGAAAATTCGCGGTCAGCTTAACTTCACGGATAGAAACAGGAGCCTCTACCTTATCGTCAATATACTGCGCCGCTGAGTCCTTTAAATAAACAATAGGCTCTTGTTCTTTTTTGATTCCGATTTTAAACAGCACAAATAACACGACAGCAGCCGAAATAATTGCCGCAATAAAAAGGATAATCAGCCTCATAATCGTTTTTCGTTTTTTAATCCGTTTTTTATTTTCACTTTTCTTTTCAGCTTGTCCGTCGATTTTAGATGAATCCTCAGAATATGTGATTTCACGATGCTCAACCATTGGAGTTTTTATGCTGTTATCCGCCGCATACGCGGCTTGTGAATCCAAATTCGCTCCGCATTTCGGACAGAAGTGCAATTCATCCGGAAGCGAATTTTCACCGCAGCTTAGACATGCTTTCATTCTGAGAGCCTTCCCCTGTTTTTATTTTTCGGTTCGTAACCATTTAGTAACATTTACATTATACGCAACTTCAACACAAAAGACAACAAAAGTCACCCTTATTTTTGAACAAAAGAATGACTTTATATTGATGTTTGCCTAAAAATCAAGAAGTTCTGCCTTCATGCGTGTGTTTCACGAGTGATGTCACCGCGCTCTTCAAGTTCATTGAGAATCCTGTCGTACATCGCTTTGTCGATTATATACTTTTTTCTGTAAATCATATATCCTGCAAGAATGCACAGAAGCGGAAGCACAAGCATTGAGATTTTCAGCATAAGCAGCCCGCCGCTCGTCATATCCGCAGCTGTTTGCGCATCGTTTATTCCCGAAAGGATTACCGTGGCACCCACAATCCCGCTCGCAACAGCCCCGCCTAATTTGTTTATGAACGGTTGAAGCGCAAATGTCACGCTGTCGTTGCGTTTCCCAAGCTTCCACTGCCCGTATTCAATTGTATCAGACAGAAACATAAGCATCAGAAGTTGTATAAATGCCTGACCTACAAACAGAAGCATTCCCGCAAGACCGATAAAAATCATGTTCATCGGCGCAAAGAAAAATACTATGTAGCCGATAACCACAAGCGCTGTTGCCGCGGCATAGAGCGTCTTGCGCTCATATCTTTTGCTGAATATCGGAAATACCGCAAGCGCCGCAATCTGCGATACTCCGAGCACTCCTCCGAATATCGAATACATGTTGATATCGCCGTATGCGTACTTGAAAAAATACTGTCCAAAGCTCGTGGTCGTCACATATCCTATCATAAACAGTGCCATGGAGATTGCTGTGTACAGGAGCTGATCATTTTTGAAAATTGCCCTCAGCATACCTTTCAGTGTTGTGTGCTCCTCCTGTTTGAATACACCCCGCGGTTCTTTTACTCCAAACAGCGTTATACTTTGCCCTATCCACATAATGACTACTATACATGCGGCAAAAACAAAATACCCTTTTTGCATACTGCCGAGTTTTTTACCGAGCATTTCGGTCAGCGGTGTTATTCCGACAACGATTGTAAAAAGACCCAGATTGGCACAGATTCTCGCAAATGCACCGATTTTTTCACGGTCCTTCTGACTTGTGCTGAGACTCGGCATCATTGACCAGTACGATATATCATTGGTCGTGAAGCACATTCCCCAGAACAGATAGATAATTCCGAACGCTGCTATGAATTTTGAGTTTTGCAATCCGAAATCCGTAAACAGCAGCACAGTGCAGATTCCCGACGTAATCGCACCAAACGCAACCCACGGCTTAAATTTTCCAAATCTCGTGCGTGTATTATCCACGATAACGCCCATCACAGGATCATTAAACGCGTCAAACACACGACAGAGCAAAATGATTGCGGTTATCCACCAAAGTGTGCCATTAGGCAGCTTCAGCACCTCGGTCAGATAAAACATCAGATACATGCTGACAATCGTATAGAGCATATCGCGCCCGATTGTGCCGAGCCCGAAGGTTATTCTGTTGCGCTTAGAATAATTCATATTATTGCAAATCTCCTGATTATCATTTTTTTCTTTTCTCGATATCATATAGGTTAGACCCGAAATCGCCGAGCAATCTTGTCCTGTCGTTGTAATAGCTCCCCATAAATTGGTTGTTGAGCATAACTCCGCTCATGAGCGCTCTGCCCTCTCCACTGTACTCCTCCACACAGTCTGTCAGCGCAAAATACTTGTTTGCAGTCCGGACAATAAATCCGTTCGGATCGAGCGTCACCGGAAGCAGATGCTTCACAAGACCGCCGAATCTTTTTATAAATAAGCTCTGCGGCTTCGTTTTCACGGTATATTCGGCATTTTTATCAAGACCCGTAAGCGGCAGATAGTCGTTTCCCTCAGAAGCGGTCGCAAGTGTCTGAAAAAAGCCCGCAACCGATTCCGTTTTGTCCTGCGATACACACTGCCAATGCACTTTGTTTGACTTTTTTGAATCCTGCCTGTAAAATGCCCCGTATTGCAGGGTTTTGCGGTGAAGCTTATAGTATTTCACCTGTGCTTTTATCTCTTTTTTCTGAACATAGTTTAAATACTTCAAATCGAGTTCATAGCCGAGACACCCGAAAGCCGCAACATTAAAGCGGGTCGCAAGCGGGGTGTCGCGCAAGGTCTGCTGATGCGGCGCCTCCGACACGTGTGAGCCCATTGCGGACAACGGGTAAAAATAGCTTAATCCGCCCTGAATCGCAAGCCTCTCAATAGGGTCGGTGTCGTCCGAGGTCCAGATTTGAGGAGAATAGCAGAGCATACCGAGATCAAATCTCTTGCCTCCGCTGCCGCAGCTCTCAAAAAGGATATGCGGACGAGGTTCGAAAATTCTTTTTAATATGTCGTACAGTCCGATTATGTAACGATGATAAAACTCGCCCTGATTTTGAAGCGTCGGCGAACAGGCGTCACTCATGCGCCTGTTCATATCCCATTTGACATACTCAATATTTGCGCTGTCGAGCACCCTGCCCACAGAATCCACAATATAGTCGCGCACAGCCTTGTTGCAAAGGTCAAGCACGAGCTGATTGCGTCCGAGCACAGGGGTTTTGCCGCTTGTGACAACGGCGTATTCGGGGTGTGTGCGAAAGAGCTCGCTGTCCTCATTGACCATTTCAGGTTCAAACCAAAGTCCGAATTTCATGCCGAGTCCGTTTATCCGTCTGCACAGCCCGTCAAGCCCCCGGGGCAGCTTTTTGCGGTTTATCGTGTAATCTCCCAAGCCCGCGCTATCCGAATTGCGCGCACCGAACCAGCCGTCATCAAGCACAAACAGCTCAACTCCGATTTTCTTGGCCCGCTTAGCAAGTCTGATTAATTTTCCCCGGGTAAATTTAAAAAAATAGGCTTCCCAATTATTCAAAAGCACAGGGCGCTCTTTGTTTTTCCATTCGCCGCGGACAATGCTGTTGTTTACAAATTCATGAAAATTCAGACTCAGCTGCCCAAATCCTGCCGAGCTGTAAGTCATGACAGCCTCGGGAGTTTCAAAGCTCTCGCTTCTATTTAATTGCCACTCAAAGCAATGCGGGTTTATTCCCACCTGTATTCTGACAACATCGTCTGCCGAAAGCTCACATATTCCGCAGTGATTTCCACTGTAAACGAGATTGAATCCATATACCTCACCATAGGTCTCGTCGGAATTATTTGCAGCGAGCATAAATCCGGGATTGTGTGTATTGCCGCTCGCGCCGCAATTTGAGCTGTTGACATAAATGCCATATTGCAGCGGTCTGTCATGTCTGTGCGCTTCCTTTATCCACCCGCCGTCAAGTGTCACGAGCTTGAAGTCCTTGTTCGGCATATCAAGCGACATGCTCATAATGCGGCGAATCACAAGCGGTTTCTCATTATTGTTTGTCAGTACAGCGCGTCGGGTCACGACATTGCTGCCCTCGTATACCGTATAGTACAGCGCAAGCCCGACATCGTTGGAAACATCTGTTAAATGAACGATGAGTGTGCTGCATTCCTTCTGCCCTCCATATGCCGAGGGAAGAGTCTGCATCTCAGAGCACCCTTCAAAAATCTCGTGGCTTTTATATACAAAATCGCTTACAAAGGTTTTGTCAGGCATTTTAATTTCTGTAGGAGAGCTTCGATAATCGCCCCGCCCGTTATCCGACCACTCCAGCGCAAGGTGCTCAAGACAGTATTTGTCGTCGGACTTGTCATAGATTACACTGTCCCCGATTGTCGCGCTTCTCTTGAGCGAAAAAATCTCAGGATCGTTGTCGTCACCGATTTTAGCGCCGAAATACAGGTGTTCCAAATGCCCGAATTTCGTCACTCTGAACCAGTATGAAGTGTTTTCTGTGCTTAGTCTGAACACCTCACTGTCATATTCAATCAAAGCTTTATCCCCTCGTTTAATATAATTCCCTCATAGGGCATCAGCATACCGTCATA
>JAVXQD010000066.1:0-7167 GCA_036644375.1 Oscillospiraceae bacterium
CCTTGCCTTTTGCGGCGTTTACATAATCTCCGACATAGGAGGTGATTACTTTGATTTCAGGCTCAACGGAGCGAGCGCCCTCAATGTATCCTACAAGAAAATCGTTAATAACCGTAACATCCTGTCCGCCAACAAAGCCAATGACTTTTTCGGCATTTGCACCCTTCATGTCCGAGGTGGTTACACATGCTGCAACCGCACCGGCAAGATAGGATCCTTCGTTTGCTTTGTAGTCCACTGAATACAGATTGGGGATTTTATACTGATCATAGTCTGCGCGGGCACCGAAAAGAATGAATTTCTGATCCTGATATTCTTCTGCTACCTTGTCCGCAATTTCTCTGAGGTTGTTTGTGCAAACAATTATTATGTCCCATGTGCCGTCCTCGGCAAATTCATAGATGGAAGGTTCGTACTTTGTGGAGTCGGAGCCCATTTCCACAACTTTTATCTCTGCGCCGTAATTTTCCTTAACCGCCTGCATTCCTGCATTTGCGGAGTCGTAGTAGGACTTATCTCCCAAAACACCCGGAATAAGCATTACCACCTTAAGGGCCTTGTCGGTTGCGTCTGTAGAAGTTGAGCTGTCTTCGGAAGGGGCATCCTGAGGAGCTTTTGTGCCACACCCGGCAAATATGCCGGTGCACAGCATGAACGCAAGACACAGTGCTACGATTTTTTTCATAATATCTCTCCTTAAAAATTAAATTACAAAGCAAAATTCCAACATAATACGATAATGTCGTTTTTGTACTTGAAAATCGCTTGTATATTAGCTATATTAGGTGAAGAGAACTTCAATGTCAATTACAGCACGGCATTGTCGTGTATTTTATTTAATTCTACATATTGTGCACTAATTACGCAAAGCGTTTGTGTAATTAGCACAAGTAAAGGGAGCTAAAAATGGAGCAGCAGCCTGTAATTCAAACCATACAGAGAGCATCGGATATTCTTAATTGCTTTGATTCCGGTCATAAGGAGCTTAGCGCAAGGGACATAGGGGATAAGCTTGATCTGAACGTCAATACCGTACGCGGAATAATGAGTTCACTTGCATCGGTGGGGTATCTTTTTAAAAACTCCAGAGGTGCTACATATTCGTTGGGCTTGGAGCATTTGTTTAAATCCAAATTGGTTTACGACTCACTGGTAAAAAACATAAAGGAAGTTTCAGAGCCTCACCTTCAGCGCATCGCCAACAAGGGAAACTTCACGTGCAAGCTTCAGATAGCCACAAACAACAAAATATATACAGTGGATACCGTCACATCAGAAGCCTGCCACTACCAATTCACAATTAACACAGAAACTGTGCTGCCACTCCACTCAACTGCCTCAGGCAAGCTGGTGCTTGCCTATTTGCCCGAGGATAAGAGCACTGCATTTATCAAAGCAATGGAGCTGACAAAATTCACCGAGCATACAATAACCGACATAGATATGCTGTTCGAAACGATACGGTTTATTCAAAAATCGGATTATGCAACGGAATTTGAGGAGACAGATGTGGGAATAAGTTCGATTGCTGTTCCCATTTTCAGACGTAAAGAATTTGTGGGCACGCTTAGTGTAATTTCGCCCGCCTCTATACTTGAAAGCAACTGTCAGCAGGTAATATTGGATTTGATAAAGGCCGCACACCAAATCTCGTCAAAGCTCTATTAGATGTAAAGCGATATCAAAAAAAGTGAGTTGTCACACCCACCAAAAATAGCGGGCGGACAACTCACCTCGGATACTCCTTTCGGAGATATCTTTGATATAGGATATTACATTTACCCATATTTTATCAATCACGATACAGTCGCATCGTGATTTTTATATGCAAGGAATGCATCCTTCGTCAATTGAAAAGACTTTCAAGTCCTGCGGAACGATTTGACGATATTTCATGGATGCCGAATAGAGCCGTTAATTAACTTCTCACAGTCCATCGCCGACGACAGACACACCGCGAGCGAATGTTGACTTTTAGGGCAAATCCTGTTTGCAGCCTACGGTTATCTGCACGGCAGAGCGCAAATACTGCGAATGGTGCAGCAAATCAGAGGGCGAATACATATATCCCGATGTGCCGAAAGACGTATATCGCAGACACGCAAGCTGCTGATGTGAGGTTGACTATGCCCGGGCAGCGGGAAGCGGCAGAACGCCTGGACGAATAAGTATGGTAAACCTTTTGAAGTGAAGATGCTTTTGTCGGGGCCAAGTGGAAGAACAGCCTCTGTTAAAACTGGATGGATTCTTGACAAAGATAGCGATATACCGAGGTTGACAAGTGTATATATCTACAAAGAGAAAGGACGGTGATACTTGTGAACATCGAAATGTTAGATGTGGTAAAATTACAGGATGGGCGCAAAGTGACTGTTTTAGAGGTTTTTGGAGGCGGTGCTGATTACTACGTAGAGTTTCAAATTCCAAACAAAGATGATTGTGAGTGGTTTATGGTTACTCGCAAGCAAATTTCAACCATTGTTTCAAAGAAATCAATATAATTAAACCACTACCAATACGGCGGTGGTTTTTTTACGCCCAAAACAAAGGAGACGATCACGCGAAACGATGCAACATGCAATGTCATACCACATGGGAAAGACTGTGAAAATTGCTTGACAAGGCGAACACAGAATATAAATTCATAAGGCTTTTCGGTGAGGAATATGCGATTCCAAGTGATGCCCCGCGAGGGGGGCTCATTGGCTGGCGGCGTGCGCCTAAAGCCGACTTCATGTTTCAAGTCATGCCCCCGCGAGGGGGGCATCTGAGCAGAGTCTTTGAATCGCTCAAGCCTGTTTTTGTTTCAAGTCATGCCCCCGCGAGGGGGGGCATCGCAGTCGGTGCATTCAGTCATTGAATGCTTATTTTTGTTTCAAGTCATGCTCCCGCGAGGGGGGCATCCAACGGATTGTCAAAGGATAAGCTATCGCATTACAAGTTTCAAGTCATGCCCCCGCGAGGGGGGGGGCATCCCAAGAGCCAAGCAAGTACGCTTCAACTGCTTATAGTTTCAAGTCATGCCCCCGCGAGGGGGGCATCCGCTTGCGCCTTGCGCTTTGTTGCCGCCTTGTGGTTTCAAGTCATGCCCCCGCGAGGGGGGGCATCGGCATAATTGCACAGAATAGCTTATGGTTACTGTTCAACATGCCGAAAAAGTTCTGTTTAATGAATTAATAAAACAATATGCCTGCGATTGCCACGTTAATTTCCTGTGAATCGCTCGCTTTTACTGCGCGAACCTGCCGTGCTTTTCTGTGCGATGCAGGTTCGCGCAGTAAGTTAAAATATAAGCAATCCCTCTTGCTCAAAGCGCGGCATACGTCCCAGGGACTCGACCTTTGACTGCCAGCTGCTGCCGAGGCGATAGATGCGAATCGAATCCTGCTCATCATCTATAACTCGCACAAGGTCAGCTTTGAATTTCACAAGCTGTGCGGGGTCAATGCACAGCTCAAACACCGAATTTTGCACGCGCACACCATAGGCTTCACACAGCCGCGCCACTTTGCGCAGCCGTTTAGAGCCGCCGGTGTCTGATGTTTTCACATCATAGGAAACAACCAGCATCACGGTCAAACACCTCCAATGAAACGGGGGATATTCGTCCAAATCATCGCGGAAAACGCGCGCCAGCAGCTGTGCCTGACAGAATGCAATCAGGCCTATCGGAATTTTTTCCTGTAAAAACGGATGGGTTACCGTCTCTTGCTTTCGCGCCTGCCATGCGGCAATCACAGCCTTTCTGCCTTGCTCGGTCAACAACACAGGCGCAGACAGGCACTCAAAGCTCTCAGCAGTAATTTGCCCCCCGATTTATCATCGCTATCGCTAAGCGATCGCAAATCGGCGCCCGCAGCTCCTCCATCAAATCGAGTGCCAGCGCAGGTCTGCCCGGACGAAGAGTGTGCAGAAATCCGGCAGCCGGGTCAAGTCCCACACCCTTCCGCTTCCCTTTTCGCCGCAAAATGAAATCAGCGGAAGAATTCGGCATCTGCGGGAACCTTGTTCCAGCTGATTTCCCCATAAGGGGAACAGAGGAATCCTATATCCACTCCGGAGGGGCACTCGTCAATGCATATCTCGGTCTCGTAATCCCGCCATGAACGAGGATAAGCAACATCCCCGCGCTTTCTCACCTTGACAAGCTCAAACAGACGGTGTGCGGGTGCGCATCCGAGCTTTGCCTGGCGCGCGCGCTGCCCCTGGTCAGTGTCATTACCGACATGGCGGAAAATTATCAGGGGTGTAATCACAGACATCTGACCCTTGCTCGCCGAGCGGTCATGCTCATACATATTCAAAATCGCCTCAAACAGCGCGCGTAAATCGCTGTCATCAAATCCGGTTTCCTGTGCGAGATTCGCGCTTACAAATCCGTGCGCCTCATATAGCCCATAGGGAATGAACTGCTTTCGTCCCATGGTGCGCAGCTTGTCCTCCGAGGTTTCGGACTCCATTTTTTCGTAATCCTCAACCGACTTCGCGTCCTTAATATCCACTGCATTTGCCATGCGGGTGATTGAAATATCCAGCGACTCGATGGAATCCAACGAGCGTGCAAATGAGAGCTGAACGGGTCCGCGCACCTGACCCGCGTTCGGGCCGGTGGACATTACGGCTCCAAACGCGCGCACATCGTAGAACAGCTCGCACGCCTTGTCGCGTCCGCGATAGACCTCATTTTTGCCCTTTGCTGTCAGCTCGACACCCGACAGCTCTTTTGCGCGGGCGATACCCGTATTGATATTGCTCGCACTTCGAATGAGCATCTCCATGCCCGGTTTTTCGGCATATGCCATCTGAATATAGTTGCGAATTCGGCGTTTAATTGCAACATCGGTGATGTATCCGTGCATATCCTGCGGATCCATTCGGGGTGAATTACCCATATCCGGGTCGCCGTTCGGGTTTCCGTCCAAGCACTCCACATAAAACAGGAATTCGTAGCGATTGTCTATTGCCATGATTAAAATCCTCCTTATTTATTGTTGCCGTCAGGGGCATATATTGCAGCGCCCTGCTGATAATAGCCAAGCGCAAATTCTGTCTGCTGCTCTAAATTGAGGGCGGAGGGAATGCTGTTTTCGGGGATATGACATGCGATTTCCGAGAGCATTCGCTCATAGAAAACAACCATTCCGCGGTTTTCGAGCTTTGCCAGATGATGCTGAGAGAGAGCGGCGAGCTTGCCGAGCACCAGCTTCGGAGTCACGCTTGCAGAGGCGTAGTATCGCTGCAAAACTCCTGCCCCGATATCCTTTCCCATTGCCGCCGACTGGATTGCGGCGTAGACCGCCATAAGCCTACCGCACTGATATGCCACCTTCGGATACTCCGGATTGAGCTTCTGTTCCATCAAAACAACTCCTTTCTCTGCCCGTTGAGCGCGGCGCAGCCACGCCTTGAGCAATTGATAAACCATAGTTTCTTTTGTCCCGCTGTTTTTGCCGTCGGAATCCGAATTGTCACTCCGAGACGGTATAACCATATAGCTGCGCAGCCAAATAAGCGCGCGCGCCGCCACCTCGTCGGGCAGCGGGGTGTTTTGGGTAATGGCATAAAGCATGCGATTCAACAGACCTGCCAGCTCCTTATCCATTCGCTCCCACACCTTTGTCCTGTCCCCGCCCGGCTTTAGCAGACGAATGCAAAGCGCACTCAATTTCGGCGGACGGGTGTCTGAATTCTTTCCGTAATCCAGCCGCAAATCATCAAACCACACGCAGATATTGCGGCAGAGACTCTCATAGCTTCCCTCCTGCCAGCCCCGCACCATCATTCGACCGTTTGCGCCCGAAAGCGGCATGATATAGTAGCGGGCATTTAACTTTTCGGGGATTTCACCCCGCGAAACGCTGCCGATAAGCCGCTCGGCCGCGGTCAATGCTTCGCGCTCGGCATCGGGGTCATCCTCATTTGCCTCATCACGGGGCAGATTGTCGCCGAATGCCGCTTCAAGCGGATCTATGTCCGGCTGAACCTCACCGCTGTACCAGTGAACCAGCTTTGCACCCGCAAATCTCCGCGCCCTGCCGATAAGATATGCAAGCGCGGCATTGACGGCGGTCATTGCCTCCTCGGACACCGCCGCGTTGGCGCTCTGTTTCAGACCATACGATTGAAACGCATCCTTGTCAAAGCACAAAAAAGCATCTCCCGCAGAGTGTCCTCCAACGGCGAACAGACCCGAAACTTTCGGCACTGTCGCCATGCCGGCGGTGAGCTCACCCGTGATAAAGCAGCGTGGCATCACCTCGGCTGCGGGTGCGGAAAACTGCTTTCGAAATTCATTCCACCATTTCGTATATCTGCCGCTCTGCTCCAAGGGCTGTCCGTCAACCCGAATGCCAATAGGGTCCGAGAGTTTGTATTTTGCCGCGACGAGCGCAGATAATATGATTTTCAATGTCTCGGCTTCACTCAATGCCCTGTATGCAACAGCAAAAAGCGGCTCATCACCCGCTCCGCTTTGAAGCGCGTCCATAAAGAATTTGTGCTTTACCGAAATGTTTTTGTCCTTTATCTCATCCTCAATGACCTCAAGCACAATTTGCACTTTTTCAACAAGGATGTTGCACCTCATTGTTCCATTTGCCGCCGAACCGATGTCGGGACAAAGCACAACAGGTGTCGGCGAGGGATCCAATCCGAGAAAAGCGCCGTCGGACGACAGCATTATATAGCATTTGATTTTCTTCGGCTTAAATCCCGGTTTGGCGGTGAGCGCATTGGCGACGGCATATTGATAAAGCTCGCCTAACATTCAGCTTCACCCCTCCCCGGCTTTTTGACAAGCGGGCTGTCATAGGGCGGAACGGACAGCACCCCATGCACGAGCTGTGCATGGAACAGCGACACCTCCGGCTCGGCATTTTTGCCCACCTGCCACTTGTGCAGGTCAAAGACATCATACAGCATATAGCCCAAATCCAAATCCAAATCAATGGGCGGCATCCCGCTTGAGCCCGCCTCAAAATAGGCGGGAAATTCCCGCACTCCGAGTCCTGGCTGCATAAAGCACTGGCCCTTATCCACCCTGCGCTCAAACTGATTTATAAGGCGTGCCGGGGGATATGGAAAATCAGGTCGTGGAACAATTTCGGCCGTGATGCGATAGCGCACATCCTGCAGCACCACCGACTGCCGCTGGGTGCGGTCATCCTC
>JAVXQD010000067.1:0-6995 GCA_036644375.1 Oscillospiraceae bacterium
CAAAACCTCACCGGAAATTTTGCCTTCGTGCATCACTAATATTCTGTCGCTGATACCTATTATTTCTTCCATTTCAGAGGAAACAACAATTACCACTTTTCCGTTTTCAACAAGATTATTTATTATTTCATAAATCTCTCGCTTTGCACCTACGTCGATTCCACGTGTAGGCTCATCAAAAATTACAATTTCCGAGTCGGAAAATAACCATTTTGCCAAAACCACCTTTTGTTGATTTCCACCGCTCAGGAACATAACTCTTTGATTTATCGACGGGGTTGCGACATTCAATTTTTTCACATATTCTTCTGAAAATGCTTTCTCTTTTGAAAAATCGAAGAACATGTTCCACTTTAAAATTTTTTGTAATGCAACTATTACCATATTCACTCTAACTGTTGATTTCAAAAACAGACCTTCTTCTTTTCTGTTTTCAGTCAAAAGTCCGACTTTGAATTTTGTTGCATCTCTTGGACTGTCTATTGATACCTGCTTACCATTTATGTATATTTCTCCCGAAGCCTTTTTGTCGGCTCCAAAAATAAGTCTCATGGTTTCGGTTCTTCCGGCTCCGACAAGCCCCGCAAAGCCGAGCACCTCACCTTTATAGGCTTTAAAAGACACATCTTTCACTTTCCCCAAATGATCAGAAAGGTTTTTAACTTCAATTGCTATATCACCCGTCTTGACATTTCTTTGGGGATATTGCTGCTTTAGTTCGCGTCCGATCATCATTGCTATCATTTCGCTTTTTGTGATGCTGCTAACCTCACGCGTGCCAATATAGCACCCGTCGCGCAAAATTGTCATTCGATCGCATATTGCATAAATTTCATCCAACCTGTGTGTTATAAATATAATGGCTACTCCGCGATCTTTGAGCGTCCTAATTATCCGAAACAACACCTCTGTCTCGCTTGATGTCAGCGAAGAAGTCGGCTCATCCATGATAACAACCTTCGCATTTATGCTGACCGCTTTGATTATTTCCACAATTTGCTGCTGTGCCAAGCTTATATTACGAAGCATCTGCTTGACATCAATTTGAATATCAAACATATCGAACAAAGCTTCTGCATCTTCGTTCATTTTCTTCCAATCAACCAATCCGTTTTTCATCGGATATCTGCCCATGAAAACATTCTCGGCAACAGTAACTCGATTAAAAAGATTTAATTCCTGATAGATGATGGAAATTCCCAGCTTCTCTGAAAATTTGGGAGAAATCATTTCCACCTGATTTCCGTCAAATTCTATCGTGCCGCTATCTTTTGTATAGACTCCGGATAGTATTTTCATCAAAGTTGATTTTCCGGCACCATTTTCCCCAACAAGAGCATGTACCTCACCTTTAAGAAGAGAAAAATCGACATCGGTCAATGCTTTAACTCCAGGAAATTGTTTGTTTACTCTTGTCAATTTTAAAATTTCGGGGTTCATTTTTTTCTCCTTTCTCCTTGAGTTATACAGGCATAACCTTTAGGGGGTTATGCCTGTATGCCTATCCCAACACCGAATGTATATTCTTACCCAAGAATTTCCGCACCGGTAAACTGGCCCTCAGCACAATATACACCAGCCGGCGTCTCCTCTTTCTGTGCAAAAGTTTCACCCTTTTGCCAAAGGTCTACATATTTTGCAACGAGTTCTGCCTGTCCCTTTGGATCCTGTGTTATCGAAGCGATGTAGTTGGTTTTGGCATCAATTTTTTCAATTTCCTCATCTTCACCGTCAAAACCAACAATCAAAACCTCTTTCCTGTTTGCGCCCTGAGTTGCATCAAAGGCACCAAGAGAATCCTGGGCACTTCCGCCATAAATCACATCAATATTATCAAAGGCAGTAAGAGCATCTTCAGATGCAGCCATAGCCGTTTCACGTTTGCCGCCATCATATGTATTGAGCACATTTACCTTGATTCCGTTTTTCTCAAGCCCTGCGACAAAACCGGTGCATCTTTTCACCTGCTGCTCTGTCTGTGAGGAAACCAGGATGACGTTAACCTCTGTTTTATCCAATTTTTTGAAATAATCTGCTCCCCAGGTTCCGCCGACTATACCCGCATTTTCATTATCTGTGCCTGTAGTAAATGTAATTGAGGATTCCGAGCCTGCGGGAATCTGCATGTTGTCCATCAGGAAAACCGCAATGCCTTTTGCTTCGCATTGTGCAAAAATGTCCTGCATTGCATCAACCCACCATGTTGCAAGTATAAGAACGTCAATACCGTCGTTGATCATATCCTGACAGCCGTTTAGCTGTGTTCCTGCGTCAAGATTACCGTCAGCAAACGACACCTTCCATCCGCGGCTATTGCCTTCTTCAACAATTTGATCATACATACGAACATAGAAAGGGAATGTCATTGACGGCAAACTGAAACCGACCTTCAATTCACCTTCGGCTTCTCCACCCTGAGAGGGTGTAGTTGTCTGTTCGGTTTTTCCGCAAGCTGCAAAGCTGAATAACAATACCAAAACCAATAGAACACTTATCAACTTTTTCATTTTTTTCTCCTTTTTAGTGCTATGCACTTTGTTGAATTTGTTTAGAAATTTACGCCGCCGACTAAGATCACATTTGCATAAGAAGTGTTTTCACCGGTCCGAATGATGCATTTTGAATTTTGCGTTAATTTTTTGAACTCCTCGTGCGGGACCATCACAGCGGGCTGCGCGCCGAAACGATTCTTAATTTCAATTTCTAATTCCGGGTTTTTTTCATCAATTTCCGAAGCCAAGATAATTGATTCGATAACAAGTTCTTCCCGAACTGCATCAAGCACATTCAAAAAGCTTGGGTTGCCTGCCGTAATAGATATATCAATTACTTTGGTGTCCTTTGGAATCGGCAGTCCGCAATCGGCTATGCAAAGATATTCGGTATGACCTAACCCGGCGATTTGTGCAATGATTGCACTGTTAAGCAATCTGTCTTTTTTCATTCAATACCTCCTTCCCAATTTCTTTTATTTTTACTGCATACTTTCAGCCTTCCATAATCGTGTTTGCAGTAATAAATTGCTCTGTTTGTGAACGCGTGGGGATCGAGGTCTGCGCCCCTTTTCGCGTGATGGCGATTGAGGAAGCTGCATTTGCAAACATAATTGCATCCTCGATATTTCTTTCCTCTGCCAGAGCCACAGCAATTGCTGCGTTAAACACATCTCCGGCCGCTGTTGTATCAACAGGCTTAACATCGTATGGCAAAAACTGTTTTTCAATTTTATCGCTGCACAGCAAGGCACCTCTGGGTCCTATAGTAACCAAGACATTTTTAACCCCCTTTGACAATAGGGTTCGTGCCGCCTTTGAAATTTGATCTATTGTTTGTGTGGGCATACCTGTCAGCCTTTGCAGCTCTGTTTCATTTGGAGTTATATAATCCAAGCCCTGCAAGACATCCTCAGGTAAATAGTCAGGCGCGGGAGCAGGATTGAGGATTGTAAGCTTATTCGCTTTTTTTGCAAAGTTCAAAAGCTCATAGACATCATTTGGCGGAGTTTCCAACTGACTGATAACAATATCAGCTTCGTTTATGCAATCTTCATTTTTCATAAAGTAAGCGTAATTACATATGGAATTCGCTCCGGGTACCAAAATTATTTCGTTTTCACCGCAATCATCTACTGAAATAATCGCCATGCCGGTCGGCTCGTTTTCGGTAAACTCTATTTGTTTTGTGTTAACGTTTGCTTTGTTTAAGCTTTCTACAATAATATCTCCCAGTCCCTCTGTGCCAACTGCACTTAAAAATGTGCATTGCCCGCCAAGCATCCCGCAAGCACAAGCTTGATTGGCCCCTTTTCCTCCGGGAATTTTATTGAAAGCCTTGCTTGTAATTGTTTCTCCTTTTTGAGGCATTTTTTTTACATTCAAAACAAAATCGATATTTGAACTGCCTGCAACAAGTATTTTTTTTGCCATGATTTCCTCACTTTGTTGTTTTTCGTATTAAAATTTTCGGCTGAAGTCTTATTTTTTCACATGTGGTTTTGCCATTAATTATTTCAAGAATTGTCTCTGTCGCTTTTCTTCCCATTTCTATAGTGGGCTGTTGAATGGTCGATAACGGCGGCTCACAATATTGTGAGAATGTTATATTATCAAAGCCAATGATTTCTATTTGCTCCGGAATTGAATACGAAAGTTCCTTAAGCGCTTTAAGTGCCCCCAATGCCATCATATCGTTGGCCGCAATGATGGCTGAGTATTTGGTTCCTGCACGCTCCAGCTCAATTACGGCATTGTATCCGCTTTCGACTGTATAATTCCCATATTTCACCAAGTGCACATCATACTCAATTTCATATTGCATCAATGCTAACCTGTATCCCTCAAGTCGCTCAGTTGAAGTTGAAACGCCCAAGGGTCCTGATATAAAGACGATACGGTTTGATCCACTTTTTAACATCATTTCACAAGCTTTAAAAGAGGCGTATTCATTGTCCGAATATATCCCCGGACAATTGTCAAGTCCCTCAAGCTTTCTATCCAACAAGACCATTGGAATATTATATTTCCCCGGATAAAAATGCTCTTTTTGCACAACCTTGCCTGACGGTATAAGAATAATGCCATCTACCTTTTTTGAGACTAAATTGGAAATGCACTTTAGTTCATTTGTTTCGGAAAAATCTGTATTTGACAAAATAACAATGTAGTCCTCCTCCTTTGCCTTGTTTTCTACGGCTTTGGCAATATCCGCAAAGAAAGGATTTGTTATATCCGGTATAACAAGAGCAATGCTTCTTGATCTCATGCTTTTATTGTTGGATTTATACTTATCAAGAGAGTAGTTCATTTTGTTGATAATTTCTTGGACATGTGCTCTTGTTTGTTCACTGACACCGTTCGCAGAATTATTCAGCACTCTGGAAACTGTCGCCTTTGAAACACCGGCGATTTTCGCAATCTCTTCAACCGTCACCTTCATAAAAGTTATCTCATTTTTTTCTTAGTTGTTTCATTGATTTCATCATATATAAGAAACATCGTTTCGCAAACGCTAAATTTCGACAATGTTTGTTAATTCTTTTAGGTTGTTTTGTCAATTTTCATTTTGTTTCTCAATTTTTCTCATTTTTTTCTCATTTGCTTCTCACTTAAGCCTTTTTTATCAATTCCCGTTTATCTTTTTAATTATTCCGGGAATTATTTAGAAGCTAAAACAAAATTTAAGTACACCTCAAAAATGGATGTTTAAACGTTATTAAAAGCCTATAGTGAAAATCCAAATCACCCACAACTAAAGCTTCCTCATGCAAAACACAAAAAAGCCTATCATTTCCTGATAGACTTTCTTATTATAAGCTGCATACTGTTCTTGTATTATTTTTTACACATTGTGCTTTTTCTATTATGTTTTTCACATTTCATTTGCAGGCAAAATCCCATAGATGTTTATTTGAGCAAGAATATGTCAAATAGCTGTGATGTCCATAACAAATCTCATCAAGAAGAAAAGGCAGGACAAAAAATTTGCAAAGCTCAATTTGCTCATCTATTGTGTCGACGCAATTGGTATACCCCGCCTTGACAAACAGCTTTATTTAATTAATTGAACTGCAAGCCCAAAAATATGCAGGCATACAAAAAGTCACCTTCTGTCAGGCAAAAAGTTAACCTTAGTAAGCATTGATGCTATGATAATTTTGTATTAAAAATTATTAGCGTCATTTGTTTACTTTAGTTTGCGGCATGGCATAATTATATGCTTATTGCGGTTTGCATCAAAGCCTTTTTGCAAACAAAAGTGACCATTTGCATTATTGCCAACGAATGGCGGTGTTTATTGTGTTTTATGACATTTTTGTAGAACTGTGCAAAAAGAAATGCGTCACTCAGTCCGGTGCAGTCCAATCTGTAGGTTTAAATCGGGCAGCCATTACAAAATGGAAAAATGGGAGCGACCCGAACGGGTCTACGCTTTCTAAGTTAGCTGATTATTTTGACGTTACCGTCGACTACCTACTATCTAATGGGCGCACAGAAAAAGCCTCCGGCTTGGAAGCTGAGGGCTTAAGTAAAAAGCAAAAATATTTGATTGATGCTATATTTCTCGTATGTCGGACGAGCAGGCTCAGGCGGTGCTTGCAATAGTTGAGCAGATGACAAAAGACAAATAAGCTCATCTATTTCACTACCTTTTATTTCAAGTATTTTTTCTATAAGGACTCCTTTTGTATCCTCATTATATGTACATATTATTGATACATCTTTTCTTTTTTTGGGGTGTCTTTACCATAACACAGTTTATTTGATAAATCCACAGGTAACATTTTCCGGCCCTCTATTCATCAAGTTGGGGCTTTGAAAAAGACATTGCATATCTATCGAACACCTTTTTATAAGATAATTTCATCATACACTCTCCCTACACATAAGTATTATAAACACTTTTGAGTAATCAAATATCTCATTCCATCCGATCTTAATTACTAATTTGCATTTTGGGAGAGCGTCGGCAATAGTGCTAATGCTACACTATCCCCGCTAATTCGCATCCGCCTTGACTTTATATGAACTTCCCCTAATTGCTATAACGCCAAATTGGTTAACGCTTGCAAGCCCTCACGTATCAGTATTTTTAAGCCGCTTCACACCAGCTGAATTAACCAACGACTGCATTTGCTCTTTTGCCACGCGATTCAGTTCCAGTAACCTGTCATCGCGGCTCACGCTACGCTTAATCATCTCCGCATTTAGGCTTTCCATATTTGAAAGCACAATAAGTTGTTGTAAAGTTGCTTGATCGCGAACATTGCCAGCTACCCCGAAATTCTCGTCTCGCCATTGTTTGGCCGTCTTACCAAACATGGCTACGTTTAGCACGTCTGCCTCGGTTGCATATGTAAAATTCTGATATTGTTTCGGCAATTCCGTCACAATCAAATGCTCCTTGATTGCATCGGTGTGAATACGATAGTTAATTTTCGCAATCTCTCGATTCATGTTCCAATTAAGAGAAAGTCTGCTGTTTTCATCGTTCTTGAG
>JAVXQD010000068.1:0-6628 GCA_036644375.1 Oscillospiraceae bacterium
GAGAATTGTCTGAATTTCATTGTTGCATTAGTCCATCCCTTACATCTTATATTCCTTACGCCTGCTTTCGAGAGCTCCGAAACGAGAAATAAAACAGCAACAAGATACTTAACCAAATCGGCATTTTAAGATTTTCTCTGTGCGCATACTGCGCTGACGAAGAATAATCCGGATTGAATATTGCATATTAAAATATCGCGTTTATTTCGATAAGCTGCTTCAAATTCGGTATATTATAAGATAAGGCCGCAATTCGCTTCGTTGAGAGCGAATTGCGGCCTTTAATTTTTATGTTGCCCTGCTGCAATGCAGCCGGCATCTGATCGGTACTGCCGCTGCTCATTTACACCTAATTTTAATTTTGCAGAGCCGAATTAAAATGCCAAAAAATATTTTTGGATTTCCCAGTCGGTCACATGCATACGATAATCTTCCCAATCGCGAAGCTTAGCTTCAACATACCGCTCGGTTATATGCGTTCCGAGAACATCGGTGACAAGCTTGTCATTTTGCATCTCAACAATTGCGTTGTGGAGCGATGCCGGCAGATTGTCAATCTCCATCTTATCACGCTGCTCAGCACTGAGCTCATAGATATTGAGATCCACCGACGGAGGAGGCGTAAGTCCTTTTTTAATTCCGTCAAGACCTGCTGCGAGACAGACTGCGAGTTCAAGATATGGATTAGCGCAAGGGTCGGGATTTCGAAGCTCAACGCGTGTTGACATGCCTCGCGAAAACGGTACTCGGATAAGCGGACTGCGGTTTTGAGCCGACCATGCAATATAGCATGGCGCCTCATAGCCCGGGACAAGTCTCTTGTAGGAGTTCACAAGCGGATTGGTAATTGCGGTCATACCCTTGCTGTGCTTGAGAAGACCGGCGATAAAGCTGTATGCCTCTCTGCTGAGTCCGAGCTTGTCTTTTTCATCGGCAAATACATTTTTGCCATCTCTGAACAATGACATATTGGTGTGCATACCGGAGCCCGCCTGTCCGAAAACAGGCTTTGGCATAAAAGTAGCATGCAGACCGTTTTTCTGAGCTATACTTTTGACCGCAAGCTTAAATGTCATAATGTTGTCGGCAGAGGTCAGTGCATCTGAGTATTTGAAATCAATTTCGTGCTGACCCGGCGCGCATTCATGGTGCGCTGCCTCGACCTCATAGCCCATATCCTCAAGCGCAAGACACATCTCCTGACGCACTATGCTCCCGTGATCAATAGTTCCAAGGTCAAAATATCCCGCATCATCCTGAACATTTGTGGTCGGCTTGCCATTTTCATCCACGGTGAACAAAAAAAACTCACACTCGGGTCCGACGTTAAACGAATAACCCATATCGGCAGCTTCTTTGATGATTTTTCTCAGGCGATATCTCGGATCTCCCTCAAATGGAGTTCCGTCCGGCATATAGACGTCACAGATAAAACGGGCAACCTTGCCGAACTCGGGCCGCCAAGGTATGACGACAAAGCTGTCAATATCCGGCTTTAAATACATGTCGCTTTCCTGAATGCGGACAAATCCCTCAATCGAAGAACCGTCAAACATACATTTACCTTCAAGCACCTTGCTTAACTGGGATACAGGCACCGCCACATTTTTGAGCTGTCCGAAAATATCGGTAAACTGAAGTCTTATAAACCTTATATCTTCATCCTTGACGATTTTCAGAATATCCTCATTTGAATACTTCGGCATTTTTTCTGTAACTCCTTCCTATTTTTCAAAAAGGGCGCTTCAACCAATCTGTTGAAGCACCCGCGTTTTCTGTGTCAAAGTATATTATACATTACATTATACTGTCAATAGCTCCGAACACAGTTTTATTAATCTCACAAAAAAGTGTTTTTGCGGCTTGTCAATTGTATTATATATTTATATGCCAAATCATGATTTTTATTAAGAAAATCCTGTTTTATCAAAATTACCGGCCTTACGCGTAATCAAAATACCCACACAAGAGTAAAAGCAGCAATTTGAGCCGCGCGTATGAATATTATACATTAATATCCGTATGAATATTCATAATGTTTTTTAATAATATTGAGTATTATCTATATATTATTAGATAATTTAAGTATTTATCAGTATAAGTGATTTATATTGAAAATTTAAGATAATTTCACTATATTTATTTATATACACCTATATTTGCTAATTGTATAAATTTTAATATGCGCATATAATAAGCACATCAAATAAATAACACGAAACAGAAAGGTATTGAAAAATGAAAAAGTTATTAGCTATGATTCTTGCGCTTGTACTTGCATTATCCCTTGTCGCTTGCGGCAGCAAGCCCGCAGAAACTCCGGCAGCTCCCGAGAATGAAAAACCGGCAGAGGCCACAACGGCAAAGCTCGATGCGATTAAAGCCTCCGGAAAACTCATACTCGGCACAGAAGCTTTCTTCGGTCCCTATGAGTTCCACACAACGGTTGATGGCAAAGACAAGATTGTCGGTTTTGATATCGACATAGCGCAGGCAATTGCAGATGAGCTCGGCGTTGAGCTTGAAATTAAGGACATGGCGTTTGACTCGCTCATCATGGAGCTTCAAGCCGGAACTGTCGACCTTGTAATCGCCGGACTTTCGCCGGACCCTGAAAGAGCCGAAGCTGTTGATTTCTCTGACATTTACTATCAGGGTGGTCAGTCGTTCGTAATAAATGCAAAAAATGTTGACAAATACAAAAGCTATGCCGATTTTGACGGTCTTTCTGTAGCGGCACAGGCCGGCTCCATTCAGGCAAATCTTCTCAAGGAAAACACACCCAATGCACAGGAAGTCCTGCTCGCAACCAACCCCGACATATTTCTTGAGCTTTCAACCGGAAAGGTTGAGGGTGCTTATATCGAAACAATAATTCTTCAAACCTGGGCAAAAAATTATCCCGAGCTTGTCGAGATGTGTCCGGTGGAGTATGATGTAGAAGGCTCCGCAGTCGCAGTCGGCAAAGGCAACAGCGACCTGCTTGAGCTTGTCAATAAGGTTATAAAGAATCTTACCGACAGCGGAAAGATAGATGAGTTTGTTGATGCTGCCGCAAAGCTTTACGACCCGACAGCAGAATAATTAATCATATAGTCCGGTTATCCGATGCCTTGACGGGCGTCGGATAACTCTTGCTGTTAACAAGGAGAAGATATGGTAAGTATAGAGGGCTTTAAAAAGGTTTTTGAATATATGCCCGCATTTGGTACAGGTCTGCTGTACACGGTGATGCTCGCTTTTTTTGCAGTAATAATCGGTTTTGTGATTGCACTTCTTTTGGCGTTTATGCGTCTTTCCAAACTGAAAATTCTGCGGTTTATTTCCGGTGCGTACGTCGAGATTGTCCGAGGCACGCCTATGCTCGTACAGTTAATGATTGTATATTACGGAATTTTCGGCGTTATTACCGTACCGTCTTTTATGATCTTCGGATTTATAGATTCAAGCCGATTTATTCCCGGCGTCATAGCAATTGCTTTCAACAGTGCGGGATATGTCGCAGAAATAATACGCGGAGGAATACAAGGGGTCGACTATGGGCAAACAGAAGCCGCGCGTTCGCTCGGGCTCAAACAGGGACAGAATATGCGCTTCATTGTGCTTCCTCAGGCAGTGAAAAACATCCTGCCGGCTATCGCAAACGAGTTTGTCACGATTATAAAGGAATCTTCGGTATGTACACTTTTGGGCATGGCGGAGCTGATGTTCACCGCAAAGCTTGTACAGTCGCAGTCACTTAGGATTATGGAGCCGCTGCTTGTTGCGGCATGTCTGTATTTCCTCTTGACATTCCCGACATCAAAAGCAATTCAAGCAATAGAGAGGAGAATGCGCCGTGGAGATGAACGCTAACATAATAGAGGCAAAAAGCTTATTTAAAACCTATAATGGTACAATTCATGCGCTCGACGACGTTTCAACCGATATTAAGCGCAACACGGCAACGGTAATAATAGGGCCGTCCGGAAGCGGCAAATCCACTCTTCTGCGCTCGTTAAATCTGCTTGAAGTACCGGATAAGGGACAGGTTTTTTTCAACGGCATAGAAATTACTCAAAAGAAATTAAGATACAAAAAATCCCCGATAGATATAGATGATATTCGCACAAAAATGGGAATGGTTTTTCAGCATTTTAATCTTTTTCCTCACATGTCAATTATTGACAACATGACCCTCGCACCCATTAAGGTAAAGGGTATGGAAAAATCCACTGCCGAAAAGCATGCGCTTGAACTGCTTGATCGAGTCGGTCTCGCGGATAGGAGAGATGCATTCCCGATTCAGCTCTCGGGCGGACAGAAGCAGCGTGTCGCAATTATGCGCGCTCTTGCAATGGAGCCCGAGGTCATGCTGTTTGACGAGCCCACATCTGCGCTTGACCCTGAAATGGTCGGCGAGGTGTTGATTGTTATTAAAGACCTCATAAAATCCGGCATGACATCTGTTATAGTCACCCATGAAATGGGATTTGCACGAGAGGTTGCGGACACTGTTATATTTATGGACGAGGGAAAAATTCAGGAAACAGGCACTCCTGCACACCTGTTTAACTCTCCGGTTAATGCACGTTGCAAAGATTTTTTAAGCAAGGTACTTTATTAGCTTTAGATTGATAAAACCATGATGCTTTACAGCTTCATGGTTTTAGTTTATCATATTTATGTGAATATAATTTTTAATTACTGCATTATGAGACCCGATGAACCGAAAGCGAGACATACTATGGCAGACAAAAAAGCAAAGCTTAATATTGCAAATTTTGAGTTGAGCCCGCGCATATTTTGGGCTGCTGTCGCTTTTTGTATTTTGCTGAAGCTCGTGTTGAGCTCATTTCAATTAATCCAGATATTTCCCGAGAACGCGCCTATTGACGATGAGCTGATGCTCAATGCGGCGAAGAGTATTCGAAACGGCAACTGGCTCGGTGAATACAACTGGCTAACCATATCCAAGCACATGTTTTTTTCTGTTTGGCTCTGCTTTCTCAACATTCTTCATATTCCATATGTAATAGGCGGACAGCTTTTATACTGTGCGTGCTGCGCGGTCATGACATGTGCACTTTCCCCGATTTTTCATAAGCGTATTCAAAGCTTTATAATATTTTTTGTACTGTGGTTCAGCCCTTATTCTTTTGCCTCATTCACACTGAGAGTATACCGTGACAATATTTTCCCGTCTTTGTGCCTGCTTTTTTTTGCGGGAATGCTCGGCCTGTGCTTGAGAGCAAACCGTGGATTAAAGCGTTCCGTTCCATTTGCGGCAGCCGCCGGCTTTGGACTTGGTCTCGCACTTATAACACGCGAAGATGGGATTTGGCTTTTACCGTTCGCAGTTTGCGCGTCGGCATTTTATATTTTGTTCTTCATATGCAAAAAATCCGATGCAAAACAAAAGCTTTGCGGGCTTTATTCCATAGTGTGCTCACTGCTGATATGCATTTCATGCGTAGGAATATACAGCTTCATGAATTATCTATATTACGGTCGCTTTTGCGTCAGTGATTTTACGTCCCCTGAATTTTCAGCCGTAATCAGCGCTTTTAAACGAGCGGACACCGACGTCCCCCATAAGCGAATATTGATTTGCAGCGATACCCACAAAAAAATTTACAGTGCCGTACCCGATGCCGCAAAACTCGGTGAGCTGTTGGAAACGCCGAAATATATGAACGGTTATGGAGACATCGAACTCGGGGAATATACAAGCGGAGGTTTTTGTTGGGCTTTGCGCCGAGCGGCATATGACAGTGGTTTTGCTCCCGACGCCCAAAGCGCAAAACTATTTTATGAAAAATTAGCCTCTGATATCAATGCCGCATGTGACAGCGGGCAAATTGAAAGCCGAGACGGTTCATTATCCTTAGGTGGTGCTTTTACAGTTCCGTTTGATAGGTCTTATATTGCACCGACTATGTCTGAAATAGGTCGTTCATTAAGGGTTCTGCTCCTTTTTGAACAAACGTCCGCAATGGCTCCGCTGAGCTATTCCACTCCGAAGCAGGCGCTCGAAAGCGAGATTTTCACCTTTACAAAAAGCAGTAAAACCGCCATCGCAAATACAGCCCTCCCATACTACACGAGCGCAGAGCGCGCCGCAGGTATATGCTTTTCGATAATTTCATGGTGCTACAGGCTTTTAATCTTTCCGGCACTGTTTTTAGGCTTAAAATTTATTTTTTCCTGTATTGTAAATTCTGCCAATGAGCTTCGAAAAAAGCGATTTACTGTAAATGGATTGTTCTCAATTCTGCTTTTAGGACTCCTCTGTTCCATTCTCCTTCGTGTGTCGATTGTCTCTTACACCGAGGCGACAAATTACCTCATTGGCACCTATTTGCTTTATCTTTCTTCGGCAGGACCTTTAATCCTTTTGATTGCATCGCTTGGCACTGCCCGCTTGTTTGCCGACGTGACAAATGCGGAAAAATGCGATTGACTTTTTCCTTTCCGTATGATATCATTTTAAAGCAATAAGCGGATATGGCGGAATCGGCAGACGCGCTAGATTCAGGTTCTAGTCGGGGCAACTCGGTGGAGGTTCAAGTCCTCTTATCCGCACCAGTCGGAGTGTTCTTATAGGAATTCAGTTTCCTTATAAGAACACTCCGTTTTTATTTGTCTG
>JAVXQD010000069.1:0-6427 GCA_036644375.1 Oscillospiraceae bacterium
AAATAGCGAGAATTTAACTGATGAAAAATCTCAAGGCTTTCAGTTATTTACTATCCAAGACGAAAAACGCAATCAGATACCATTTAAACTTAAAATAACCGATAACGTTTGGCCGCATCTTTCTCCGAAACAAAAAAGAATGTTGGAAACGCCAGAACCACGACATATTGTTTTTCTTGGGATTAAAAAGAATAAAACAGAACCTCTAAGTTGTAGTTTACTTAACAGTCAGTGGTTTGAAATCGAATAACCCATCATTTGACTACTCAATATATTTGTCCCAGTCAATATACAAAATTCCATTTTTACTCATCCAAACCTCTCCCGCAAATAAACAACGGAAAGTTTCGGGCACCTCAGAAACAGTCCCAACAAAAATTACAGCATCTTTCCATTTTTTGCCGTTTGTTTCAGGCACCGGTAAAGTCGCTGTTATTATAACAGGCTGCTCTTTGTCTATTGCTAAATCAAGTAAGGTGCCGATTCTAAATATACCCACCATAAAGTGTCCTCCGTCTAAATTATTTACTTAAAGTGTATCCACTTTTCGGGGGACTACAACATAATACATAAAAAGACCACTCCTTTTGAGAGTGGCCTTTGTTAGTTTGTTTAAAGGATGGAACCGGAGAACCGTCCCTGCGGTACCCTACTCTCCACCTGTTCCCGGAGCGACATCTTCCCCCGGAGTAACCTATAGCGATAGGTAAAAGCTAAAATATTGACAAATAGTCTAAATTGCATTGCATTTAGTTGTTTTGTCAAGGATTTCCACTCTTTTCCCCCGCTTCACACGGAGCGTGCGACTTTCACCGCACTCCGCGTTCCATCAAGAATAATCAACGAGTTGGTTATTCTTGACTTGAGGCCATCGCTCCACTCTCATTACAAGAGTTTCTTCGCTTCGACCTCTGCTTTTCAGCACCAGTTAAGCAGCTTATTGTTCTTCGTCTGCCTCGCCCAAATTAAGGACGCTGATACCTTTCCTCGTTCCGATAACCCTATCTGTACATATATCCTTAGGTTTCTGCTATGAGCCAGTCGGCTTGAATACGCCTGTAACGTATTATGGTGTTTCATAGTCCCGAGTTTACTCGACCACACCGGCTTTCACACATTTCTATGTGATTTACAGCCCTTTCATTCGCAGATTTGTCAGTTAAACCATACATGCTAACCATAGATATTTTGTAGACCCCCGGCATATAGGATACACCCCTCACCTCTGAGGAGGTTTCGCCGCTATTCTAAGGCGGTATCTTTCTGCCGACTTTACCGAGCTTCTGACCATTAAGGTTTCCCTCTATACAGCCAGTCGGAGTCTCAGGGAAGGCGTTTCAAGGCGTTACCCTCTCATTCCACCTTTTGGGTTACCAGTTCTCTTGAACTAAATTCAGAGCCTAAGCTTTTTACTTAGGAACGAGTCGCACCGTGGCTTGTGTGATGGTCACCACCGCCAGTAGGCGGCGGTACAGGTGCCGTTCCTCCACCGCCTGTGGAACCCCCTCCACCGCCGGTGACCGCTCCACCGCTACCGGCGGAACCCCAGCCACCGCCTGCAGAAGCATTTCCTCTTACCGGCTTATATACGGGCTGTGCTTTCACTGTGATGGTATATTCAACCGTAAAGCCTTCCGCACTTGTTACCGTAATTACTGATGTTCCTACAGAATTCCCATATATTACTCCGTCCTCGGTAACTGAAGCTACTCCACCGTTGCTACTTGCAAAAGTGTATGTGCTTGGAGCCGCTCCCTCCGGTGTCGTATATGGTTCGAGCATTATACTGACCCCTACATAAATCCATCCCTCGTTACTGTCAAGTGCAATCCCTGTCGGCGCCTGTTTGACCGTCACTGTCGCTGTGGCGGTTTTGTTGTTCTTTGTCGTAACCGTAATTTCGCACTCGCCGAGCGCCTTTGCGGTCACGTTGCCTTTTTCGTCAACCGTCGCGACGCGCTCATCGCTCGAGGAATATTTGAAGCCCGTTTGCGTCGCATTTGCAGGACTCGCCGTCACCTCGAGCGCTGCTGTCTCTACACCTCCGAGCTGCAATTCCAAGTTCTCCGCTTCGATGCTCTGCGGCGGCACGGTCACCACCACTTCAATGGTCGCAGTTGCCTTGCCGCTTTTGTCGCTCGCGGTCACCTGCGCTTTTCCCGCCGAAACAGCTGTCACTGTTCCGCTTTCGACTGTTGCGATTGCTTCGTCTGAACTTGCCCATACGAGCGCCGCAAGGGCTTTGGCGGCGTCCTCGTCCGAGACATTTTCCTTGTTGTATTTTGCTGTCAATTCCACTGCCGCCGTCTCGCCCGCTTCAATGCTGATGCTTCTCGGCAGTGAAATCTCGGTCACGCTCACACAGGCGCTGAGCAGCAGACAAGCCGCCAGCACCAAAACGAGCGCTGCTTTTTTCTTCACTATATTTCCCCCTTTAAATAATGATTTACACGATATATCATACACGACTCATCTTATATTTGTCTACACTTATTTATATACTAAAGTGTTGAGGAGCGAAAAGATGAACGTGTCGACAGCTGTTTCAAAGCGAATAACCGCTCTGTGCGCCGAAAGAAAGATTGCCATAAATGCCCTTGCTACCCTTTCGGGTGTACCGCCTATGACTGTGTACTCGATACTGAACGGCAAAAGCAAAGCCCCCACAATTGTGAACATCAAAAAAATCTGCGACGGCTTAGAAATCGGCCTAAAGGATTTTTTCGACGCGCCTGTGTTTGATAGTTTAAATCAAGAAATCGAGTGATTCGGCTTTGCGGCAATTCGCTTTGATAAATTTGCAATTGAGTACACTGCCGCTTTATCGACAAAATTTTGATATGGTATATAATTAATATGTACCCAAGAGGTAAAAGCGACAAGCTCACCAACAAGCCTATCGGGCGGTGAGTATTATGGAGTATCGAAAGTAACCTATTTTGTGTTGCCATTTTTGGCAAACTCTTGGGTTCAATAAGGAGACAGCTAAATTGCTGTCTCCTTATTTTTTTTGCAAAAAAATAAAAGGAGTAATAAAAAATGAACGAACAAAAAGGTCAAACCAAAAAGCAATTACCAAAGGCAACTGTGCTCTACACCGCAACGCAGGGCGACTATAGCCTTTCGGCGACAATAGGCGCATTTTCTATCGGGCGAGCGGCACTGAACTTTTCTCGCGATTATAAGGGCAAAGCGCAAAATATGCAAATATTCCCAAGAGTTTCATGTTTTCTCTGGCTCGACAAAAAGCTTTTGCAATGCGAACCCGTGGGAACAGTGCTTCTGAACGAGGAAAACTTTGTTTCGCCCGAGCGCTGTAAACAACGCAAGCTGCGCACAGACGGCAAAGGAATTTGCAAGCGCTTGATGGTCACTGTTGAGGACACAGGCATCGCATGGCAAGCCACTTTTCAGCCCGTAAATTATGGCTCAAGCGGAGAAAAAATGCTCGATTCAAAAAGCAAGCCAATATGGAGCAAGATTCTGCTAACAAACGAAGAATCAAAGCAGCTTGTGCAGTCGATTCAGACAGCATTTCAAGCGTATCTGATTGCTGGTTTTGTGGTTGAATATTGTGGAAAAAACAGCCGTCTTGACATAAACTATGAAAGTTGATGTCGATGTTGGAAGCTTTTTTGAAGCGAATTCTGCCGCCGGTATCGCCTATGCTGCATTTGATGAAAATATAAAGCGAATTGCAGTAAATGCCAAAGAGCTAACGGTCACGGACAGATTAATGTGCGAACTGATAGCAATTAATTTTGCATTACAGTCTTTGCAGCATTTGCAGTTCAGTGAAAAAACGCGCGCAAATGCAATTTGTGTGCACATCTCAAATCCCTTTGTCACAGCAATTTTGAATGGTGAGAAACCACCACCCAAGGGCTATGGTAGATGGATTAATTGTATACAGCGCAGGGCAGATTTTCTGCAATGTACCGTTTCATATAAATGGGCGTTTGAGGACGACTTGCAGTGGGTCAATGACCTCGCAAGAATTGTCACGCGCCCGAATAGCCGACAATCTCTTGAATGGGCATTGTCGCGGTGAGTTAAAGGCTTGTCAATGGCGCATGTGATGTGTGTCGTTGGCAGGCCTTTGTTATACGGTTATATGCCCTGCAAAGCAGGGATATAAACGGATAGTAGCATTTTTTCAGCCAAGGTTTGGTGTACTCCGGCGCTCTGGTTTTGAGGGCAAAAACGCCCAAGCGGCTTGCAATATGAGCCGCCTTCTCTTAACAAAATCAGCAGTAAAGGAAGTGCTTATCATCGGCACACAAAAAGACAATGCCGCATTATTGCAAGAAGCTGTTGCGCGGCGCATGGGGCAGCTGAACCATATCGGCGAGAGCAAAAAGACGGCGCGCGAAAGCTACAATGCAAAGCTGCAAACACAAGCAAAAGCAAACGGAGCACCGCCGCCCTCATGGCAGCAATCACCGTTTATCCACGGACTCGAAACGATGCGGCAGTATTCCGCGATTTGCAAGGACTATGCAAAGTGGCTTGCTGCCGAACACCCCGAAGTGCGAAAGCTGTCTTACGCACACACACACGACTTTGACCGTGAATTTGTGCAGCAGCAAATAGATGCAGACAGAAGCGCGTGGACAATCGACCGCACCTGCGCCGCGCTGGCAAAGCTGCATGGCTGTACCATGGGCGAGGTGCACAATGCTCGCCCCGCACGCACACGCAGCAACATTAAACGCGGACGCTCATACAGCGAAGCGCAATATTCCGACGACGTGAACCGCTATGGCGATGTCGCCGAGCTCTGCCGCTCTGTCGGCGTGCGCCGCTGCGAGCTGCTCACGCTCACATCCGACTGCTTTGTTCGGGACAGCAGCGGCAACCTCACTCTACAGCTCGACGGTCGAGCCAACAACACCAAAGGCGGAAAATGCCGCACGGTTGAGATTCTGCCGCAAAACGAAGCAACGGTGCAGCGCATTATTGCAAAATTTAAGCCTTATGAAGTTATGTTTTCCCAGGTTCCCAAGCGTCTGAATGTGCACGCAATCCGAGCATTGTACGCACAGGATTTCTACAATAATATCGCAGCTGATTTGAATGTGCTGCGTGGAAAACAAATTCACGACCACAAAGGGCGGTCGGTTCCCTCTGTATATCATTGCCGAGATGGCAAAACCACGCCGCACAGAGCTTACGACCGCGCCGCGCTGATGCGCGTAAGCCACAGTTTAGGTCATAACCGTGCGGACGTAATCGCGACACACTATCTGCAATAATCGGGAGCTTAAATTCAGTCAATTTCAAAGTGACTTGTGTCACCCCGAAAAGTAGATAGAATTACTTGTAGCAACGGAAAATGTTGCACAGAAAGGGGAAATAATATGAAACTTTTCACTATAAGCGAAGTAGCAAAAATTCTTCGCACCAATCCAGCAAGCGTTTACGAGCTTGTTCATGCGGGTTTTTTACCTGCTATGAAATTGGGTCAGTACAAGGTACGCGAAGAATCTTTGGAACGTTTTCTCGCCGAATGCGAGGGCAAAGACTTTTCGGACTTAAGCAATGTTAAAAATCTAACCGCTTGAGCATTAAGGCGCGAATAAAAATAAAGGGGGTGGTAAAATGGCAAAGCTTAATGTTCGAAATCGCGGCTCAAAATGGGAGTATCGATTTGAAACGGCTCCCATCGACGGAAAGCGCAAGCATTTTTCGAAAGGTGGTTTTCGAACCAAAGCCGAAGCACAGACGGCAGGCACAAAAGCCATGAACGAATATAACACAGTTGGCGAAGTAATAAAACGCAGCAATATGAGCTTTGCCGACTACTTAACGGAGTGGCTCAATTCTTACTGTCTCACTTTGGTAGAGAATACGCAAAAAGGCTATGAAAAAAATATACGCTTGTATATTATCCCGAAATTGGGAGCGTATAGTCTTTCCTCACTGACTCCGGCCATTTTGGAAAAGTTCTTGTTTGAAATGTATAATAATGGCTACAGCCACAATACCCTCATACAACTTCGTAGCATTTTATCGGGTTCATTGAAATATGCTGTGAAAAGCAGAAAATTGCTTGCTGTCAATCCGGCCGATGACTTAAACATCAACTTTTCAGCAACGCCCGATGTTCCTACAAGAACAAATCCACACGACTTTATTCCAACTAAAGCAGAATGGGAGAATATCCTGCAGCGTTTTCCTGAGGGCAGCAGTGCACATCTCCCCTTGCTTTTGGCATACCGCTGCGGACTGCGTTTGGGGGAAATTTTCGGATTGACATGGGATGATATCAATTTTGAAAATGGCACACTCTCGGTGCAAAGACAAATGCAGCACGCGAAAAAAGATATTGTTTTCGTGCCGCCTAAATACTTGTCTTGCAGAACAATTCGGATTGACGATTCGTTGCTTGACCTTTTAGCCCGCACCAAAAAGCAGCAAGAGGCTT
>JAVXQD010000070.1:0-5442 GCA_036644375.1 Oscillospiraceae bacterium
GCTTAACAGCGCTGAATGGCTTTAAATATTCCCTCCGGCTGCAGCCGCAAAGCCATCAATAATTTGTCTGTTTCCGCAAAAAAACTTCCGTCCAAAAGCCATGATAAAACTAAGCTTTAAAACTTATCTTTATCATGGCTTCATGCAGGTTCAGAATGGTAATATTCCTTATCACTTATTATTTCCGATTGTTCCGCTTTTGCCGTATGAAATCGTATGCCAATATGGTATCATAATCACATGGGTGCTCAAAACCCCTAAAGAATTTGTTTGCATTCTGCAAAAACAAGGCGGAAACTAAAAACAAAAGGCATGGTGACATCGATGCATTTTAGATTTGGCTCTTTTAATCTCATGAACATGGGACATTCTGCCATCGGAAAAGACGGCATCACCAAGCGTGAATTTGGGAAGATAGCGGAAATTATCCTTGCGGAACAGTTTGATGTTGTTGCCTTTCAGGAAATTCTGAGTCAAGGATACGCGCTGGAGTACCTGGTCAGACATCTGCTTCCGGGTTGGAATCTCAAATGGGCAGAACCAAAGGAATCATCAGATTCCTCAAAAATAAAAGATAAACGCGGTGAGGGCTACGCTTTTGCATGGAACACAACGACAGTTGCGCTGGCATCCAGTGTCACAGAAAACGGGATGAGAATTTATGAGCCACGAATTGTAAACGAAGCCCTTCGATATGACGCTTCGATGTTTGCGCGCACTCCGTATTTTGCGCGTTTTGTTCCGGTAAACGGCGGTTTCTTTGAATTTCGGCTGATAAACGTTCATCTTCATTTCGGAGATAATTCCAGGTATGAGATTGACAGAAGAAAAGAAGAATTTAACTTTTTAATTGACAGAATATATCCCTCCATCAGCATGGAAAGACGGTATGGAAATAATAGAGAAGCCTATACAATCGTCATGGGCGATTACAATCTGAACCTTTTTAGGCCGAGAGGCGAGGCCGAAGCGAGAATGAATAAAAATACATACATCGAGGAATGTCATACCATCGGCAAGCAGACAATTGCCACCGTTCAGGATGCACTCACCACGTTGAAATCGTCTGTCGCCGACGAGAATACCATGGACGACAACCCGAACAGAGGTTATTCGCAGAACTATGACCACTTTTCTTTTGAGATCGGCCGATTCGACGAGGAGAAGATTCAGTACAAATGCAGCCGAGTTGACGCGGTCAGAGAGTATTGCCACGATGATTTTGAAGTGTACCGCGCGGAGATATCGGATCACATTCCCTGTGCGCTTTAAATAACAATTACTGAATACGGGAGCATAGAATTTGAGTGACCGTGAGATTTCTATCGTAGAAAAAATGAAAAGCGGCTCTGTGGATTTTAACGACACAAAAATCAGCGCAGCATATGCCCTCAACCTTTGTACCGTTTCGGTTTCGCAAATTATTGATTATAACGATGTTGTTGTCCTTGAGCAGGAATACGAGACAATTCTGAATAATCTTAACATTGAAAAAATGCCTAAGGATGAGGCACTCCTCAAAATCCTCAAGCAGCTGCTGGATACCATCACTTTTTTCAGAATCCAAGAGGGAGACAGAAAATTCATAGACCGCGAATACCAAAACAAGATGAAGAACGCTATTTGGAGCGCCGTCCCGAATCTCGGACTCATAGTTGCCGGAGGAGATCCTGTCACATTAGCCGTTTCGCTGGTGTCGCAGATTGGCATCGGATACATGAATTACCGCAAAGAAAAATCCGCGAATGCCCTTGCACACGAAAAATCCATGTGGCAGCTTCAGCGCGCTGCGATAGAGCAGTTCAACGGATTGCGGCGCGAGCTTTTTGATACGGCGTGGAGGCTTGTTGACGCGCACGAGCTGCCGGATGAATACAGACTGACAGAGCGTCAGGTCAAGCAATACAACGAAATATTGATGGACCCCGATGATTTTAGAAGATACGAACGGCTGGATACAATCAAGGGGAATTTTGTTGCATATCCGCAATTTTGGTATTTCTTTGGGACTACTGCGAATGCCTTATCCAGAGGCGCAGAACCGGAAATGGCTGCGTTTTATTGTGAGGCCGCAAAAACATATTATGATATCTTTGTCCGTTCCTTCAAGGCGTGCAGCTTGCTGAGAGAAAACTCAATTGCATCGGCTTGCGCATTGGAGTATATTGATTTACTGAAAATTGATGACCCCGCCGAAAGAGCAAAAATTGAAGAATTGTTAAGCTTTGCGATCAAGATGTCCGGAAATGCCAACGATGTCCTTCAGCTATGCGCTTTTGCCTATCTGAAAATCGGCAATATCAAAAATGCCGCCGTTCTTTTCCGAAGGCTTGTGAATGAAGATTACAACACCATAGTGAACGCCCAGCTTCTCAGCGGCTACTATGTAAGTGCCTATCTTTCCGGGGATTCTGCTGCAAAATCGGGATACGGATCTCTGAAAGATAGAATTGACGAAGCTTATTTATTCCCGTTCCCCGAAAACGTACTTCCCGCCTGCGAAGGTGCAGGTCAGCTCGCTGTCATTCAAAACGACTTTATATGCAACCAGAAAGAAATCCTTACAAAGAAGTTCGGACTCGTTATCAATCGTTTTCAGCAGAAAACTAAGATTTCTTTCAACCATTGTGTCCCTGTGCCGGATGAAAAACAGGATACAGACGCATACTTTGACGGCTCCACAAATTCTTTTGCCGCAAGGAAGGCCGACGGTGTTGCACTGAGAAATAAAAAAGTGCTCAGTGCGTATCTTTCAAAGCTGCAGGAATGTGACTTCCCGTACAATTACTTGCTTGCCCTGAATGATATGCTGAATGCTGTGTCCGCTTTGGACTGTGTTCAGGGGCACGAAGCGACCCTTCTTTCGTGTGTAAGCGATGCAATAATCCATAAGCGCAGCTTTTTAAAGGAGATCAGAGCGCGGATTGATGATATATCGAGGTTCGGGATTGACACCTACAACGAGATGATCGAAATCTCATTTGATGATTATACGAAGGTGTTCTTTGAACACTTGGCGACATATTCCAGCGAATATATTGAGCTGAAAAACGACATCGTATCCATGAACGAGGCGGAAATGAATCTCAGAGAATTTTGTCTTCAGCAAGGCCTTGATACTCCGGATACGCTCTATGAAACAGCACACGATATCGTTCGTTACAGCCAGACAAAGAGACAGTATCTCGGGATTGAATTGATTGATGACGGGGTTCTGCTGTCAGTCGTCAACGACAGATATGATGAGGTGAAGAAAGCGATCTGCAAGTATGCCGACAGCATATGCGTGAATCACGACACCTGCAGCATGGTCATCAGCGGAAACGAGGAATTTGACAGATACTTCATTCGTCTTGAAATTCCAAACGGACGCGATATTCGCCGAAAGACCGTTGCGGTCTTTGATGACAATTCAGCGAAAAGTCATGACTTGCTGTTCACCACCGAAGGCATTGTGCAAATCATGAAAGGTAAAATGAAGGAAATTGTCCCCTATGATGAGATCGAGCTCACCGCAGACCGTTCTGCAATCCTCTTACATCAAAGCTATTCAAATCCGAATATCAGCATTGAGAGCTTCATTCAACTGATCCTGTCACTGCGCACTAAGCCGTTTGCGGAAGGGAAGGAAAAAAAGAACCCGTTTGATCACATCATGGAAATCATTAAAAAAGGATGAGGGGTCACAACCGGCAGCGCGATCGCCGTGGCGACGAATCGGTTGCCGATCATTTTCCTGTGGGTTTTTTGCCGTTTTCAGCATCCTTTGCATGGACTGAATTTTGTATTTTATTTCCCTTTTGCAGCCAAGCAAATCAACAACGGGGCTGTTGCGGATCTCCGCAACAGCCCCGTTGTTTTTAATACGACAGAACCCGTCCGCGTACCTCTTGTGTTGCCGTCTTGTTGACAACACATTGTATGCGGTCTTTCGATTTACCGTTGTTTGAGTGGTTTCGACAATAAACGCTGCTGGTATTTTATAGGTCTCTGTAAACCAAAAATCACGGCAGGTTTGGACTCTGCTTTTTTGAAAAGCGCAAGGATGTTTACCGCATATATTTGTCGCCCCATAGGGCAATTTCATAAAATCCGGGCAGCAGTGCCCTTCCGCTTTCGGTCAGCGAATACTCTACCCTTGGGGGGATTTCGTTGTACTGTGTGCGGCTGATGACACCAAGCTGCTCCAAATCGCGCAAGGTGGAGGTGAGCATGGTGTTTGTGATGTTGGGAATTGCTTTTCTGAAATCTCCAAACCGCATGGTGGGGCGCTGCAGCATGACAAACAACACCTCAATATTCCATTTCCCCTTAAAAAGCAGCAGCGAGCGGCAGGCGGGGCACGTAGGTGAAATGCAAAGCTGAATCAATTTTTCTGCGTAAAGTTCAAAGCTTTCCTGTTCCATAAAATCTCCTTTGGTATGGTCGTCGATACATAGTAAGTTTATTATGCGTACTTGTGCGCTGATTACATACATAGTATAATTTAGATACTGATCAATTGCAAGCATTTTCAAGTATTTTAAGAAAGCAGCAATTGCCCGCAGCAGGTCATTTGAGTACAGATAAAAAAACCATAGGAAAAAAGCGATCCCATAAGCGCAGAATTTTAAGCAAAAGATTTTATCGAATTTTTACATGCCATGAAACACAAAATCTGTTAGGAGAATTTGAAAGAATGGAATATCAAACCATGTTTTCCCCCATGAAAATAGGAACCTGCGAAATCAAAAACCGTATCGTAATGCCGCCGATTCATGTCGGCATGGCAAATATTGACGGGACACCCTCCGAGAAACTGATGGACTATTATGAGGAGCGTGCCAAAGGCGGCACCGGCCTGATTATCACAGAAATCACAAGAGTCAATGATGCCCACGGCGCAACAACCTTTCGCCAGCCTGCCATGTCCCATGATTATAACATCGAACCGATGCGGGAATTTGTAAACCGCATGCACAAGCACGGGGCAAAGCTGTTTGTGCAGCTGCATCATCCCGGTCGGCAGAATTTGGGCATTATGGTCCATACCGTTCCTATTAGCATTGCCTGCGCCCGCATCTGCCCGCCCTTTGAAAAGCTGCTGTTCAAGGCTGCGCCCGTGATTGGGAAAAAGATGGACGATCATCATCTGACCTTCCGCTCGGTTGCGCCCTCGAAATGCGAGCCCAGTGCCGTTGCAAACAGCTATGTCCGCGCCTTGAGCAACCGCGAGATTAAAAAGCTGATTCGTCAGTTTATTGACGCCGCCGTGCGCTGCCAAAAAGCCGGCGTGGACGGTGTGGAGCTGCACAATGCGCACGGCTACCTGATGCACCAGTTTTTAAGCCCCAACACCAACCACAGAACCGATGAATACGGTGGCAGCTTTGAAAATCGCCTGCGCTTTCTCAAAGAGATTATCGAGGGAATTCGGCAGGAGTGCGGCAAGGATTACCCCCT
>JAVXQD010000071.1:0-4900 GCA_036644375.1 Oscillospiraceae bacterium
CATCCCTCTTGCAATGCATAAACAGTCGCTCCGACCGCATCTCCCTTTGACAGCGAGCAGGAACCCGCATGAACAATGGATGTATTGTCCAGATATTCATCCTTTATATGACTTCTGTTCAAAAACATATCGGCACCGGGTTTTCGTGCAAAAGTAAAACTGCGGTCACCGAACTCGTTGAGTGTGACAAACGCCATTGTGGTGATTGCATCATTTGTCAAATCGGTTACCAGAGGTTTAACTCCATTATCACGCAGCGTTTCTAACAGGAACCTCCCGAAATCATCATTTCCCATCATACCGCAAAATGCCGCATCACAGCCCTGACGTGCCAATGCAATAGCCACATTAGCAGGCGCTCCGCCCGCTTTTCTGATGTATACCCCCGCCTCATTTCCCGGCAAAAAGTCAATTACCATCTCTCCGACACTTAAAAAATCCACCGGCGTTCCCTCCATCTATTGACAAATCAGAATTTCTTGTCAAACATATCCCCTGCAATAACCGTCAAAATGATATCTGTTTCAATAATTTCACCCGGGCTCAGCATGCGAATGGTTTCGCTTTGTTTCTCCTTCTGAACACCCTCAGGATGGCAGTTGGACGGCTCGATTCCCATTACATAGTCTCCCGATGCCCTGCACTTCCATTGAATAAGATTAGGCAGCTCCCTGTTGTCAAAGCTGAAGTTTAACGCAAGCTTTCTGTCCGGATTTACAAGAGTCGCTTCGCAACGCCCGTCAACAGCCTTTAGCCTATGGTAGAACACCTGCTCATCATACTCATCTACAGGCTCTCCGAACACTCGAAAATCCTCGGATTTCATGCCCCTTTCGGATATCTCATCACGCGGGGTGGTGGATATCGGATCTATCACAAGATGCGAGTTTTTGTCAAGAAGGGGAAATCCGGCGTTGCAATGATACATAATCATAAGCGGTTCGGACGCACACCCTTCATTCTCTATACTGTCATGTATGTGCACCGACGAGCACCCCAGCTTGGTTGTTATAGTTCTTCGCACAACAAGATTCTCTCCGAAAAGCGAAGCCTCTCGTATATCTCCGTAAACCTCCATACAATACTCGTCCTTATCCCAATAGCAACGTGCTCCGTCCAGCGCGGCCGGAGCGTTGCGAAGATATCCGTGCTGAGGAAGAGTTCTGCCGTTTTCCAGCGTCTGCACAGGACCGACATTGCTGAGCCCACAAGTAAACATCATGCCCCCCGTGATGCTGCGCGACGAATTCGGTCCGTCATTGTACCAGTTGTTGTTCATCTCTCCCGGACGTGACACAAAATGCATCGGCATACCATCATAGAAAAGGGATGCGATATCCATGCCCTTATCAATGTTTATCGTGAATTTAAGCCGTTCGTTGGACACCTCATAAGCGCGCAAGCCGTTTGCCCTTCCGCTTTGATATTCAAGGCGTTTAATCCCTGCAATGCTTCCGAGATTCCCGACACGTTTCATAAGCTGCTGTTTTGTAAACTGCTGACCGAATACTTTCGCCATATCAAATTCACCTCAATATTTAGTAATGTGTGCTGATTCCGTGCGCGAATGCATAATCTTCAAAGATAGCATGAGGTCTTCGGCTCGGCCATCTCTGACCGATAGCCTTAGATAACTGCCCCTTTAACTGTAATCATTATAAAGATTGCTTATATCTGTTATAGCAGGACTTTCACAAGAGGCAATAAATTTATCCAGTTCCTCAACCGTGGTGTTCCCCTCCATAGGTCCTCGTTTCTCAACTGCCTTCGCTCCCGCGGCATTTGCCCTCAAAGCCGCAGTCCTAAGCGCTAACCCCGAACAAATTCCCGAAAGGAACGTGGCGTCAAAGCAGTCTCCGGCACCTGTCGGATCAATTTCTGACGCAGAATATGCGGGCGCAAAAAACGATTCGGCACGCGTATAGACATTGGTTCCGTGAGAACCATCCTTAACTACAACTATGCGCTCTTTTTGTTTAAGCAACTTACTTATCGCCACATCGCAGTTGTCAAACAACAGCCTAAGCTCACTTTTTCCCGTTAGCAGCAGATCGCATTCATCGATAATCTCTTTGTAATATTCCATGATTGTTCCGCTAAGCAGCTCGGGACGTATATTGGGATCAAAGCTTATCTTAACACCGTTGCTCTTAGCAAGACGCACCGATCGCATTATTGCTTCGCCCATTGTCCGACTTCCTGTTATTGAGCATCCCATGATGTGCAGATATCTTGAATTTTTGATTACACTTTCGTCGATATCCTCACTGCACAGCTCACCGCAAGCTGCTTTTGAAAAATGAAAGATAAACTGGCGGCTTCCATCATCGAAATATGTAACGAACGCCACACCCGTGCTATTTGCATCGGTTTCGGCAATATGCGAAATGTCAACCCCGTCGCCCGAAAGTCGTTCGCGATTAAGCCTCGCAAAGTCGTCCTTTCCAACCTTTGCGACAATAGCTGTTTTTGAGCCCATTCTGGCAGCCTGGTCGATAAAAATTGCGGGTGCCCCGCTCGGATATGGTCCCAGTAAAGTTCCCGGCTTGTAAAAGACTTGGCCCACATGCTCGGCCAGCACCTCCACCAGTATCTCGCCGATTGTGATAATGTCATACATCACGATATACCTCCATACACTTTTCGCTATATTATAATAATGATATATATACTACATAATCTAAATAAATCATCATTGCGTCAATATAAACAAAATTATTACAAACTGACAATCATTATTGACAATTTAATCACTGCATGTTATTATATCATCACATTCAAAAATAAACAAGCATAAATTTAAAGCCATATCGTAAGCATTCGAAAGTCAGCGTCAGGTTTTTATCTGTAATTAAATTGGAAATTACAGCACAATGCTGTTTTTTTAAAACAAAAAATGGAGGAAAATCATGAAAAAACTGTTATCGATGCTGTTAGCGCTTATTCTTGTATTTACACTTGTAGCATGTCAATCTGCAGCACCTGCAACAACGCCCGAGGGCGGTGCCGAGGGTGACACTGCAGAAGCCTTAAAGTTCGGATTTGTTCTCGGATCAAGAGAGCATGCTTTCTACTGCTCCATCGAAGACGGCATTAAAGCCGCCGCTAAGGATTTGGGATTTGAAGCTGTTATACTTGAGAGTGATCTTAAGGGCGACATCGCTTCACAGCGCATTGAGGATCTTGTTGTTGATAAATGTGCCGCTATATCCCTTGCCTGCAATGAGCCGGCCGGTTGCACAAACGCAATAGTCGCAGCTGACAAAGAGGGCGTTCCCATGTTCACCTTTGACTGCACAACCGATCTAACCGATGTTGTCAAGTGCTTTGTCGGCACCGATAACTTCCAGGGCGGCGTGGTAGGCGGCCAGGCAACAATTAAGGCTCTTGAGGACGCAAAATTGACTGACGGCGCAGTTATCGGAATCATCGGATATCCGGAGCCCCAGTCCTGCATCGACCGTGAAGAAGGCTGGTACAGCGTTGTTAACGAATTCAAAGAGAAATACAATCTCACAATAGTCAATATCGGAAACTATAAGGGCGACGCTGACACAGCGCAGCAGCTTATGGACGGCGCTCTTGTCGAGCATCCTGACATGGCAGTTATCTTCACAGTGGGCGACCCTGCTTGCATAGGCGCTCTTGCCGCTATCAAGAACGCAGGAGCCACAACAAAGATGATCGGCTTTGACGCCAACCCCGAAGCACATGAAGCAATTCTTGATCCGGAAAACGGCAAGATTTGGTTTGCGGACGTTGCACAGGATCCGTACAACATCGGATATCAGATTTCCGAGCAGATGGTTGCATTCCTTAAGGACGGCAAGGTAGCCGAATCTAAGATTCTTATCAGCCCGTACCTTGTTGACGCTACAAATGCGAAAAAACCCGCTTAATGTGTAGAGTCGCTTTGCGAAACTAAAATACTTAATGAAATGTGCCTGAACCGACGATTCTGTTCAGGCACATTTCAAATAAACACATTTGATAAAATCCTCGCATAGAAAAGGGGGAACAGCAATGGAACCTTGTATACAAGCAGTAAACATAACTAAACTATTTCCCGGTGTCCGTGCCTTACATGATATATCCATAGATTTTTATCCGGGAGAGGTGCATGCGCTGCTCGGTGAAAACGGAGCAGGTAAATCCACTCTGATAAAAATACTCTCCGGGGTATATACGGCAACTGAGGGTAAAGTTATGCTGAACGGGCAGGAGACGAATTTTCAAAATCCCCGTCAAGCACTCGACGCGGGAATCTCAGTCATTCACCAGGAGCTTAGCATAGCCAACGATCTTACCGTTGCCGAAAATATTTTTCTCGGCGCGGAACCTAAAATGCCCAATGGAGCTTTTGTAGATCGCAAAAAGATGAACAAAGAGGCGCAAGATGTTCTTGATTTTATGCAGGTAAACATAAAGGCAACTTCTGTCGCCCGCAATCTCACTGCAGCTCAGCAGCAGATGGTCGAGATTGCCAAGCTGATAATCAAGAACTCAAAGGTCGTCATTATGGACGAACCAACCTCATCACTTTCCGAACATGAAATCAACGCGTTATTTGCTCAGATAAAAATGCTTAAAGATAAAAATGTCGCTGTTATATATATCTCTCATCGAATGAACGAAATATTTGAGATGTGCGACCGCGCAACTGTTTTGCGAGACGGCTGCTTTGTTAATACTCAACCGGTCAGTTCCGTTTCAGAAAAAGAACTGGTAATGAGCATGGTAGGGCGCGAGATGAAAGATTATTACAACCGTGTACCTCATACCCGCGGAAAAGAGATGCTGCGCGTAGAGGGCTTATCCGGTGGTCGTCATTTCAAGGATGTTTCATTCACCGCATACGCAGGTGAAATCTTGGGTATAGCGGGTCTTATCGGCGCGGGAC
>JAVXQD010000072.1:0-4716 GCA_036644375.1 Oscillospiraceae bacterium
CGGAAGAACATATTCAACCGAATACGTCTGCATCATAATATCAGGGTCAATGAAACGGATGTACTGTGCATAGAAAACGCCACACACGGCCGTAAACCCGGCACTGAGAAAGGTCGCAATCAATTTGTACTTAAGTGGATTAATTCCGATTGCTGACGCAGTATCTTCATCCTCTCGAACTGTTTTCAATGCATATCCGAGTCTGGAACGGTCTATTACACGGATTACAATATATATCATCGCAAACATAAAAAGTGCAATGAAGTAGTATGGAATTTTTGTGGAAAACCTCATGTCCACAAAAGATTCTTCTGCCTGATAGGGAATGCGTATCCCCTGCCCTTTTCCTACAAACTCCCAGTTAGTAAATAAATTTCTGAATGCCTCACCAAATGCAATAGTCACAAGTGTAAAATACGGTCCCTTAAGTATGAAGCAGGGATAAAACATGATGACCGAAAGAATACCGACTAAAACGAACGAAATGACCATACATATCCAAGGTGAAACACCTGCTTTTGTGAGTAATAATGCTGAGGTGTATGCACCCAACCCCATGAATGCCGCATGTCCTAACGATGTCTGACCGGTCATGCCTCCAAGAATACTCCACGAAAGAGAAGCACTGCCCATATAGAATGTAAGAACCATTATGTGAAGAATATACGGAGTTTTTATGAAAAGCGGTGCCATCAGTAACAGTGCTATCCCCGCTATTACCAATATCTTATGGCTTGTAAACGAATATTTAGATTTTATCATTTTGATCACCCCTCTCTGAACTTAACAATGTACTGTCTTACAACAAGTATTACTATAAACGAGAAAAACACCACTGAATCTTTGAAAGAAGGGCCGACCAAAAGCGATCCTACAGTCTCAAGAAGGCCAAGACCTATACCTGCAAAAAATGCACCGGGTACGCTGCCGAGACCACCAAGAACAACGACGATATATCCTTTTGTTCCGTATGTGGCCCCAACAGTTGGAAAAACATACAAAAATGTCATTAAAAGAGAGCCTGCAATGCCTGCAATCGCTGCGCCGATTCCGTATGTAGCAGCATATATCCACTTTGTTTTAATTCCTGTTACCTGTGCGCCAACCGCATTCTGTGAGGTTGCGCGAATTTGCCTTCCGAGTTTTGTATATTTTAAAATCACAAAGAGTGTGGCCGAAATTATCAAAAGAGCTCCGAGACTTATTAATTTGGGGAAACTCACAGTTTGTCCAAAAAAGTCAATGGTCTTTGTTGAATATGATGTTTGAATCGAATGGTAATCAGATTTAAAGAATATTAGGGCAAAGTTCTGCAATAACATACTAAGCCCAACAGTAAGAAACAGCAGATTTGAGGAACTTCCACTCTTTAGTGAGGGTGTTATCAATCCGTTTTGAATTAATGCACCAATCCCGAACATAACAATAGCCACTATTGGAAATGAAACATATGGGTCGAGACCCAATCCAACATTTAACGCATATGTTAGATACATTCCTAACATAAGCAAATCTCCCTGACAGAAGTTGATGATTTTCATCACGCCGAAAATCATATTCTGTCCCATACCTATCAATGCATAAAATCCACCTATTAAGACACCGTTAATTATTGCCTGCGCAATTGTCTCACTCATTTTCTACCCCATCCTTTTCTATAGAGTTACCATTTAACCACTGAGAAGTATCAGTATTTGTAAAAGCCTTCGCCTGATTTCCGTCCTAATTTTCCTGCCGCAATCATTTCAATTAAAAGAGGGCACGGTCTATACTTCTCATCTTTAAGCCCTTCATAAAGCCCATTAATTGTGCCATATGTAATATCTACGCCGGTATAATCAATCAACTCCAAAGGACCCATCATGTGATTTGCTCCAAGTTTCATCGCCGTGTCAATATCCTCAGGTTTAGCACCTTCCATTACCATGTATGCGGCTTCGTTCAACATCGGAACCAACAGTCTGTTCACAATAAATCCGGGAGTTTCATTGGCGACAATCGGTACTTTGCCAATATCTTTGGCGAATGCCACAGCCTTTTTTTCTGTATCATCATCAGTTGCACTGCCTCTTATCACTTCCACCAGCTTCATCACAGGTGCAGGATGGAAAAAATGCATACCTGCAATTCGATTTGGTGTTTTTGTATTTATGGCAATATCACTTATCGAAAGCGCTGATGTATTGGAAAGAAGTATGCCATCCGACTTTACCACTGTATCGAGTATGTTGAATACCTCTTGCTTTATACCTATTTTCTCAGGCACAGCCTCAATCACAACATCACAATTTGCAAGACTCTCATAACTGCTGCTGAATCTGATGCGATTCTTTATTTTTTCCGCCTCCTGCTCAGTAATCTTATTCTTACTGATCAGATACAACATATCTTTTTCAATTCTCTTTTTTGAATTGTTCAGTCCTTCTTTAAAGGTGTCAACATTTACAACCGAAAATCCCGCTTTTGCCGCAACCTCGGCGATTCCCGATCCCATTTGTCCCCCGCCTACCACTCCCACTGTTTTCATTATATTGACTCCTTAATTTCAACTTAAGACCCACGCTTATTGAGCGAATAATTCTCTCGGTAGCAAATACAAGATTGGTTTCAGCTTGCATAAGAGCATCTTCAATGGTGCATGGAGCAACTACACAGCTCTCAAGAGAATCTATGTTGTTTTCGAACACGTTTTGCGCATTTTCACCGATACAACCTACAATAGCAATTGTTGCTACATCCTGCTGTGCCGCCTTGCTTGCAATTCCCATCGGAACCTTGCCATTCATGGATTGTCCGTCGATTCTTCCCTCTCCCGTAATAACCAAATCCGCCCATCTGATTTTTTCTTCGATATTTACTGCCTGAAGAACAGCTTCAATTCCTGATTGCAATTTTGCGCCGGTAAAAGCAACTAAGCCCATACCCAATCCTCCAGCTGCACCTCCTCCGGAAATCGAAAGAACATCTATGCCAATATCTCTTTTGATTACACCAGCGAGATGTGACAAACCATCGTCAAGCCTTTTAATAAGTTCCGGCGTTGCACCCTTTTGCGGTCCGTATATAGCAGCTGCTCCGGTTGGTCCACAGAGCAAGTTGGACACATCGCACATAGTAATCAACTTTGAATTCTTCAATCTGTGATCCATATCGTTTAAATCGATTTTTTCAATGCGCTCAAGCTCACCGCCACCTCGCCCAACTTCGCACCCGTCCTTGTCGTAAAAGTGCGCGCCTAATGCCTGCGCCATTCCGATTCCGCCGTCGTTCGTGGCAGACCCACCGATTCCTATGTAAATCTCCCTGCATCCTCTGTCAAGAGCAGCTTTGATCATCTGCCCTGTTCCATAGGTCGAAGCCTTCAAAATATCAAGCTGTGCTTCTTCAATTAAAGTCAGTCCCGATGCTTCAGCCATTTCCATGATTGCATTTCCATTGTCAAAAATTCCATATTCTGCATTTGTATCTGCACCAAGTGGACCTGACACTGTGCAATATGCAAGCGTACCCCCTACACAGGAGATCATTGAGTCCACTGTTCCTTCGCCACCGTCTGCAACTGCAACCTTGATTACATTTGCTTCAGGCATAACTTCACGAACCCCAATTTCTATTAATTCCGCAACGCGCTTACTACTTAAACTACCTTTGTACGAATCAGATGCAATAAGGATGTTCACAGGTGTACTCCTCGGATTTTATGTTATTTTACAAGGAATCACAAAACACGTTATACTGACAAAATTGCTGAGATTAGAGCTTTGTCAAATGTTATTTCTCTTACACTCAATAATTAAATTCCAAATACAATCTTGTCTTAATTGCCATACTATATTTTGCGTATGTAAGTATTGTGGCTAATTAACCACTTCCTGACTTAAAGTCTAAAGCAAATCCATTAACGATTCAATGTTACGCATAACAATTATTATGACTTTTTATGTCTTTATTTGTACTTTAATTTGTATCAAAAAAAGACATCCCAATATTTTAAATCATTTTTGTACAATATATCTATATTTTGTGCAGCGCTGCTAAAGTTATAATTCTCAATCACTTTCCTTTGATTACAAAAAAGCCCATCTGTTTTTTCATTGTTTTGATGAGTATACCGAGTACTGCTGTTTGTGCTATAATCATAAAAATAATGATATTTGTTCTTTTTGACATTCTTAATGATGTCAAAAATATTATAATACAGATTATTCGAGACATTTTCACAGAACCGATTAATGCAAAACTGCCGATTCGCATCGCTGCTTTTCGTATAGTGGTCTGCACATGTACGGCAGAATGGAGTTTAAAATGGAACTTTCTAAATCAATAATGCAACATATCGTTGAGGAATTGCGCAGTACCATAGGACGAGATATTAATATTATGGATAAAACCGGACGAATTATCGCAAGCACAAATACCAATCGAATCGGAGTTCCACACCATGGAGCCAAAATAATAATTGCCCAAAATTTACACGAGCTTGTCATTTCCGAGGAGGATTCCTATGCAGGCACACAGCGAGGAATCAACCTACCGATAATAATTAATGAGGAGATTGTCGGTGTTGTAGGTATCACCGGCGACCCGCAGGAGGTTGAACCATTTGGTAAGATAATCAAAAAAATGACCGAAATTCTTATTATCGAAGAATATCAAAAAGATCAAAAGCAAATGATAGATCGTGCAAAAAGCAACTACGTGTATTCTTGCCTTTTT
>JAVXQD010000073.1:0-4594 GCA_036644375.1 Oscillospiraceae bacterium
TGATTACAGCAAAATCAAATATACCGAAGATTTTTACGATCCCGATATGAATGGAAATATAGCGCGGACACTGCCGAAATGGAAGGTCTACTTCGACGGCAACTTCTGGGGTCATCATGGAAAACAAAGACCGGGAAAAGAAATTGCTGTTCAAACTCATTTCCGGCTAAATAATAGAGAATGGTATATTCCTTCCATCTATTCCTGCAGCAAGGGATTGGTTATAGATTTCTGTGTTAAAATTCCTGCCGAGCATATTGCTGACTTCATAGACAAGTGGAAGCTCTCCCCTGAAAATGATGGCAGTGATTTTTCAGAGGAACAGCAAGAGGAAATTGAAGCCGAAAGCCCTATGGCAGTCAATATAAGCTCTGAGATTGTATTAAATAATAAAGTGATTTCATATTCTCATGGCTGTGGATTATCGTGGAACCCTTGCTTCCCCGAACAGAATGGAATGGAATGCGATGGAGCTTGTAAACACTATGGACTTGACCAAGACTCGGGCTGGGTCATATTGAGATCAGCCTTTCCTTGGCACACAAGCCGCAAGCCCTCAATATCCTCCTTAATTGTAATGATTAAACATGACCTCATTGATGTCTGTGGTTCACAATTCAGCATAAGCACTCCCGGTGAATGCATTGAATTTGCAAATCCAATAACAAATATGCTGCATAAGCTTATCGTGCAGGAATACGAACAACAAGAAATTTCAGCCAATAAATTCAGTGATGATAATTTTGATTTTCCATCCCACTGCATTGCAATGAGCTATACCATTTCACCTGACCTTGATGATGGGTCTTTCTCAGTTCGTGATTGCAGCAGCGGAGACAGACCTCGCAATAAATGTCACAACCCAATGGAACCGCAAGCTACCAATGACTGCTGTGCATTCGGTATCATTGGCGGTGCCCATTCAGATTCTGCCATTATCTTTAGAGACAGCGAGCAAGGAAAACTTCGTGCCGTGTGCTCTTCTTTACACTTTGAACCTGTAGAGACAGTGGCATGGAGGCTTGTTTTTCATAAAAAGCCATGTGAAGATATGACGGTAAAATTATTATAATTTTCATACGGGGTGCTTAGGGTTGTAAATTCGGAAAAGCGCGCCTGTTTGAACTGCGTGGGAAAAAGGCACAAAAAAACACAGAGGGCATTGAGCCTCCTGTGTTTTCTTCCTCAGCCCGACAATCGCCTAAGCGCTTGTCGGGGGTTTGTAAATTGTCATCTTTTGATATCGCCGTGTATTCAAATTATCTGCTATGGGTTCAGCAGTTTGCGGCTTAATTCATATATCTTAAGTCCATACTGCGGAGGTCCGAAAATCGAGCTTGCAATGGGGATTACCTTGTCTATATTCGGAGCGCATTTTTTAATAAACTCTTCCGCTGCCGCATCGGATTCTTCAATTGTAGACATAGGCGTAAGCTCGCATGGCGGATCAATTCCGATTATAATTTGGCTGCCGTATTTTTCAAGCAGCATGTATTTGTCATTCATCGGCTGTCCGCTCCAAGTGTCTATTCCCGCTTCGATCATTGCCGGAACGAGGTTTTCAACCTGCCCGCATGAATGCAGCTCAATTTTCATTCCGCGCTTATGACATGAGTCCGAAACTCTTTTTAAATAAGGAACAAGCATCTCTCTGCACAAATCAAGTGAGAAGAAAGGCGAGCGCTGTGAGCCCCAGTCATCGTGAAAATACAAGACATCGGCATGATAATATTTTTGAAACTTTTCCACAAAGCCATCATAAAGCACACATAGTCTATCCATGAATGCGTGAACCGCATCCTTTTGATCTTCATCAACAAGAGCCATTGCCGCGCCTTCAAAATCCATAAATGAAATCAGTCTCTCAAACAGCCCTGTCATAAACCAAACAGAAATCACCTTATCGCAATTCTCGATAAACTTTGCATTTTGCTTTGCGCTTGTCTCCCAATCATATTCATCAATATTGGGGAATTTTACGACTTTTTCCCAATCGTTCGCATCGGTCATCGCAGGGTTTCCCGGCTTTACCATTGAGCCTCCCGCAACGGGAACAAACACCCAATCCAAGCCGAACATATCCTTGCCGCCGCCCTCGCCCGGTTCGAGCGGCTTTGCATCAAATACAAATGCGCGAGCCACGATATCCGGTACAACTCTCGGAACCAAAGTCATCATATCATCGCTTTTCGGAATCCAAAGCGGTTTGCGGTGATTAATCAGCTCAAGCCAATTTTCACGCGGTGTAATCGGTGTCTTGTATCTGTTTGCCTCAGGCATTCCGGCCATGATAGACGGATAAGTGCCTATCGGTTTTAATTCATCTGAATTGAATTTAATTCTTTCCATAAGTTTTCCCTTTCTGTAAGATATGATTTATTATTTCTGTGACTGCATTTCCACTGCTTTTGCTTTGTCATCAAATGCCTTTTGGTTGGATTCTGCATATTCGCGCGACTTTTGTTCATTTATTTTAAACAGGAACATCAGCACACCGGAAATTCCATATAAAGCACCGGGAAGCATTCCCGCTATCATAACGAATTTAGACGGATCTGCAATACCGGTTGCAGCTTGATATCCGCATGTTGTTAGTATCCATGCAATTACGACGGAGGAGATTGCCATACCGATTTTCATGGGTACACTCATCAGTGACATTGCAAAAGTACGATTATCTTTTCCTGTTTTATACAATTGGTATTCTGCTGCGTCAAGATAGAGATTTGATCCGCAGGAGCCTACTATTGCAAGTCCGAGCGCGGCAACCGCCGAGCACGCGACATAAATCATCCAATGGTTCTGACCGAATAAACCGAGCACGACATACGCGAGACCCGCAACGATTCCGGAAATAATACTCGAGTGCTTTTTACCGATTTTTGCAGCAACAGGGGGCATTACAATTGCGCCAAACAGGGCTGCAATGCTCTGTACGGTAAGAGCAACCGTCATTAGAGAAAAATCGCCGGCGATATAGCTGTAATAATAGGTCATTACTGCCGATATCGTGAACATTCCGGTCATTCTCATTATATCCACAGCAAGCAGCAATAATATCTGACCGTTTTTAAGCGTGTCGAACACCATTGTTTTTGTATTTACATTTGCCGAGCTGCCGGCAATATCTTTAAGATTCGGATTGAATTTGTCAAACTCGCTTGTAGCTTTAAACAGGAAGAACTGACCGCCGACATTTATCAATCCAAAGACAACCGCTACTATCAGATATCCATTGGTAAAATTTAATTTATCTGCCAATGTAATAAGCGGAAGCGTAATCATGGAGCAGATAAGCATACCTGCATTCATGCCCTGCATCATGCGTGCGCTTATTTTCATGCGGGTGTCGATTGACGAACCGGCTACCTTTGCCATCAAGCCATATTGTGCGGCTACGATGAAATTCATCGGCGCGTTTGTTAGTATGTACCCCACTCCGATAATCAATGCTTTTCCAAGTAATGGAATATTCGGATTAATAAAGGATAAAAATGAACCCAATAAAACAAGCGGCGGGACCACTAAAAGCCACGAGCGGAATTGACCCCATTTCATCTGTGTTTTTTGAATTACACCGCCTGCCAAAAAAGAAAAGACAAGGTCGACAATTCTTGAAACCAACAGAATCCCGCCCATAATCACCGGCGTTATCAAAGCTGAATCCGTCATAAAGAAAATCAGGTAGGTCATCGGAACCGTTACTCCAAAAGATTGTGCTAAATTTGAGAGTAAGAAATTTAAAGGTATTTTTTTGGTATTAATGTTGTCAGACATAATTTCTCCTTCACCTAATTTGTTTGTTTGATGCTTGTGTATTCTCTTAAAGCCGCATTATTAAAGCATTTATTAGCTAATATGTCTAAACGCTTTAACATTTAAATTGTATTCCATATAAATACACAATGCATCATCCTTAACCAACAAAAGCAATGCCTTGCTGCATCAATTATTTTGTACGATTGATACAATTAGCAGATGAGGACCCGATTCTGCGCAAAATATAAACCAATTCTTTGCCGGTATGGACATAAAATCTTCTCAATCGGCTTAACACGGCTGTGCACTATTTGATTAAAATGCTCACAGCTGTATTCTTTATACTTGCCTACCCTGTTGTGAAGCTATATAATGTATTTGTACATGGAGGTGCATTTCATGAAGCTAAGTTTGTGGATGATTGCCAATCGTCTTAAATCGCTTGAACCTATACTCAAGCTCAGTTCAGACAGTACGCCTACACTGCGCAGCGCCAGGCGCGCCTATGCAACCAACTGTGCATATGTTCACTCAAATGGCACTGATGCTGTTTGCGAAGGACCCGATGGACAGATTGTCTTGCCGAATACAGACCAGGAAACCGCTTTTGAATTGATTCAGCATATTTTTGACTTTTATAATGAATGGGATGAAGCAATCAGAGATGCAGTCAGCGGAGATATTGATTTTCAGCGCCTGATTGATCTCAGCTTTTCTATTTTTCAAAATCCTATCAGCATCAGCAATCAAAATATGAAAATTTTGGCTTTGACTGAGCAATATGGAGAAAACGATGTCGATGAAGAGTGGAAATCAATCTGCAAAAATCGTTTCA
>JAVXQD010000074.1:0-4521 GCA_036644375.1 Oscillospiraceae bacterium
ATGTGGTCGGCCTCATCACACAGCTTCGCAAGGACAAAGAGCCGCTATTGCACACAGCTGTGTTCGTTGAGCTCGCCGCAGATGATCTGGACAAATTGAAAGAGCTCCAAGCCGAGGTGCAGATGGAGCTGACTCGTGCAAAAATCAATATCGACAAGCTGCTGCTCCGCCAGAAAGAGAGCTTTGTTGCGGTGCAGCCCAGCGGCACAAACATCTTCGGAGCGCAGTTCGAGCGCGTCCTGCCCGCGTCGTCCGTCGCCAACTTCTATCCATTCAACTATTCCGGCAAGACCGACGAGCAGGGCTTCTATTTAGGTCGTGACAAGTACGGCACAAATGTCATCATGGACTTTGATAAGCGCGCCGAGGACAAGACCAACAGCAATATCCTCATCTTGGGCAACAGCGGTCAGGGCAAGAGCTATCTCATGAAGCTGCTGCTTACCAATATACGCGAGAGCGGCAAGGGCGTCATTGTGCTCGACGCGGAGGCCGAATACCGCGAATTGACTGAGAGTCTCGGCGGTGTTTATGTCGACCTCATGATTGGCAATTACAAAAACAATCTGCTCGAGCCAAAGCTGTGGAGTGACGGCGGCGAGGATACCGCCGATGAGCCGGAGACGTTTGCCAAGACCTCTGTCGTATCACAGCACATATCGTTCCTCAAGGACTTCTTCCGCATACGCAAAAAGGACTTCGGCGACAGACACATAGATACGCTCGAAATCATGATAAGCAAGCTCTACCGTCTCTACGGCGTGAACGACAGCACTGTTGCCGACAAGCCGAAAGACGCCTTTCCCATAATGAGCGACCTGTATGAGCTTATGGAGAACGAGCGGCTTAGCTACGGCAGGGCAAAAAGCCCGCTTTACACCGAGGAAACCCTGCAGGAACTGTGCCTTGGACTCTATTCGATGTGCGAGGGCGCGGAGGCGCAATACTTTAACGGCCACACCAATATCCCCGATGACAACTTTGTGACGTTCGGAGTAAAGGGACTGCTCGAAACCAACGGCGAGCTAAAGGACGCCATGCTGTTCAACACGCTCTCCTACATGAGCAACGTGCTGCTCACGCGAGGAAACACGGCGGCGTCTATTGATGAGCTATACCTGTTTCTCTCCAACATGACTGCAATAGAATATATCCGCAACCTGATGAAGCGCGTCCGCAAAAAGAACAGCGCGGTCATTGTGGCGAGTCAAAATCTGAACGATTTCTTTCTGCCCGAGATCGCCGAGTACACAAAACCGCTGTTCGCCATTCCGACCCACCAGTTCCTATTCAACCCCGGCACGGTGGACGGCAAGTTCTATATGGACGCCTTACAACTCGAGCAGAGTGAATACGACCTTGTGAAATACCCCGAGCGCGGCAACTGCCTGTTTAAGTGCGGCAACGAGCGGTACAATCTGCAAGTCAAGGCTCCCAAGCACAAGGCAGCGATGTTCGGAACGGGCGGTGGGAACTAATGAAGAAACTGCTACTAAAGCTGGTTGCAAGCAAAAAATCCCGTCGCGGCGTCGGAAAGGCGCTCGGCGGGATTTTGATTATCATCATCATTCTTGCGGGCCTTGTCTTCTCAATGATGAGCATCGGAAATGAGAACAACCGTCAGATCGTTTACGCTTCTTTTTCTCTGCAGGACATCCCTGCCGACATGGACGTGGATTCCACGCTGAGCGTTGTGAACATGAAAGCAAGCTTTGAGACGATAGACGCGGTCATCAAAGACAATGAGCTCGCCTGTGACGCGCTGTGGCTTAAATCGGTGTTCTTTGCACGGTACATCGGGCAGCCGCGCCCCTCGCATACCGAAGTCGAGAGCTTCACCGTCACCTTTGCAAACGGTGCGTTTCCCTCTGGCATCACCGAGGACATGAAAAACGTCGCAGGCGAGGCGCTCGCGCTTGTAAACGAGGCCCTCTACGGCGCGCAGAGCTATTCGACCCATGCGGATATATGGGCGCTCATCAAGGATGACACATCTCCGTTCAAGGGCGTGGATTTTGCCTCGCCCATACAGGTGGGCGGATATGACTGGCGATACTACGTTACCTCGGAATACGGAAATCGCCGCAATCCCACCTCAAGCGACCCGAACGAAATCAAGTTCCACGGCGGCATGGATATTGCTCCTGCGCTCGGTACCGAGATTCGCGCCGCACAGAGCGGCACGGTGCTGTGTGTCATATATAGCAATACCGGCTACGGCAACCATGTGGTGCTGTACCACGGCGGGCACATCTCGACGCTTTACGGCCATTGCCAAGCTCTGCTCGTGAGCGAGGGGCAAACGGTCGCAAAAGGACAGGTCATCGCCACAGTTGGAAGCACGGGCAACTCGACAGGACCGCATGTTCACTTCGAGGTCATCGAGGGTGAGAAACGCATAAATCCAAGATTGTATCTTCTGTAATGAAAAGTCCACAAGAAAGGAAATCAACATGAATATCAGCCTATTTGCACGATTACCAAAAATCACTGGCAGGAGTTCAACGACGTTCTCATTGAGGATTATAGAGAAGCCCTCGAGCAGCCGGAACACGAGAAAGGTGAAGAACTAACCGAAGAGCCGGAATCCGTGCAGGAACAGACGATGTAAAGGAGAATAAGTATGACAGAAATAACCACACTCAATGCAACGCTCGAATACGGAAAAGAAAAGCTTGACGCACTTCATGTATATCTTAAACAAAGCGATGCCGAATTCCAGGCCACACTTAACATAGCGGCAACCGAAGCGGTAGACGCTCTGTACAAGAAGAATGTCCCCACAACGGTGCAAGCTTTCATATCTTTGATGAATGGCGAAGTGAAGCCCGACAAGAAGGCGAAGATGAAGAAGCCGAAGCCCACAAGACAGGATGAATCTGCGACTGATGTCGCTACCAAAGCGTCTATCGACGAATGCGGAGCATACTACTAAATACTTCGCGTAAGCGCCCGCGTGTGGCATTTTGACCTCTCATAGGGTAAACACTCGCGGGCGCTCTTTCCATCGCCTTACAGGGCGAAAAAACGACAAAAATGCGGCTTTCATTTACCCAAAAACGCGGGAGGTGAGCAATGAAGAAATTCGAACAAAAGGAGCTTGAGGAATACTCATTTTTCAGGGATACGGACGGGCTGATACGCTACACGGCAAAGTGCATGAAATGCAGAAACATATGTCGGCAGAGCTTTCGCGTAATGCTCATATCCTGTCCGATTTATGAGGATAACAGAAAGAATAAAAACACACATAAAGCGGTGATCTTATGAACAACTGGATGACAATAAGGAGTGTCGCAAAACGATTAAAGGTGGAAAGCCCCTGCACAATGATCGGAGAAAGCACCATTCGCTTTCTTGTGCTGAACGGTTTTCCCTGTGTGCGCATCGGGTCTCGTACCCTTGTAAATGCGGATACCTTTTATAACGACTTGGTCCTCTATACAAATCGCAAGCACGAAGAACGACGCCAGGAATACAGAACATGGAAAAACTGATGATAGGAGGAAACGAATGAAACCGCGTCCGATATTCAGCCGCTCAACCGGTGATCTTATCGGTTATCAATTGCGGGTATACCTTGGGGACAAACCCGATGGGACTAAAAACATCGCAGCGCGCACGTGGAGAGTTGACCCGTCGATGGCACGAAGCAAGATATTAAAAGAGCTCGCAAAGCAGCAGCTGGTGTTCGAAGAAACCATGCGTCTTGGCCTTGAAGAAATAACCGAGCCGGGTGAAGCACCGATGAACCTGCGGGAATTTGTGCGGCTGTACCTCGACTCTTCCTATAATCTCAAGCAGAAAACAAAGGATACCTATGAAAGTAAGCTCAAGCGGGTGGAGTCCGCTTTGGGCGACTTCGCTCTGAAAAGTATTGAACCGACCGATATACTTGCTTTTCTGAACAGTCTTAGAGAAGAAGGCGCAAACCAAAGAAACGGCAAGCCGCTCTCGATGAAATCCGTGCGCGAATACTACGTTCTTTTGAAGGGCCTATTCAAGACGGCTGTCGGTTGGAAAAAGCTTGACGAAAGTCCAATGGATGCAATAAAGATACCGAAAACGAAGTATAGTAAGGTCAAAGCACTCACCGAGGCCGAGGCAACAGCGTTCTACAATGCGCTTATGGAATATGCTCCGGCAAAATACCGAGCATATTTTCTTCTATGTCTGCAAACGGGAACGCGCCGGGCCGAGGCCGGCGGTCTAAGATGGTCAAAGGTGGATTTGAATCGCAACCTCATCCGCATCGAGTCAACGATGCAGTACAGCCCCAAAGCAGGCATCTACGAGGAAACACCTAAAACCGATTCTTCGGTTCGTAACCTTCGGATAACCGACACAGCGGCGGATGCGCTGCGCGAACTTGAAAAGGAGAACAACGCAGCAAAAGAGGCCTTCAGCTCCGAATGGAATCGCGAAGACCTCGTATTCATAACCGTGGACGGCACGCCCATGCATCCAAACACGCCCTACACCTGGCTCAAGCGCTTTCAAAAGAAGCACGGTCTCGCCGAC
>JAVXQD010000075.1:0-4073 GCA_036644375.1 Oscillospiraceae bacterium
GTTTCAACTGCCCGGCACACATCCGGCTTTGGCAGAAAAAAAGGGAAAGCAGCTGCGGCGCTGATTGGCTGTGTGCTGGTATTGGCGGTTATTGCATTCTCGCTCTCTCTTATGAAAAAGAAAGAGAGTGTATTTCTGTATAACGCTTCCAACGGTCAATTTCGATACAGCGTCTATACCGACTCTGTCTCCATCAATGGCTTGGACGCAGGCGCCGAGCAAAGCAAAGCTGACATCCCGGCAACTGTTGAAAACAAACCAGTCACAAGCATCGGTGACGATGCGTTTGTGAACTGCTTATCGCTCACCGAGGTGACCATCCCGGACTGCGTCACAATAATCGATTACGATACGTTTGAGAGTTGCACCTCGCTCACCGCGGTGACCATCCCGGACTCCGTCACAAGCATCGAAAGCGAGGCGTTTATCGGGACGCCTTGGCTTGACAGCAATACCGACACCTTTGTTGTAGTAGGAGACAATATTCTGCTTGATTACAACGGCTCCGACTCAAGTGTGACCGTGCCCGATGGAATAAAATCGATATCCTCGGCGTTTAGGTACTGCACCTCGCTCATCGAGGTGACAATTCCGGACTCCGTCACAAGCATCGGACGCGGTGCGTTTCGCGGCTGCAGTAAAAATTTGGTGGTTACGTGCCCTGTCGGTTCATATGCAGAATCGTATATGACGGAAAACGGAATAAAACACAAGTCATGACGGTTATTATTGAAGGTTATGGCGCTCAAGCAATGATAAGTGAGACGAACGTGATTTGCCTCATATACCCCCGGAACCTACAGCTATGGTTGCAGACAACTTGTGCCAAAGAGATAGCCGCCTAAATGCGGCTATCTCACACTATGCATTTTTTTGTTTATTGCGACATGCAAACTTTCTTGCTGCGCCGTGCGCCGACATTTATGTCAAGCAGGCTTGATGGCGCCCTCCTTGCAATAGTGCAGACCATCGATGACAAAAAGCACATCACTGCGGCCGCAAAAATTAGCACAAAAGCGGGATTGTTCATCTCAAAGTCCTTTCTTTTCACGATGCTTTCCTTTATGATAAGATTAGAAAAATTCTGCAACCCATAGCACTAATAAAAATTGGAGGCTAATTATTATGAGCTATCTTATGGAAATTCAGCAAGGTGAAACGAGAAATATTGTCGGCATATTTGACACAATGGAAAATGCAGACACTTTTCTTTGCAGTGTTCCATTTATCTCAAAGCGCAAGGAAAGCTACGGCTTTCGTTACATCATTGCTTATGTCGACCTGCCCGAGCTGTATGTGGCTTCTTATCGTAATTGGCGGTACGTATTCTGCCGCTGCTCCTACGCGCCCGAGCGTGACGGCGATGAGATTGAGGTATATTTCAGTGAGGTAAGCGAGATGGATACGGATATACCAAAGATTGCTTTTTCGAAAGGTTATACTCGTTTGGATGCCTATACCTTTCCAAACGATGAGGTGCAGTGCGAGGTGGAAAAGCGCGTTGCGCTGATTGAGGAAGCAAGAGAATACTACAAGCTACAAGGACGCACGATTGAACTGGGAGGCTTTGGCAGTCAAGACGGAGAATATGTCACAGTGTCGGATGAACATGATCCTACGCAAATGTACATTGCCTTTCTGCTGGAGCCTCAGAGCACACAGGCGAGAGAAAAAGCGAGCAGCTTTGAGGATTTTTTGCGAATGATGCACGAATAGTCTGCGCGCTTCTGCCAGCCTTGTTCCGCTCACAACCGCATCACCCAAATCAGCTTGAAAACAGCCGTGAGACTCGATATAGCCTCACAATAAAAGCACCCTGACTTTATAAAAAGCAGGGTGCTTTTATTGAAAACGAGCAAGCCTGGATTTTGCAGGGATGTGCCACTAATTGGTTATCCCGGCAGTCAATTGGTTGAATAGATATTCAGGATCTATCCCCTCCGAACTAACCTCTACAACTACATCTCCATATAAAACCGAAAATCGCATGTTTCGGCTGTCACCGTCGGGGGCGCCTGCTTCGGCACGATAGTATTTTCTTAATTTAATCATGTCAAGAGTTAAATCTTCAATTCTAAACACAGGGTTTTCAATAATATGGAGCTTGTCTGTTGGCATACTGTCAGCCCACGGAATAGAGTAAAGCGACATATTGTAAAGCTCGGTATCTTTGGGTGATACAATTCGTGCTTTACTTTTTTCATCAAGGCTTGAAACTTTCACTCTTACATCATCATATCCTCTTGACCACGAGGCAAATAGCACATTGCTATCCTGATTGAGCAGCCTGTTTGCACTGTTAAACTGATAATCGTCGGGGATTTTTATCAGATATTTTCCAAAATCCGCTTCGCTGTAAGCCTCGGCTTCGGTCAAATTATTTTCAATTATCTTTGGTATCGTGGGATTGGCAAAAATGGACAAATCCGCTTTGCCGCCCAATATAACCTCAGCTGCAACCCTCGTAAAGACATCATCTGCTTTTTCTCCATCGGATGTAAACTCCATATTGTAGGCAATGCCGCCGAGCTTAAAATCGGCATAGTAAATATAGTTTTGCTCGCCCTTGCTATTTTTGTCCGTGATGAATATACCGGCTTTTATAGGGATGCCCTCAATTTGAGAAACTAAAGATTCGCCTACTATGATGCAGTCGTTTACCGTTTCGTTTGGCGAAATAGTGATTACTCCGCGGATATTTTCATTCACGGTTACAGAAGCTGAAATTTCATATAGGGCAGCCTTGCCATCTGCCGAAGAATAATGTGCCGAGCCGTCCATCTGATATATTTTTGATATAATCGGTAAAACCTTGCTTGCTTGTTTGTCTGTAAGTGGATACCAAAAATGTCCCTTTACCGCAATTTTGCGGGCCGAAGCCATATCGACATCATTAAAGAGCAGCTTGTAGCTTTGTGCATTATTTGCATCATCCGTGCTGCCGCTTATTGTCGGCGGCAAGACGTCGGGGTTTGGAAGTGTGGGTGGTGTTTTGCCACCGTTTTGAAAAAGCGCTAATGACAAAATCGCCACAGCAAAACACGCTGCTATGGGTATTGAATATTTAAAGATTTGCCGGTTTTTGTTAAGCTTTTTCATTTCAGCCTCATTTACAAGCTGCTCATCGACATATCCCAATCCGACCAATACGTCATTGCCGTTCATATATTGACACCCTCCTTTTTTAGGTAATTTTTTAGTTTTTCTCTTGTTCTGAAAAGTGTGGATTTGACTTTGCTTTCCGAAATATGAAGACTTGTGGCTATCTCCGAGATGCTGTCAAAAAACCAATATCGGCGCATAAAAATAAGCCTTTTTTCTTCCGATAAACCTTTTAGAAAGCTTTCTAAAGCGCCCTTTAGTGCCTGTTCGGACGGAATGGTTTCTGTTAAATTGCTTGGAATACACTGCAAAAGCTCATCGGAAAGAGCGACAAACTGAGCTTTCCTTTTTTGGGCTTTGTAGTAATCTATTCTTCCAAAGCAAAGGAATCTGCAAATTTTGGCGAGATAAGCAAAGAGAAAGGCGGGCTTTTGCGGCGGCATCGTGTTCCAAGCTTTTAAATATGTATCGTTTACACATTCTTCGCTATCCTCACTGCTTTTAAGTATCTTGTACGACAGTCCGCTCAGCTTGCTTCCGTACTTTATTGCTGTTTGGTTGATTGCATTTTCATCTCTGCCGAAATAAAGAGCGATTATTTCATTGTCATTCATCAAAATACCTCTTTCACCCATATAGAGGGATAAATACGAGAAAAGGTTGCACTTGATTTAAAATATTTAAAAACAGCTGTCTGTAAACACAGGCAGCTACAATAGGCGGTAATGCAAATCTTTTGTCCTTGCATAGCTTTGCAGCAACTGCGAGATGAGCAAGACACCCGCAAATACAAGTGACGCTTTTGCGCGCGCCGAAAGAGGCTGCTCATTGTGAACCTAAAAACAGTCCCCCTCCCATTTTGATGGATTTGTGCGACATTGTCCCATATTTTCTGATATTCACGCTCTCCGCGGATGATATGGTGTGGCACCTAATTGCCATATTTTTCGTACATTTTTATGTTCAATGCT
>JAVXQD010000076.1:0-3531 GCA_036644375.1 Oscillospiraceae bacterium
GATGATACTCGCTTCCAGACTTTCCGAAGACTGGGGCATTGATATCCCGCAGATTCCTCTCGTAGGCTGCGCGCCTGAGTGGATGAGCGAAAAAGCCGTTTCAATAGGAAACTATGTTGTTGCAACAGGCATTGACACATTCCTTGGTGTATCTCCTCAGGCTTCGGGCTCAACCGAGGTGTGGGACATGCTCACAGGTCAGGGCGACAACGGCTATAAACAGTGGGTAGGTGCAAACTTTACAGTCGAAACAGATATCGAAAAACTCGGAGATCTCATGATTCAGCGAATCGAAGAGAAGAGAACAGCACTGGGAATTTAATTGTCGGATAGCGGACATCGGCAAGCAGACGGCATTTCCGCCTGACGCGGCGCAGGACATAGAAGCTTTGTAAAAAGACTGTTTCGCCGCTTGTTCTTCAGCTTATATCTCAGCTCATGTCTGCCGTTTACTTTTTTCGGAGGTTATTCTTACTTATGAAAGTCGCTATTACCGGTAAAGGCGGGGTAGGCAAAACAACATTCTCCGCTATCCTCGCAAGGCTTTATGCCGAAGAGGGACGCAGCGTCCTTGCAGCAGACGTCGACCCCGACGCCAATCTCGGACTTGCACTCGGTTTCACTGAGGACGAGCTTGAGGAAATAGTTCCGATTTCGTCTCAGCGCGCTCTTGTTGAAGAACGCACAGGTGTGAATGAACGCAATATGGGAAAGGTGTTCAGGCTTAATCCAAAGGTCGATGATATTCCCGAGCTTTTTGCAAAGAAAAAAAACGGAGTAAAGCTGCTGGTTCTTGGCACGGTCGAAAAGGGCGGCAGCGGCTGCGTCTGTCCCGAGCATGTTCTGCTCAAACAGCTCATTTCCCACCTTGTTCTCCAAAAGGACGATGTTGTCGTCATGGATATGGAGGCGGGTCTCGAGCACCTGGGTCGCGGTACCTCCTCGGTCATGGATCAGCTTATAGTTGTGATTGAACCGGGAGCGCGCAGCATCCAAACTTACAAAAATGTAAAGCGGCTCGCAAGCGATCTCGGTGTTCGCAGGGTACGTGTGGTCGCGAACAAAATTCGCGGCGCAGAGGATGAAGACTTTATAAAGTCCAGAATTCCCGCAGAGGATTTTTTAGGATTTATCCACTACAGCACCGATATCATTGATGCTGACAGGCGAGGTATTTCACCTTTTGACGTGAGCAGTTCGACAGTTGATGAAATCAGGAAAATCAAAGAAATTATTGACAGCGAGTAAAGCTGTACAAGCAATGAATGTTCAAGCATTCAAAACTCATACGAAATGAATTCGAAAGGACACACAACAGTGACACTATTTGATAGAGTATTTAAAGGCTCTGACGATGTATATGCAAAAGCGGTGAAAAGCGTTGACGAAGCGATTGCAAAATTCGGAGCAGAAAAAGCAGTTTCTTTTCCAAACACGGCATATAGCCTGCCCTGCTACTACGCATTTACGGGCAAAAAAGCAACAAATCTCACCGAGCTAAAGGAAGCTCTTGTATATATCAAGAGCCGCCTTCAGCACACTCCCAACACAACAAACGTATTTCTCAGCGGAATCGGATCGGCTCTTGCCGCCGAGGTAATTGAGGCGTGTAAATATATCGACGCCACCCCGTATTCCGAACCGTACCACGGTCATCTTTCCGATGCTGAAATCCGTGAGCTCGGCGTTCCGCTCGTAACCGGAGATATCCCCGGAGTTGCGGTAATCATCGGGCCGGCCCCATCCGTTCAAGAGGGCTGCGAGCTCGTAAAGAGCTATCAGTCAAAGGGAATAATCGTGTTCCTCGTCGGAGGCATCATCGACCAGGCCGTAGAGGGCAAGCTCAATCTCGGCTTCAAAATCCGCGTTGTTCCGCTCGGACAGGATTTAAGCTCGGTCATTCACGTTGTATCGGTCGCAATCCGCGCCGCTCTTATTTTCGGCAGCGTTACTCCCGGAGATGAAGAGGCTGTGTGCAAATACACCTTTGAGCGTGTATTCGCATTTGTGAACGCGTTCGCACCTCTGACCGACGAAACTGTTTCCTACGGCGGCGGAGCCATTGCGCTCGGCTTCCCCGTTATAACAAACGAAACGAAAGGCATTTCGAGAATACCGAAATCGCTTATCATCAACGATAACACAAAGGAATGGCACGAGACCTCTCTTGAAGCGCGTGACATCAAGATTAAGATCACAAAAATTGACATTCCCGTTGCTTTTGCAACGGCCTTTGAGGGCGAAATAGTTCGTAAAGCCGACATGCAGCTTGAAGCTGACGGTTCGCGTCTTGACTGCTTTGAGCTTGTTCAGACAAAGGAAGCCGGACAAATTGAGGACCATAGCTTTACACTTATCGGCAAGGATTTTGACGAATTCGGCGTCGGAGAAAAAATCAACATGGGCGTTATCGTTGAGGTTGCCGGCAAATCCATGCAGAGTGACTTCGAGCCTGTTTTCGAGCGCAAATTCCATGCATTCCTCAACTGCATAGAGGGTGTAATGCACACGGGTCAGCGCGACATGATTCGCGTGAGACTCAACAAAACCGCATTTGAAGCGGGCTTCCGTGCAAAGCACTTTGCCGAGGTTCTTTACGCAAAAATCATGGGGGATTTTGACGCCGTTGTCGATAAATGTCAGGTCACTATCATAACAGATGCCGACGAAGCAAAAAGATACCGTCACGAGATTGCCATTCCCGCTTATGACAAGCGCGACGAGCGCCTTATGTCCCTTACCGACGAGAGCGTAGACAAATTCTATACCTGCATCATGTGCCAGTCCTTCTCACCCTCTCATGTCTGCATTGTCACCCCTGAGCGTCTCGGTCTTTGCGGTGCCGTGTCGTGGCTTGACGCCAAAGCGACAAACGAGCTTGACCCGAGCGGTCCCTGCCAGGTTGTCACGAAGGGCGGACTTCAAGATGAGAACACCGGACGTTGGGATGACGTCAACTCCGCCGTCTCACAGTACTCACACGGCGCTCTTGAGAGCGTGACGCTCTACTCCATCATGGAAGATCCGATGACCTCCTGCGGCTGCTTTGAGTGCATCTGCGGAATTGAGCCGTTCTCAAACGGAGTGATTATTGTAAACCGTGAGTTCTCCGGTCTTACACCTCTTGGCATGACCTTTGCCGACCTCGCCTCAATGACCGGCGGCGGCGTGCAAACGCCCGGCTTTATGGGACACGGCAAGCACTTCATCGCCTCGAAAAAATTCATGAAGGCTGAGGGCGGTATTGAGCGTATTGTTTGGATGCCGAGCGCGCTGAAGGAGCAGGTCTCCGCTAAGCTCAATCAAACTGCAAAAGAGCTTTACGGCATAGACAGCTTCTGTGACATGATCGGCGATGAAAACACAACCGAAGACGCAGAAGCGTTGATGACCTTCCTTACCGAAAAGGGTCACCCCGTTCTCGGACTTGAGCCGTTGATGTAAACATCTGCATGAATCAAGGTTAATTTTATACAGTTTTTATATGAGTTCTTTGTTAAAAAGGCAGTCGCAATGCGACTGCCTCAGCCT
>JAVXQD010000077.1:0-3187 GCA_036644375.1 Oscillospiraceae bacterium
TTCTCTCATCAACATTCTCGCATACAAAAACAGGCGGCAGCTTAACGCCACCGCCTGCATATTTCGTTTTTTCGGGGGGCTCCCCAACATTTGACATAGAGCCTTTTAACTTATTAACTGCATTTTCATCAATGCAATTTGTTGGTGATTTTTCTTTTGGGCATTTCTGAATTTCAATCACCAATCTTTGAATTTGTTCAATTTCATTTAATGATAATCAAAAGTATTAAAATCTGCGTTATAACACACATCTACATCTCCTCAATATTTTTTTGAAGGTATTTACCGACGATCTGTGAAAAGTTGGTGAGCGTGCGGATGTAAGCAAAATCCTTACCGAATATTTTCCGTTCCGTGTCCAAATCAGCTTCAAGACCGGCAAATACACCCAGAACGGATATTCCCAGTCCCCGTGCTTTTCTGATTTCCATCGCCGTATCGTAAATCGCAAATGAACCGGTGTACGGATTGCTCATACCTGCAACATTTTTTTTGATTGAAACATCATTCGGCTTGCCATCGCTTAAAATAATCAATATTTTATGCTGTTCTTTTCTTTTGGAAAGATCATACAAGGCTGCGCGTATTGCAAGTCCATCGCGATTGCTTGCTTTTGCAGAATAATCAAAAATTCTCTTGTCTGCTTCCCCGCCTTCATCATAGTTGCGAAATCTGTGTAAAACTGTGTAATCAAACACGGTGCAATAGCTCATCACCCTATGGGGTATACCCGATAACGAAAGGGCGCTGCTTATTATATACGCCTGAGATGCCACCGCACCTTGCCGCTTGCTTTGAGAGCCGCTTCCGTCAACCAACACATCAACAACAAAATCTATCGATTCTGCATCAAATTTTCTGACAAACAGCCTCGTGGTATCTGAGCGCCCTACACGCCACAGTCTGGAAGGCACAATAGTCCCTCTGTCGGAGGTCTCATATTCACTCTCGGTTCTTCTTAAAAGACATCTCTTGAGCAAATCTGCGAGGCTGTGAAGATTGTGTTTTACAATTCGGTGATCGGAATAATAAGCCTCCTCATTGTGCTGCCTGTGCTTCTCTGCAAGCTTGTAATGAACATTGTTTGTATTTTCATCATACAGCAAGCCCTGAGAAATATGAATTTTTCGTCCACGATGCGTATCTGTACACAAGGATTTCTGCATTCTCTGTTGTTCAGCTTGCAAAAGTACGCTTTTCCCGAATATTTGCTCAATGTACTCGGAAAGCTTTTGAACGGATTCATCATCAATTTCCTGAGGAACAGAGCTTACGGAATCCTTATCATCAAGCTCATCATCTTGACCTTGAGAAGCATTACAAAGCATCTCGTTGATGTAGTTTCCGATGTCTGTATCTTTAATAAACCCCTCATCAATCATTTCCCTTACTGTCACAGCCAAAACTTGTTCCAATGTGATATTTTTTTTGCCGAAATCCGAATCAAGATAGCTGTTGTAAATTTCGTCCGCGGCAGTGATAATTTCATCACTGCCGCCGTTTTTAACACTATTAAGGATCTGAAAACAGCTGCTCACCTGTTTTGTCAGAGGTATGTTAAGTTGAAGCGCATCAGCTATAACTGCATATTCAAGTCTTCCTATATGGCTGTTTGCCATATAGGCAAAGCTATCTTCAATCATCTCGTTGTAAGCGTCAGCACGCAGTTCTGACGCGCCTGCGCGCTCTGATGATACTCTATCATAAACAGCGCAGTCAATACACAGTGATATAATGCTGTTGACAAGATTCGCATCTCCGCCGAGAAATTGCTTTTTCAGGCTATACAGCATGACATCTGACATATTACAATACTTGTCGGCAGCGCCAAGCTTAATAGCCTCATACAGATATCTGCTTTTAGAATTTCCCAGCTCATCTTGATTGACACTTGCTTTAAGCTCGTGATTTCCGCTTACTGTCCACATCAGGTTTTTCGCGCGAATGTTCAAATCCGCATTATTCTTCAAAGACATCATAAACCTTCCAAGCCTGCGGAATTCGTGTTGTCATTACATCTTCGATTATATCCTTTTCAAAACCGTCGAAGCTCTTATTTGCAAGTCCCATATCAAGCGCAGCTCTCGGGGCGATTCCAAGCCTAATTACTCCAATAGCGCTAAGGAGTCCTCTCAAGTCGATCGATTTGGTTGATAACTCACCGTTTTCATTCTTCTCTGCGAGATCCATAAACAAGCCGGTAAACTGCTCACAGGCTTTCTTTTTAATTGTCGGATATGAGTCATTGATAATTTTCATAATAGTCACATCATCAGGTGACGGCATTTCAAGTACCAAAAAGCGAGAAACCAAAGCTTCGTTCAGCTCACGGGTGCCGGCATAACCATAATTCATGGTTCCGATAAATCTTGTTGCTTCATGCAGCTTTATCAGATCATATCCCGGAATATCAATTATACGCCTGTAATCCAACGCTGAATGAAGAACAGCGACTGCTTCGTTTTTAACCATATTGACTTCATCAAGGATTCCGAAGCCGCCATATTCAGCACACAGACTAATTGAGCCCTTTCTGAATGTCACTCTATTATCCGAAAAAGTATCCGAACCTATAAGTGATGAACTGTCTGTATTAACATGAAATGAAACATTGTAAACCGGTCGTCCGAATATATATGCAAGGTTTTCAGCCAATACATTTTTACCTGTAGCTTTAGGTCCGCACAGCAACAGATTTGCACCCTGCAAAATAGCCGCCATTGCCATCTCAAGTATATCCTTGCCGTAAAAAGCTATCTGAGGTTTATATACCCTGCTGTTATCGCAAAAATAATTGCTGCGAAATTTCACTGTTTCCTCAATAAGAGATTTGTTTATACCGATTGCTTCAAGATAATCTTTCATATTTACTATTTTCTCTTTGACATTTATTTTAATTTTAGATTGATTTGTTCTTGATTTAGTATAACATATTTTTAAGTGAATCGTATGTGCCCTTTGCACAATTCATTTTTATAGTTTTACAAATCTCAAAACAATATGACAAATAAAAAAAGTGATATGCACAAAAGTGCAAATCACAGAGAAATGTTAAATATTAACTAATACTTCGTCTCTAAAAAAGGCAAAGGCTCTTTTCCTTGTTTAAAAGAAAAGAGCCAGCACCTACCTATTTTCCCGGGTCGTCTCCAACCAAGTATTTTCGGCACAACTCAGCTTAACTTCC
>JAVXQD010000078.1:0-3122 GCA_036644375.1 Oscillospiraceae bacterium
TACAATATGTCTCGACTTTGTAATTATAAAGTGCTATAATTTAAAAAGATAGGTTTTATACCTTGTATTCTATAAAATGGGAGCCTTTGTTATGAGTATGCGCAGCATATATCGCAAAATCGCAAAAATGAACGGCGTCAGCGTAGCTGAGGTGAGGCATGATATTAAATCGGCTATTGACCAAGCATATCAAAGCACCGCAAATGACGAAATAACGGCTATGCTTCGCAGCAGAGTTCCGCAAAAAGCCGACATACCCACTCCCGAGGAATTTATCCGCTTTGCCGAAGGTGAAGCGAGGCGGCGAATGAAAAAATAGCCGACATCAAAAAAGCGCTGCAAGCAGTGATGCGTTGCAGCCTCTTTTTATTTAATCAATCGCCAAAACAACGGGTACACCGCAATTGATAGTATGGCTACAGCCATATTTCCAATCCTTTTTGATGGAGCGCAAGATTGCTTGACTATCCATTCATTGCGTTTTGAAATTGCAAAACGCTTCGGAACGGTTTTAATCGTTTGTGTACAACGTTTTTGTACACTATAGCTCCATGCCCACAAAAAGTTACAATCATTAATCATCACTCTTAACCCAGTTCATCACAAAAGCTTCAATTAGTACAGTTACGGGGACTAATTGAAGCTTTTTGATTGATATACTGATACCCATAGTACAGGTACAGGGGCGGTGATTAAATGAAATTGAACAGTGCAGTCAGTAAGCGTTTACAGGCTTTGTTGAATGAAAAGAATATGACACAGTACCAGTTGTTTATGAAAAGCGGCGTACCAAAATCGACAATCGGGAACGTTATAAATTGTTCCTATTCTTCGGTTAAGCTACGCATTATACACGAGATGTGTCAAGGATTGGAAATAAGCATTTCTGATTTTTTCGCATCTCCATATTTTGATGAAAACAATCTTGAGGATTAAAAAACCCGCTTTTAGGCATAGAAAAAGACAGACTTCTCTATAACTTTCGTTATAAATAGGTCTGTCTTTTTTTGTTTGCATAACAGGGTTCGAGCCTGCGGTCATTGAGGCAAAGAATTCAGAACAATCCCGATAAGCTTATCTGCCTTATCTGCCATAAATAAAGGAATATTTAAAACATCATTATCCAATTTTAAATTTGCCAAAGAAAATCGCACACGCAGTTTTGTATCGTCTGAATATAGCTCTTTGTACTTTCTCAAGCTTTTGCCTTCAAGGTTTGTTTCCGATTTAACCTCAACCGGCAGAATGTCGTTTTCATGCTGAATTAAAAAATCAACATCATAGGGCGGGTTTGCTTGTGACCAATATCGCGGGGTTACTTCAAACTGTGTTTGTAAAGATTGCAAAACATAGTTTTCAGATAAAGCACCTTTAAACTCGGTAAATATTCGGCTTCCCTCTGCAAAGGCAGATGGATTCAGCTGTGCAAGACGGCGTAAAAGTCCCACATCACAAAGATAGATTTTGAATGCAGATAAATCATCGCACGCGGCAATCGGCAGTCCGGGTGCTGTGCTGCGATAAATTTTGCTCACTAAATTTGCATCTGCAAGCCATTGCAGGGCATCTTCATATTCTCTTGCCCGTGCACCTTCCTTTACAGCCTTATAAATAAATTTTTTGTTTTCACGGCTGAGCTGTGAGGGAATAGATTTCCAAATCATTGATATTTTAGGGAACTCAGAAAGAGAGGGGTGCTTTGCAAAATCCCGCTCATATGCACCGATTATATTGGATAATGCAGCTTGCATTGCTTCTACATCACGCTCCTCGGTCCACATGAGCACAGGCTCCGGCATACCCCCGGTGATGTAATACATTTTTAATTTTTCATAAAGAGGATTAAAAAATGCATCGGGAACAGGTGAAATGTCAGTGATACTATCAAGATATTCCACAAGATTTTCGTCACCATTAGCAAGCAGAAATTCGCTGAAAGTCATTGGCTTAATATCAAGAAAATCAACCTTTCCTACAGGAAAAGATGAGGGCTTTGCAAGGGAAATTCCCAAGAGAGAGCCTGCACAGGCAATATGATATTCGCTCCCATTTTCGCAAAAGTATTTTAAACAATTGATTACATTCGGGCAATCCTGAACTTCATCGAAAATAATCAAGGTTTTTTGCGGAGTGATTTTCTGCCCACTTGCAAGTGTTAAGTTCTGCAAAATACGGCTGATATCCTTTGTGGTTTCAAAAAATTGCCGATATTCAATATTTTCATCAAAGTTAAAATAGGCAATATTGTCATAATACAGCTTGCCGAATTCCTTCAAAAGCCAAGTCTTCCCTACCTGTCTGACACCTTTTAGGATAAGTGGTTTTCTATATTTGGATTCTTTCCATTTTAGTAGCTTATCCATAGCAAATCGCTGCATAAAATCACCTTAATCACATTATTATACATATATTGTGCTTTAATATCACACTTTTATACATAATAGCATGAAAATTAAGATTTATCAAGATTGTAAGCTCTATTATTACATAAGCAAATGACATTATCCCGTTTTACCTCTTGCTGAATTTAAAAGAGGCTGCAACCGACTTACATAAGCGGTTGCAGCCTCTTTCATTGTTTTTAGGTTGTTGTATGAAAGCCCTATTTCAAAATGAGAATAGGCGTCTGAAATTAAAAAACAATAATCCGAACTCATTCCCGATTGGAAACAGGTTCGGATTACATGGTTTTGCAAGCTTCGCCAAATAAAGTTATCATCGAATGCCATTCAAAGAATTTGAACTCTCACGGGGGATTATGCTCCTTTTGTTCGATGCTTTTTCAACGCATATCCACCGAAATATGCCAAACACATGAGGAAAAAACCTGCTATATATGCTACCCATAGACGAGCTGACCAAGAGGTTAGTGTGTAAGCTATATTTAGTATAGGCAAATAGAAAAATTGGGTGCATACTCCAACTATATTGTTAAAATAATGTCCCAACACTATTTCTTGATATAAGTTGAGTGCGAGTGCTAAAAACATAGGCAAATTGATTAAGCACATGGAAACATTTATATTTTTTTCAAATTTATAGCTTATAAAGCCGATCCATGCCAACAGAACGAGAAAAGCAATTGAAATAAAACCAGACGGAAGAACCGTGTTGGGAAAGGT
>JAVXQD010000079.1:0-2528 GCA_036644375.1 Oscillospiraceae bacterium
AGCTCCTCGTTGGAAACATTCAAAAGCGTGGACATCTGGTCGATAAATGCGCCGGTTCCACCTGCACATGTTCCATTCATCCGCTCTTCAAGTCCACCTGTCAGAAATAGGATTTTCGCATCCTCTCCGCCGAGTTCAATTACAATATCTATATTTTCTTTGGATGCGCGTATAGCTTCTCCCGTCGCGAAAACCTCTTGAATAAAGGTGAGTCCCGCCGCCTTCGCAACGCCAAACCCCGCCGACCCCGAAATAGCAACGGTGAATGTTTCCGCACCGATGGTGTCCGCGGCTGTCAGCAAAATCTCGGCAGCTTTTTGGCGCACTTGAGAGAAGTGTCGTTCATACGCTTTAAATAAAATCTTGTTTTCGTCCATCACCACTACCTTTACAGTGGTGGACCCAATATCAATACCCACACTAAGTGACATTTTTACACACCCGCTTTGACAAAACTTTTTTTATTATATCATTATCCCGCAAAAACTTCTATAATGTATTTTTGTATTTTTTATTGTCGGATACCGCAACATTGCCGCGGCATTCATTTGCTCGCTTTAAAAACAAACTCCGGACGGCAGGAATGGCAGTCAGTCGGCCATTTCTGCTGTACGGTGTTTTTCCGTATTGCGTAATATCTGCTGAATAATCAAACGCTTTTACCGCTTGCAGACAGTGCCGGATATATTGTCGCATGAAGAATACCATTGCTGACGGCATTCGGCAGATATTGTTCGTTGAGTTATTTAAGCGCCCAAAACTTGTTTAGGATAAAATTCAGAGGAATCGTTATCATTAAGTTTGAAGGATGAAAAGAGAGAGATTTATGCATTATGAAGCAGTGAAAATGCTTGAATTCCCGCAGCGCGGAGATTCGCGTGGTCACCTTGTCGTAATAAAAGCCTTTCAAAAGCAAGCTTAAAAGAGACTGCTGCAAACAGGCACATTTTTCTGAAATATTGCACAAAAAACGCTCAGACACAACGGTTATCCGTCTTCCGAGCGTTTTTTATTTGAAGGCGTTTTATTGTTCATTTTACTGTTTAAAAATGCTGCAACAGACTCATTTTAGGCTATTCGGGTGCAAAGCCTTTGATTTTCGTCCTCTGTCATACACTTCGCGCTTTTTGAATGGCAGTTTATTCCTACCACTCGCGAATTTGATAAACCGTTATGTCTTTGTTTTCAAAAACCACAAAGCAGTGCTTGTCCGACAATCTCACCCCGGGGTTCATGAACTGTGTTATCAGAAGATAATCGCACCCGGCATCGTACATCTTTGACACGAGCCATTCCTCGTTCGGGTTTTCGAAGAAGGGACGAAGCAGTTTGTTTCTCTCGGCCTTTTCATCAAGATTGCTATTTGTGTCCTCCATTGTGACATATCCAAATCCCTCAAGATAAAATGCTCTTTCGGAAAATACAGATCCGTAAAAATATTTGTTGTTTGTCAAATATCTTCCGTCCGCAATAACCGAATCTCTCGGCGTATTGTCGCGAATCCAGATCATTGCCTCATATTCAAGCGGAGTTATCGAGATGCTCCTGTGCTTCTTGTCAACAGGCTGCTCAATCGCTGTATCACCTTTTTGTGAAAATTCGGAGAATTCTATCGCAGAGGAAAACCCGGCTTCATATTCTCCGAATGCATCTCCACTTAACAATGCGACGACCTGCGGAAAGCTGTATATGCTCAGAAGCAAAACGGCACAGGCAGCCAAAGGAAACGAATTCATTTTAAGCTTATTTGCCAAACTGCACATTGACCGTATTCCGAAAATATAGACGAACGGGGACATTACGGTTAAAAAGTACACTTCGCTTCCGCCCATTTGAATAAATAAGTTAACCAGAATATATCCGCACACTACTCCGCCAAAGCAGAATGCCGCAAACCTATCAATGTTTTCCCTGTACTTTAAACATAAAAGTCCTGAAAAGGCCACGAGCGATATCATCACCGGCTCAATTGAAAACACATATGCAATCGAGGCCAAAAAGCAAGCCGCCGGTCTCCACATCCATTCGGAAAGCGCAGCGAATACGGGGTACTGCAATGTGTGATAGTACGGGGCAAACACCATGCTGTCACTCGCTCCCGACATATACAAGGTAAAATAAAGACCCAAAAATACAGATGCAAATATCGCACCGCGAATGAACAGACTGTATTTTTTGGTTTTGACTATTTCGCACAGCATGATGAAACAAATTCCGAAAATCAAAATCACGCAAAGCGGTCCCTTTGCACCCAAACACATCACCATGAAAATAAGGGAGAGCCAATGATATCTGTTGAATATTCCGCCCTTGTGTTTTTCCGCAGATAAATATGCCCACACAGACAGGATTGCAAACGCGACGCCCATCGAGAAGCCCAACGTATCCTGATAGATATAATGTGCGTATTTGCCATTCGGAAACAGCAAAAACAGCACGCACGCAAGCACAACAGCAAACTTGTTTGCTATTAGCTTTTTGGCAAGCAGAACAAATGAAGAGCACAGAAAAACTGTCGGACCGATAAG
>JAVXQD010000080.1:0-2239 GCA_036644375.1 Oscillospiraceae bacterium
GCCTTGAGCTTGTCATAAAGCTCAAATCCGTTCATCTCGGGCATGTCTATATCAAGCAGAGCAAACTCCACAATGTGATTTTGGGCGTACTTAAGAGCGTCCAATGACGAAGTGAATTTACCCACCAATTGAATATCCGGCATATTTCCGCATTCAATCTCAAATCCCTTCATTCCGATAATGTCATCGTCTACAAGGATTGTTTTCATTTTGCATCAACCTCGATTGTTTTCTATATATACTATATGTATATTATACACTATTACAAAGGAGGTCTCAAGTGGATTAATCATTTTAATGATTAATTATAGGTAAATATCGCTCGTTTTTAGTAATTATCAACGAAAATCCTGCTTGTCACTGAGCGGCAGCGACGGGGATATCGGCAAAGCCTCAAAATGCATTTCATAATTTTCATTAATCCTGTGCAGATCAAAATAGCTTTTGATACGCGAGTAAATTCCGTTCAGCTGCTCCTCGGTGACGGATTCGAAAATCACAAGAAATCTCGAGCTGCCATAAAGAGTGAACACATCGCTCTGCCTCAGAGAAAAAGCTATTGCTTCACCGAGCATTTTAATATGCGCGCCGTCAGTCCGAATCGGCACTGCGGCATCGGCGGGGTTGCTGCTCTCAATGTGAAACAGCGCGAGAAATGCATCTGCGGGGTGTCGGTACAGGCGTCGCGCAAGCAGATGATATGCACTGCGAAAGACTTCGAATGCGCAATAATAAGAATATCCGAAGTTGTATTCCTCCGCAATAACCTCTTGCAGCTCATGCAGCGCGTCTGCCGAGAGTCCGGTGCTGAATGAGTCGTCATTTTGCACTGCCGATGTACTGATTGGTGCTGACGCCAATGAGGTATGAAATTGGTTGCGCACAATTGTATATTGGCGGCTCGCCTCGGAAAAATCCCCCATTGACACGTAAGCATCTATCAGGTGTGAATAAAAAATCTCCTCATAGGGTCGGACATCAATCGCGTTTTGGCACAAATCAACAATTGATTGAAAATCATTGTTTTGGCTTAATAGCTCAACAACCGACAGAACAGCTTGCCGAAATAGCTTATTATACTGATTGAAAATCTCCTGCGCCCAAAGCTCATTTTGATTTTGAGCCAGCGCACAGCCATTAAAAGCTTTTATTGCAAGAGTCAGCAGCTTCAATTTTTTTTGCCGCGAATTTGCGGAATACGCCAATCGGCATTGCAGCTCAAAATATTCAATATCCAGAAAGTAGGGATATTTTTCATTAAATGCATATCCGCCACCGTCCTGCAATATGACATCAACACCGGCACATCCCAAATTATCCAGCTGCTTTCTCAAACGAAACACAAGAGCTTTCAATGAATTTTGCGGATTTGAAATCTCGGAATTCGGCCACAATACGTCAATCAGCTCTTTTTGAGAAGCGATATGTCCGCGCCTGAGAATCAAATATTGCATTAAAACCCACAGCTTGTGCGAGTGAGCGTCCTTGCTGCTCACACAAGTCTCCCCGATGCACATCGAAAATTCTCCGAACATATGAATTTCGAGAATCTGCTTATTTTTCATAAAATAACCCGAACCCTCCGAGAGTATTTGCGCTGTAAGCCTGCCTTTAAAATATCAATGCGAGTCAATAAGCTCAAAATGCGCAAATTTCCTGTTCCTGTGCGCTCAAAAAATTATACCTGTCAAAATCGGTATGGTTTAGTAAAAGTATTATATCACAATTGAGAAATAAAGAAAGTCTGACCGTGTAAAAGAACCTAAAGACGTAATAAACATATAAAAAAACAGCAAATAATCACTCATTTTTACAATTTTACGTAAATCAATACAAATTTTACACGTTCTGTTGTTAATATTTCGTTAAATTGACGGTTTGACGACGCTGCAGCGACGGTTTGGCGACAGAGCATTTGGTAAGCTATGGATGTATTAGTGAGGTACTGATTCGATTACGGAAAACAATTACTGTTTCGCTTAATTTAGCAGTCATGCAATATGCGATTTTTTTTACTCGCTGCGGTTATATGAAATAACCGCCCCAGATGATAATGGCTTATACATTAAGCGCTTTTTTACAAAAATCCGGTTATAAGATATAACCCGAATTTGGGACTTGGCAGACATAGAACAAGCAAGCAAAAAAACAAGAAAAAAATCAACAGATTTCTACCGGGAGGAACATTCCATGAAAAAAATGAAAATGAGTTACGTATTAAAAAAGATAGGGTCAATGC
>JAVXQD010000081.1:0-870 GCA_036644375.1 Oscillospiraceae bacterium
AGTGCCGCAACCGGAATTCCTGCAAAGCCGTAGCCTACAGACAAGTTTTCCATATAGCAGCGGTATACGCCAAGCGCTACTGCCGCACCGGCAATTCCCGCTATTGATCCGCTTATAAATGAAGACGAATAGTAGATGCTGCTTGATTTTATACCTGCGACAGCCGCAGCTCTTTTATTTAGCCCTGTTACCCTCATCTTATATCCGAGCACAGTTTTATTAAGTACAATATGCATTACTATTGCAATTACAATGGCTATTATAAAAGCAGTTGTAAGCTGAGTGCGCGGAATAATCCTTGTAAGTTCTGCAGAAGGGAGAATTTGCTCTGTTTTTCCGATTGATGCGCCTTCCGCTTTCAGCGGCCCGTTTACCAGATAACTTGCAATAAGCGTAAGTATGGTGTTTAGCATAATTCCGGTAATTACCTCGGGAGCATCTGTTTTCACCTTTAAATAAGTTGTAAAAAGATTTACGGCTCCTCCTGCACAGGCTGCCAGTAAAACACAGACAATTACATGAAGATCTCCGGGCAAGAATTTAACATAAACTCCGCACAGAGCCGCTGCCATTGCGCCCGTGACAAGCTGACCTTCCACACCGACATTAATAAGACCGACCTTCAGGCCGACGGCGAAAGAAAGACCGGCAAATATCAGCGGTGTTGCCTGGCTAAGACAAAGCGCAATACTTGCGCGGGATGCAAAAGATTCAGCGAAAACTTTTACAAAAATTTCTATCGGGTTATATCCGCAAATCGCGATAATTATTCCGGTAATAAACAGTGCACAAAAAAGCGCAAGCAATGATGTGAGAAGTGTTTTTGAAGCAGATGCAAACTTAACATTATTTTTCAGCGATTTCATTTTG
>JAVXQD010000081.1:880-1985 GCA_036644375.1 Oscillospiraceae bacterium
TCAACCTCCATAACGGTTTCCAATGGCGTGCCTGTCATCAAAAGACCCAGTTGTACCTTTGAGAATGTTTCAGGTTCGCATTCGGTTACAATTTTCCCGTCGAAAATCACGGCAAGCCGATCACTCAATGTGTACACTTCATCAAGGTCTGCAGATATCAGAAGCACCGCTTTGCCCTCGTCTCGAAACTCCAGGATTTTTTCGTGCATATACTCAGAGGAGCCTATGTCTATTCCACGCGTCGGATGAGCGACCACCAGGAAGTCGAGGTCGCGATTTAAAACGCGCGCCATTACAACTTTTTGCTGATTACCACCTGACAGTGAGCGTACCGGAAGCTCCATATTCGGGGTTTTTATCATATAATCGGAAATTGCCTTATCGGCATATTTTCTGACATGATCCTGTTTTACAAATCCGTGTTTCTGCATATCGGGGAAATCATGATATCCCAAAATAAGATTTTCACGGATGCTCATTTGAGCAACAAGGCCCATTGACGAGCGATCCTCAGGAACATGTCCGACTTTATTATGTATAAAGAAATGCGCGTCACCGGAAAGCTTTTTTCCGCCAAGCTCAAGCTGCATTGATTTTGGCTTGGCTATTCCTGTCAATGCCTCAAGCAACTGTGTCTGTCCGTTTCCCTCTACGCCCGCAATTCCGTAAATTTCACCTTTACGTATATTGAACGAAATGTCCTTCAATTTTTCCACTCCGCGCTCATCAAACATTGTGAGATTCTGCACGCACAGATATGGTTCGCCTATATTCTTCGCATGATGTCTGATATCCAATTTAATCGGTCTGCCTACCATCATGTTGGAAAGCTCAACCACGTTTGTATCGGCAGGGCGAACATCATTCCTTATCATTTCACCGTCGCGCAATACCGCAACTCTGTCTGCGAGTGACATAGTTTCGTACAATTTATGCGTTATAATAACGATACTGGTTCCTTGATTCCTTAAAATATTCAATGTGTCAAACAGGTTGTCCACCTCACTCGGAGTAAGCACAGCCGTCGGCTCATCTAAAATCAAAACCTTCGCATTTCGGTAAAGAGCTTTCAATATTTCAACTCTCTGCTGTTCACCAACCGAAA
>JAVXQD010000082.1:0-1799 GCA_036644375.1 Oscillospiraceae bacterium
TGGGCGAACAAAGCCCGCACACTTCTGTGCAGAACAATTAGCGTTTTGACTGTTTAAAGCCAAGCATAAAATACCGCTATACAGCACCTTTTCAGGCGCCGCATAGCGGTTGTCTCATATTTTGATATTCGATTATTAAGTCAGCTGTGATATAATTTTTTCTGATTTCTCAATTTCATCAATTTTTTAAGATAATTTTTTCCACTTGGCACCGCATCCTTTCGCGGTGATAATTGCAGTTTAATCTACTGCCTTAAAATTATAAATCGGCTTAATAATTTTTACTATTTCTGCTGTCGGTGATATATTTGCAATAATATCATCCATGCTTTTATATGCCATAGGACTTTCGTCAAGCGTTGATTCACACACAGATGTACTGTATATCCCCTCCATAGACTTCTCGAATTCTTCAACCGTAAAAGTCTCCTTTGCGGTCTTTCGGCTGTAAAGTCTTCCTGCACCGTGAGGTGCCGAGCAGTTCCATTCCTCGTTTCCTTTACCGATGCAAATCAAGCTGCCGTCCCTCATATTAATCGGAATCAACAGTTTCTCACCGCTTCTGGCGCTGACCGCACCCTTGCGGACAATATTACTGTCGTGGTCAATATAATTGTGTATTGTTTCAAAACTTATGAAATCAGAAAGTTGCTTGCCAAATAAACAGCAGAGAATTGTATTGGCGATTTCAATTCGGTTTCTTGTTGCAAATTCCTGACAGATTTTCATATCGTGTAAATACATTTCTCTGTATTCCCCGGTCAGATAGCAAAGCTCTTTCGGAATATCGGTTTCTCTTGCTTTGAAATCGGATTTCATCTGCTTTATGGCGGCTTGTATTTCATTTCGTCTGCCTGCCGCTTTATAGTCTTCGATAAGCTTTTTCTGCTGCTCTAATAACACTCCTGCTCCACGGAAAATATCATATGCAAGACTCTGATAATACTCTGCAACCTGCTTGCCCAAATTTCGGCTTCCGGTGTGGATTACAAGATAATTGTTGCTCTCATCATCTTTGTCAATCTCAATAAAATGATTACCGCCGCCGAGAGTACCGAGACTTCTTTCAATCCAGCGTGTATTCTTAAGATTGCGATAACAATGAAGCTCCTGAAGCTCGGGGTATTTTGTCATCCTGCCCCCATGAACGTTCTTGCCGCTCGGAACCGAGAATCTGATTAAGCTGTCGAGTACGGAAAAATTAAGTTCTGTACTTCCAAGTTCAACCGTAAGCATTCCGCAACCGATGTCCACTCCTACAATATTCGGGATAATCATTGTGCCAAGGTCTGCTGTAAAGCCGATAACACATCCTGCACCGGCATGAACATCCGGCATAATGCGGATTTTGCATCCCTTGACAAACTCCCGGTCGCATAGAGCCTTTATTTGCTCTGCGGCGTTTTCTTCTACTGTATCCGTATATATTTTAGCGGTGTTATAAACACCCGTAATCACTGCCATAACAATTCTTCCTTTCAAGAAACCGGAACGGTCCTAACCACCGTCCCGGCGGTGCTTAGGACGGAGAACCTCTGTGCATCATGCTCATCAGCTGTGAAAGCACATCCCCGTTACCATTCAGGTTGATATTACCGACATTTTCGCAGATACGCTCAATATGCTCAAGTTCTTTAAGCTTATACAGTGTCTGATTTTCCTCCATCAGCTTCGCTGTGTTCAACAATGAACGAGTTGACGCAACCTCCTCGCGTCGGGTAATGACATTCGCTTGCGCGCGCTTCTCAGCGACTAAAACAGTATTCATAATGTCACGGATTTCGCCGGGCAGACTAATA
>JAVXQD010000083.1:0-1477 GCA_036644375.1 Oscillospiraceae bacterium
CCCCTACCGTACGGCATTAATAATTGACATAGTGTGTTAATTCAAATCATTAACAGCAAAATCTGCAAATACAAGCGATAAAAACATATAACGAAAAATATGGTAACGGTCATTTCACGAACGCATTACCTAAATAAAACAAAAAGCCGAACTTTCTATTAATTTTAAGAAAGTTCGGCTTTTTATGGTGACCCGTACGAGAATTGAACTCGTGATTCCGCCGTGAAAGGGCGGTGTCTTGACCGCTTGACCAACGGGCCATAATAAATTATTAAGTTCTAAACCAATTGGTGACCCGTACGAGAATCGAACTCGTGATTCCGCCGTGAGAGGGCGGCGTCTTAGCCGCTTGACCAACGGGCCTAATATTGGTGGCGGTAACTGGATTTGAACCAGTGACACTGCGGGTATGAACCGCATGCTCTAGCCAGCTGAGCTATACCGCCAAAGAACGAGTTTAATTATACAATACAATTTTCTATTTGTCAAGGTTTTTTTAAAAAAATATTGCAAAATATAATTTTTTGTATTATAATATAAATATGTCGGCAAAAAAATATAAAAAGGGGATATAATTACTATGAATTTTATAGTTGAAACATCTGCTCGTCACCTACATATATCAAGGGAGCATCTTGATATTCTTTTTGGTAAAGGATATGAGCTTACTAATAAGAAGGACTTATCACAACCTGGTCAATTTGCTACTAATGAAAAGGTTAGGGTTGTTGGCCCTAAAGGGGAGCTTAATATGAGCATTTTAGGCCCTGTTCGTCCAACTACTCAAATTGAGGTTTCTTTATCAGATGCCAGAACTTTGGGAATAAATGCTTTAGTTAGAGAATCAGGTGATATTAAAGGAACTCAAGGATGCAAATTGGTTGGCCCTTGTGGGGAGATTGAAATAAGTGAAGGCGTTATAGCTGCAAAAAGACATATTCACGCTACAACAAAAGATGCAGAAGCTTTAGGCGTTAAGGATAAGGACATTGTTTGTGTTAAGGTTAATACAAATGGCAGAAGCCTTTGCTTTGGCGATGTTGTTGTAAGAGTGTCTGATAGCTATGCTTTAGCAATGCACTTAGATACTGATGAATCAAATGCTGCCGGTTGTGCTGGTCAAGTGTTTGGCGAAATTGCAAAATAGTATAAATTTTTAATCTTAAAGTGATAGGGTGGTTACTCTATCACTTTTTTTACACAATAAATTAAGTTATGGTTAATAAGCTTATATTGATTTTTGTGGGTATAATATAGTATACTATTATAAATGGGGGAGGGCAGTATATGAAAAGCAAAAAAGATTATAAAAAATTAATAGGATTAGGCATAATATCAGTTATACTTGTTGTAAGTACAATTTTATTGTTTCCGTATGTTTTATCTTTGAAAGATGAAGCCAATAGACTTATGCTGCAAGAATATATTCACTCTAAAGGAATAGGTGGAGTTTTTATTCTATTAGCAATACAAGTGT
>JAVXQD010000084.1:0-1365 GCA_036644375.1 Oscillospiraceae bacterium
CCAATCAACTGATGGTCAGCTTCCTGCTCGATTTTGCTGATTCTATTTTGATATTGATTCTTTTGGTTTCAGAGCAATATTAATTTTCGTCCTCGTGAAAATTTTGAAGTAAATCTTCTTTTGCCCTTTTTAACAGCTCTGCTTCAATCGTGACCTGTATGCAGTCAGCGCACATTCCAAGGACATCAACAGATATTGAATCCAATATACATTTGTTTTCTTTACAATAAATGCAAAGCATATTTTCACATTGCATAGCTCTGCCTCTTTTGACATTTAGTAAGTGTCATATATATGGGAATTTTACCATATAATAAGCAAATTGACAAGCAGTAGATGTCAATGCGGAGGCGGATATGTACAAGAACAAAAATCAAGACGGTACTTTAAATATTTGCGGTGAAAAGATAAAGAAATTGCGAATGTCCTTAGAGCCACCTGTGTCTCAAAGAATGCTTGCCGATAAGCTGCAGCTGACCGGAATTGATTTAGACAAAAATGCGATTCAGAAAATCGAAAGCGGCAAGCGGTTTGTCACTGATATTGAGATTGCAGCATTTGCAAAGGTATTTGAGATTACAACAGATGAACTATTGGTGAAAAAATAAGTCCCTGCAAGGCTGTGCGAAACAGTTATGCAGGGACTTATTTGTTGTGTGTTTATAAGACCATTCCGGTGGGCAGATATTTTATATTTGCACACAAGCTATTATTGATGGGAACTGCTTGACACCGTAAAAGCTCTGCGCTATAATAAAACTATGTTTCAAACGATGTTCGACCATAAGCACAGGAGGTGATTCGCGATGCGTGCGACAAAAGACCTGATTATTAAAACGACAATCAAGCTGATACAAAGTGCCGGCAGTGACCCCGAACAGGTTACCGTTCGGGATATCAGCAAGCAAGCGGGAATTGCGGTGAGCCAAATCAATTACCATTTTGCCTCGAAAGAGAATCTAATTGCCATTTGTGTGCAGCGCATGATTGGGGATGTAATTTCTCTGTTCGGCGATGCGCTCAAGCAGGTAAATGATTTGAGCAGCTTTGAGAAGCTGAAGCACATGGTGAATCTCACGTTCGGCTTTCTTTACGAGAATGAGAATCTGTCGCGGATTTCCATATTGACCGATTATCAAAACGGAGCACTCGGTGATAATACGAGCCTTACCCTGAAAGCATATTTTCCTCTGATTGAAAATGTCTGCAAGGAAAGAAATATACCTAATGCCCGATTGGTGGCGGAAAGTATCCTTTTAACCTTACAGGGTGCTTTTCTCCGAAGCGATATTTTGAAAGACGAGTTGCATACGGATTTGAGAAATCCGCAGCAGCGGGCCGAATTTGTAAACAGTGTTTTGGAAC
>JAVXQD010000085.1:0-1102 GCA_036644375.1 Oscillospiraceae bacterium
GATTTTAACATCGATATATTAAGCCGGGAGATAGGACTCGGACGGACAAATCTTTTTGCTAAAATCAAAGGTATTACCGGCCAAACACCGAATAACTTTATTATGAATACAAAATTAAAAAGAGGTATGCTACTTCTGACCAGTACCAACATGGACATAGCCGAAATTGCGTATGAACTGGGATTTAATTCGCCAAGTTATTTTATTAAGGTATTTAAGGATTTGTTCGGCGCTACCCCGGCAAGTTTCCGTAAGAAAGGGCTGAATTAAAAACACAAATAAAATAAAGCAACATTTAGTAGATCACAATGTCAAGCCAGCCATCCATCCAAAGGCGCGCCATTATGAAATATTTGATGGAAAATCACACTTATTTCACAATAACCGCTCGGCAAACTACATACTGACCTTCTACCTTACAAATGAGAGAAGGCCTGTATGTAATTTACCGAACGGTTACAATATATTGGGGAGTTCAAATATCCCTTAATGAGGCAGCAGATGTTATTTCGGTTATACAGCTATAATATAAAGTAAGATTAAAATGAATATAATTGGAGATTCAGCAAAAATAGAATTGGTATTAATTTCTATATCTAATGTAAATGATATTTATAAATGGATTCAAACATCAATAAATATCAATTTGCCGGGATTTAACGTCTCATTTAGAGAAGAAATAGAAGCTTGTAGTCTTCTTGCATTTGCAAAAAGCATTGAAAAAAGTTTAGAGGGAGAAAAATATATTGTATTAAATACCTTAGAAGACTCTATCTCTTTACAAGCTGAAATTAGCGAATTTGGCAAAACTATATGGACTGGAGAAGTTCAATATCCTATTGATAATGGTAACATATTACTTAATGAAATAAGTTCGGAATTAGAAAACTTAGGCATCTAAGAAGAGCAATTTAATTAGGGTATATCCCCTCAACTGAGCCATTGACTCGATAGTCATTCTTTTGGAATTGCACGTCCAATTGGGATAAACAATTCTCTCATATCATTATTGAAACTCCTTTTTGTCAAATTTATGGATGGCGATATGATATTCTTTCATCGCATCCTGATTAAAAATCTCTTTGCTATTACCCTTTTTATT
>JAVXQD010000086.1:0-1053 GCA_036644375.1 Oscillospiraceae bacterium
CAACACTGCTATCCCCCATGAAAATCGGCACTTGCGAAGTAAAGAACAGAGTGGTTATGCCGCCGGTTCATGTGGGCATGGCCAACATGGACGGAACGCCTTCGGACAAAATGACCGATTACTATGAGGCACGCGCCCGGGGCGGTGCAGGCCTCATCATCACCGAAATCACGCGGGTGAACGACTGGCACGGCGCCACCACCTTCCGCCAGCCTGCCATGTCCCATGATTATCACATTGCGCCCATGGCGGCCTTTGTAGAAAAAATCCATAGACACGGCGCCAAGCTGTTTGTCCAGCTCCATCATCCCGGCAGACAGAATCTGGGCATCATGGTGGGCACGGTGCCCCTGAGCATCGCTTGCGCCCGCATCTGCCCGCCCTTTGAAAAGCTGCTGTTTAAGGTGGCCCCCACCATGGGCCGGAGCATGGACGAAAAACATATGACCCTCCGCTCCGCCGCGCCCTCCAAGTGTGAGTCCAGCGCCGTGGCGGGCAGCTATGTCCGCGCGTTGAGCAACCGAGAAATCAAAAAACTGGTGCGCCAGTTTATTGATGCCGCCGTGCGCTGTCAAAAAGCGGGGGTAGATGGCGTCGAGCTACATAGCGCCCATGGCTATCTGATGCAGCAATTTTTAAGCCCCAACACCAACCACAGAACCGATGAGTACGGCGGCAGTTTTGAAAACCGGCTCCGCTTTCTCCGTGAAATCATCGAGGGCATCCGGAAAGAATGTGGCGGGGATTATCCGCTGATTGTACGGCTCTCTGTGGACGAGTGCTACGACAAAATCGGCCAGCCCGACAAGGGCTATGGGCTGGAACTGGGCATCAAGTACGCAAAGGCGATTGAGGCTATGGGGGTAGACGCTCTGGACATTTCCTCCGCCGCCTATGATACTTATAACTACTGGCTGGAACCCACCAGCTTTGATTGCGGCTGGCGTGCCTATATGGCGCAAGCGGTGAAAAAAGAGGTCGCTGTCCCTGTGATTGCGGCAAACCTCATCCGCAGTCCGGAGCAGGCAGAACAGCAGCTTTGCGATGGTATTC
>JAVXQD010000087.1:0-1013 GCA_036644375.1 Oscillospiraceae bacterium
GGAAAAACGTCTCAATGAAGAAGAAGTCGTTGAGGAAAAAGAAGAGCCAAAACTACTGCGTAACAAAGTCACTGACAATGAAATTGCAGAAGTCGTTAGTGCTGCTACGGGCATTCCAGTGGCTAAAATGATGCAAGGTGAACGTGAGAAACTTCTCCATATGGAAGAGTTCTTACATAACCGTGTCGTCGGGCAGGATGATGCTGTGGTTGCAGTATCCAATGCGGTTCGTCGTTCGCGTGCTGGCTTATCTGACCCGAACCGACCGAGCGGCTCGTTCTTATTCTTGGGTCCAACTGGTGTTGGTAAAACAGAGTTGACCAAAGCACTGGCAAACTTCTTGTTTGATAGTGACGATGCCATGATTCGTATCGACATGTCCGAGTTTATGGAAAAACACTCTGTCAGCCGTTTGGTGGGTGCGCCTCCTGGTTATGTCGGCTACGAAGAAGGTGGTGTGCTAACCGAAGCTGTACGCCGTAAACCGTATAGTGTCGTGCTGTTCGATGAAGTGGAAAAAGCACATCCCGATGTGTTTAACATCTTGCTCCAAGTGTTGGATGATGGTCGCTTAACGGATTCGCAAGGTCGCGTGGTTGACTTTAAAAATACCGTGATCGTCATGACATCAAACTTAGGTTCGAGTGATGTGCGTGAGTTGGGTGATAATCCTTTGGATGAAGAAGTGAGAGCAGTGGTGATGAATGCCGTGACGCAACATTTCCGTCCAGAGTTTATCAACCGTATTGATGAGTTAGTGGTCTTCCATTCACTCAAAAAAGCGCAAATTCGTGGTATTGCGGATATTCAATTGGATCGTTTACGTGATCGTTTGGTTGAAAAAGATATGCGCTTAACGGTGGATGATCAAGCCTTTGACTTATTGATTGACGCTGGTTTTGACCCTGTATACGGTGCACGCCCATTGAAACGTGCCATCCAACAACAGGTTGAAAACAACTTAGCGCAAAAAATATTGTCTGGTTACTATGTAGCTGGAGACAATATTGTGA
>JAVXQD010000088.1:0-280 GCA_036644375.1 Oscillospiraceae bacterium
CTACTTCCTCATCCTTTTCAAACACTTTATTTTGTTCTAAAGTTTCAAGTAGCTCATTGTATCTTTTTTCATGCTCTCTTTCTATAGATCCAACCCCTCTTAATAAAAATGCTACTTCAGTTAATCCTTCTTCTTCAGCTTCTTTGGCAAACTTTTCATACATATCTGTACATTCATAATGTTCACCTGCTGCTGCATCTCTTAAGTTTTCTTCGGTTGTTCCTATCCCATCATGGATTAACTTAAACCACATTTTAGCATGTGCCATTTCATTGTGAGC
>JAVXQD010000088.1:290-651 GCA_036644375.1 Oscillospiraceae bacterium
AGCTGTTTCTTCAAAGAAATCTGCAATTTTATTATACCCTTCTTTTCTAGCTTTTGAAGCATAGTATGTATATTTATTTCTAGCTTCTGATTCTCCTGCAAATGCAGTCATTAAATTCTGTTCTGTTTTAGTTCCTCTTATGTCCATAGTAATCCTCCAAATATTAAATATATTTGTTGGGGTTCAGCTTTATCCCCTTATATAAATGGTATTATATAGCATTGACTATCCTTAGTCAATATGGTAAGCTTTCTTACTTAATTCTCATTATTTTCTTTATATTTTTTTTATTCTTTAATATAAAAAAATAAGATATACTCTAAATAATTATTATATTTTAATAATTACTAACTATTTATTA
>JAVXQD010000088.1:661-971 GCA_036644375.1 Oscillospiraceae bacterium
CCCTTCTATATATGGTATTATATAACATTGACTAATTCCAGTCAATATAGTAAGTTTTCTTATATTGTTGCAACTATTTTCTATATATTTATCTTAGTCTTATTGAACTATACAAAGTGCTATAATTCTATTTCTTTATCCCCTTAGTTATAATTCAAAAAATTTTTCTCCAAATAATACAAAACTTTGCAATGTCATAAATGCCTTAATATCTATTTTTACATCTTCATTAATTAATTTCCTTGCTTCTTCTCTGTTAATCAATATTGGAGTAATATCTTCATCTTCTTCAAGGTATTTTGTGCTTAAA
>JAVXQD010000089.1:0-918 GCA_036644375.1 Oscillospiraceae bacterium
ACCTGTTTGATGTGCCCCGGGCGATGCTTCCCGAGGTTCGTTCCTCGTCGGCTGATTACGGGTTGACGGCTCATCCCGGTATCGTCAGCGGCGTGCCCCTCTGCGGTGTTGCGGGAGACCAGCAGTCTGCCCTTTTCGGGCAGTGTTGCTTCGAGGCTGGTCAGGCGAAGAATACGTACGGCACCGGTTGTTTCTTGTTGATGCACACCGGTGCGCGCGCCTGCGCCTCGAGCAATAACCTCATCACCACCATAGCCGCTTCCGCGCCGGGCATAGACCATACCGAATACGTACTTGAAGGAAGCGTGTTTGTGGCGGGAGCCCTCATGCAGTGGCTTCGCGACGAAATGGGGCTAATCAAAACGGCGGCTGAGTCCGAAATACTTGCTCGAAGTGTACCCGATACGGCTGGTGTTTATGTGGTGCCGGCGTTCACGGGACTCGGTGCGCCGTATTGGGATGCCGAAGCGCGCGGGGCGATTTACGGTATCACGCGCGGCACGAAGCGCGCTCATCTCGTTCGCGCGGCGCTCGAATCGCTGGCTTACCAGGTGTATGACCTCATGCAGGGCATGGAAGCAGATTCGGGTATCAAGGTGACTGCACTCAATGTCGACGGGGGAGCGTCCGTTAACGATTTCCTCATGCAGTTCCAGTCCGATCTTCTGCAGACGACCCTGCTGCGTCCCAGTAATACGGAATCAACGGCGGCTGGTGCGGCATATTTGGCTGGGCTGCAAACGGGCTTTTGGAAAGACGTCGACGAAATTCGCGACCGACGCACGATTGAAGCAGTCTTTACCGCGCAGATGGAAGACCCTCAGCGACAGCGACTTCTCGCCGGATGGGCACAGGCTATCGCCCGTACCCGTACGCTCGCTTGACCCGAAGTTTTTCACCGTGGTTGCGGCCGAGGTT
>JAVXQD010000090.1:0-893 GCA_036644375.1 Oscillospiraceae bacterium
GGGGAGCCTTTTTGATGGAATTGGAGGCTTCCCACTCGCCGCCGTCCAGAGTGGTATCACACCGCTGTGGGCAAGCGAAATCGAAGCCTTCCCCATTGAAGTGACAAAAATACGATTTCCCGATATGCTCCATGTCGGGGATATTACAAAGCTGGATGGAGCTAAATTGCCGCCTGTGGATGTCATTTGTGGTGGCTCGCCCTGCCAAGATCTCAGTGTCGCCGGGGCGCGTCGGGGCTTGGCAGGAGAGCGTTCCGGGCTTTTTATGGAGCAAACACGCATTGCAAAGGAGATGAGAAAAGCAGATGGAGAACGAAATATACCACAAGGTGAATTGCCACGAAGTGGCAAGAGAGGGTGCCCTGGGGCAGCTCACCTTATTCGACCTCGATACCTCGTTTGGGAGAATGGTGCGACACGTTCCTAACTGAAAAGGTTAGGCACTAAATAATGAACGTGAGAATGTTCAGTTTAGGAGAACTGATAATCTGATGGGTGGAATGATGGGGTAACGCCCTGAAACGCCCACACTGATACTCCGACTGGCGCAGATTATGCAAATAGTATTTGTGTCAGAAGCTCGGTGAAGTCGGCAGAGAGTAGTCGTAAGCGGAAGGAAAATCATGCCTGCCCGAAAGCCGGTCAGAGGTGACTGGTGCTACCTATATGCCGGGTGTCTATGCTCATGGTGAGAATGTGTGAAGAACACTGACGAATTTCCGAATGTAAGGGTCTAAACCCAGAGTGTGTCGAAAGGCACTACCCGCCATAGCGGGGCGTTTGTGGATGAGTAAAAGTCGTTTTTATGAAAGTCCATTTGTCGTTACAGGCGGCAAGGCTACGGCTAAATGCAGGCTCAAAGGAAACACCTAAAAGTATAAAATGATAGGATT
>JAVXQD010000091.1:0-875 GCA_036644375.1 Oscillospiraceae bacterium
AAAAATGATAATAAGACGCTGTTCATTGATGCATCTGCGGAATGTGTAAAGGTTACGAATAACAATAAACTGACACCTGCAAACATTGACCATATTGTTGATGTATTTGCAAAGCGTGAGGAAGTACAGTATTTCTCCCATTTAGCAGAATATGACGAAGTAATAGAAAATGATTATAACTTATCTGTATCCACATACGTTGAAGCAGAAGATACTCGTGAAGTAATTGATATTGTGAAACTAAACGCAGAAATTGAAGAAATCGTACTGCGTGAAGATAAACTGCGTGAAGCTATCCGCAATATCATCGAAGAAATCGAGGTGTAGGCATGAATAACGAATTGCAATTTTTAATTTATAATACACCCGAAGAAGATATATCTGTCAATGCCGTTGTCAAAGATGAAACAATATGGTTGACGCAAAAGGCCATGGCTGAACTGTTTGACTGCACCGCTGATAATATATCATTACACTTAAAGGGCATTTTTGCTAATGGTGAGTTAGAGGAAAATTCAACTACCGAGGAAATCTCGGTAGTTCAAAAAGAGGGTAACAGAAATGTTACTCGAACGTTAAAATTTTACAATCTTGATGCAATTATCTCTGTTGGCTATCGTGTAAATTCTCGTAAAGCCACGCACTTTAGAATTTGGGCAACCGGTATTTTAAAAGAATATATGACCAAAGGTTTTGCAATGGACGATGAGCGTTTAAAGCAAGGCAAAACCGCCTTTGGCAAAGACTACTTTAAAGAACTTTTAGAGCGTGTTCGCTCTATTCGTGCAAGCGAACGAAGAATTTGGCTGCAAATTACAGATATTTTTGAAGAGTGTAGCATTGACTATGATAAAAATGCTAAAACAACAAAAGAG
>JAVXQD010000092.1:0-862 GCA_036644375.1 Oscillospiraceae bacterium
CTAGGCAAATATAGCAGTTCTTTTTTTGTTCCTAGGCAAGCAACGGCAGCCCGTCCGCCGTATGAAGATACGGCAGGGCGACGTTGCGGGGCCTAGGCAAATATAGCAGTTCTTTTTTTGTTCCCAGCCGTGCAGGGGCGGCCCGTCGCTGTATGAAGATACTGCAGGGACGGCCCTGCGGGGCTGGGGGCAAAAAAAGCGATATGGGGGCGTACCGGTTTCGACGGGGACGTAGAGACCTGATCAGCGGGCGGATGCGCTTAACATCCTTAAAATGAGCACCTTTATAAATTAAAGAACAACAATAACACACAACTCGTAGCGGCTTAAGTCCGTTACCGTCCGAACCGGAGGGGCCACGGGCCGGTAAGGGCGTCAAATTAGTGGCGTCCGTGCGTGTGCAAAGCTTTGAGCACACCATGAATCATGAAGCTACTAAACCGTAAAGACTGGCGGTAGACTTTACGGCAAGGGAATGTAGACAACCGCCTGCGCCCGGAGAAAATCACGTTGAAGCGTTTTCGGACAGGGGTTCAACTCCCCTCGCCTCCACCAGAAAGTTAGGTTAAAACAGATGCTTTTCTGCGTTTGCTTTTACCCAGCTTTTTTGTTGCGCTGTGATTAAGATTGTTTATATAATCTTGTCGTTTTGAATCTATATGACATTGACATTCACCAATATTAAAGAATTTCTAAATTAACGCCAATGAAGGCATGGGAGGAAATGATAGATGGAACGTAATCAGAAGAGGGAGATCGCTTTTGCAGCGCAGCAAAAGCTATCTGCGTTCCAATTGCTGTGGGAACTACCAAACTATATCTGCCTGATGGTTTCGGCACTGTTTTCCCACTCCATTCTTGT
>JAVXQD010000093.1:0-849 GCA_036644375.1 Oscillospiraceae bacterium
ACTGGTGGGTCTGTCAAGTCCGCCCAACATATGCAAAAGTGTCGATTTTCCACTGCCGGAGGTGCCCACAATCGCCACAAATTCACCATTTTCCACCGTCAAATTTACACCGTCCAAAGCGTGAACCGCCGTATCGTCTACACCATAAATTTTCTTCAAATCTTTTGTTTCCAGTATCGTCATAGGAATAACCTCCATAAAAATAGTGTGCATTGTATCGCTACAATACACACTATAACACGCAAATCTTTCGAGAATCTTTCGAGAGCAAAATCAAATCTAACAGTTTTGAAAGATTTCATCCCTCACGCGGCAAAAAAACAGAAAAGACAGAGCCACTGCCGCGCTTGGAGGCAACTTTGATATACCCGCTCTCACCGGAGATGATTTCTCTGGCAAGATACAGCCCGATTCCCACGCCCTCCTCGCACTGTACTGCGGGGGAACGATAAAATCGGGTGAATATTTTTGCCTGCTCACCCGCGGAAATTCCAATGCCGGTGTCAGCCACGTCAATTCTGCAAAAGAGGGAATATGCGGTAACGCTCATGGAAATTTCACCGCCCTCAGGGGTATATTTGATGGCATTATCCACGATGTTCAGGAGAGCTTCGCTGGTCCATTTTTCGTCAAAGCAGGCGGACTCCGTGGTAGAAGTACCGTGGAGGGCAATGTTTTTCTGCGCCGCCTTTGCACCACTCTGGGCAAGCACCTCGTCCAAAAGCAACTGCATCGGCTGATGCTTTGGTGCAAGGACGATAATGCCGTTTTCTAGCCGTGAGGTTTTGACAAGTGCCGAAATGAGAAAATTCAGTTTGTCCGTCTGTGTCAGCAGCGCTTGGGCGCAGG
>JAVXQD010000094.1:0-847 GCA_036644375.1 Oscillospiraceae bacterium
TTCTAAGTTTGTTTTAGTATCCCATACTACATCTCCAAGAAGTTCAGCAAATTTTGCTGCGTGTTCTGCTTCTTCCCAAGCATAACGTTTGTAAGCTTCCGCTACTTCAGGATAACCTTCGCGGTCAGCCTGACGAGACATTGCAAGGTACATTCCAACTTCAGTACATTCACCCATGAAGTGAGCGTTTAGGTCTGCGATCATTTCTTCGTCGCAACCTTTTGCTGCTCCGATTTCGTGTTCTGTTACAAACTGCATAGCTTCAGATTCAACAAGTTCTTTGAATTTTGAAGCAGGAACTTTACATTGTGGACATTTTTCTGGTGCGTGATCTCCTTCGTGAACGTAACCACAAACTGTGCAAATAAATTTCTTAGTCATAACGTGAATGTTTTTAATAAGTGTATAATAAATTCGTTTAATTTTTTTTCAGCAAGCATTCCTTGCAATATCCTTTATAATAAAGATGAACTTCGTCAACAATCAACTCTCCGATACCATCTACAAATATTTTGTCATGCTGATCGAGAGGAATATCGTAAATGCAACCGCAGTCTTTACAGCGAAAATGTGCATGTGGACTCATATCACCGTCGAAGCGTGCATTCTTCTCATCGATTCCGATCGTTTTTACCGCTCCGTGTTCTGTCAATAACTTCAATGTGTTGTAAACAGTCGTTTTCGATAATGTCGGAATCTCTTTATACAAATCATTGAATATCATATCTGCAGTAGGATGGGTGTGATTTTCCATCAAATATTTCATAATGGCGAGCCTTTGAATGGATGGCTTGACATCGTGATCTACTAAGTGTTGCTTTATTCTATTCATGTGTTAGTTGTTGAG
>JAVXQD010000095.1:0-842 GCA_036644375.1 Oscillospiraceae bacterium
TATTCAATAAACACTTTACCTTTTTCATCAAGTTTTCTAAAAACATGACCTTCTGTAATTCTGTCTTTTAACCACTGTTTTTTAGCAACAACACCACATTGATGTTTTTTATCAGCTATGGCACAACAAAGATGCTCATCATCCATATTTTCTAATGTAATGTTTTTGAATGTTTCGCTCATTTCACGACCTCCTATATATTGCTTCCTCTTGATTGGATGCCTAATAACTGTTTTCTCTTTTACAAAATCAGAAAGTTATCGTACCCTTTTCAAGTAGACCATGTCAATAAGTTGCTTTCCATCTTCAAACATCGGATGGTCATAATTATCCGTAAAAAAGTTTTTTATTCGTTGTGATTTTACAAATCCACATTTTTAATAAAAGTTAAGTGTTGAAGGAACATCTCCCGTTCCGATTGGTACGAGATGTACGAAATAAATCTGCCATCTGCTGCTGTGTCAGCCACACTGTTTCGTCCTGCATATTGACATCTATTTTCGTCAAACCATCTTCGGTTTGATAAATTATAACACATTTTAGATGATTTATTATAGCACGTTTTTATGATTTTTTCAATCAGCATTTATAGTTGAAGCTCGCACTGCAATATGGTAAAATATTTTAATATAACTGCCGAAGAAAGCCTTTGCGAAATGGCAGCAAAAAAACGGGACGCTTATGGAGCGAATTTACAAACCCTGTACCGGAGGTGCTTTATTAAAAACATACTGATTATTGAGGATGACAAGGCGCTCTCAGGCGGCATTGTCCTTGCGCTGCAAAGTGAGGAGTTTGCCATGATGCAGTGCTTTGACCTCGACTCGGCAAGAGAAAAGACG
>JAVXQD010000096.1:0-782 GCA_036644375.1 Oscillospiraceae bacterium
GTTGTTTCCGACGATGGGCACCCATGCGGTTTCTAGGGGCGCATACTCGATAAAAACGCAGCCTTTGGCATTGAGTTTTCGGAAAACGTGCCCTTCCGTCAACCGCTGGGCGAGCCACTGCCGCTTGTCCTCCACCCCCGGATGGGGCTTCTTGCTGCGGATAATACAGCACAGATGCTCTGCCGCAAGGTTTTCCGGCGTTAGATTGATAAAATCATCGCTCATTTTGTCCTTTTTTATCTCCTCTCAATTCACTTTCTGTTATTTTATCACAACCGCAAAAAAGGTTCAATTGTTGAGCGGTGGGGGCGCTGGATTTTGGTCGGATGGAAACCATTGCGATGTAGACAAACTGCCCTGCCGACAATGGATGGCAGGGCAGGCGCGCTATGCTTTCATGTATTTGTCGCCCCATAGGGCGATTTCATAAAATCCGGGCAGCAGCGCCATGCCGCTTTCGGTCAGCGAGTATTCCACCTTGGGCGGGATCTCGTTGTACTGCATTCGGCTGATGACCCCCAATCGCTCCAATTCTCTCAGGGTGGAGGTGAGCATCGTATTTGTAATAGCGGGAATCGCCTTTCTGAAATCTCCAAATCTCATCGTTGGATGTTGCAGCATGACAAACAGCACCTCGATATTCCACTTCCCCTTAAACAACAACAGCGACCGGCAAGCGGGACAGGTAGGCGCGACGCAGAGTTTTATCAGTTTTTCGGCATAGATGTCAAAGTCCTCTTTTTTCACGAGCAAATCTCCCTCTCGGTATGGTGCGACATACT
>JAVXQD010000097.1:0-775 GCA_036644375.1 Oscillospiraceae bacterium
CCCTGTGAAGGGGCATCCCTCGATGCCGAGTTCACCGCCAAGCATCGCATGTTTCAAGTCATGCCCCTGTGAAGGGGCATCGAAGGCTTCACAAATTTACGATACAGCGATGACCGTTTCAAGTCATGCCCCTGTGAAGGGGCATCAAACAGCAAGCATTGACAGCAGCTGCCACTCGCGCGTTTCAAGTCATGCCCCTGTGAAGGGGCATCAGGGGCACAGACCGCACACAGGTGCAGTCTGTGGTTTCAAGTCATGCCCCTGTGAAGGGGCATCTATTGCCTGTGTGGCGGATGCCGCAATCAAAATGTTTCAAGTCATGCCCCTGTGAAGGGGCATCCAAAATAAAGAGGTTTAAATTATGAACGTTTCAGTTTCAAGTCATGCCCCTGTGAAGGGGCATCGGGGGTTTTGATTTTGTCGCAAAAATACGAACTTGTTTCAAGTCATGCCCCTGTGAAGGGGCATCATTTGTACGAAATCAAAAAAAGATGCACAAGTAAGTTTCAAGTCATGCCCCTGTGAAGGGGCATCGATTAAACGCAAGGCTCAACTAGTGAATATCGTGTTTCAAGTCATGCCCCTGTGAAGGGGCATCTTTCTCCCCTTTCTCTAGTGCTGTATGCAAGAATTGTTTCAAGTCATGCCCCTGTGAAGGGGCATCCATCCTGCCCGCTTTGCTTCACGCTTCCAAAAGCGTTTCAAGTCATGCCCCTGTGAAGGGGCATCCTACAACGCCGCCGCCGACTTTGCCGCATTCTACGTTTCAAGTCAT
>JAVXQD010000098.1:0-759 GCA_036644375.1 Oscillospiraceae bacterium
CTGGTTACTCGAGCATGTCAATGGTCTACGCAGACTGGCTGAACAGGGGCATGTGGCCTTTGGCACGATTGATAGTTGGCTGATTTGGAATCTCACCCAAGGCGCTCAACATGTCATCGAAGTCAGCAATGCTTCTCGTACCATGCTCATGAACTTAAGTACGCAGCAGTGGGATGAAGAGCTGTTAGATTTATTTAATATTCCGCCTGCATTACTGCCAAAAATCATCAACTCTGATACCTATGTCGCCGATACCGCGGCAGGCTTACTCGGTGCCAATATTCCGATTACAGGCATATTAGGCGACCAACAGTCTGCGCTGTTTGGTCAATCCTGTTTTGACATTGGGACTGCGAAAAACACCTATGGCACAGGTTGCTTTATGTTGTTCAATACGGGGGACACCGTTCAATACAGTAAAAATAAACTGCTCTCGACGCTGGGTTGGAAAACGCAAAATCACACCACTTATGCCCTAGAAGGCAGTGTATTTATGGCAGGTGCGATTGTTCAGTGGCTACGGGATAATTTAGGCATTATTCAAAAAAGTAGCGATGTTGAAAAATTAGCTTGTACAGTTAAAGATACCGATGGCGTCATGCTGGTTCCGGCATTTACTGGACTCGGTGCGCCGCATTGGGACAGTGAAGCGCGTGCCCTATTATGTGGAATGTCACGTGGAACCAACAAAGCCCATATTGCTCGTGCAGCCTTAGAGTCCATTGCCTTTCAAGTCTCGGATGTACTGACTGCCATGCA
>JAVXQD010000099.1:0-730 GCA_036644375.1 Oscillospiraceae bacterium
ACGCAGAAGCAATTTCCATGATGCCGCTCCAGAAACAAATCGTTCCAAGCAGCGACAAAGACAGTTTGACGGCATTTCCGCATTGTTCAATGGCGGCTTGCGAAACAGCATCTACTTTTCCCGTCAAAACACCAAAGATCAGCGACAAAACCAAAAGTCCCGCAAACATCCACTTCATCATTCCCATCTCCTTTTTGATTACTATATGAATACTTGCGCTAAAATAGACTCGTATATGATTTGTATTTGATCATAAACGTTGATTTTTATATCAAAATAGAGTATAATAACTTTTAACTTCTTCTTTATGGCAATTGTACAAAGTTGTGCCACACAGCCCCAAAAGACACATCAAATATGCGCTTGTAACTCAGCCGGATAGAGTGCGTCCCTCCTAAGGACGAAGCCGGAGGTTCGAATCCTCTCAAGCGCGCCAACTACAATGCTGCAAACCCGCATGAACACTGGGCTTGCGGCTTTTCTTATGTTTCTTTCGGTGTAGCTTTCAAAAGTAAAACGAGGACAAAACAGATGGAATTTTAAGTTGAATTTGCCCCTTTTTGCCCCTCGTTTTTGACTTGCAGCTTGCTAACAGAAGCAATGAAAAAATGCGGATTTGCTAACAGAATTCGATACCCAGCTAACAGAAGGATTTTTCCTGCAAAAAACCTGCTAACAGTCAAAGGGCGAGTGTTCCGAGTTTTTTGAGCAGTTCATCAGCAAAAGCAGG
>JAVXQD010000100.1:0-705 GCA_036644375.1 Oscillospiraceae bacterium
TAATACCATAGATGTATCTCCATCAACTGAATCTTGAATCATGACAATTTTAAAAGTTTTAAATGAATCTTGTAGTCATGCCTAACTCCCTATTTTCTAATTTCCATCCCATCTTTGAATGTAAACCAAAGATTCGCAAATGTTTAATTTTTGTAAACATAAGATTATTTTTTTCTTAAATTATAGTAGTCAATATTGTGAAAATCAATAAATTGGCCAATTGCACATCATTGCTATAATAATCGATTGGCGAATACTCTCAGATTTTCACTAATCAGTGTTACTAAGTCGCTTCACTCCCGATGAATTGACTAGCGATCGCATTTGCTCTTTTGCCACGCGATTCAGTTCTAGCAACCTATCATCACGATTCATCCCGCGCTTAATCATCTCAGCGTTTAGGCTTTCCATATTAGACAGCACAATAAGTTGCTGTAAAGTTGCCAGATCGCGAACATTGCCGGCTACCCCAGGATTCTCATCGCGCCACTGTTTGGCTGTCTTACCAAACATAGCCACGTTTAGCACGTCTGCCTCGGTTGCATATGTGAAATTTTGATATTGTTTTGGCAACTCTGGCACAATCAAATGCGCCTTGATTGCATCGGTGTGAATACGATAGTTGATTTTCGCAATCTCTCGATTCATGTTCCAGTTAAGAGAAAGTCTGCTGTTTTCATCTGCCTTAAGCCTCTGATAATCGGT
>JAVXQD010000101.1:0-696 GCA_036644375.1 Oscillospiraceae bacterium
TGCTGCCGGTGCTGCGATGCCCCTTCACAGGGGCATGACTTGAAACTCCCACAGCAGGCGCAACGTCGGCTTGTCTTTTGTGATGCCCCTTCACAGGGGCATGACTTGAAACATTATGGGAAAAATAAAAATGTACCGCATTTCACGGATGCCCCTTCACAGGGGCATGACTTGAAACATGACTGATTTTGGATATGAAATATATTGTAATGATGCCCCTTCACAGGGGCATGACTTGAAACCGGGCATGCTGCTAGGCACAAATGCGCTGCCGTGGATGCCCCTTCACAGGGGCATGACTTGAAACTTTTTGGGTTGTGCCCATGAGCGCCCGCCCTATGATGCCCCTTCACAGGGGCATGACTTGAAACATATATTCGACTTTATAATCGCCATTGGTAATAAGATGCCCCTTCACAGGGGCATGACTTGAAACATTGTAAGCTTTGACAGCCTTGTCCATAGCTTCTGATGCCCCTTCACAGGGGCATGACTTGAAACTATTGCGCCGGTGCCGATGCCCTTGATTTTGTGATGCCCCTTCACAGGGGCATGACTTGAAACATTTTTGCCGCTTTACGCGCAGCCTTGATATATGCGCGATGCCCCTTCACAGGGGCATGACTTGAAACTTTGCGTTCGGTCGCAATCTCCGGCTTTGTGCCGATGCCCCTTCACAGGGGCATGACTTGAAAC
>JAVXQD010000102.1:0-681 GCA_036644375.1 Oscillospiraceae bacterium
CACACGATAACCAACAGAGATAACAACGTCAAGACTATAAAAACCAACCGGTTTATCAGAATTAGCAATGTGCAAAATTTGCACATTGCTTGCTGGAGATAGTTCGCCATCTTCAAAAACATTTTTAATGTGTTTTGAAATAACGCTTCTGTCTCTTTGAAACAGCTCTGCCATTTGATTTTTGAAAGCCCTACTGTTTCGTCCTGCATATTGACATCTATTTTCGTCAAACCATCTTCGGTCTGATAAATTATCATTTCTCCATGATTGTCCACTGTGGCACACCTCCCGTTATTCATTATCGCTATATCCGTTTTTACTCCTCGTCAGAGACTGTTCCTGCCAATTCTATATATTCCTTTAATTTTTTCTGCAGCAGTTTCTTATCAATCAGCTTCAGATTATATTCAGAAACCATAGTAGGGGATAAACTGGGGCTGAGAGCGAACTCTACAACCTCATCATCCTTGCTTACACAAAGGATAACGCCAACGCTCGGATTTTCGTTATCTTTTTTCATTTCACGGTCAAGAGCTTCAAGATATAGATTTATCTTACCAACATACTCTGGCTTAAATTCTCCGATTTTCAGTTCAAATGCATCACCATATTCAGTATTTTCAGACTGCATACTAATGTATTCACCTATATCACGACACATTAAAATCAGTTCCTCATTAA
>JAVXQD010000103.1:0-677 GCA_036644375.1 Oscillospiraceae bacterium
AAACCTTCTGCGGATTTACTTCCTCTACGATAAGGAAAAACGTCTGGTGGTGGTGGGCTCCCTGCCCAAGCACCTGACAGCGGTGCAGGTGCAGTAGCACGGTAATGCAGGCATGGGAGCATCTGCGAGCCACATGAATATTTAAGCCAACAAAACAGGAAGCATGGACAGTATCTGTCCATGCTTCCTGTTATGCTATACGCAGAGGGTGGCAGGGCTGCGGAAGGCGTTTGCCGGACGCAGGGTAAATATTGACCGCAATCCTTGTAAAATTTCACAAATTAACAGGGCGATTTCCTGTGATATGCTCCCTTTATAAGAGACAGTGAAAAAGGAAAAACACTGTCACTTATGAAGGGAGCATTATTATGTCAAAGAAAGGAAAAATGGCGGTAGAGGAAAAGGCGAAAATTGTCCATTCGTATCTTGCAGGAACGATTTCACGAGCGGAGGCGGCACGGCGTAGTGGCGTTGTGGCGTCCACACTTGATGACTGGGCGCGTATCTATCGAAACGAGGGTGTCATCGGCCTTGCAGCCGGTGGAAAAAACCGAGTTTACAGCCCGGAACTGAAAAAGCAGGCGGTAGAAGCATACCTAGCGGGCAAAAGCAGTCAGGCGGATGTGTGCGAAAAGTATGGAATTCGCGCAAGAATACAGCTCCGAGACTGGATAAAG
>JAVXQD010000104.1:0-274 GCA_036644375.1 Oscillospiraceae bacterium
TTTCGCAAAAATCGCGCACAAAATCCGCATCGCGCTGCGACTCCTCGCCGCGCAGCGAGTGGTTGAGATGCACCGCGTTAAGGGTGATGCCCTCCGCCCTGCAGAGCTGCAAAAGGGCGTGGGTCATCGCTATCGAGTCCGCGCCGCCCGAGAGGGCGCAAAGCAGCACCGAAACGCCTTGCAGCATATCATTTTGGCTGATGCAATTTTGCATTTTGTCAGTTAACACGACCCTGCTCCAAATTCATAAATTTGGTGTACTCGCCCATCCAAA
>JAVXQD010000104.1:284-673 GCA_036644375.1 Oscillospiraceae bacterium
TGCGACAGAGTCCGCACCGCCTGAAAGGCCGAGCAGAACTCTGTCATTCTCTTTTAAATAGGGGCTTTTGGCGCAGGTATCTTTGATCTCAATCTTCATGATAATAGTCCACATCGGTAAAGCGCGTGTAGCGCCCGTCCCAGTTGATATTCACTTTATCCACTTCACCGTGGCGGTTTTTGGCGATAATACACTCTGCACTGCCGCGGTCTGCATTTTCATCATAATACGAATCTCTGTTTAAAAACAGCACAATATCCGCATCCTGCTCAATCGAGCCGGATTCGCGCAAATCAGCGAGCATAGGGCGGTGGTCCTGCCGCTGCTCCGGCCCGCGCGAGAGCTGCGAAAGGCAGATGACAGGCACATTCAGCTCACGCGCCATAATT
>JAVXQD010000105.1:0-663 GCA_036644375.1 Oscillospiraceae bacterium
CCTATTGCGGGCATCAAGGAGAAATTTCTCGCCAAGCTGCCGGACTATATTATGGGAATTCCCGAACTGCTCCCGGAGCTGATTTTATTTGAAATTACCTTTGACCGCGCCGACGTGGTGCTGGATTTTGAGCATATGGAGACCATTGCGCTGTAAGAAAACCGCCCCGCTGAAAAAGAAAAACAAGAGCCTCGGCACGCAACTTGCGTGCCGAGGCTCTTGTTTGGCGGAGCGGGTGGGATTCGAACCCACGGAGCCATGCGGGTCAACTGGTTTCGAGTCAGTCCCGTTATGACCACTTCGATACCGCTCCGTATTTGATTTTCGCGCCTCTAAAAATCAGGGTGGCGCGAGCTGGGGTTGGAAAAAGTCCCGCAACCCTGCGGTTACGGGACTTTTTTTGGTGGAGACGGAGAGGATCGAACTCTTGACCTCCGCGTTGCGAACGCGGCGCTCTCCCAGCTGAGCTACGCCCCCGAAAGGATACTTTGATATTATACCATACTTTCGCACCTTGTAAAGCCCTTTTTCCCGGAAGTGTCAGAAAAATCTGATTGATAATTTCAGGAATGTGTAGTACAATACTAGCAGTCTTTCCTCGCGCTTCGGTGTGGGGCAAGGCCGCACTAGTTGGGGAGTTAGCGGTGCCCTGTACCTGCAACC
>JAVXQD010000106.1:0-642 GCA_036644375.1 Oscillospiraceae bacterium
ACTTCAAGGACGGCCGCGTGAAGATGGAGCTTGCGATCTGCAAGGGCAAAAAGCTCTACGACAAGCGCGACGATCAGGCTCAGAAGGACGCCAAGCGCGATATCGAGCGTTCGTTCAAAGAGCGGTACTAGGGCCACCCGTCCGTCAAGGGGAACCGTTGGCGGCGTCTATGGGGGCGTAATGGTTTCGACGGGGATCTGGGGGATTCGAGCAGCGAGCGGCGGCCCCTGACCGCCATAAAACGGGGAAAAACAATAACTGCGAATAATAACGATTTTATTCCGGTAGCCGCTTAAGGCTGCCCGTCGGACCTAAGCCTCCCGCGGCGTAGTTCATCCGGCGTCATGAAAGGCGGGGTACCAGCCCGTTCAAGCTTTGCGATGGGTGGGACTTTATGAAGCTACTAAAACCATGAGCCCGTCTGTGGGCGCGTGGCAGAGGGAACGTTAAATCGCAGACTGCGCTCGGAGATACAAGAATTCTCGGGTTTTCGGACAGGGGTTCGACTCCCCTCGCCTCCACCACAGTTAGCATTGTCCAGATAGACGTCAATGCGGTCGTCAAGAACGACCACTCGACGAACAGTCTGGGCAATTGCTTTTTTTTGCTCCTCCAACGACTTATCGACCATCGCAGTCACTT
>JAVXQD010000107.1:0-637 GCA_036644375.1 Oscillospiraceae bacterium
GCCCTGGCCCACAACCTGAAGAAAGGCGTGCCAATGGCTACCCCGGTCTTCGATGGTGCCAAGGAAAGCGAGATCAAGGCCATGCTGAAACTGGCAGACATGCCAGAAAGCGGTCAGATGCAGCTGTTCGACGGCCGTACCGGTAACAAGTTCGAGCGTCCAGTGACCGTTGGTTACATGTACATGCTCAAGCTGAACCACTTGGTGGACGACAAGATGCACGCGCGTTCCACTGGTTCTTACAGCCTGGTTACCCAGCAGCCGCTGGGTGGTAAGGCGCAGTTCGGTGGTCAGCGTTTACGGCGCGGCATACACCCTGCAAGAAATGCTCACAGTGAAGTCGGACGACGTGAACGGTCGGACCAAGATGTACAAAAACATCGTGGACGGCGATCACCGTATGGAGCCGGGCATGCCCGAGTCCTTCAACGTGTTGATCAAAGAGATCCGTTCGCTCGGTATCGATATCGATCTGGAAACCGAATAACACGTGACGCGAATTGGGAGCGTGGCTGAAAAGCCCGCTCCCTGCTCCGCCAGGAGGAAAGGCCTTGAAAGACCTACTGAATTTGCTGAAAAACCAGGGTCAAGTCGAAGAGTTCGACGCCATCCGTATCGGATTGGCCTCGCCTGAGAT
>JAVXQD010000108.1:0-629 GCA_036644375.1 Oscillospiraceae bacterium
GAGGGATGCCCCCTCACGGGGGCATGACTTGAAACAGACACCATGAAGGATTTACTCCATTTGTCTCCAGATGCCCCCTCACGGGGGCATGACTTGAAACGTCGGACAGCAAGGACACAAAATAGGCGGACTTGTGATGCCCCCTCACGGGGGCATGACTTGAAACCATGATGATATTGCACAAATCAGCCCCCTAATCTTTGATGCCCCCTCACGGGGGCATGACTTGAAACTCACGATGCCAACATTCCAAATGCGCCCGGACCCTGATGCCCCCTCACGGGGGCATGACTTGAAACCCCAACGTGGGAGGAGGGAGCCGCTCCCACCTCGGCGATGCCCCCTCACGGGGGCATGACTTGAAACTTTAGAGAACACAGCAAAACTCGTATTTTTGAAGATGCCCCCTCACGGGGGCATGACTTGAAACGCCTCCTTCATTTTTTGCTGGGGCTATGGGGTGGATGCCCCCTCACGGGGGCATGACTTGAAACTCTCTATGGCGACGGAACCAATGAGACCATCTATAGATGCCCCCTCACGGGGGCATGACTTGAAACGCTTATAGTGGCTGCAAACTTTACGAACGGGAGGAGATGCCCCCTCACGGGGGCATGACTTGAAACAAG
>JAVXQD010000109.1:0-627 GCA_036644375.1 Oscillospiraceae bacterium
GTGTTATGTATATGACGATGTTTGATGCAATGGTTGATAAGATCGGCATGGATACGCTGGCTGCTTGCATCGAAAAGGGAGACGCCGCCTACGCTTCAAAAATAATTCGAGAAAAGGTCTTTGGATGATTTCAAGGAGGACTTTCAGCGTTAAGCAAAGGGGTGTATTGTGTGGAAGAGCTTCTTAGAATGGAAGGTATCTGTAAATCCTTTCCAGGCGTCAAGGCGTTGGACGGGGTGAATATTCGCGTTGGCGCTGGTGAAGTTCACGCGTTACTGGGCGAAAATGGTGCGGGGAAATCCACGTTGATGAAAGTACTTAACGGCGTTGAAGGCTACATTCCCGATGAGGGGAGGATTTTTGTCAACGGGAAGGAAGTCGTCATTAGCAGCATCAATGTTGCACAGAAGCTTGGCATTGGGATTATCTTTCAAGAGTTGAACCTTTGCCCGGATTTGAATGTTGCGGATAATGTCTTTATCGGGCGTCAACGACATCGACTCGGTTTTGTGGAGTCCAAACACGTGATCAATGAAACCCAGAAGATATTGGATCGGTTTAACTTAGACATGATTAAACCAGGCGATGTCGTCAGGCGCATGAGTGTGGCACAGATGCAAATGGTGG
>JAVXQD010000110.1:0-606 GCA_036644375.1 Oscillospiraceae bacterium
CATTGTCATCACAAGCTACCATTGTCAATGGGTGGAACAGATAAATACAACAACCTCATCATTCTTGACGAACAGGTTCATCAGTTACTTCATGCCACGCTATCCGAAACAACAGCACAGTACCTTGGCATTTTACAGCTCACTAAAAACCAACTGCAAAAGCTGAACCAACTGCGAAAGCAAGCAAATCTATCTGAAATTCACTGCTAAAATATCCTTAAATTGCTGAAACGAAGTGTGTAAGTTGTGTTTAAAACAAGCGAAATATTGTTCCGATGGAGCGCCGTGTGCGGTGAAAGTCGCATGCACGGTGCGGAGCGGGGGAAAATCCTACGATAACATCAAAGGATTACCTATCGCTATTCCCCGGAGCCTTCAGCTCCGCAGACGGCGAAGATTTCGGGGCGGTGCTTGAAGAAACCATCAGAATTGCTGACAGCGGAGTATCTCTACCTCGACCTGCGTTTGGGGTATGGAAATCTGCTGGGTGCATCATGGGAGAGCAATTCTCCCTTGCTTGGAGAGTTCTCGACGCTCAACACTGGAGTCTCGCACAGCGCAGGAAAAGAATCATGCTTGTCTGCGATTTTGGAGGACAAGCCGCTC
>JAVXQD010000111.1:0-602 GCA_036644375.1 Oscillospiraceae bacterium
TCAAGAAGCTGTTTTACGAAAACGCCGACCTGTCGGCAGGGGACAAGGCACTGTTTGCGGAGGGCATGGACAAGGTGACTTGGCGCTACTGCATGAAGCCGGAGACCATTCACATCCCGCCCTACGAGGACGAGGAGCGGGAGTATGCGGAGATTGAGGTCATAGAGGTGGCACTCACCCGTGAAAAGGGACTGCGGCGCATGGCGGAGGTCATCATGCGCACCATTCCGTACCCCATGCTACTGGTGTTTCGGCTGGGCAACCGCCTGCAATTCTGGGCGGCGCACCAACGAATCAACCGCAGCGACAGCAACAAAACCACATTGGACGAGCTGATTTTCTCCCCATGGGTCACCCCCGATGCGCCGCTGCTGGATGCGCTGGACATCAGCACCATGCGCTTTGCAAATTTCTTCACCCTCTACTGCGACCTCACCGATGCCATCAGCATTGACCGTGCAAAAGCCGTCGCCGGCACCGCAAAACCCATGACCGGCGAAGCGGCAAGAGCCCTTTTAGCACAAACCGCCGCCCGAGAAGCACAGCTCGCCGCCCTCCGCGCCGAGCTGAAAAAGGAGACGCAGTTTAATAGGAAATTAGAG
>JAVXQD010000112.1:0-599 GCA_036644375.1 Oscillospiraceae bacterium
CGCTGCAGCCGCTTTTGGACGAGCTGCTTGCCCAAAGCGGCGCAAAGGCGGCACAAAAAAGCATTGCCCTCCACGGCACTTCTACCACGGAGTCAGCCTGCTTCGATGCAAAATGGACCGGCGAAGCCCTCCAAAACATCGTGGACAACGCCATCAAATACACCCCGAGTGGCGGCGAAATTTCCATGAGCGTCACCGCCTATTCCCTCTTTTGCCGAATTGATGTGGCTGACACCGGCATTGGAATTTCCGAGGATGAAACCGCAAAAATATTCACCCGATTTTATCGTTCCCCCACGGTACAGTGCGAGGAGGGCGTGGGAATCGGGCTGTATCTTGCAAGAGAAATCATCTCCGGCGAGGGCGGGTATATCAAAGTCGCCTCCAAGCGCGGCAGCGGCTCTGTCTTTTCTGTATTTTTGCCGCGCGAGGGCTGAAATCTTTCAAAACCCTTAGATTTGATTTTGCTCTCGAAAGATTTTAGAAAGATTTGCGTGATATAGTGTGTATTGTAGCGATATAATACACACTATTTTTATGGAGGTTCTTCCAATGACGATACTGGAAACAAAGGATTTGAGAAAAATTTACGGCGCAGG
>JAVXQD010000113.1:0-587 GCA_036644375.1 Oscillospiraceae bacterium
GATATTAACTAACCTCTTATATGCTTCAATACTTTAGAAGAAGCTCGTGAATACAAATTAAAATTGGTCTGACTGGATGTCTTTCTCAACTTAAATATTACAAAAATAATGATATAAAACATATATAAATACATAATTCTCCGCAAGTAATCATTTCCGTCCAACGTACATATTTAAGCGCTAATCTATAAAATAGATCCATCAAATATTAAGACTTTCACCGTTTGTCGGTATGTTCTTCTGTACAACGAAATATTACATCTGGCGCTCGCACTACACTTTATACTCTCGCCCACTGAACATTTGCCGCTTTAGCCAAAATGCTTCAGTCCATACAATAAATTAAAAAAAACAAAAATAGAGACCATTCACATGCAACTAAACACCACACTTTTAAATGATTATTGCAAAATTTATGTCGCTGACCCCGAATATACAGATGTAGATGCTCTAGCCGCCTATGTTAGAGTTCATCGCACAGAGCTTATGCAAGAGTTGCATCAGTACGGCATCTTATTATTTCGCGGCTTTAAATTACAACGTAACTATGAATTTCATGAGTTGATCAAACATCATTTTCAGCTTGA
>JAVXQD010000114.1:0-581 GCA_036644375.1 Oscillospiraceae bacterium
CAGAAAATTCAAATTTATCAGATTGATAGAGCTTATTTAACGTGTGAAGCTCGTTTTCTCTTCCTACAAACATTGATATACCTCCAAACAATCTCATGGTTTATGATTTACTTAATTATAAACTACTTCTTAAAAATTGTCAACAGCTTGATTTGGATTTACTGATTTGCGATTTACTAAAACGAAAAATAATTTCTAAGTTCACGTTACACACGCCTAAAACGGGTTTACGCTCCTATATTTATTTCATTGTACGCCAAACTCAGAAGCATATTCTTGCCAAACTCGGAAGTATGTTCTTGACAAACTCGGAAGTACATGGTATTGTAAAGCCAAAGAAAGGCGTTTTGCTGAAAGGGGTATCTTGCGATGGAGCCAGAATATTTACCCAGAATTGCAGACCATGTCCTCACTAAGGCACTGGAAGCCTCCGGTGCCGTGCTCATAGAAGGGCCAAAATGGTGTGGGAAAACCAGAACTGCAAAGGAAAAAGCAGCCAGTACGCTGTTCATGCAGGATCCGGACTTCACCGCCTCCTATCTGAAGGCGGCGGATACCAAGCCCTCCCTCCTGCTGAAGGG
>JAVXQD010000115.1:0-570 GCA_036644375.1 Oscillospiraceae bacterium
CTGCTTTTTCGGTACAATATACCTATAAGGAGGAGAAATACAGATGGAGACAAGACACGATAAGGTTTTCACCCAAATTGGGCTGAATATACTCTACTATCGCAAGGAAAAAGGCTATACGCAGCAGTCTCTGGCGGAAAAAATCTCTTATAGCAAAAACCATATCCAGCAGATTGAAACTGCCAAAGCCGTGCCAAGTGTTTCAGCACTTTTGGACATTTCAGAAGCGCTTGGAATCCCCATTGGCAAGCTCTTTGAAACTCGATAATACAAAACGCCGCCGCTGATTTGCGGCGGCGTTTTATAGCTCTAACCGGCTTGGCTGCTCCGCCGGTTCATTCATAGAGTTCCATTTCAAAAATCTCACTCAAATTTCATCCCTCCCATCTCCTGCTCCGGTTCGGGGTCTGCTATGACTGAGAAACTGTCTTGATCCGGCAAAAGTGCCAGCGTCCGACCGTTGTCCCAAATCATGTGTATGCCGCAGGCATCGTCCACAAAATTAACGGTACCCTCAGTTCCGGGCGGCACGGGTGCGTAGGGGTCTTTCATCTCCCGCAACTTGAGGCG
>JAVXQD010000116.1:0-561 GCA_036644375.1 Oscillospiraceae bacterium
GGTTTGACATCTATCACATTGACGGCATACGCTGTGACGCTGTTGCGAGTATGCTTTATCTTGATTATGGCAGAAAGGACGGGGAGTGGACGCCAAACGAATACGGTGGCAACTACAACCTAGAAGCCAAGGACTTTTTGAAGCAGATGAATACGGCAATTCTGTCCAAATATCACGGCGCAATGACAATCGCCGAGGAGTCAACTGCGTTTCCTATGATAACAAAACCTGCCTACGAGGGCGGTCTTGGCTTCAATTTCAAGTGGAATATGGGCTGGATGAACGACAGCTTGCACTATTTGGAGCTTGACCCGTTTTTTAGGAAGGACAATCACAAAGATTTGACATTTGCAATCAGCTACACCTACTCTGAAAACTACATTCTTGCAATATCTCACGACGAGGTTGTGCACGGCAAGGGAAGTATGATTGGCAAGGTGGCAGGGGAATATGACCAAAAGTTTGAGTCACTCAAAGCGTTTTTTGGTTTTATGATTGGACACCCTGGCAAGAAACTCAATTTTATGGGCAACGAGTTTGCGCAGTTTATTGAGTGGAACT
>JAVXQD010000117.1:0-549 GCA_036644375.1 Oscillospiraceae bacterium
AGCGTAAAGCTGTCCGTGCGCTTTTCGCCGCCCACCGAGTATTCCAACGTCACCTTTTGCCCAAGCTCCGCCGGAATGCCCAAACGCTCCAGCACAAGCGTGTCGGTGGCAAGCTCATCCTCATTTTGCGGCAGTCTGCCCGTGGTGGGCAGGGAAAACATGGCTGCCGCTTCAATTTCGTCGTTGGCATAGCGAATTTCTGTGGGGCGCTTGGCGAGCTTCTCATTTTCGGCGACGCCCAAAACAACGGAATAGGAGATGCTTTTGATATCGGGATGGGTTTTCAGCTTGTCGTATTGCTCTGCGGTGAGATATTTAAAACCCCCGTGGAAATTGCTGCCCACCTGCCGCATGGTGCTCTCCTCCATGGAGGAAAGCAAGCTGCCCGCCACGGTGAAAAGTCCTGTAAATAAAACGGTGGTGAGGATAATGGCAATCACGGCAAAGAGGTTGCGGAGCTTGTTTGCCCGAAAGGAGCTTGCCGCCAATTTGCGGATGGTTTTTTTGTTGTTCACCTTAAGCATTGCGGTCACCGCCTAGGATTTGCCC
>JAVXQD010000118.1:0-547 GCA_036644375.1 Oscillospiraceae bacterium
GGCACAGCGCTGATTCAGTGCTTGCGCTCCGATGGCCAAAGAGAGCTGGATGTACGACTTGATTTTCCCGGCGTGTAACGTGCCATTGAACAGCCGAAATTCCACCGTGCCTTTCTGAAACACAGAATGCAGATTGAGGCAGTGATAGCGGCTGTCATCATAGTGGGAATGGCTGCGGTCGCCGCCGTTATACCAGATGCGCTTGACCTGTTCCAGCGATTGCGGCTTCCGGCTGTTGAGTTCTTCGAGGAAGCGGTTATCCACCGGGCGGCACCAGCGATGCTGTCTGGCCACCGAAACCTCCAGCGCCTTGTAGATCAAATCTTCCTTTGCCGCCATGATATTGGTGATGTTGCGCAGGGTTCGGGCATCGAATGGCGAGGCATCAATATGCACATGAATGCCGCAGCTTTTGTTGGAGATGGCTCCAGCCTCCTTGAGCTTACGCACCAGCTCCTGCACTCTTTCGATGTCATCCCAGCGACAGATGGGGCTTACCATCTCGGTTTTGTAGGAGTCGAAAGCATCCACCGTGCGCCTGCCGTCC
>JAVXQD010000119.1:0-546 GCA_036644375.1 Oscillospiraceae bacterium
CCCCTTCACAGGGGCATGACTTGAAACGACGTGTGCCCGACTCGTACGCTTGATATTGTGACGATGCCCCTTCACAGGGGCATGACTTGAAACTTGAATGCACCGACGGTCTAAGCCGTTTCGTCGCGATGCCCCTTCACAGGGGCATGACTTGAAACTAATGGCTTTATCCTTAATGTATGCGCTAATGTGATGCCCCTTCACAGGGGCATGACTTGAAACAATAATGGTATCTTTCGTTTTTATCTGTGTGATATGATGCCCCTTCACAGGGGCATGACTTGAAACAAACTCATCATACCGGATTGCACCACGGATATGAGATGCCCCTTCACAGGGGCATGACTTGAAACATCACTCTGATGTTGTTCCCATCATCACTTTCAAGATGCCCCTTCACAGGGGCATGACTTGAAACTAGCATCGACTTGATTTCTTTTCGGTGCTGCTCGAGATGCCCCTTCACAGGGGCATGACTTGAAACTTTGACGGCAAAAAAGAAGACAACAGCACGGCTGCGATGCCCCTTCACAGGGGCATGACTTG
>JAVXQD010000120.1:0-545 GCA_036644375.1 Oscillospiraceae bacterium
ATTTCGATTTTCCGGATTTGGAATAGTGGCAAATGCTGCTGTCAAAAAAGTTTGAATATGATTGTCTCCGTTAGAAATCCAAGCATCTGGATCAAACACAATAAGAGTATGGATGCCATTTGCCCCTTCCTTAATCGTCAACTCAACGCCTGGAAGAATGTAAATATCTTCTTTCTTTGCCGCTTTGCGGATAGCTTTGTATTCATCCTGGTCAAATTTATTATGATTTGTAATTACCCCAACATTGATATTTGCTTGTTTAAGTGCAGAAACATAATCTTTTACAAAACTATTCAGTTCACCCGTAAACGAAAATTCTTTGTCTTTGCAGGTATGTAAATGAAAATCTACCCGAACAAACTTTAATCCAGCTTCAAACATATATTTCCCGCCTTTTTTACATAATATATCTACATTTCTACGATTTGTTATAGTACTTAGCATTATTGCTATAACGCCAAATTGGTTAATACTTGCAAGCCCTCACGTATCAGCATTTTCGAGCCGCTTGATCCCAGCCGAATTAGCCAACGACCGTAGTTGCT
>JAVXQD010000121.1:0-290 GCA_036644375.1 Oscillospiraceae bacterium
GACGGGATTGGACTTTTTACAAGAGGGCTTGCAAAAAAATTATTGCTCGCTAATAATATTGGGCTTCTTTGGGTGCAGATCAAAGCGATGCCCATAGGAGAATTGCCGGCGTTGACAGCGTGGCTCGGCATCCTTGCGTTCACCTTTCAAATTTATTTTGATTTTTCCGGCTATTCCGATATGGCTTGCGGAATGGGACAGATGCTCGGATTTCATTTTCCGGCAAACTTTAAATTGCCGTATACAGCAGTTTCCATCGCCGATTTCTGGCGGAGGTGGCACATCACTCT
>JAVXQD010000121.1:300-535 GCA_036644375.1 Oscillospiraceae bacterium
GGCGGTGTCGCAAAAAGCATACGAAATTTGCTGATTGTTTGGGGCTTGACCGGATTTTGGCATGGCGCCAGTTGGAACTTTATTATTTGGGGGCTTTATTTCGGCGTACTTTTAATGCTCGAAAAATTTGTTTACGGTAAATATCTTGAGAGGCTTCCCCTTGTGGTTCAAAGAAGCTATACATTTTTAATGGTTGTGTTTGGCTGGGTAATGTTTGAAATGGACAGTGTCCCCA
>JAVXQD010000122.1:0-521 GCA_036644375.1 Oscillospiraceae bacterium
CAGGGGTTCGAATCCCTTAAGACGCACCATATGGTGGATGTAGTTCAGTTGGTAGAGCGCCAGATTGTGGTTCTGGTTGTCGTGGGTTCGAGTCCCATCATCCACCCCATTTTAAAAGAAAACGGCAAATTCGTAGAGAGTTTGCCGTTCTTAAATAATGGGCTGTCGCCAAGTGGTAAGGCAACGGACTTTGACTCCGTCATTCCGCTGGTTCGAATCCAGCCAGCCCAACCAAAAATATCCTCGATAACACGTTGTTATTGAGGATATTTTTTTATTTGTACCACACTTTTGCGCCTCGCGCAACCGCTGCGTCAAAAGAACATCGGCGGCCTTTTGATGGTTGCGCCGGCCATCCGCAATAAAAATTTTCTTTGGATACTTGTATGAGTATCACAATCAAGGTATGATATTGGTGAGCATGAAAATTGAGGGGGAATGGGTCATTACTATATATGTAAGCGCCATCATACCAACATTAAACCCCACCAAAAAAATTTTAGCGGTGGTAAATCAGCTTT
>JAVXQD010000123.1:0-519 GCA_036644375.1 Oscillospiraceae bacterium
CTCCTTTATGCTTATGATAACATATTATATGCAAAATTACAATAAATATTCCGAAATGGGAATAAATTATTAGAATTATAAATAAAATTCCGAATGACAGTGGGGTTTAATATTGTTATTCTAGAATTTTGAATAACTTACCGATTTGTCACAAAGGAAAAAATATAAAATCTGTATCATCTCACTTTTTATATATTTTACATTAGTAAATGCAAGAAATTTCTATGCAGAAATGCGAAAGGTGAAATCTAAACACCATATGCCGCAAAGAATTCCGCAGCGGTATATTTCTGATGTGGTTGGCAATGGCGGATAGTGTGAACTGCAGTGCCGGAAAAGAGCGAATTGAGAAAATTACGGTATATGTATTATCAAGAAAAAAGACGGTGTTGTGAATAAAACCTTTGTGCATGTTTATGGTAATTTAAAAGTGGTCCATTGATTCGATTATTCGTAATTGAAAAATGGTCCACTTATTTATTATAATCTCTCATAGTACAAAATATGGGAGGTACAAAG
>JAVXQD010000124.1:0-516 GCA_036644375.1 Oscillospiraceae bacterium
GAGAAATCAGCCTGTAAAGTCAACTGCTTTACAGGCTGAACTTGTGGCATTATAAATTTCTTTTCAAACCATGGTATAAATTTTTCCATAATACAGATAATATTTTTGAAAGTATTTTTCAGAAATATCCTTTTTTTACATTTCAAATAAAAAAAGATGAATTGATGAAATACAACCCCAATTTTAAAAATTTGATAGGGAGGAAAAAATAGATGAAAGCTACCGGAATTGTAAGACGTATCGATGATTTGGGGCGTGTGGTCATTCCAAAAGAAATCCGCCGTACGATGCGGATCCGTGAGGGAGATCCACTGGAAATATACACCAATAGTGAAGGTGAAGTAATCTTTAAAAAATATTCTCCGATCGGAGAAATGGCAAGTTTTGCCGGTCAATATGCCGATGTACTTCATAAAATTGCGGAACTTCCCGCCATCGTCTGCGATAGAGATCATGTCATCGCTGTTTCCGGCGTCCCCAAAAAGGAACTCTTGGAACGCCGCTTCACACCCATGT
>JAVXQD010000125.1:0-510 GCA_036644375.1 Oscillospiraceae bacterium
CTGACAATATACTGCGAATATTTTTGCTGAATTCGTGTAATATACAGTGCCAATAACCGCCCCTTTCTACTATCTTTTAATTTGATAAATTTTATAGGAACTATATTTAAATAGAATTTAATTGCATTTTCTCATCATTTTTAAATTTTCTATTTTGGTATTGACAAAAACACAATTTACCTATATAATAATACTCGTTGCGGCAGTTTAATTCGCAATATTTCGCTGATATGGCTCAGTCGGCAGAGCACGTCCTTGGTAAGGACGAGGTCACGCGTTCGAATCGCGTTAGCAGCTCCAAATTCGCCCTAAAACGCTTGTTTTAGGGCATTTTTTTACCTTTTTTCTATTGTTTTTTATTTGTCGCTTAATTTGGCGCTTTTTGGTACACAAAATTGCAACTGCTAATCCTTTTGCTGCCAAATCATACCTTTGCGCCAATTTTTCAATTTCAAACTGAAAAATGGCATAAAATTAGTACCATAGTTACTTCTTTTTTAATAAAAAATG